>CAWBQC010000036.1:0-124614 GCA_963790845.1 uncultured Actinomycetes bacterium | reverse complement strand
GCCGATCGTCCTCGTCTCGCTGCTCGTCGCGGCGCCGCTCGGCTTCCTCGCCGGCATCGGCACGTTCGACTACTGGGCGCACTACGCGCTCGGCAAGCCGACGCGGCGCAGAGGACCACTCGGGGCACGGCGCGCAGAGCTGGAAGGACTACTTCCGGGTCAACACCGACCACAAGGTGATCGGCGTCCAGTACCTCGTCACGACGATCTTCTTCTTCCTCATCGGCGGCCTGCTCGCGATGCTCGTCCGCGCCGAGCTCGCGAAGCCGGGCATCCAGTACTTCGACCCGCAGACGTACAACGGGCTCTTCTCGGTCCACGCGTCGCTGATGATCTTCCTCTTCGTGATCCCGGCGTTCGCCGGGCCTCGCGAACTTCGTCGTGCCGCTGATGCTCGGCGCGGCGGACATGGCGTTCCCGCGCCTGAACGCGCTCTCGTTCTGGCTGCTGCCGATCGCCGGCATGATGATGCTGCAGCTCGTTCATCGTCGGCGCGCTTCGCCTGCGGCTGGACGGGCTACGCGCCGCTCAGCTCGACCCACCAGCCGATGGGCGCGATCTTCTTCAACCAGGGCGTGCAGTGGGCCGGCGCGTCGTCGATCATGACCGCGCTCAACTTCCTCGTCACGATCATCACGATGCGCGCGCCGGGGATGACGTTCTGGCGGCATGCCGCTCCTCGTGTGGGCGAACTTCACGACGTCGCTGCTCGTCGTGATCGCGACGCCGTTCATCGCCGGCTCGCAGTTCTTCTCGATGTTCGACCACGTGATGCACACGGCGTTCTTCAACGCCGGTAGGAGGCGGCTACCCCCTCGGCTACCAGCACATCTTCTGGTTCTACTCGCACCCGGCGGTGTACATCATGATGCTGCCCGGCTTCGGGATCATGAGCGAGGTCATATCCGTGTTCAGCCGGAAGCCGATCTTCGGCTACCGGCTGATGGCGCTGTCGCTGATGGCGATCGTCGTGCTCGGCTTCTCCGTCTGGGCGCACCACATGTTCGTCGAGCGGCATGGCGTCGTGGCTGCGCGTGCCGATGATGATCACGACGCTCCTGATCGCCGTGCCGACCGGGATCAAGATCTTCAGCTGGCTCGCGACGATCTGGGAGGGGAAGCTCCACTTCAACACGCCGTTGCTGTTCGCGCTCGGCTTCCTCTCGATGTTCGTGATCGGCGGCCTCTCGGGCGTCATGCTCGGCGCCGTCCCGATCGACATCCACGTCAGCGACACGTACTTCATCGTCGCGCACATCCACTACGTGCTCTTCGGCGGCTCCGTGTTCACGATCTTCGCCGGGATCTACTACTGGTTCCCGAAGATGACCGGGCGGATGTACAACGAGCGCCTCGGCAAGCTCCACTTCTGGCTCACGTTCGTCGGCTTCAACCTCACGTTCTTCCCGATGCACCTCCTCGGGACCGAGGGGATGCCGCGCCGCGTCGCCGACTACGCGCCGAAGTTCGCGGGCCTCAACATGTTCATCTCGCTCGCGTCGTTCGGGCTCGGCGCTCTCGGTGCTCGTCTTCCTCTACAACATGATCACGAGCTGGCGCAGCGGCCCGATCGCGCCCGCGAACCCGTGGCGCGCGCTGACGCTCGAGTGGCAGGTCAGCTCGCCGCCGCCGACCTTCAACTTCGACGAGATCCCGCAGGTCGTCGGCTCGCCGTACGAGTACGGCGTCCCGGGCGCGCAGCACGCGATCCTCGCGCCCTCGAAGCGCGCGTGAGATGGAGGAGGTGCCCGCTATGACGGCACGTCCTCGTCGTCGCGAACGAGACCGTCGACGCGAAGACGCTGCGCGACGCGCTCGCGGCGCGCGGCGACGACCTGCTGCGTCACGGTCGTCGCGCCGGTGAACCAGCCGCAGCACGGCTACGTCGTCTACTACGACACGCGCCGCGCGTCGGCCCGCCGGCGGCTCGACCGGACGCTCGAGCTTCTGCGCGAGGCCGGGGTTCCCGCCGACGGCTTCGTCGTCGAGGCCGATCCCGCCGCGGCGCTTCGCGACGCGCTCGCACAGCTCGAGCCGCCGGTGGACGAGATCCTCGTCTCGACGCATCCCGCAGGAGAAGTCGGGCTGGCTGCGGCGCAACGTCGTCGACCAGATCCGCTCGGCCGCCGGGCCCGTGCCCGTGGAGCACCTCGTCGTCGAGCGAGCGGCGGCGCCGAGGAGAAGAACGTGCTCGTGATCGCGAACGAGACCGTGCTCGGCGAGCCGCTCCTCGCGAGGATCCGCGAGCGAACGCCGCCGGCCCCTCGAGCTTCCTGATCATCTCGCCGCAGAGCGACCCGACGGCGGGCGACCATCCCGAGGCCGACCGGCGGCTGAAGCGCGCGCGTCACGCAGCTGCGGCACGAAGGGATCGAAGTCCACGGCCAGGTCGCGCATCCGGATCCGTTCAGCGCGGCGATGGAGGTCGTGCACGACGAGCGCGTCGACGAGATCATCGTCTCGACGTTCGAGCCGCTCAGCTCGGGCTGGCTGCGCAAGGACCTCGTCGAGCGGCTCCGCAAGGAGACCGGCCTGCCGGTCGAGCACGTCACCGTCGCGAAGACCGAGACGGAGGTGCCCGCATGAGCGCCGCGCGCGCACGCGCACGCCGAGCACGAGCACCACGGGCCGCCCGTCCCGCACTACAGCTCGCGGATCAAGCCCGAGACGCTCGGGATGTACCTCTTCATCGCGTCCGAGATCATGCTCTTCGGCTCGTTCTTCACGGCTTACTTCTTCGTCCGGATCGTCAACGGCGTGGCGTGGCCGACGCCCCCGTACCACCTGCCGGTCTTCGTCGCGACGATCAACACGTTCATCCTCATGACCTCGAGCGCGACCATGCACTGGGCGACGACGTCGATCAAGCGCGGCAACGTCTGGGGGATGCGGGCGGGCCTGCTGCTCACGTTCCTCATGGGCCTCGCCTTCCTCACCTCGCAGCTCTTCGAGTACATGCGGGCCGGCTTCAACACGTCGAACGGCGCCTTCCCGACGATCTTCTTCTGTCTCACCGGCCTGCACGGCGTCCACGTCTTCGTCGGCCTCTCGATCCTCGCGTTCATGACGATCCGCGCCTTCCGCGGGCACTTCTCCGCCGAGCACCATCACGGCGTCGAGATCGGCGGGATCTACTGGCACTTCGTCGACGTGATGTGGATCGTCGTGTTCACGACGGTCTACATCCTCTGACGAGCGGGTAAGGGGGCGGAGATGCGCAATCCGCTCCGCAGCGAAGCCGAGGCCTACCGCTTTCTCGGCGTCGTCATCGTCGGCGCCGCCGTGATCATCGGCGCTGCTTTCATCAACACGTGGGTGGGCGTCGCCGTCGCGGTGATCGCGTTCGGCGCTCTCACCCGGTGGCTGATGCAGGAGCCTGTGCCGGGAACATCCGATCCGCCTCCCGCGGTCGCGTCGGGCACGCCGCCCGGTATGCACCGCGTCCTCGTCGTCGCGCCGCCGGGAACCGACGCCGTGACGGTGCCGGACGGCGCCGAGGTGCTCGTCGTCGTTCCCGCGCTCGCTGCGACGGTCGAGGCGCTGACCGGAGCCGTGGACGATCGCCGCGCAGACGCAGAAGCAACCGCCGCGGCGCTCGAGGCGCGGCTACCCGGTGCGCGGGTCGAGGTCGGCGCGGACGATCCCGCGCTGGCGGTCGAGGACGCGCTGCGCGTCTTCGGCGCGGACGAGGTCCTCGTGGTGGGCGACGGCGAGCTGGTGGACGCGATCCGGGCGCGGGTCGCGATCCCCGTCAGCCGCGCGTAGCTACTTCTTGCCGGCGACGGACGAGACGTACTTCGCGACCGCCTGAATCTGGGCGGCGCTGAGCTTCCCCTTGAACGCCGGCATGACCGCGCCGCCGTTCGTCACCTGGTGGACGACGATGGCGAGTGCGGCTTCGAGCTGGTCGAGGTTCGGCCCGATCGTTCCCGTCGACCCGGCGGCTGCGAGGGTGTGGCAGCTCGTGCAGTTGGCCTTGAAGATCGCCTCGCCGTTCGTCCCGACATTCCCCGGGGCGGCGGCGTAACCGCCGCTCCCCGCGACCGAGGCGACGTAGGCGGCGACGTCGATCGCGTCTTGCCCCTTGAGGAGATTCGCCGGCATCGTCGTCTGCGACGTGAACTTCTTGCTCGTGGTGTACGTCGCGATCGGTCCTGAGCCGAGGCGGATCTGGTCGAGGACGATGTTCTCGATCGAGCTGTCGGGATAGCCCTGCTTGCGCGAGCCCGCGAACGCGTTGTCGAGGTCCGGGCCGATCGTCGCCGTCGAGCCGGCAGCCTGCAGCGAGTGGCAGGCGGCGCAGCTCTGCGAGAAGAGTTGCTGACCGTGCTGGGTGTCAGGCCGCTGCGCGCCGCTCGCGACGCCCCCGACGCCGCAGCCCGCGGCGAGCAGCGCGACCGCCGCCAGCCCTGCCCCCAGGACTCCGACCCGGTGCGGCCGTCTCAACCCTGCGGGACTCCGACCGCGGAGACGGCTTCTTCCCGCGTGGGATAGATCGTGAAGACCTTGTCGAGGCCCGTGATCTCGAAGATCTTCGTGATGTTGCGGTCGTTGCAGACGAGCGAGAGCTGACCGTCGTTCGTCCGTAGCCGCTTGACGCCGCCGACGAGAACGCCGAGCGTCGTCGAGTCGATGAACGTGGTGCCGCTGAAGTCGACGATGACCTCCAGGCCGCCCTGCCCGATCACCTCGAGCAGTTGCTGCTTGAACTCCGGCGCCGTGTACAGGTCGACCTCGCCGGTGAGCGAGATGACGTATGCGTCGCCCGAGAGTTGCTCTGTCTTGATGTCGAAGTTCATGCGCGGGAACCCCCCTGCGTTGCCAGATCGACCCAGGCGGGCCGCTCGCGCGAGAGTCTATCCGCGCGGCCGAAGCCGTAATCGTCCTACTTCGCTTCGCCGGAGAGGCCGCTTCGTCGACTGGCTCGTAGCCGCGATCTGCTTCTGAATCGACTTGATCTGCTGCTCGATCGAGGCGCGCTGCGGGCTGTGCGGATCCAGCTTGAGGACTGTCTTCCAGGCTCCGAGCGCGACCTTGCCGTTGCCGGCGTTGGTCGCGGCCGTCGCGAGCTCCTCCCAGGCCGTCGCGTTGCGGGGCCGGATCTTCGTCACCTTCTGGTAGTCGGTGACCGACGAGCTCAACGCGGTCGTGACCTGCTGGTAGAGCGATGAGGCCTGGCTCGACGCCTGCTGGGCGGCGTTCTGGTAGGCAGCGTTCGTGCCGACGGCCTGCGCGAGCGTGCCGCTGGGCAGGAACGGCGCGCTCGGATCCGCGAGCTGAGCGTTCTGCTGCACCGCCTGGTACTGCGACAGGTAGGCCTGGGCCTGCGTCAGCTCGAGGCCGCCGAGCTCGGACCACGCGTTCGCGTCGTTCTTCTTCAGGGCGAGGTAGCTCTGCAATGCGGTGATCGCGTTCACGTTGTCGCTCTTCGTCTCGTAGGCGGTCGCGAGGTCGCGGTAGCCCTTGACCGGGTTCTTCTTGATCTCCTTCTGGGCCTTCGAGACGGAGTCGCCGCTGCCGCCGAAGAGACCGGAGTAGAGCTGGTCGAGACCGCCGCCGTTGCCGGAGCCGACGCCGACGCCCGCGAACGTCAATGCGAAGATGACCGCGAGGAAGGCGTAGATCCACTTCTGCCGGCGCCGCAGGCGGATGAAGAAGAGGTCCTGATTCGGGTTGCCGCCGCCGCTGTGGCCACGGCGCCCGCGCTTGCGGGCAGCCTTCGCCGGCTGCGCTTTCGCCTTCGCCTGCTGCTTCGCCTTTACCGCTGCGCGGGCCATCAGCCGCCCAGGGTAGCCGAGGCCGGGGCGGCCCTAGCCTGGCGCCGCTCGAAGAGCACCGCGAGCCAGATCGACCCCTCGAAGAGCACCCACATCGGCAGCAGCTCGAGGAACGTCGTCACGAGATCCGGGCCGGGAAGCGCCAGCGCCACCGCTGCGCTGATGAGGTAGCCGAGCCGGCGCTGACGTCGCAGCGTCCGCGAGCTGAGCACGCCGAGGGATACCAAACCGAGCACGGCGAGCGGCGTCTGGAAGACGACCACGATCCCGAGCAGGATCGTGATCACGAAGTTGTAGTACGGCTTCGCCTGGATCAGGTTGTGGAAGTGCTGCTTGTCGTAGTTCGTAAGGAAGTGGATCGCGCGCGGCAGCAGGATCTCGTAGCCGAACGCCACGCCCGGCCGCGCCGAGCACGACGGAGCACGCAACGAGGACCAGCATCTTCCGCTCGGCCGACGGGTCGACGGCGGGAGCGAAGAAACCCCAGAGCTGCCAGAGGACGACGGGCAACGAGAGGACGAGACCCGTGTAGAGGCAGACCATCAGCGTGGTCGTGAACGGCTCGGCGACCCCGAGTGTCACGAGGCGCTTGTCCGTGCGGGCAGGGGCCGGTTCAGCCAGTCGAGGACGTGGTTGTGGAAGGCATAGGCGACGACCGTCCCGAGGACGAGCGCGCCGACGATGACGAAGAGCCGGCCGCGCAGCTCCTCGAGGTGCTCGCCGAGCGTCGCCTCCTCGCCGTGGCCGAGGCGGCGGGGCAGCCTTGCCATCGTGCTCCTAGACGGTGTTTCGGACTCGGACGGCGTCGTCGCCGTCGTCGCCACGATCGCCGGCTCGGCGGGCGGGAGCTCCGGCTGCGGCTCTGCGGGCGAGTTGCCCGTGATCGCATCCTTGAACTCACGCATCCCACCGCCGAGCGAGCGCCCGATCTCCGGCAGCCGCTTGCCGCCGAAGAGGAGCAGCGCGATGCCGAGGAGGATGACGATGTGAACGGGATTGCTGACGTAACCCATGTCCTCGAGAGTAGCGGGTTTTCGAGGGGACGGACAGGGAGAGACGCGGTCTAGCTAGACTGATCCAGGTTGGTTCGGGCGGGGCGAAAGCCCCGCTCTTTGGGGAAAAATGAGGAGTGTTTTTGTGGCATTGCTGAAGCTGGAGAACCTGCACGTCGCGCTCGAGGACGGCACCGAGATCGTCAAGGGCGTCGACCTCGAGGTGGACACGAACGAGGTGCACGCGATCATGGGGCCGAACGGCTCCGGCAAGTCGACCCTCGCCTACGCGCTCATGGGCCACCCGGCCTACGAGATCACCGAGGGGCGACTGCTCTTCGACGGCGAGGACGTGACCGAGATGGGCGCCGACGAGCGCGCCCAGCGCGGCCTCTTCCTCGCGTTCCAGTACCCGCACGCGATCCCGGGCGTCACCGTGACGAGCTTCCTGCGCAGCGCGATCAACGCCGTGCGCAAGGCGCGCAACAGCGGCGTCGACGACCCGATCGCGATCCCCGAGTTCCGCAAGGAGCTGCTCGGCGAGATGGACCGCCTGAAGGTCAGCCGCGAGCTCGCGTCGCGCTACCTCAACGACGGCTTCTCGGGCGGCGAGAAGAAGCGGGTCGAGATCCTCCAGATGGCGATGCTGAAGCCGCGCATCGCGGTGCTCGACGAGACCGACTCCGGTCTCGACATCGACGCGCTGCGGGTCGTCGCGAGCGGCGTGAACGAGCTGGTCGGCCCCGAGATGGGCGCGCTCGTGATCACGCACTACCAGCGGATCCTCGACTACGTCACGCCCGATCACGTCCACGTCTTCGTCGACGGGCGTATCGTGGAGTCGGGCGGCCCGGAGCTCGCCGAAGAAGCTCGAGGCCGACGGGCTACGACCCTTTCATTCCGACTCCGGCAGGAGCTGAGGCGTAATGGCGCAGACCGAGACCGAGATCGTCCAGGGGATCGGCTCCGACTACGCGATCAAGTACGGCTTCTCCGTCACGCGAGGACTACTTCTTCAAGTCCGGGCGCGGCCTCTCGCACGAGCTCGTCGACGCGATCTCCTCGCACAAGAACGAGCCCGACTGGATGCGCAAGTTCCGGCACAAGAGCCTCGACTACTTCTACGCGCGCCCGATGCCCGCAGTGGGGCGGCAACCTCAACGACATCGACTTCGACAACATCTTCTACTACATCAAGCCGACCGAGAATCAGGCGAACTCGTGGGAGGATCTGCCGGCCGACATCAAGGACACCTGGGACAAGCTCGGCATCCCGGAGGCGGAGAAGAAGTACCTCGCCGGCGTCGGCGCGCAGTACGAGTCGGAGGTCGTCTACCACAAGCTGCAGGAGGATCTCGACGCAGAAGGGCGTGATCTTCCTCGACACCGACACGGCGCTGCGCGAGCACGAGGATCTGTTCAAGCAGTACTTCGGGACGATCATCCCGCAGAACGACAACAAGTTCGCCGCGCTCAACTCGGCCGTCTGGTCGGGCGGCTCGTTCATCTACGTGCCGCCGGGCGTGCACGATCGAGATGCCGCTGCAGGCCTACTTCCGGATCAACGCCGAGAACATGGGCCAGTTCGAGCGGACGCTGATCCTCGTCGACGAGGGCGCCTACGTCCACTACGTCGAGGGCTGCACGGCGCCGATCTACTCGACCGACTCGCTGCACTCGCGCCGTCGTCGAGATCGTCGTCAAGAAGGGCGGACGCTGCCGCTACACGACGATCCAGAACTGGTCGAACAACGTCTACAACCTCGTCACGAAGCGCGCCGTCGCCTACGAGGACGCGACGATGGAGTGGGTCGACGGGAACCTCGGCTCGAAGCTGACGATGAAGTACCCGGCGATCTGGCTGATGGGCGAGCGCGCGCACGGCGAGGTGCTCTCGATCGCGTTCGCCGGCAAGGGCCAGCACCAGGACGCGGGCGGCAAGTGCGTCCACGTCGCGCCGAACACGACGTCGGTGATCACGTCCAAGTCGATCTCGAAGAACGGCGGCCGCGCCGGCTACCGCGGCCTGCTCGAGGTGGACAAGGCCGCGGTCGGCTCGAAGTCGAAGGTCGTCTGCGACGCGCTGATCCTCGACGAGGAGTCGCGCTCCGACACGTACCCGTACATCAAGATCGACGCCGACGACGTCGACATCGGCCACGAGGCGACGGTCTCGAAGATCGGCGAGGAGCAGCTCTTCTATCTCATGTCGCGCGGCCTGACCGAGGCGGAGGCGAGCGCGATGATCGTGAGCGGCTTCGTCGAGCCGATCACGAAGGAGCTGCCGCTCGAGTACGCCGTCGAGATGAACCGGCTGATCCAGCTCCAGATGGAGGGCTCGGTCGGTTGAGTCGATCGTCGAGCGCACCGACTTCATCTCGGTCCCGGTCACGGACATGGAGCGGGCGAAGCGCTTCTACGGCGAGACGCTCGGCCTGCCGGAGAACGAGCACCCGGAGCAGGGCTTTCCCGAGTACCAGCTCGGCGAGAACGTCAGCCTCTACCTCCTGCAGATGGAGAACATCGGGCAGACGTTCACCGCGCCGCACTCCGGGTCGATCGCGCTCCGCGTGGCCGGACGTCGACGAGGCGCAGAAGGAGCTCGAGGCGAAGGGGATCACGTTCGAGTTCGACGAGAGCCGTTCGACACCGGCGTCTGCCACATGGCGATCTTCACCGATCCCGACGGCAACCAGCTGATGCTCCACCACAGGTACGCGCCATATGAGTCGTAGCGACGCACTCGCCGCCTACGAGAAGCTGCCGATCCCGGACACGACCGAGGAGCACTGGCGCTTCACCGACCTGCGCGGCTTCGACCCCGACGCGTTCGCGGGCGCAGCGTCGGCGGAGATCGAGACGATGCTCGACCTCGACGTCGCCGGCTACGCGACCGTCACCGCCGACGGGATCGAGATCGAGAAGGCGCCCGAGGGCGTCACGTTCGAGCCGCTCCCCGAGGAGCACGAGCGCCTCTACTCGCTCGTCGGCTGGGACGAGAAGTTCGCGGCGCACAACGCGGCGATGTGGAAGCACGGCCTGCTCGTCGTCGTCCCGAAGGGCGTCGAGCTCGAGAAGCCGCTCTACGTCCGCATCTCCGCGACCGGCCAGACGTTCTGGCGGCTCGTCGTCGTCGCGGAGGAGGGCGCGCGCGCGTCGCTGATCGAGGAGTACGCGTCGCCGAGCGCCGACACCGAGGCCTACTCGAACGCGGTCACCGAGCTCTTCGTCGAGCCGGCCGCGAAGCTCGAGTACGTCTCCCTGCAGAACCTCTCGCGCGAGACGTGGCACTTCGCGAACGCACCACGCGCGCGTCGAGCGCGACGCCGAGCTCGACTGGGTCGCCGGCGGCTTCGGCTCGAAGAAGGGCAAGACGCGGATCCAGAACGACCTCAACGGCCGCGGCGCGACCTCGCGCGTGACGGGCGCGTACTTCGCCGACGGCACGCAGCACCTCGACTACGACACGTTCCAGGAGCACATCGCGCCCGACTGCGAGAGCGACTTCGCCTTCAAGGGCGCGCTGCGCGACGACGCGACGGCGGTCTGGCGCGGGATGATCCGCGTCGAGAAGGACGCGCAGAAGACGAACGCGTACCAGGAGTGCCGCAACCTGATGCTCAGCGCCGACGACGCACGCGGTGCCGATCCCGGGCCTCGAGATCCTGGCGAACGACGTCCGCTGCACGCACGCGGCGACGGTCGGGCGGGTGAACCGGGAGGACATGTTCTATTTGATGAGCCGCGGGCTTACGCGCCAGGAAGCCGAGCGGCTGATCGTGCGCGGCTTCTTCCAGGAAGTGCTCGACCGGATCGAGCTCGAGCCCGTGCGCGACGCGGTTACGGCCGCGCTCGAGGCGCGGATTCCGCAGGCGTAGCGCACAGCTAGCTCGGCGAGGCGGTCACCCTCAGCGGCGCCTGCTTCGCGAGTACCTTCGTGGCCGTCTCGTGGGCTCGGTCGGCACGGTGCGCGCGGTACTGCGCGCGGTGCTCGCGCTCCCACTCTCCCGGCGCCAGCGCTGCGAGGTACTCGAAGACGGCGTCCGTGCCCTCGAACCGCTCGCCGTCGCCGTTCACGAGGAGTGGGATCTCGTGCTCGCCGTCGCGATCCTCCTGCCGCGGGCGCCACCTGCTTCGCGACGAAGTCGATTCCGAGCTCGGTCAGCCGCTGGCGCGCGGCGGAGGAGTACGGGCACCACTCGGCCTGGTAGAGCGTGATCACGACCCCATGCTCGACGCGGCGGCCTCGGCGTAAACCTTCAGAGCTCGCCGATTCAGCGAATCCCCTGATTCAGCGCACTTTGGGCGGGCATAGCGTCGTCCCCTGAAGGGAGGTGAAACCGTGTTTACGTATGCGCACCTGTTCACCCTCACGCCCGAGGGCCATGAGACCCTCGACAAGGCGCCCGAGTTCCTCGAGAAGTTCAAGACCCTGATCCAGGAGGAGGACGGCGTCCTCGAGGAGACCTTCGCCATCATGGGGCCGTGGGACTTCTTCGCACTCGTCGAGTATCCCGACAACGCCGCCGCGTTCCGCGCGCTGGCGAAGATCGGCAAGCTCGAGGTGATCAAGACCGAGACCTTCCCGTTCGAGAAGGTCGACGTCTTCGTCAAGTCGCTCGTCTAGAGCGAACGACCGGAGGGCCGACTGCAGCGGCCGCCGGTCTCAGCGCGAACGATTCCTTCCGATCGCCGGCCAGAGGCGCGACGATCCGCAAGGGGGAACCTCTCGGTTCCCCCGAATCCCCTCCCCGGTTCGCAGGTGAGCAAGCTCACCCGCGAACGAGCGGCTTGTACTTGATCCGGTGCGGCTCGAGCGCGTCGGGGCCGCGCGTCTCCTTCATCCACTCCACGTACTCGCCCCACGAGCCCTCGAACCAGATCGTCTCGCTGTTTCCCTCGAACGCGAGGATGTGGGTCGCGACGCGGTCGAGGAACCAGCGGTCGTGCGTGATCACGACGGCGCAGCCGGCGAACTCGAGCAGCGCCTCCTCGAGCGCGCGCAGCGTGTCGACGTCGAGGTCGTTCGTCGGCTCGTCGAGCAGGAGGACGTTGCCGCCCGAGCGCAGGAGCTTCGCGAGGTGGACGCGGTTCCGCTCGCCGCCCGAGAGGTCGGAGACGCGCTTCTGCTGGTCGCCGCCCTTGAAGTTGAACCACGAGACGTACTGGCGCGAGTTCACCTCGCGCTTGCCGAGCTCGATCGTGTCGTGGCCGCCCGAGATCTCCTTCCAGACGTTGTTCGCCGGGTCGAGGTCGGCGCGCGCCTGGTCGACGTAGGCGAGCTCGACGGTGTCGCCGATGCGGAGCGTCCCGTCGTCGGGCTGCTCCTCGCCGGCGATCATCCGGAACAGCGTCGTCTTGCCCGCGCCGTTCGGGCCGACGACGCCGACGATGCCGGCGGGCGGGAGCGAGAACGTGAGGTCGTCCACGAGCAGCCGGTCGCCGAAGCCCTTGCGCACGCCGTCGGCCTCGATCACGACGTCGCCGAGCCGCGGGCCCGGCGGGATGTGGATCTCGACGCGGTCGAGCTTGACGTTCTGCTCCTCGGCGAGCAGGCGCTCGTACGCGCCGAGCCGCGCCTTCGCCTTCGCGTGGCGGGCGCGCGGGCTCGCGCGCACCCACTCGAGCTCCCGCGCGAGCGTGCGGCGGCGCGCCGACTCCGTCTTCTCCTCGTGCGCGAGCCGCTCCTGCTTCTGCTCGAGCCAGGACGAGTAGTTGCCCTGGAACGGGATGCCGCGGCCGCGGTCGAGCTCGAGGATCCAGCCGGCGACGTTGTCGAGGAAGTAGCGGTCGTGCGTCACGGCCATGACCGTGCCCTTGTACTCCGCGAGGAAGCGCTCGAGCCAGAGCACCGACTCGGCGTCGAGGTGGTTCGTCGGCTCGTCGAGGAGGAGCAGGTCGGGCGAGGAGAGGAGCAGCCGGCAGAGCGCGACGCGGCGGCGCTCGCCGCCCGAGAGCGTCTCGACGTCGCGGTCTCCCTCCGGCAGGCGGAGCGCGTCCATCGCGTGGTCGAGCCGGTCGTCGAGCTGCCAGAGGTCGGCGCGGTCGATCGCGTCCTGCACCTTCGCCTGCTCGGCGAGGAGCGTGTCGAAGTCCGCGTCGGGCTCGGCGAAGGCGGCGCTGATCTCGTTGAAGCGGTCGAGCAGGTCGCGCAGCGGGCGGACGCCGTCCTCGACGTTGCCGCGCACGTCCTTGGCCGGGTCGAGCTCCGGCTCCTGCTCGAGCAGCCCGACGGTCGCGCCCGGCGCGAGCTCGGCGACGCCGGACGAGGGCTCGTCCTTGCCGGCCATGATCCGCAGGAGCGTCGACTTGCCGGCGCCGTTCGGGCCGAGCACGCCGATCTTCGCTCCGGGCAGGAACGAGAGCGAGATGTTCGCCAGCACCTGCCGGTCGGGGCCGTAGAACTTGTCGGCCCGGTACATCGTGTAGACGTAGTCGCTGCTCACCGGCGGCCGACGATAGCCGGAGAGCTAGCCGCGGTCCGAGCGTCCAGACGCCGTTCGTCCCGCCGCCGGCGATCACGATCCGGTTCCCGACCGTCGTCGCCGTCGGGTCGGACAGCCACGCGGGCAAGCGCGCCGCGACCGTCACCTTCCCGGAACCGGGGTCGATCGCGAGCACGTGCCGGCCTCCCACGAGGTAGAGCCTGCCTCCGAGGGCGGCGAGCGCAGCGTGATCCTCCGGCGCCGGCAGGGTCGCCACGCGCCGGACGGTGCCGTCGAGCGAGACGGCGTAGACCGCACTCGTCGCTCCGGCGGTCGTCAGCCCGCCCGCGACGTAGATCGTCGGGCCCAGCGCCGCGACGCCCGCATAGCGCGTGCCGGTCGGCAGCCGCGCGACTCGTCGCGGCCGCCTCCCTGCGGGAGGTAGCGGAGGATCGCATTGCGCGAACTGCGTCCCGGTGTAGCCGCCGACGAGGTACGCGTGGCCGCCGATCGCGACGGCGCCGAGGTCGGAGAGCGGCTCGCCGAGCGCGGGCACCTCTGCGTGCCGCCGGTACGCGGGTCGACGCGGACGACGCTCGGCATCGACACGCTCTCGCCGCCGCCGAAGAGATAGACGTTGCCGCCGACAGCGGCCGCCGCCGCATCGTGGGTCGGCTGCGGGAGCCGGCCGACGACGCGTAGCCGGCTCGGCGGGCCGGCGAGGATCGTGTCGAGCGACCGGCCACCGGTATAGCCGCCGAGCACCATCAGCCGGCCATGCGGGAGCGCGACCGCGGCGGCCTTGGAGAACGCTCGCGGCAGCGAGCCGATCCTCGCCACTTGCAGCCGTGTCTTTCCTCGTAACAGACTGTTACTTGGCTTCGGCGCGGTCGTGGTAGTCGGCGCGCCCTTTGCGCCGCCACTGCCACAGCCGGCGAGGAGCGCCGCGCACGCGAGGCGCGACGAGCGCCGGCCTATGCACTCAGGGTGATCTGGCCGACGACGCCGGTTCCCGCTGCGTTCGGCACCCAGTTGGCCTGGATCGTCCGCTGCTCGCCGTTCGGGAGCCGGCAGGTGCCGCTGAAGCTTTCGCCGGCCGACGTTCGTCACGCGCCCGCGGCAGACGTCGCCGCTCGGCAGGTACTCGAGCTGGAGCGACGTCTTCTCGAGCGTCCCCGGCGCGACGAGCAGGTCGGCGCGCATGAGCAGCTTCTGGGGCCGCGGGCGACTGCCCGACGAACGAGACGATCTGCTGCTCTTGCGTTCCGTTGCGGATCACGCTGCCGGTCAGGCTCTCGCTCACGTTCGCAGCGTTCCACAGCCGGCGGCGAGTGGCGGAGCGGACCGAGGATCAGCAGCGGCAGCGCGATGACCGTCACGGCGCCGGCGGTGGCCATCCGGGGCGAGCGCCGAAGACGTGCCGCCCGAAGCGCCAGACGAGCAGCATGACGCACGCCCGCGACCGAGACCCCGTAGAGGATCGCCAGCCAGGCGGCTGCCGCGGTCGGTCCCCGCCATCAGCCCGTGCAGCGAAGCGAGGCCCCAGACGGCGAAGTTGAGGTAGTGGGCCTTCCGCCAGAAGCTGTACGGCCAGCCGCTTCCGGTAGTGGTTCGTGATCGCGAGGGCGAGCAGGATCTCGGCGGCGGCGATCCCCAGCCCGGTCCAGAGCGGCCGGTAGCGTCGACGTGAACGGGACGAGTAGCTGGGCGAGCGAGAACGGAAGGAACGCGTCGGCCGCGATCGCCAGGACGTGGATGCCGATGAGGGAGCCGACGAGGAGCCCGCCGAAGCGGTGGATGTCCTCCACCGAGAAGCGCGGCCAGCGCCGGTTCTGCGCCTTGCCGCCGAGGGTGAGCCCGAGACATGACGACGAGGCTGAGGACGACGTACGCCGCGACGCCCGACGCGCGCGCCGCGTACCAGATGGCGGGATTCGAGGTCACGTGCATGCCGCCGCCGTCCGCGTCGCGCTCCGCCATGCGTCGTTCTCGACGACCTCGCCGTCGACGGCCGACGAAGCGGCCGGGGATCCCGCGCGCGTCGAGCCACTTCGGCCCCCGCTCACCGAGGAGGAAGCCGGCCTTCGCGGCGACGTCGGCGTCGAGGCACTTCGCGCCGGAGGCGGTCACCTGCTCCCAGCACGACTCGCTCGGGCGGCGGGTGTCCGGATCCACGAGGTGCGCCCCGCGCGACGCGGTTCCGCTCGTCGCGAGGCCGCCCGCGACGACGCGGATCGCACCGCCCGCAGGAAGCGCGACGTCGACCGGCCCCCGCACTGCGAGATCGCCGCCGACGGCGACGAACCCCGGTCCGGCGAGTGCCGCCGCTGCCGCGTCGACGGCGAGCGCCTTCACGACGCCGTTCAGGTCGAGCGCCAGATCCGGAGGGCGGGAGAGCAGCGACCCGGAGAGAACGACCTCGTGCCACCGGCCGCAGAGCGTCGGGTCGACGAGGCCTTCGGTATCGGCGGCCACGTCGAGCGCCACCTCGAGCGCGCGCGCAAAGAGGGGCGAGACGGCGAGCACGCGCGCGGGCGATCGGTTCACGCGCGAGAGCTCCGACTCGGGACGGAAGAGGCTGAACGTCTCCTCCCAGCGTTCGAGCACCGCCGCCACCGTGGCCGGGTCGCCTCCGGCGACCGCGACGTCGCAGCCCATCGCGCGAAAGCGCTCGACCGCTCCGACGCTCATGACGTCGAGGTGGCGACCGGGGGCGGCTGGACGGCCGGGGCGATCTGGCCGCCTTGCGCAACGCTGCGGCGCACTGCGCGCTCGAACGAGGACGGAGCGCCGAGGGGCTTCGCCTTTCCCTTGGTGTGGCCGGGAGCGTGGCTCTTGGCGCCGACGAACGCGACACCGAAGACGAGCGCCGTCAGCGCGCCGAGCCAGACCTTCGCTGCGCGCGCGCGTTGCCGTGCCCGTTCGATCCGGGAGTTTTCAGCCATGGCTCTGGCAGTGTGCGTACGCGCGATTAGAGATCGATGTGAAGCCGCTGGTTACCATCTGAGATGTGGCTGTAACCGCCGGCACCAAGCTCGACGCGCGCACGCTGCGCGCCGACTTCCCGATCTTCGAGCAGGAGATCCACGGGAAGCCGCTCGCCTTCCTCGACTCGGCCGCGAGCTCGCAGAAGCCGCGGCAGATGCTCGAGGCGATGGATCGGCTTCTACGAGACCTCGTACGCGAACGTCCATCGCGGCGTCTACGAGCTCGCCGAGCGCGCGACCGAGGCGCTCGAGCACGCGCGCGAGCGGATGCGCGCCTTCCTCAACGCACCGGACGACGCGCGAGGTGATCTTCGTCCGCAACGCGACCGAGGCGATCAACCTCGTCGCGTACGCCTGGGGCCTCTGGAACCTCGGGCCGGGCGACCTCGTCGTCGTCACCGAGCTCGAGCACCACTCGAACTTCGTGCCGTGGCAGTTCGTCGCAGGGAAGCGCGGCGCAGAGCTGCGGATGCTGCCGCTCGACGACCACGGCGAGCTCGACCTGTCAGGCCTCGACGCGATCGCGAGCGAGGGGAACGTGAAGGTCGTCGCGACGAATCTCGTCTCGAACTCCCTCGGCACGATCAACCCGGTCGACCGGCTCGTCGCGTGGGCGCACGAGCAGGGAGCGATCTTCGTCTGCGACGCGGCCCAGGCGGCGCCGCACATGAAGCTCGACGTGCAGGCGCTCGGCGCCGACTTCGTCGCCGTCTCCGGCCACAAGATGTGCGGCCCGAGCGGCGCCGGCGCGCTCTGGGGCAAGACCGAGCTCCTGCAGAGGATGGAGCCGTTCCTCACCGGAGGCCACATGATCAGCTCCGTCCACGTCGACAAGACGACGTGGGGCGAGCTGCCGCACAAGTTCGAGGCGGGGACGGCGCCCATGGCCGAGGCCGTCGGGCTCGGCGCCGCGATCGACTATCTCGAGGCGATCGGCCTCGACGCGATCGAGGCGCACGAGCACGAGCTCGCCGCCTACGCGCTCGGGCGGCTCGGCGAGGTGCCCGGGATCACGCTCTACGGGCCGCCGGCCGACCGGCGCGCCGGGCATCGTCTCGTTCAACCTCGAGGGGATCCACCCGCACGACGTCGCCCAGATCCTCGACCTGCAGGGCGTCGCGATCCGCGCGGGCCACCACTGCTGCCAGCCGCTGATGCACAAGCTCGGCGTCGCCGCGACGAACCGGGCGAGCTTCTACCTCTACACGATCCCCGAGGAGATCGACCAGCTCGTCGAAGGCCTCCACGCCGTCCGTAAGGTGTTCGCATGAGCACTGATCCCGGACTCGAGAGCCTGTACCGCGAGGTCATCCTCGACCACTACAAGAACCCGCGCGGGCACGGGGTCATCGACGACGCGGACGCCGAGGCCGAGGGCCAGAACCCGCTCTGCGGCGACGAGGTCTCGATCTACGTCGCGTTCGGCGAGGACGGCGAGACGATCGACGACGTGAAGTTCTCGGGCCGCGGCTGTGCGATCTCGCAGGCGGCGACGTCGATGCTGATGGAGATGGCGAAGGGTCGCACGGCCGAGCAGGTCGCCACGCTCGACAAGGACGAGCTCCTCGCGGAGATCGGCGTGCCGCTCACTCCGGTGCGCCTCAAGTGCGCGATGCTCGGCCTCACCACGCTGAAGGTCGCGCTGCACAAGGCCAAGGGAACGCCGCTTCCCGAGGGCCTCGCCGGCTTCGACGATCTCGAGCTCGCGTAGGTGGCGGACGTCGAGGTCGCCCCGGCGGACCAGTTCCCGCCCGGCTCGTCGAAGATCATCCGCGAGGGGAGCCTCTTCGTCGGCGTCTACAACTGCGGCGGCGAGCTGTACGCGATCGAGGACCGCTGCTCGCACGACGACGGCCCGCTCTGCGAGGGCGACTGGGACGAGGATCGCTGCTGCGTCGTCTGTCCGCGGCACGGCTCGATGTTCGAGCTCTCGACCGGCCGGCCGATCTCGCTCCCGGCGACGGAGCCGGTCGAGACCTATCCGGTGCGCGTCGTCGAGGGCGCGATCGTCGTCGAGCTGCCCTAGGCGGCGGCCGGCCGCGGGCCGCGGACCGCGCTTTCGGTGCGGTTGCGGCCGTTCGTCTTCGCCTGGTACAGCGCCTGGTCGGCGGCGCGGAGCAGCTCCTCGACGTTGTCCTCCGGGAGCATGGTCGCGACGCCGCAGCTGGCGCTCGTCTTCATGTCGCCGACCGATTGCGCTTCGATCGTGCGGCGGAGCCGCTCCGCGAAGCGCTGGGCACCTGCGAGATCGGTCTCGGGCAGGACGACGACGAACTCCTCCCCGCCCCAGCGGGCGACGGTGTCGCCCTGGCGTGCGAGGGACGTGAGGAGGCGGCTCACCGCGCGCAGCATGACGTCGCCGGCGGCGTGTCCGAAGGAGTCGTTGATCTCCTTGAATCGGTCGAGATCGAGGAGGACGATCGCAAGCTGGTGCGTGAAGCGCTGCGCGCGCGAGATCTCGGCGGCGAGGACCTCCTCGAGAGCGCGCCGGTTCGCGAGGCCGGTGAGGGAGTCGATGCGCGCCTCGCTCGCCTGCTCTTCCGTCCAGCGAAACGCGCGCAGGAGTGGCCGGGCCAGGAGAAGAGTGAGGAGCATCAGCGCAGCCAGTGCCAGGAGGCCGGCCTCCACGACGCGCACGTAGGCCGCGTTCTTGCGGTGCGACTCGATGTGCGCGGGGACGTACGCACGGACCCCGATCCGGCTCGCCAGCGGCAGCGTCAGGCCGCGTCCGCTCGGCGTCGCCTGGGCGCCGCTTCCGGGGCCCACGAACGCGAGCCGGACGTCCTTCGCGGCGGACGCCGACACGTCCCGCAGCGTTGCTGCGTCGACGGGCAGCTGGGCGACGATCGACCCGATCGCCTTGCCCCCGCTGAGGAGCTGCACGCGGCCGGTGACCGCCTGATCGAGTCGTTGGCCGTAGCGTTGGCCGCCGATCTCGAGCAGCACATCGTTCTTCCGGGCAAAACGCTCGAGACCCTTGGTGTCGCGGTTCCCGATCGCGGCCTGCAGGCGCGGGGACGAGGCCGCCGCGAGGGCGTGCAACTCGCGCCCGTTGAGGAGCTGCGCGAACCGCGCCTGCGCCGACAGCGCTGCGTTGTGCACCTCGAAGTCGATCGAGCGGGTGACGTTGCGAACCTCGTCTCGCACGATCACGTAGGAGACGAAGGCGATGGGAAAGATCGCGACCGCCGCCAGGGTGAGCATCAAGCGCAGGCGTAGCCCGAGCTCGAGCGGCGAGGTGGGGCGCGGCACCGCGTTCAGTCGCCGTTGCCCCGGCCGTGAGAGGAGTGCCCGTTGCCCTTGCCGTTTCGGCGGCCGTTGCCGTTGCTCCGGCCGTTGCCGGACGAGCTCTCGTCTCCCTGTCCGTCATGGCCGCTCTGGCGAGTCCTGCGCCTTGCGAGCCTGTCCCGGCGGGACATGGTTCCGGCGGCCAAGAGCCCGGCCCGGCGGCGCGGTCGTCGTGCTCCGGCAGGACTGGCTCCGGTGTCCGAGCGCCAAGCCGTGCGACTGCTTGAGGTGTCCGAGGGCGAGGCCGCGCGGGTGGGTGCAGCTCGGCGCGAGGGAGACGATCTGCGGCGTTTGAGTCGTAGGCGTCGTCGGGGTGCCGGCGCCCGAGCTTCCCGAGCCTGAGCCGCCGGAGCCTGAGCCGCCGGAGCCTGAGCCACCGGAGCCCGAGCCGCCGGAGCCGCACCGACCCCGAGCCTCCGCCGTGACTCTTCGGCCTCGACGGGGGCTGCTTGCCACCGGCCGGTTCGTGGGTCACGGGACGGCTAACCGGGCTCGTCGGCGCGCTGCCGGCGCTCTGCGCCGGACCGCTCCGCGCTCGCCCTCCAGCCGATCGTTGCGCCGCGTGTGCCCGCGACGCCCGGGACGCCTTCTTGTGGGTGGCCTGCGGCGTCACCACGACGCTCTCGTGCGGCAGCGAAGGCGAGCGCGCTCGAACCGGGAGCGACAGCGGGGAGCTTGGTCGTGCCCGAGTTGATCAGCACCGCCAGTCCGGCTGCGGCGATGAGGAAAGGGATCACCGGAGTCACGACGCGAGTCGCAATTGCCAACACAGCGCGCCCCTTACGGGGCTCGTTCACCGTCACCGAACTTCTGCTCCCCTTCCGAGTGGGCCCTCTACCTCGGCCTGCGGGGAGAGATACAAGAAACCCAGGTACAGATCAACAACGATCGCGCATCGAGACCGCTCTTTCCGAAGGAATCGTTCGTAACCGCGGAGGTCTTGCGGAGCGCAGGCCGAGGATCGACACTTCAGCCGTGGTGCCGGACATTCGCTACGCCCGCTCCGGCGACGTCTCGATCGCCTATTCGGTGCTCGGCGACGGGCCGTTCGACCTCGTCTGGACTCCCGGCGCCCTCTCGCATCTCGAGTTCGTGTGGGAGGACGAAGACCGGACGCGCTTCTTCGGCGCGCTTGCCTCCTTCTCGCGCCTGATCGTCTTCGACAAGCGCGGCACAGGCCTCTCCGATCGTGTTGCCGGCATCGCCGATCTCGAGACGCGGATGGACGACATCCGCGCAGTGATGGACGCAGCAGGCAGCGAGTCCGCCGCGGTCTGCGGCGTATCGGAGGGCGGCCCGATGGCACTGCTCTTCGCCGCCACCTATCCAGAGCGCGTGCGGGCACTCGTCAACTACGGCTCCCTGCCGCGGTTCGTGCGTGGCCCGAACTTTCCCTGGCAGGAGCCGAAGCACGAGTACCTCGCCGAGTACGAGGCGGAGGTCGAGGTGTGGGGAACCGAGGAGAACGCGCGCGCGTGGCTCGAGCTCCAGGGGATGGAGACGACTCCCGAAGCCGTGCGCGAGCGGGCGCGCCGCGACCGGATGGCCATCAGCCCGGGCGCCTTGCTCCAGTTGGGCCGCATGAACGCGGAGATCGACGTACGGCCTGTCCTCCCGACGATCCAGGTGCCCACGCTCGTCCTGCACCGGACGCGAGGATCACATCCCGATCGAGGCTGCCCGCTGGATGGCCGAGCAGATCCCGGGAGCCCGTTTCGTCGAGCTGGCGGGAGGGCCGCACATGCCCTACCTCGGCGACTGGGAGTCCGTGGTCGACGCGATCCGCGAATTCGTGGAGCCGATCTGCCTCGAATCCGCACGGCCCTACGACAGCGTCCTCGCCACCGTGCTCTTCACCGACCTCGTCGGCTCGACGGCGAAGGCGGTGGAGCTCGGCGACCGCGGCTGGCGCGAGCTGCTCGAGCAGCACCACGCGCGCACCCGCGCCGAGCTGTCGCGTTTCCGTGGCGTCGAGCTCGACACGGCGGGAGACGGGTTCTTCGCGCGCTTCGACGGGCCGGCGCGAGCGATCCGCTGCGCGTGCGCCGTCCGTGACGCCGTCACCGACCTGGGCCTCGAGGTGCGCGCCGGCCTCCACACCGGCGAGTGCGAGGTCCTGGACGGGAAGGTCGCCGGCATCGCGGTCTCGATCGGAGCGCGCGTCGCGGCGCAGGCGGGGCCGGGCGAGGTGCTCGTCTCCCAGACCGTGAGAGATCTCGTCGCGGGCTCGGGGATCGAGTTCGTGGATCGCGGCGGCGCGGAGCTGAAGGGCGTCCCTGGCGAATGGCAGCCTCTACTCCGTCGCGGCCGCGTGACTCGACTCGTCAGCCGGTGAGGACCGGCGTATCGACGTTGCGTCTCCTGTGGGTCGATCGCTCCGAGACGCTCCACCACCTCGAAGCGGCCGTCACGGGCCTGTGCGATGTACATGTTCAGGCGGCAGTGGTGCTGGCCGGGGACCATGGCCGCCGGGCCGCCCGGGCCCTTCGGCGATCTCGGCATGGTCGAGCGCCGCGATCACGTCTTCCTGCGCGAGCGAGCCCGCCTCGGTCACGGCGGCGGCCCAGAGCCGCAGCCCGCGGTAGAGGCCCGAGCAGGCGCTCCCGCCGGTGAACTTCGCCGCACCGGGATGCAGCGCGTCGTACTCGGCGAGGAGCTTCTGGCTGAACGGATCGTCGATGTCCTGGTAGTAGTCGAGACAGCCGTAAAGGCCTTCGACGTGGGCGGCCGGGACCATGTTCAGGAAGTTCTCGTCGAAGTAGGTGCAGATCAGCTGCCCGCCGCGGGCGGTGAAGCCCGACTCGTACAGCTGCTCGAAGAACGGCGTCACTCCGGGTGGGACGATCGTGTTGAAGACCGCATCCGCACCGCTCGAGGTGATCCGCTCGACCGTCTCGGCATAGTCGGTGTGGTCGAGGGGGTAGTACTCCTCGCCGACGATGGTGCCGCCGTTGGCCGTGACGGCCTCACGCACGCGCGCGTTCAGGACGTGCGGCCAGATGTAGTCGGCCGACGGCAGGTAGAAGCGCTTCGCCCCGGTCTTGCGCATCAGCCACGGGATGAACGGATCGACCTGCTGGGCCGGCCCCGGGCCCGTGCAGAAGATGAGCGGGTCGGACTCCTGCCCTTCGTACTGCTCGGGGTAGATGTAGAGCGTCTCGCCCTCGACGACCGCGGGGCCCTTGATCGCCTGGCGGGTGGAGCTGTAGATGCCGCCGACGACGAGGTCGACCTCGTCTTCGGCGACGAGCTTCCTCGCCTTGGCGGCTGCGACGCTGTCGTCGGTAGCGCTGTCCTCGATGACGAGCTCGACCTGGCGTCCGAGCAGGCCGCCCTTCGCGTTGATGTCGCCGATGACCATCGTGGCGACGTTGGCGTTGGCGACCCCGACGAACGAGAGCGGGCCGGTCAGGTCGGCGATCTGGCCTACCTTGATTGGCGCCATCTCAGGACTCGAACCGGCCGACGAGCTCTCCGACCTGCGGCCGGCTCTTGTGTCCCGCCTCTTGCAGGATCGGCGGCACCTCGGGATCCGAGGCGAAGTTGCCCCAGCCCTCCAGATCCCAGTCGAAGATCACCCAGACGCGGTCGGTCTCGTTCGGGTCGCGGAAGACCGTCGAGCCCTTCGAGCCGTGCAGCTTCCGCTTCTCGGCGCCCTTCGTTCCGTAGATCTTCACGAACTGGTCGAGATCCTCGATCGTCGTCGTCGCCAGGAACATCGTCGTCCTCCTGCCGGTCGTTGTGCCGCTTTCCGCGGCCTGAGGACGAGTGTACGCCCGCGCAATTGCACGGCACATCGGGCGAACGCCCTATCCCGAGGCGTGGACGAGATCGTGCTCGAACGCCCAGACCGTCGCGGCGGCGCGGGAGCGAACGCCGGCCTTCTGGTACACGTGCTGGACGTGGTGCCCGACGGTCTTGGCGGAGATGCCGAGGCCGTCGGCGATCGCCTGGTTCGAGTGTCCGAGGACGAGTGCGAGCAGGACCTCGAGCTCCCGCTTGGTCAGTCCGCCCGGTAGTTCTGCCGAGACGCTTCGCGACCCGGTGGCCGGCGGCGGCGAGCACTGCGTCGACAGCCGGCCCGTCGAGTCGACCCTCCGTCACCTCGCGTTCGAGCTCGACTCGAGCTTCCTCCGGCTCGAGCGCCGGCCGGTAGGGCCTCGCCTCGCGCATGGCCGTGTAGCAATCCGCCGCGGCGAGGATGCGCGCCGCCGCCGGCATGCCCGCTCCCTCCGTGTTGCGGTGGTACCCCGAGCCGTCGAGGCGCTCGTGGTGGGAGCCGGCCAGGCGCCCGAGCTCGGCAAGCGCCGGCGAATGGGCGAACGCGCGCTCGGTGAAGTGCGAGTGCAGGCGAACGCGCTCCCACTCGCCGAGGCCGAGCGGCCCGGGCTTCTCCCAGATCGAGTTGGGAACGCTGATCCGGCCGAGGTCGTGCGCGAGCGCCGCCCGACGGAGGAACGTGACGTCGTCGGCCGGGAGCTCCGACGCGCCACGCAGCCGCCTCCGCCAGGTCGGCGACGCGTGACCGAATGCTCGCGCAGCCACGGCGACTTGAGCCCGATCAGCGTGGCGATCGCCTCGAAGCCTGCGTCGATCCGGTCGCCGGTCAGCGCGATCTGCGGGAACGGCTCGCGGTCGAGCGCGATCTGCCACAGGCGCGTTTCGTCGAGCTCGTCGACCGCCTCGTCGAAGTCGGCCAGCGCAAGCTCGACGAGCCGAGGCTCGTAGGCGTCGCCGGCTCGCTCTTCGATCACGGTGCGCGCCGCCTCGGGTCCGCCGGCCGAGAGGAAGAGGGAGATATCGCGCGCCACGTGGAGGAGACGCGCCGGCAGCGGAAGTGCCTCGCCGCCAACTTCTCGCGGCAGCCCCTTCCCGTCCCACCGTGCGAACACGTACTCGAGCGCCTGCTGCACGCCCGGCGCGAGGCCGAGCCAGGTGGCGAATCGCTGCGCCACCTCGCACATCGCCGCGAATGCCTCGCGCGTCCGCGTCGGATCCGCGAGAGCAGCCTCGAGCATGCTCTCGCGAACCTCGGCCGGGCGGCCGACGCCGAGATGCTCGCGGTAGAACCCGAGCACCTGGGTGGGATCGGCAGGATCGATCAGGAAGAACGCAGCGCGGTGCCCGATGTCGTCGCCGAAGATCTGCGCGGCCTCGTGGCTGTTCGACGTGCAGCCTGACGCGTGGAGGAGCGCCACGTAGTAGGTGTCCGAGAGCTCCGCAGGCGATGCGCCGGCGAGCTCGCCGAGGCGAACCGCGAGTACCGCCGTCCGCAGCGCGTGCTCGAGCGGCTGCCCGGTGCCGAGATCGGTGGCCAGGGAGATCGCGCCGACGAGCTCCGCCGCGCGAACCGGCTGCTCTCGGGCCTCAGGCGTCACACGCGGATCCTACGCCGGTCTACGAGCTGCCGAACTAGAGCTCGCCGGGCGTGCGGATGATCTTCCAGATCATGTAGAGCCCGAGCAATGCGGCGAGGCAGAAGCCGACGGCGCCGAGCCACTCGAAGGCGTGCGCGCGAACCAGCAGGGACGACGCGAGAAGCAGCGCACCGACGATCAGCGCGGCCCCGACGCGGTTCGCAATCGAGCGGAGGTTGTGTTCGAGCTCGTCCAGCCCGGTGGGATGGACGCCGACCGTCAGCGTCCCCTGCTCGAGCTCCAGACGAGATGCGCAACGCGGCGAGGCAGTCCGATCAGCGGCGCGAGCTGCGTGAAGGCGTAGGCCGCGAAGCGGTTCGGCTCGAGCCGGTGCTCCACCTCGCGCGCCATCACCTCGAGTGACTGCTCCTCGATCAGGGCGACCGGGTCCAGCTCGGGGTCGAGGAGCCGGGCGATCGAGTCGGCCTGCGCGAGCGTCTTCCCGACGAGCGCGAAGGACGTGGGGAGCCGGATGTCCCGCCGGGTCGCGGCCCGCTGCAGATCGGCGAGGGCCCGCCCGGACTCGATCGCCGCGAGCGGCCTGTGGTGGAAGCGGGGCAGCTTGCGCCGGACGTCCTGCACGAAGCCGGCCTGGTCGGAGCGCGTCGAGGTGAGCGACAGCGCGACGATGAGATCGGCGACGTCGTCGGCCCGGTTCTGGGCAACGGCGAGCAGGAGGAGCGCGAGGCCCGTACGCGTGTCCTCGTCGAGGCGGCCCAGCAGGCCGAAGTCGAGGAGCGCCAGGCGCCCGTCGTCCGTCAGCAGGACGTTGCCCCGGTGCGGATCGGCGTGGTAGACGCCCTCGACGACGACCTGGAACACGTAGGCGCGGAAGAACTCGCGCGCGAGCTCGGCCGCCCGCTCTGGCTCGACCCCATGCCCCGCCTCGACCTTGACGCCGGAGATCCGCTCCAGCACGAGAACGCGCTCGGTCACGTACGGCCGGATCACACGGGCACGACGAGCCGTTCGAACGGTCTCGACGAGCTTGCGGATCAGCTCCGCGTTGTGCGCCTCCTCGACGAAATCGAGCTCGGCACGCAGGTGGATCTCGAGCTCGTCCGCGAGCTCCTCGAGCTGAACCCTCCGCGCCGATCTCGGAATGCCGGGACACGATCGCGCACCGTCGAGCGGAGCACGGCGAGGTCGAGGTCGACCTGCTCGACGACGCCGGGACGCCGCACCTTGACCACGACGTCCTGGCCCGTCGCCAGCAGGCCGCGATGCGTCTGGGCGATCGACGCCGTCGCGAGGGGCTCCGGATCGAGGCTCACGAAGGCCTCCTCGCCGAAGTCCTCCCGGAGCACCGACTCGATGTCAGCGAAAGGAACGGGCGGGACGTCGTCGACGAGCCGCACCGAGCTCCTCGATGTACACGTCGGGCAGGAGGTCCGGGCGCGATGAGAGCAGCTGCCCGAGCTTGATGAAGGTGGTGCCGAGCTCCTCGAGCCCCTGGCGGAACGCCCGGGCTCCCTCGCGCGTCGCGTCGCGGCGGCCGGCGACGCCGATCTCCGCGAGGATCCGGCGAAGGCCGGACTGGTGTGCGACCTGCCCGACGGTCAGCGCGCGCCGAGCGCGCTCGAGACGTGCGCCCACGAGGGGTGTCTTCCCACCGTTGGCGAAGCGGGAAACGCATCGTCGCGTCGCGTAACGTGGATCGGTGCCGATTCGCTGCTGGCCGACGACCGACCCGCTCTACATTGCCTATCACGACGACGAGTGGGGACGTCCGGTCCTGGACGAGCGCGGCCTCTACGAGCGCCTCTGCCTCGAGGGCTTCCAGTCGGGGCTCGCCTGGATCACGATCCTGCGCAAGCGCGAGGCGTTCCGGCAAGCGTTCGGCGGCTTCGATCCCGAGCGAGTGGCGCGCTTCGGCGAGCGCGACGTCGAGCGGCTGCTTGGTGACGCGGGGATCGTCCGCCACCGCGGCAAGATCGAGGCGGCGATCGCCAACGCGCGGGCGACGCTCGCGCTGCGCGACACCGGAACTCCCCTCGCCGCGCTGCTGTGGGAGTACCGCGACCGCGCCGACGGGAAGGAGCTGTCGAAGCGACTGAAGGCCGCGGGTTTCCGCTTCGTCGGTCCGACGACGGTCTACTCGTCCATGGAAGCCTGCGGGATCGTCAACGGCCACCGGGCCGACTGCTGGGTGCGCGACGCGGTCGAGGCCGAGCGGCGCGCGGTCGTCTAGCTCTCGAGGATCTGCTTCAGCCGCTCGAAGTCCTTGCGGAACTGCCGCTCCGCGCCGCGCGCGAGGAGACCTGCGGCGAAGCCGGGCACGTCGCCCTCGGCGGTGACCGTCAGCCGCGTCCCGCCGTCGGCCGGTTCGAGCTCGTGCCGGACGGTGAACGGCACCGGGCCATCGAGCGCGCGCAGGGCGAAGACGCGCGGCTCTTCGCGCTCCAGGATCTCGAGTGTCGTGTCGAACTCCCTCCCGAGGAGCGAACGCGACTCCTCGATCCGCCCGTCGCGCTGCGTCGCGCTCTTCACGCCCGCCTGCCACGCCGGCAGGTTCGAGACGTCGGTGAGGTAGGCGAAGACGTCCTCCGGCGTCCGCGCGATCTCGATCGTCAACTCCGCGCGCATGTCACCCAAGATAGGGCTTGCGGTGACCGCGCTCTCCGCTATCGTGCGGCTACCGCGGAAAGGAGGTGGTCCGGCAGTGATTTCAGACAGTACGGGCAGTGGAGGTACCAGCGGGTAGGGGTGCCGTCCCCGGGACCTGAACGGGGAACCGCCTAGCCAGCGTGGGGGACATCGCGTCTCGCGCCGCCCGGCCAGACTACGAGCCGAGGAGCCGGGCAGGGAAGCGCCTCTGCCACTACGCGCTGGTTACTGTGACGAAGGGCCGCGAGAGCGGCCCTTCGCATTCTTGGAGGCTCAGGCAGCGACTCGGTCGGGAACCGGAACGGCTTCCGACGCGAGAGTGGTCAGGTGCAGCCGGAGCTGTTCGAAGATCTCTCCGTCGAGGAGCCGGCCTTCCGAGTCGAAGCGCTCCTCCGCGCGGCCGACCGGGATCTCGGTGCCGACGACGCGGGCGCCGGCGATGCCGAGGATCCGCTTCAGATCCTGCTGTGCCCAGAGGGCGCCGAACTGGCCCGTGCTCGCGCCGACCACGGCGACCGGCTTGTTGCGGAGAACGGCGTCGAGCCGCGGCCGCGAGGCCCAGTCGATCGCGTTCTTCAGCCCGCCCGGAACCGAGCCGTTGTACTCGGGGGTGGAGAAGAGGATCGCGTCGGCGGCCGCCCAGTCCTCGCGGAGGCGGCGCACCGGCTCGGGCACGTCGTCGCCCTCGAGGTCCTGGTCGTAGAACGGCAGCTCGCCGAGACCCTCCCAGAGCTCGAGCTCGACGCCGTCGGGCGCAGCCTCGAGCGCCGCCCGCAGGAGGCTCGTGTTGTACGAGCTCTCCCGCAGGCTGCCGGAAACGGCGAGGATGCGCATCGTTAGCTCTCCTGCCTCACGAGCGCGAGGTCTGCCTTGATGGTGACGTCGTCGCCGAGATAGTTGCCGCCGCCCTGGTTGGGGGCGTTCCAGTTCATGCCGTACTCGTTGCGGTCGACCTTCGCCTCGAGCGTGATGCCGACGCGCTCGCGGCCGAACGGATCGACGTTCGGCTCCGAGACGGACGCCGTGATCGCGACCGGGCGGGTCACGCCCTTGATCGTCAGCTCGCCGTGCTCGAGATCGCTCGTCCGGAAGGTGATCTCCGGGAAGCGCTCGGCGTCGAAGAAGTCCGGCGTCTGAAGGTGGCCGTTCAGCTGCTCGTCCTTGACGTCGACGCTGGCGACCTTGGCCGAGCCTTCGAGGACGCCGTCCGTCAAGCCGGCCGCGTACTCGTGGAAGCCGCCGCGGAACGTGTTCGTCCCGGCGTAGGCGATCTCGAACGAGACGTTCGAGTGAACCGGGTCGGCGCTCCAGCTGCCGGCCGGTGCAGTCTTGGGGGTGGTGATGGTGGACATGGGGTATCTCCTGACGTATACTTGAGGACGCAAGCAACTATAGCGAGTAAAGATTGTCTAGTCAAGTATTGAGCACACAAGCAGTTTCGGACAATCCCACGCTCGTCGCCTGGGTGCGGTTCCTGCGTGCTCACGCAGCGACGACGCGGGAGCTGGGGGCGCGCCTCGAGGCGGACCACGGCCTGACGATGAGCGACTACGACGTGCTCATCCAGCTCTACTTCGCCGAGGGGCACGCCATGCGCCGCGTCGACATCGCGCGCCAGGTGCTGCTGACCGCATCCGGGATCACCCGGCTCCTCGACGGGCTCGAGCGCTGCGGGCTCGTCGCCAAGCAGGCCTGCGCTAGCGACGCGCGGGTCAGCTACGCGGTGCTCACCGAAGAAGGCGTGAAGAAGGTCGAGGCGGCGCGGGACACGCACCTGGCCGACGTCGAGGAGCTGTTCGGCTCGCGGTTCTCGCCGGACGAGCGGACGCAACTCGGGGAGCTGCTCGGCCGGCTCCCGCTCGCGCACACCGCCGAGGCGTGCGAGACGTGAGCTACGCCTTCGGCTCCCTCGACGAGCTCGGCGACGGTCACGGCTTCCGCAAGATCCGGAAGGCGCTGGGCGTCGAGGCGTTCGGCGTCAACGCGATCGTCTACCCGCCTCATTACGAGGGGCCCGAGCACTACCACGACACGCAGGACGAGCTCTACTTCGTCCACAAGGGACGGATCCGCGTGGACGTCGGGGGCGAATCGCGCGAGCTGGGCGAGGGCGGCCTGTTCCACGCGAGCTCGACGACGCCGCGCCGGATCTCGAACATCGGCGACGACGACGCGATCGTCTATGTCGTCGGCGGCAGGGGCGGCTACGTCGAGCGCGACGGCCACCTCGTCAATCCCGAAGTGGACCTGCCCAGACGGCAGGGGCTCGGCTAGCTACAGCACGGCGACGGTTCGGATCTCACCGTTCTGGCCGATGCGCTCCAGGCGCTCCGGCACCTCCTCGAGGGAGATCGTGCTCGTGACGAAGCGGCCGAGGTCGATGCGGCCCTCGAGGGCGGCCTGCGCGAGGAAAGGGAAGTCCTCCTGTGGGATCGTGTCCCCGCCGTGGGTGACCGCGATCGTCGGCTTGGGCCCGAACACGTCCGCGTAGAGATCGATCTGGAGCTTCGCGCCAGGTAGCGGCATCCCGACGAGGGTCGCGGTTCCTGCATAGGCGCACATCCGGATTGCCTGGGCGAGGCCGGTCTCTGCGCCGATCGCGGAGAACGCGAACTCCACGCCCCGGCCGCCGGTCAGCTCGCGGACAGCCTCCACCGGATCGCCGGCTGTCGCATCGACGACGTCCGTCGCACCGAGCTCCGTAGCGAGCTCGAGCTTCTCCGGGGCTACGTCGACCGCGACGATTTGCTCCGCGCCGGCGAGTAACGCGCCCTGCACGACGGCGAGCCCTACGCCGCCGCAACCGATCACGGCCACGGACGAGCCCTCACGAACCGGCGTCGCCCAGAGAGCGGCACCGGCGCCCGTCGAGAACCCGCACGCGAGGAGCGCGGCCTGCTCGACCGGCAGCTCCTCCGGCACCTTCACCGCACACGCCTCGTGTACGACCGCGTGGTCGGCGAGCGTCCCGCAGCGGAGAACCGGCGTCAGTAGTGCGTCGTCCGCCGCCCGGTGCAGGCGTCGCTTTGCGCGCAGCTGCGAGGAGCAACGGCGGGAATCGCCGCGTCGGCATTGCGGGCACACGCCACACGGTGCGCGCCAGGCGACGACGACGCGATCGCCGGGAGCGACCGAGGTCACGTCTCGTCCCACCTCCTCCACAACGCCCGCACCCTCGTGCCCGAGGAGGATCGGAAACCGCATGCCCCAGCCTTCGGTCTCGAGGACGTAGAGATCGGAGTGGCAAAGCCCGCACGCCAAGACGCGGACGAGCACCTCCCGCTTGCCGATGGGCTCGATGGTGAGCTCCTCGACCGCCGGGGCCGAGTCCGGCTCGGCGTAGACGACGCCGCGCGTCACGGTTTCGTCAAGGTGGCTGCCACCGTTACGTAAGCGTCACGACGCGCGGCGCAGCTGCTCGTCGAGCGGCACGAGCGGTAGCTGGAACGTCTCGACCGCGGCGTCCGCATCCGTCACGACGTTGTCGCCGAGCTCGAGCATCGTGAGCTGGTCGCGCGTCACGGGTGCGCCGGGGAGCCGTTCGGTCAATGTCGCCTGGACGCGCATCGCGCCGAAGGGGACGTGCACCGACGGCCGGCGGACGCCGAGCACGCGCTTCAGCCGCTCCCAGAAGTCGTTCCAGCTCACCGCCTCCGGCCCGCCGAGGTCGAAGGTGCGGTTCGCCGCCGCCTGCTCCGTTGTTGCGCGCGCGTAGTACTCGGCGAGGTCCTCGACCCAGATCGGCTGCAACCGTTGCGTCCCCGGCCCGATGATCGGGGTGACGGGGGCGAGACGCGCGAGCCGGATGAAGGTCGGCAGGACGCCTCCGTCGCGGCCGAAGACGAAGCTGGGCCGGAAGATCACGTGCTCGAGCCCCGACTCCCGGACGGCTCGCTCCATCTCCCACTTCGCCGTGAAGTACGGCACCGCGTCTTTCGTCTGCTCGTCGAGGCCGAGCGCGCTCGCGAGCACGAAGCGCCGCACGCCCGCCTCCTGTGCCGCCGCCACGAGGTTCCGCGTCCCCTGGGACATCACGCGCTCGAAGTCGGCCGGGCGCCCCTTGATGATCGCGACGAGATGGATGACTGCGTCGACGCCCTCGCACGCTGCGCGGAGGGAGGCCGGATCGGTCACGTCCCCGGTAGCCAGCTCGACGCCCCAGGAGGTGAGACGGCCGGCACTCGCGGGGTCGCGCACCAGCGCCCGCACCGGCGTATCGGTCGCCCGCAACGTGTGCACGACGTGCGGCCCGATGAAGCCGGTCCCCCCGGTTACGAGAATCGTCACGAGTCGTCCCCGAAGTTCTGCCAGTAGCGGCTCGCGGTCGGGCCGCGCTGGCCCTTGTACTTCGAGCCGATCGCCTCCGAGCCGTACGGCGTCACAGCCGGCTCGGTCATCTGCATGAAGGAGATCTGCCCGATCTTCATGCCGGGATAGATCGTGATCGGCAGATTCGCGACGTTCGAGAGCTCGAGGGTCACGTGCCCGTCCCAGCCGGGGTCGATGAAACCCGCGGTCGAGTGGATGAGAAGGCCGAGCCGGCCGAGGCTCGACTTGCCCTCCAGGCGCGCGACGAGGTCGTCGGGAAGCCGGATGCGCTCGAGCGTCGAGCCGAGCACGAACTCGCCGGGGTGCAGCACGAACGGATGCGAATCGTCGACTTCCACGAGCTCGGTCAGCTCCGCCTGCTCGACCTTCACGTCGATAAACGGGTAGCGGTTGTTGTGAAAGACGCGAAACAGCCGATCGACGCGCACATCGACGCTCGACGGCTGCAGGAGCGCCTCGTCGTACGGGTCGATCTCGATCCTCCCCTCGGCGAGCAGGCGGGCGATCGTCGCGTCGGAGAGAACCATTGGGGCGATTCTTACCCTGATTCCCCGTCGGGTGGAGTGGCTAAGGTGACCGTATGGCCGTGACGCGCGCAATCGAGCTTCGCACGGAGATTCCAGGCCCGCGCTCCCGCGAGATCACGGAGCGGAAGGAGCGGGTCGTCGCCGATCCGCTCGGCCTCTACCTGCCGATCATGATCGCGGAGGGCAGCGGCGCGATCGTCACCGACGTCGACGGCAACAGCTTCGTGGACTTCACGGGAGGCGTCGGCTGCCTCAACGTCGGCCACACGCACCCGCGCGTCGTAGCAGCCGTGCAGGAGCAGGCCGCGCGATTCATCCACACCGACTTCACGATCGTCCCGTACGAGATCTACGTCGAGTACGCCGAAAGGCTGACCGCGGTCGCGCCGTTCTCGGGGCCGACGAAGGCGGCGTTCTTCAACGCCGGCACCGAGGCCGTCGAGAATGCCGTCAAGTTCGCCCGCGGCTACACGCGCCGGCCGGCGGTGATCGCGTTCGAAGGGGCGTTCCACGGCCGCACGCTCCTCTCCCTCACGCTCACCTCGAAGACGCATCCCTACAAGGCCGGCCTCGGCCCGTTCGCGCCCGAGATCTACCGCATCCCGTTCCCGCACGAGTACCGCGGGATCACGGCGCTCGATTCGTTACAGGCGCTCGAACGCGCGCTCTCGACACAGGTCGCCGCCGAGACCGTGGCCGCCGTCGTCGTCGAGACCGTGCAGGGCGAGGGCGGCTTCATTCCGGCGCCTCCCGGGTTCATGGAGGGGCTGCGGGCGATCTGCGATCGCGAGGGAATCGTTCTCGTCGTCGACGAGGTGCAGACCGGCTTCGGGCGCACCGGCCGCATGTTCGGCATCGAGCACTACGGCGTCGAGCCGGATCTGATCACGGTGGCGAAGTCGATGGCTGCCGGCCTGCCGTTGTCGGGCGTCGTCGGCAAGGCGGAGATCATGGACTCGCTCTGGGACAACGCGGTCGGGGGCACCTACGTCGGCAACCCGGTCGCGCTCGCGGCAGCCGTTGCCGTCCTCGACGTCTTCGAGGAGGAGCAGCTCGTCGAGCGCTCGCAGAGGATCGGCGACACGATCCGGGCGCGCATGCTCACGTGGCAGGAGCGCTTCGAGGCGATCGGCGACGTCCGCGGCGTCGGCGCGATGCTCGCCCTCGAGTACGTCGAGGACCGCGACACGAAGGAGCCTGCGCCGGGGATCGCGTCGCGGGTTGCCGAGGAGGCCGCCCTGCGCGGGCTGCTCCTCCTCAAGGCCGGCATCCACTCCAACTGCAACCGCGTCCTCTGCCCGCTCGTGATCACGGATGCCGAGCTCGAAGAGGGGCTCGCGGCGTGGGAGGAGGCGCTGGAAGCGGTCTTTGCGTAGCCGCGTCCTGCGCACGAGCGTTTCCGCGCTGTGCCGGGGCCCAGGTCCACAACCCGCGCCGTGTCTCGGCCACCACAGCCCGGCGACCTGATCGCCGACCGCTACGAGCTCGAGGAGCTCGTGGGAAGCGGCGGAATGTCGGACGTGTTCCGCGCCCGCGACAACCAGCTCGACCGGCGCATCGCGATCAAGATCCTGCACGAGCGGTACGCCGCCGATCCGGAGTACCTCGCGCGCTTTCGCACCGAGGCACGATCGGTCGCACGCCTCTCGCACCCGAACATCGTCACCGTCATCGACCGGGGCGACGATGCCGGCAGGCAGTACATCGTCTTCGAGCACGTCGACGGCGAGAACCTCAAGGAGCTCGTCCGGCGCTCGGGCCGCTTGCCGGTGCGGCGGGCCATCGAGCTCGCACTCCCGGTCGCCGACGGGCTGGCATTCGCGCACCAGCAGGGGCTCGTCCATCGCGACGTGAAGCCGCAGAACGTCCTCCTCAGCCGCGAGGGCGAGGTCAAGGTCACCGACTTCGGGATCGCGCGATCGCTCGATGTCGAGCACGGCGTAACGCAAACCGGGACGGTGCTCGGCACCGGCGAGTACCTCGCTCCGGAGCAGGCGAGCGGCAAGCCGGTCTCGCCGGCGACCGACGTCTACTCGCTCGGCATCGTGCTCTGGGAGATGCTGGCCGGCGAGGTGCCGTTCCGCGGCGAGAACTTCGTCGCGGTCGCGCTGCGGCACGTCAACGAGCCGGTGCCGAGCCTGCGCGAGGTTCGGCCGGACGTGTCGCCGCGGCTCGCCGCCGCCGTCGAGCGCGCGCTCGCGAAGGATCCTGCGCGCCGCTTCCCGTCGATGGCGGCGCTCGCCAAGGAGCTGCGGGCCTGTCTGGTTGAAGGGGAGGAGGCTGTCGGACAGGACGACGCTGCGCTGACGCTCATCACTCCGCCCGCCCCGGCTCCCGCGCGTGTCCGCCGGCGAAGGTCGCGCCGGCGCCCGCTCGGTTACGCGTTGCTCGCCCTCGCCGCGGGCGGCGCAGCGCTTGCTGCAGTTCTGCTGTTCACCGGCTCGGGTCACCACAAGGGTGGGCCGGGCGGTGGAGGTGGCGGCCCGTCGGGCTCGCCGGTACAGCTGCACGCCGTCGGCGACACGTACTCCGCTCCGGGTCACCCGGACTCGCACGCCGACACAGCCGCAAACGCGACGGACGGGTCCGCGTCGACCCTGTGGATCACGCAGTCGTACGGCAGCCAGGCGTTCGGCGGGCTTCTGACGGGCCTGGGGCTCGTCCTGGATGCGGGCAGCTCCGTCAAGCTCGCGAGCCTGACGGTGACGACGCCGACGCCCGGCTTCGTGGCCGAGATCCAGGCCGGCGACTCGCCGTCCGGCCCCTTCACGGCCGACTCGGCCCCGCAAACGGTGAACGCCAAGACGACGTTCACGCTGAACGGCGCAACGGCGCAGTACTACGTCGTCTGGATCACGCATGCTGCCCGCCGGGCCTCCGTGCGGAGATCTCCGAGGTCACCGCGACGTCCTAGTACACGAGCTTCGAGCGGCGCTCGTGCCGCTCGAGCGCGAGCTCGATCAGGCGGTCGAGCGCATCGGCGTAGCTCAGGCCCGACGCCTCGAACAGGCGCGCCCAGACGCTCGTCGACGTGAACCCGGGCATCGTGTTGAGCTCGTTGAGAACGACCTCGCCGTCGCTTTCGCGCACGAAGAAGTCGACGCGTGCGAGGCCCTCGCACTTGCTCATCACGAACGATTCGACGGCACGCCGCTGGAGCAGCTCGATCGTCTCCTGCGACAGGTCGGGCGGTGGGACGATCAGGTCCATGCCGCCCTCGTCGTACTTCGAGGCGAAGTCGTACCACTCGTGCCCCAGCGTGTCGATCTGGCCGGGCAGCGAAGCGATGGGCGGCGGGATGCGGTTGCCGAGCACGCCGACCTCGACCTCCGTCCCCTCCACGAACTCCTCGACGAGCACCTCCTCGTCGTGCCGGAACGCGAGCTCGACCGCAGGCGCCAGCTCCTCCTCCGAGTGCACCTTGGAGATGCCGACGGAGGAGCCGAGCGACGCCGGCTTGACGAAGACGGGGTAGCCGAACGGGTTCTCGATCGCATCGCCGAGCCTGATCGAATGGTGCGCGGCGACCGGGATGCCGCTGTCGCGCATCACCTTCTTGAACAGGTCCTTGTCCATCGCGAGCGCCGAAGCCGCGACACCGGCGCCGACGTAGGGGACGCCGGCGAGCTCGAGCAGCCCCTGCACGGTGCCGTCCTCGCCGAACGGGCCGTGCAGGATCGGCAGCACGACGTCGACGGCGCCGAGTGCCTCGAGCGTCCCGGACTTCGCCGGCACGGGCAGCGTCTCCGCCGGGCCGCGGCCGAGCTCACGCGGCGGATCGCCGGCTTCCAGAGCCCACCGGCCGTCGCGGCCGATCGCGACCTCGGCGACCTCGTATCGCTCGGGGTCGAGCGCGCCGACCACCGACCGCGCCGAGGCGAGGGAGATGTCGTGCTCGCTCGACCGGCCGCCCGCGAGCACGGCCACGCGGAGGCGCCGAGCCGGACTCACCCAGTCGTGGTCGACGTCGTCGGTGGTCCGGGCGTGAACTGGCCGACCTCGATCGTGACCGTCGAGCCCTTGGCCGCTGAGGTGCCTCCGTCCGGACTCTGCGCTTGGACGATGCCGTCCTGGTCAGCGCTGTTGACGGACACGGGTTGCTGGTTCACCTGGAACCCGGCGGCCTGGAGCGCGGTCACGGCCTGCTGTGCAGTCTCGCCTACGACCGTTGGCACAGACGTCTGCGGCGGTCCGTTCGAGATATCGATCTGGACGCTCGAGCCCTCCGGCGCCGATGTGCCCGGGGCGGGATTCTGGTGGACGACCTGGCCCTGGGTCGCGTTGCTGTCGACATAGTTCGGGTTGGGGTTGAAGCCGGCGTTGCGGAGATTCGCCGTCGCCTGAGCGGCTGTCTGGCCGACGACGTTCGGGACACTCTTCTGCACCGGGCCGGCCATGACGTTGACGCGCACCTTCGACCCCTTCGGCACGGACTTGCCGGCGGGCGGGTCGGTCGCGGTCACCTGGCCCTTGGTCTTACCCGGGACGATGACCTCCACGGGAGCCAGCCCGGCGTTACTCAGTTCCTGCTGCGCATCCGACCATTGCTTGCCCTTGACGTCCGGGACGTCCACCGGCGGCGGGCCGGTCGAGACGTAGATCGTGACCGTGCCGCCCTTCTCGACCTTCGAGCCGGCGTCCGGGTTCTGGTCGTAGACGATGCCCTTCTTGTACTTCTCGCTCGAGCCCTTCTTCACCGAGGGAACGAGATGCGCGGCGCGGATCTGCCGTTCCGCCTGAGCCTGCTTCTCGTTGACATACAGCGCGACCGGTTCCTTCACCTTCGAGCCTGAGAGCTCGTGCCAGACGAAGAAGCCTGCGACTGCGGCAGCGATGACGAACGCCGCTGCGAGGAGCCAAGGCCACAGCGGCCGCTCCGGTCCGCCGGGCTCCGCGTATTCCTCTTCCCTGACGATCGGAGGCGGCGGCACGGAGCGTGCGGGCGCACCGGACGGCGGAGCGATCATCGTGGCGGACGTCGGATCCGCTGCGACGGCGGGAACGGCGGGCAGAATCTGCGTCGCCGCGGTGGCGGCCGAGACCGGAGCGCCACGCGCGACCCGCTCGAGGTCGGCCTCCATCTCGTCGGCGCTCTGGTAGCGGTCGTTCGGATCCTTGGCGAGCGCCCGCAGCACGACCTTGTCGAGCTCGGGCGGAATGTCGGGCCGCAGCTTCGAGGGCGGCTTCGGCGCGTTCGAGAGATGCTTCATCGCGATCTCGACCGGCGTCTCGCCGTCGAACGGCGTCTTCCCGGTCAGCAGCTCGTAGAGGACGACACCCAGCGAGTAGAGGTCGGAGCGCGGATCGACCTCGCCACCGCGCGCCTGCTCGGGCGAGAGGTACTGCGCGGTGCCGACGATCGAGCCCGTCTCGGTCATCTGGCTCGTGCCCGCCCGCGCGATCCCGAAGTCCGTGACCTTCACGCGTCCCTCGGCATCGACGAGGACGTTGTGCGGCTTGATGTCCCGGTGCACGATCCCGTGCCGGTGCGCGAAGCGGAGCGCGGAGAGGATCTGGCGTGCGTACTCGATCGCGACGTTGATCGGCGCGGCGCCGCGGCTGACGACCAGCTCCTTCAGCGTGCGGCCGTCGAGGAACTCCATTGCGATGTAGTAGGTGTCCTCTGCCTCGCCGCGGTCGTAGATCGAGACGATGCTCGGGTGGTTCAGCGCCGCCGCGTTCTTCGCCTCGCGGCGGAAGCGCTCGATGAACTGGTCGTCGTTCGCGTGGCGGCCGTTGAGGATCTTGATCGCGACGCGGCGGCCGAGCTCCTGGTCTTCGGCGAGGTAGACGTCGGCCATCCCACCGGCACCGAGCTTGCGCTTGATCCGGTAGCGCCCGTCGAACAGGGTGTCGATGAGGGAGTCGCTTACCGCCACGGCCGGCTACAGGGTAGAGACATGGCCACGAATCCAGTGATTTCGGCGCCCCGGAGGGAAATCATCGTCACCGTCCCAGGAGCTTCTCGAGGATGGCCTTTGCGATCGGGGCCGAAACGGAGGCGCCGAAGCCGTTCGGCTGCTTCTCGACGACGACCGCGACGACGAAGCGCGGGTTGTTCGCCGGGGCGAAGCAGACGAACCAGGCGTCGTAGATGCTGCCGAGCCCGAGCTCCGCGGTGCCCGTCTTGCCGGCGACCGGCACGCCGGGAATCTGGGCGGTCGTTCCGGTGCCGGCCTGGACGACGAGCTGCATCATCTGATTGAGCTCGGCGGCGGTCTGCGGCTTGATCACGCGCCCCAGCATCTGCGGCTTGGTCGAGGCGACGGTCGAGCCGTCGGCGGCGACGATCTTCTGCACGAGGTACGGCTTCGGCTGGACTCCCCTGTCCGCGATCGTGGCCGCCACGAGCGCCATCTGCAGCGGCGTGGCGAGCATGTTGAACTGCCCGAACGCGAGCCGGCCCGAATCGATCGCGAAGTTGTTCTTGGGGGTCCAGAGCTTCCCGTTCTTGTACAGGCCGGACGCCTGGCTCGCGCTCGGCGGTGTGTCGAGCGGAGGCAGTGAGTAGAAGCCGAACCGCTTCGCGTACTTGAGGATCTCCTCGCCCCCGATGTGCTTGCCGACGTTGCAGAAGACCGAGTTGATCGAGTGCTCGAAGCCCTGCGCGAGCGTGACGTTGCCGAAGGCCTCCGGCCCGTTCTGGTCCGGGTTCCCCGCGTTCGAGACGTGCTGGCCGTACTCGACGCAGTAGCCGGGGTCGTTGAAGACCGAGCTCGGCGTGTAGGCGCCGGAGTCGAGCGCGGCCGCCGCGGTCACCATCTTGAAGGTCGAGCCCGGCGGATAGAGGCCCGCCGTCGCGTTGTTCACGAGGGCCGAGGAATCGCCGCACGTCCCCTTGATCTTGAGAACTTTCGCGTAGCCCTTCGGCTGCTCGATCAGGTTCGCGTTGTACGTCGGCGACGACGCCATGGCGAGAACCGCTCCGGTCTTCGCGTCGAGGGCGACGACGGCGCCGCAGCGGCCTGCGAGCTGCTGGAGGGCGAGCGCCTGGACGGCGGGCCGCAGCGTGAGGATCACGTTGGCGCCGTGCACCGTCTGGTTGCCGAGCCTGCGGAGCTCCTCCTTGAACGTGTTGGTCAGGTTCGTGTTCGCACCGGTCAGGTAGTCGTCGAGCGATTGCTCGAGCCCCGTCGACGTGCCGGCCTCGGTCGCGTAGCCGATCACCTGCGGCGCGAGGGAGCCCGAGGGGTAGCGCCGCGTGAAGATCGTCAGGCCGTGCTTCCGGTGCCTGACGTTCGCCGCGAGCACCCTGCCGCCCGCGAGGATCTTGCCGCGGTCGACCGTGAGCCGCGTGATGAGCTGGATCGAGTTGTCCTGCCGGTCGGCCAGGTCACCGACGGCCCACGTCTGCCAGTAGGTCGTCGAGACGATGAGCGCGGCGAGCAGGACGAGCGCTGCCGACCGAGACGTGCAGGAGCTGCTTGTTCACGCGCCCGCCTCCTGGCGATTCGCCCGATGTGAGATCAGCATCAGCCCCGCGACGAGCAGGAAGTTCGCCACGACGCTCGACCCGCCGTAGGAGACGAAGGGGAGCGTGATGCCCGTCAGCGGGATGACGCGCGTGATCCCGCCGACGATCACGAACGTCTGGAAGGCGAAGCCGAAGCTGAGGCCGGCGGCCAGCAGCTTCGAGAACCCGTCGGTCGCGGCGAGCGCGATCCGGAAGCCGCGCAGCACGAAGGCCATGTAGAGGAGGAGCAGCGCGGCCGCGCCGACGAGGCCGAGCTCCTGCGCGAGCGCCGAGTAGATGAAGTCGGTGTTCAGGTCGGGGATGACCTGCTTCCCCGTTGTCCCGGTGAAGATCCCGTGGCCGAGGCCGGTGCCACCGAAGCCGCCGTGGCCGAGCGAGTAGAGCGACTGCACCTCCTGGTAGCTCTGACAGTTCTGCCGCAGCATCATCTGGCCGTTCTGCGGGCACAGGACAGCGTGCGTCGACCACGGGGAAAGCCAGTTCGTCACGCGCTCGCGGACGTGCGGCGTGCCCTGCGCGACGGCGAACGAGCCGACGAGGAAGAGGCCGAGCGCGGCGGCGACGAACGAGACCCGCGCCGTCGCGACGTAGAGCATCGCGAGAAAGATCCCGTAGTAGAGGAGCGCGCTCCCGAGGTCGTTGGTCACGAAGAGGAGGAGCATCGCCGCGCCCCAGATCACGAGCAGCGGTCCCCAGTCCTTCAACCTCCCCTGGGCGAGCACCTCGCGCCGCTCGCGGAGGTAGGCGGCGAGGAAGACGATGAGCGCGATCTTCCCGAGCTCGCCCGGCTGGAACTGGAGCGACCCGACGTGGATCCAGAGCCGGGCGCCGTTGATCGGCTCGCCGATCACCGGTAGCCGCGGGAGGAAGAGCAGGCAGAGCGCAGTGACGCCGAAGATGTACTTGTAGCGCTCGAGCACGCGGTAGTCGCTTGTGCAGCCAGAAGAGCGTCGCCGCGAACACGCCGACGCCGATCACGACCCAGAGCCCCTGCCGGAAGGCGTTGCCGGCAGGCCCGAGCCGGTAGATCTCCGTCACCCCGATCGCGGTGAGGAGCGCGGCCATGGGCAGGAGGTACGGATCGGCGAGCGGGACGGTCAGGCGTGCCACGAAATGCGCGACCAGGTAGAGGCCGAAGAAGAAGACGGCGTACCCGAGCGAGCCACCCGAGATCTGGGAATTGAGCGCGATGTAGACGGTGGCGAAGCCGATCGCCGTCAGGACGCCGACCGTGAGGAGCGCGGCGAGCTCGCGGTTGCGGAGGGTCAGCGGGAGAGCCCCCAGATGACCAGCGCCGCGGCGATCAGCAGCACGATGAGCCCGATCAGCACGAGCCGGACTCGCCTCGCGTCTGCCGCGGGCGGAGTGGCAGCCGGAGCGGGCTCGTGAACCTGCTCGCGCGTCTGCTCGTCGGGCTCGTCTTCGTCTCCGGTGATCGCCGGCATCGCGACCGTGTCTTCGGGGCTCACCGGTGCGTCGGCGGACATCCGGAACGCGACCGCGGTGATGTTGTCCTCGCCGCCGCCGCGGTTGGCGGCCGACACGAGCGCCTTCACGGCTTTCTCGAGATCGTCGCGGTGCTCGTGCACGAGCTCGAGGATCTCCTCGTCCTCGACCATGTCGGTGAGCCCGTCGGAGCAGAGCAGGAACACGTCGCCCTCCTCGGCCTCGATCGTGAATCCGTCGACGTCGACGTCCGGATCCGTTCCCACCGCACGCGTGATCACACTGCGCTGGGGGTGTACGTGCGCCTCCTCCTCCGAGAGCCGGCCGCTCTTCAGCAGCTCGTTCACGAGCGAGTGATCGTCGGTCAGCTGCTCCATCTGCTCGCCGCGCACGAGGTAGGCGCGGGAGTCGCCGACGTGGCCGAGCGCGACGGTCATCCCCTCGACGAGCGCGACCGTCATCGTCGTGCCCATGCCCGACGCGGCCGGGTCCGTCGACGCGCGGTCGTAGATGCGGCGGTTCGCCTCCTGGATCAGCGCATCGATTCGCTCCAGCCCCTGGAGCCCGTCGGATCCCTCTCCCTCGAGCGCCGATGCGGCCAGCCGCGACGCGACCTCGCCGGCCTGCGCGCCGCCCATTCCGTCGGCGACGGCGAAGAGCGGCGGCGCGACGACGTAGTTGTCCTCGTTGCGGCGCCGCCTGCGCCCGGTGTCGCTCGCAACTGCGTATGCGCCGACGGGCACCTAGACGTCCTCCTCGACGACGAGGTCGGTCTCGCCGACGCGGAGGACGTCGCCGCCCTTGACCCGCTGGGCGCCGGCGACGCGCGCGCCGTTGACGTACGTGCCGTTCGTCGAGTCGAGGTCCTGCACCCAGACGCCGTCGCCGTCGTGCCTCGATCCGTGCGTGCCGGGCCGACGCGAACTCGTCGCCGTCCAACACGAGGTCGTTCTGCCCGCCGCGCCCGAGGGTCACGGGCGCCGAGTTGAGCGGGAACTCGGCTCCCTCCTCGAGGCTCGGGCTGCGCTGGACGACGAGCCGCATCGACCTGCGTCGCGTAGCCCCGCGGCCGAGGCCTGCGGCAGCCGCGGCCGCCGGAGTGAGGATCATGCTGTCCTGGCTCGGTGCCTGCCGCTCGCGTCCCGCCGACCGGATGACGCGGAGGACGAACAGGTAGAGCAGCACGAGGAAGGCGATCTTGAGCGCGAGGAGCACCTCCGCGACCGTCGTCGAGGCGACCAGGGACACGGACGCTCTATTCCCGCTCGGTCGAGAAGGTGACCGTCGTCTCGCCGATGTGAAGCGCGAGCCGTCGTCGAGCCGCGCGCGCTGCACGCGCTTGCCGTCCACCTCGATCCCGTTCGTCGAGCCGAGGTCGACGAGCCAGTAGGCCGAGCCCTCCTGCACGACCTCCGCGTGGCGGCGCGACACGTTCGGATCCTCGATCTGGATGTCGACGTCCCGTGACCGGCCGAGGACGGAGCGTTTCTTCTCGAGAACGCGTCGCTCGCCGTTCCAGCTGAGCACGGCGACCTCTCGCTCGACCCCGAGCTCCTCGAGCGAAGCCGCTTCGGTCGGCTGCGTCTGCGGCTTGTAGATCATCGTCGCGCCCGGTGCCGCGCTCTCGGGCACCTCCGTCTCGCCGCGTCGGCCGTGCTGCGCCATCCGGGTCGCGATGCCGAACTCGCCGACGCCGAGGTCCTCGTCGGTCTCGAAGAGGATGCGCGGCGGCGTCAGCAGCGCGTAGTTCTCGCGCGCGGCGTGCTCGGAGAGGTACTCCTCGAGCTCCGACACGAGCGAGTTCTCGTAGCCCTCGAACTGCTCGCGGTCGCCGGGCGACAGATAGATCGTGTACTCGTTCGGGACGTAGACGTTCCGCACGGACGCGGAGCGGTGCTCGTCCATCTCCTTCGCGAGCTTGCGCGCGAGCTCGACCGGCTGGACGTTCGTGCGGAAGGCGCGGCCGAAGACGCCCTCGAAGACCCGCTCCAGCCTCTGTTCGATTCCGCGCAGCACTAGCTCGCGGCGGAGGGTACCCCCAGCGCAGGAGCGCGAAGCGCTGTGAACGCCGCGATCGCCCAGGACGAGAGCAGGAGCGGCACTGCGGCGGCGCTCGGTACGGCCGCCACGGTGAGCACGATCATCCCCGCGCCGAGCGCGGCAGCCGCCCACCGCCCGCGGGCACGGGCGTGGGGAGGGCGACCGCGACGAGCGAGAGCGCGCAGGCCTCGAGCAGGAGCGACGGATGGTTGCCGGCGGCGCGGGCGAGCGAGCCGGCGACGTCGAGCGGGTCACGGGCCTGCGCGAGGCCGAGCCCGAGCGGTGCGGGGCCGCCGATGAGCGGGAGTGAGGCGTGGCGGATCCCGGCAGCGAGCGCTGCGGTCAGCACGCCGAGCAGCACCGTGAGGCCGCGCAGCGGCGCGGCGCGCACCCGCGCCGTGGCAAGCGGGAGCAGGCCGAGTGCGGCGACCGGCGCGAGGAGCGGCCCGAGGACGAAGAGGAGCCCGGCTCGCGGCTCTCGCCAGGTCACGAGCAGCCAGGCGCCGGCGAGCGCCGTGTAGAGGAGCGCGAGCCCGAGCGAGATGTTCCCGAGCGGCAGCACCGGCACGGCGAGCGCCAGCGCGATCCCAGCACGCTCGCGCCAGAGGGTCGCCGCGGCGGCAAGCAGGCCGAGCCCGAACGGCCAGCCGTGCGGATAGAAGGGCAGCGCGGCAGCGGTCCATCCAGCGAGGATCCCTGCCAGGGCGGCTGTGACAGCGTTCCCCGCGTCGATGCGCGGGGGAAGCGAGAAGGCCGGCCGCGGGGTGGATGCGAACGAGGCCGCGCCGCGCAACGCGTCGGCGAGATCCTTCGCCGTAGGGCGCCGGGCCGGGTTCGTCGCGAGCGAGCTGTCGACGACGCGGAGGACGCGCTTCGGGAGATCGGAGCGAAGCTCGCCCAGCGGCCGGGCTCCCGCCTCGATCGCGCGGGCAGTCTCGAGCATCGAGCCGCGCCAGAACGGATGCCGTCCCGCGAGCGCCTCCCACAGCATCACGCCGACCGCCCAGACGTCCGCGGCGGAGTGGCCTCGCCGCCCGCGAGCCGCTCCGGCGAGATGTACGCGAGCGTCCCGGGCACATCGCCCGCCTCGGTCAGCGACTCGGCATCGGCCATCTGCGCGAGCCCGAAGTCGAGCACGCGCGCCGAGACGCGCTCGCCGTCGATGAGGAGGATGTTCGAAGGCTTGACGTCGCGGTGGAGGATTCCTGCCGCGTGAGCGTGCGCGAGCCCGTCGCAGACCTGCGCGCAGGCCTCGATCGCCGCGTCCTCCGACAGTCCCCCGCTACGCAGGGCCTCGCGGAAGGTGTGCCCGGGAACGAACTCGTACGCGATGTAGACGTGGCGGGCGTCGCGCCCGAACGCGTACGCCCGCAGGCAGGCGGGATGGCGCAGCTGAGCCGCGGCCTTCGCCTCGCGCTCGGCCCGCATCGCCGCCTTGCCCTCCCGCGCGACGATCTTCAGCGCGACGTCGAGCCCCGTCTTCTCGTCACGCGCCAGCCAGACCGAGCCCGAGCCGCCGCTGCCCAGCGGGCGCAGCGGGCGATACCGGTTGAGGACGAGCTCGGAGCCGGTGAGCGACGGGGCAGCCTCTCCCATGCAAGAGCGGAGATTGGCGACCGCGTCGGACTGTCCTCCCCGACACGGTTAGGCTTGCCACCCAGTGAGTACCTTCGACGACGGAACAGAGCTCGAGTTCTTCGACGAGCCGGAGACGCTCGAGGCTCCCAGCCGCCCACGCCGGCGGATCAGGCCGCCCCGCCCGGGCGGGCCAAAGCGGCCGTCCCCGCCTCCTCCCGGAGCGGTGGCCCTCGCGAGACTCGCCGGCCTCGTCGCGCTCGCGATCGCCGTCGTGGTCGGCTTCGTCTTCTGGGTCGGCTCGTGCCAGGGCAAGAGCAAGCACGACGAGTACTCCTCCTACATGACCGACCTTCGTTCGATCGCGCAGGACTCGGCTCAGCCGGGCGCCGCGCTGCCGACCGTGCTCGGCGCCAAGAAGCTGACCCTCGCCGGTCTGCAGTCGAAGCTCGAGCAGTGGTCGCGGCAGGAGCAGCAGGACTACGACGACGCGTTGCGGCTGCGGCCACCCGGTCCGCTTCAGACGGCGCACCAGGCGGCGCTGGCCACGTTCCAGCTGCGTGCGATCGGATTGACCGGGCTCGCGAACATTCTCTCCCAGGCGGGCTCGAAGAGCTCGACCGATGTGGGCGACGCGCTCGCCGGGCAGGCGCAGGTGCTCACCGCGAGCGACATCGTGTGGGCGAATCTCTTCCATCTGCCTGCGACGCAGACGCTGAAGAGCCTCGGCGTCAGAGGCGTGATCGCGCCGCCCTCGCAGATCGTCTCGAACCCCGAAGTGATCAGCGCCAATTCCTTCTCGCTCGTCCTCGGACGCCTGAAATCCACGACCCCCACCGGCAAGGTGACCGGCCTCCACGGAAGCGAGCTGGTGAGCACCGAGGCCGTCGCAGGCAGCAGCACGACGCCGCTCTCAACCTCCGGGCATACGACCGTCGACGTCGCCGCGAACCTCACGTTCAAGGTCACCTTCACCGACGCGGGCAACTTCCAGGAGACGCAGGTACCCGTGACGCTGACGGTGACCGTCTTCGGCAAGACCGTCCTGACGAAGACGCAGACCGTGAAGTCGATCGCCCCGAGGCAGACCACCTCGGTCTCCTTCGGGAACCTCGATCTGCCCACGTCGGCGTTCGGCGCGAACGCCCGCATCAAGGTGGAGATCGGCAAGGTGCCCGGGGAGAAGAACCTCGACAACAACAGCGCCTCGTACCCCGTCTTCTTCAGCCTTCCCTCCGGCGGGTAGACCTTGAGCGCTTCGGTTGCCGGAGTGATCGCGATCGCCGCGGCAGCAGTCGCCGTCGTCGGCATCGCGGTCGCACTCGCGCTCCACGTCCGCCTGCGCCGCGTCCGCAATGCGCAGCTCGCGCTCCTGGGGAACGGCGCCAGGGATCTGGTGGAGTTCGCGGTCTCCCTGCAGGGGCGGATCGACGGCCTGCACCGCACGGTCGACGAGGTCGCGGCCGCGCTGTCGCGGCTGGAACGCCGCGTCGACTCGACCGTGTCGCGAGTTGCGGTCGTCCGCTACGACGCGTACGAGAACACGGGTGGGCACCAGTCCGCCTCGGTCGCGCTGCTCGACAACTCCCGCAGCGGCGTCGTCCTGAGCGCCATCCAGGGGCGGGACTACGCCCGGATCTACGTCAAGGAACTGGACGACGGACGCGCCGCCGTCTCCCTCTCCCCGGAGGAGCAGGAGGCGGTCGACCGCGCCATGAAGTCGCAGCAGTAGCCAGTTCGGACGCTGCTACTTTTCCGCCAGGATGCAGCACGTTCTCGTTTTGAACGCGAGTTATGAGCCGCTCAACGTGTGCACGGTGCGGCGCGCTCACGTGCTCGTCTACAAGGGCAAGGCGGAGGTGATCGAACGCCTCGACAAGCCGCTTCGCTCGTCGACCGGAAGCTTCATCTGGCCCCACGTGATCCGGCTGATCCACTACGTGCGCGTGCCCCGCGCGATCCAGCGCAAGATCTCCCGCCGGGCGCTCTTCGCGCGCGACGGCTGGCGCTGCGCGTACTGCGGCACGACGGCGGGCCGGCTCACGCTCGACCACATCGTTCCGCGCTCGAAGGGCGGCGAGTCGATCTGGGAGAACGTCGTCACCGCCTGCGCGCCCGTGCAACCTGCGCAAGGGCGACCGGACGGTCGAGCAGGCGGGGATGGTGCTGCACACCTCGCCGCGCGCCCCGACGCCGACGCTGTTCATCAAGCTCGCGGCGCCGCGGATCCCGTCCGGCTGGACGCCGTACCTGCCCGCTACGGCGTAGGGCTCGTGTTCTCGGGCGAGAGGACGCTCGCCCAGCCGAGAGATCGTGCTGCTGGTCACGTGTGATGCGCTGAGGCAAACGCCGGCCTGGACCGGAGATCCTCCCTTGTGCGGCATTTCTTCGGATACTGTGATCTTTGCGAGCGGCATGCGGTCGGTGGAAGCGGGTCGCCAGCATTGTACCTCGGCGGATTCCATCGCGCGGAACGTTCTTGCAGGTCGCGGGATCTGCTTTGAACCCGAGGTGGGCGAGTAGACGCCATGACCAGCTGAAGCCCTTGAGCGGCGATGGTGGCAATGACGAGATCGCCGGTCGCGCTCGCAGGACCCGGCGACGGGTGGTCCTCCAACCACCGTGACGTTGACGGTTCGAGACGATTAGCCCCAGGGTGACTCCGTCGCAGTCCGACGGGCCGAGCTCGTCAACCTGAGCGGCACCTACAACTGCCGGACCCCGCGGACGGGTTCGGAAGACTCGTACGGCTTCCCGCTCGACATCTACAACTGAACCGGTACCAGGGACAGGTCACGGCAGATCGTCGGCAAGGTGATCTACACGACCAACTTCCGGCCCACGGGAGCACGATGGTGGGTGGCAACCAGACACACACCTGGTCGTGCAGCTAGGCGCACGATCCCGCCGAGAACCCAGGACGTTGCCGCTGGGCTTGTTCAAGAGTGGCACAGCTGATCGTCTTCTTCGGTGGCGCACTGGAGCGACACCGGAGGTTACCGGCACCGGGGCTCGGCACCCAGATGGTGGTCAAGGCGACCGTCTAGCACAGCGGCAGCCGCAACCGCCACGACCGCGAGCGGGCCACGCAGCCACGGCCGCTGGCCGCCGCTTCCTTCGGATCCAGACGAGCGAGACGCGACGTGCGCGCTGCCGCTCTATCGTCACAGCCATCGTCACCCTGCGCCTCAGGGGTCATTCCCGAACGCACTCGCCCCAGGCCAGCGTGTTCGCACTTGAGCTGAGACACCGTTCAAGGCTGTGCGATGTGACGCGCGGAGTCGGCGGTGCCGTACATGCGTCATGAACAGACTCCGCACGATCCTCCTCCTCGCCGCCGTGCTTCTCGTCGCGGCCGCGATCGCCGGCGTCGCGCAACCTCGCCTCGGCCGCAGCGCTACGCCCTCTCCCGGCACCGTGATCACCGTGACCGGCGACGGCACGGTCGACGCGACACCCGACCAGGCCTCCTTCAACTTCGGCGTGACGACGCAAGGCGCCACGGCGGCAGAAGCGTTGAGCCGCAACAACTCAGAGGCGCGTCACATCATCGACGCCCTGAAGAAGGCCGGCATCGACGCCTCCAAGATCCAGACGACGCAGGTGTCGCTCTGGCCTCGGACCTCGAGCAACGGAAACACGATCGTCGGCTACCAGGCCTCGAACTCGGTGCAGGTCACGGCGGCGCTCGGCTCTTCGGGCGCGCTCGTCGACGCGGCGGTCGGCGCGGGCGCGAACAACGTCGACGGCCCGAATCTCGACACGGCGGACAAGTCGTCCCTCTACGGAGAGGCGCTCAAGAAAGCGATCGCGGACGCAAAGTTGAAGGCGCAGGCGATCGCCGACGGCGCCGGGCTGACTCTCGGCACGCTCGTGAAGGTGGAAGAAGGTGGCTCGACTGCGCCGCCGGTGCCGATGTTCGCGGCCGAGAAGGCCGCAGCTTCCGTCCCGATCGAGGCGGGAACCCAGCAGATCCAGGCGTCGGTGACGGTGACGTACAGCGCGAGCTAGAGCTGGCCCGGGCCGTGCCGGGAGGCGATGCACTCGAGCGCCCAGCCGTTCGCGGCCATGACGATCTGCTCCGCGAGCACGTCGGGATCGTCGACGGCGTGCTCGCGCGGCACCTCGACGACGACCTGGTGCACGGACGCCTCGACCGCGCGGCCGAACTCGTGCCGCTCCTCGGCGACGATCGCGAACGCGGGAACGTGATCCTTCAACGACGCCGCGAGCTCGTCGATCTCGGCGGGCGTCGCGTGCCTGCCGGCGAAGACGCCGAAGTTGACGCGCACCTCGATTCCGGGATCCTCGTGCTTGCGCACGAGCAGGGAGATGGCGGGCTCGCCGAGGAGTGGGTTCATGCCCCGCCCGTATCCGGACGGGCGAAGTCCCTAACCCTCGTGCGGCTCCCAGCGGAACTTGAACGCGGTGAAGACCAGCCCGGCAGCTCCCCAGGCGGCCAGCACGGCAAGCGCACCGCGGCTGCGTCCAGAAGCCGTGCCCGTGGAGGTAGACGGCGTTGACGAGCTTGATGAAGTACTTGAGCGGCAGGACGTCGCCGATCGCGCGGAGGAAGGCTGGGTAGTGGTGCGTCGGGCCGAACGAGCCGGTCAGGAACGCCATCGGGAGGAGGATGAAGTTGACGACCGCCGACGATCCCTCCGCCGAGCGGATCACCGACGCCGTCGCGGTGCCGAGCGCCGCGAAGACGGCCGCGCCGATCACGATCGTGACGACGAACGAGCCGATGGCGGAGGGAAACGGCGTGCCGTAGAAGGCCGCGCCCGATCAGGAACAGCACGATCGTCTGCAGCGCGAAGACGATCAGCGTCGAGACGAGCAGGGCGCGACGTAGGTCGCAGGCGGCAGCGGTGTCGAGCGGAGCCGCTTGAGGATCCCGTTCTCACGTCGAATGACGAGCTGGATCGCGAGTCCCGCGAACGCGGTGTTCGCGCACCCGTAGCCGACGAGCCCGGCGAGCAGCGCCTCGCGGGGCCGGGACTCCGTAGATCTTCCCCGAGTAGACGGAGCCGAGCAGGACGAACAGCAGCAGCGGGAAGAGGAAGATGAAGAACGCCGCCTCGCGGCTCCGCCAGAAGACGAGCTGCTCCGAGCGGAGCTGGTGGACGAAGAGCCGCTGGGCGGGGCGGCGCACCGCCATGCGGATCGCCTCGGCGCTCACGCCTCGACCTCTTCCTCGGCCGTCAGCGCGAGGTAGACCTCCTCGAGCGACGGCCGCCGCACCTGCAGGCCCTCGAGCTCCTCGCCGCGCGCGACGGCCGCGGACGTCAGCTCGGCGAGCACGCGGGTCGGCTCGTCCGTCCGCACGAGCACCTCCTCGCCGTCCTGCCGGTAGCGGATCTCGGTCTGCAGGTCCGTCGTCGTCAGCTCGGCCGGCGTACCGACGCGCACGATCTGCCCCTCGCGCATGACCGCGACGCGGTCGGAGAGCTGCTCGGCCTCGTCGAGGTAGTGCGTCGTGAGGAGGACTGTCTTCCCGAGCGAGCGGAGCGAACGGATCATCTCCCACGCGGCCCGCCGCGCCTGCGGGTCGAAGCCGGTGGTCGGCTCGTCGAGGAAGACGAGGTCGGGATCGCCGACGAGCGCGATGCCGAGGTCGAGTCGCCGCTTCTGGCCGCCGGACAGCGTCTTGACCCGCGCGTTCTCCTTCTCCTGGAGGCCGACGAGCGCGATCACCTCGTCGACGTCCCGCGGGGCCCGGTAGTAGCCGGCGAAGATCGCGTGCGTCTCGCGCACGGTCAGGTTCGGCCAGAGCTGCGACTGCTGCAGCACGACGCCGATCCGCTCGCGGAAGTCCGGTGCCGGCCGTTCGGGATCGCTCCCGAGCACGCGCATCTCGCCCGCGTCGCGCTTGCGGTAGCCCTCGAGGATCTCGACGGTCGTCGTCTTCCCGGCGCCGTTCGGTCCGAGCAGCCCGAAGACCTCGCCTTCCTCGATCGTGAAGTCGACCCCCCTGACGGCCTCGAGGTTCCCGTAGGCCTTGCGCAGGCCGCTGACCTCGATCGCATGCATCCCCGAGGAAGCGTAGACGCGTTGGCTCGGCGCCACGGCATGACGGGACCGCAGCGGGACGGCCGGCACGTACTCTCAACATGAGGCGTGCAGCCGGAGCGACAGCGCTGATTGTGATCGCCGCTGCGATCGCAGCGGCGCTGGCCGGTACAGGAGCGAGCAGCCAGTTTCGGCGAGACGGCATCTCGGTCCGGGTACCGAAGGGATGGCACGTCACAGTGCACCGGATCAACGGCGTTGTCGATCCAGTGACCGTCTTCACCGCGAGCACGTTTCGGATCACCGCACAAGCCACTTCGGGCGGGATCTGCTCCCCCGCGTTGCGGCGGGCTTGGCGGCCTGGCGGTGCGTACATACAGCTCGCCGAGGAGCGGGATGGCGCGTCGCTCCATCGCATGCTGCCCCGGGTTCCGCTCCGCCCGAAGCACTTCGTGCTGAGTGCGTCAGGGCAAGGCGGTCTCTGCACTCCCTCCGACAGCGGAGAGCTGACCTTCAAGCAGCGCGGCAGAGCGTTCTACGTCTTCTACGGGATCGGCCGGCGGGCCTCGAGAAGCGTTCACGCACGGGCCGTTGGGCTGCTGAACAGCATGATGATCGCACCGCGCCAGTAGCTGCTTCCCCCGGGCGAGCCTCGCTACAGTCGCGCGCGTGGGAACGTTCCGTTACGTCGTCGCCGACGTCTTCACCGACGTGCCGCTGGCGGGCAATCCGGTTGCCGTCTTCACCGACGCGCGCGAGATCCCCGAGGAGCGGCTGCAGCGGCTCGCTCGCGAGGTGAACCTCTCGGAGACCGTCTTCGTCTACACGCCGGACGGCGACGCGAACGTGCGGATCCGGATCTTCACGCCGACCCTCGAGCTGCCCTTCGCCGGGCATCCGGTGCTCGGGACGGCGTTCGTCCTTGCCGGGCCGCTCCAGCTCGACGAGATCCGGCTCGAGACCGGGAGCGGGATCGTGCCGATCCGCCTCGAGCGCGACGGGCGGCGGATCGCCTTCGGCTGGATGCGGCAGCCGGTCGTCACCGCCAAGGAGTACGACGGAGCCGAGGCTCTGCTCGCGCTGCTCGGCGTGGAGAAGAGCGGGTTGCCGGTCGAGCTCTACGAGCAGGGGCCGGGCCACGTGTACATCGAGCTCGACTCCCCCGGCGCGGTGGCGGCGCTGCGACCCGACCTCGGCGCGCTGAAGGAGCTCTCGCCCTGGGGAACGGTGTGTTTCGCGCGGGACGGCGAGACGTGGAAGGTGCGCGTCTTCGTTCCCGCGCACGGTGTCGACGAGGATCCTGCAACGGGCTCGGCGGCCGGGCCGCTCGCGCTCCACCTCGCCCGGCACGGTCGGGTCGAGTTCGGCGACGAGATCGTCATCCGGCAGGGAGCGGAGGTCGGCCGGCCGTCGACGCTTCACGCCGTCGCCCGCTCGCCGGAGGAGATCGAGGTGGGCGGTTCCGCGGTCATCGTCGCGCGCGGCGAATTCCGGCTGTGAGACGCGTGGCTGCCCTGCTTGCCGGCGTCGCTCTCCTCGCGTGCGCGTGCGGGTCTTCGCAGCGTGCGGCACAGACGACCGTTCGCTACGGCATCTATCCGGGAGGGACGGCGTCGGTTTCGACGAGAGAGCCCCGGTCCGATTCGTGCCACAAGGACGCCGTCGCGTTTGCGCGCGGTTCCGCGCAATTCCTCACCCACTACGGCAAGCTCGCCGCGTCTCCGGCGGACCCGTACTACATGCTGCTGCGGCAGCAACTCGCCGACTTCGAGGCTCGGCGGTGCGATCCGAAGCTGCTCGGCAGCGCGATCGCACACCGGCTCTCGCCCTCTGAGCGACGGGTGCTGCTCGCACATGCCTCGCGTCCCATGGCCGCTGCGCTGCGTCAAGCGTTCTCGGCGGCAGACGCATGAGACGCGTCGCTGTCATCGGCGGGTCGTGCACCGGCAAGACGACACGTCTCGCGCGAGCTTGCGCGCCGGCTCGGCGTCCCACATGTCGAGCTCGATGCGCTCCACCACGACGCGGGCTGGCAGGAGGCGCCGGCCGACGTGCTCCAGGCGCGTGTCGACGCTGCGCTCGCGGCGGCGCCCGAGGGCTGGGTCGTCGACGGCAACTACCACGGCAAGATCGGGACGTCCGTGGTCGAGCGGGCCGACACCGTCGTGCTTCTCGACCTGCCGCAACGCGTGGCCCTGCGGCGCGTGCTCCTGGCGGACGGCCAGCCGGGTAGTCAGCCGCAAGGAGCTGTGGAACGGGAACCGCGAGACGCTTCGCAACGCCTTCTCACGGGACTCGATCGTCTGGTGGGTGATCAGGCAGCACGGCTCCTACGAGAAGAAGTGGATGCCGCGGCTGGAGCCACTCACGCACCTTTCCGTCGTCCGGCTCCGCTCCCCGCGCGAGGTTCGCGCGTGGCTTCAGTCGATCCAGGCGACCGAGCCGATGTCGGGCAGCTCGAACGGAAGCGAGCGCCAGAAGACCCCGCCGTTGGCGGAGACGTAGAGCCGGTTGCGCGCCGCGTAGAGCATCCGGTCGGGCTCGTCCTCCGCGATCGCGACCGCGAAGCCCGGCGGCAGGCCGCCTCCCGCCTCGCGCCAGGTCGCCCCACCGTCGTTCGAGAGCATCAGCGGCGGCCGGTGCTCGACGACGGCGACCACCGTCGAGCCCGCTTGTGCAGCCGCGACGACGCGTGGCAGCGCCACCTCCGGCCGCTCCACGGCCGGCACCTCGTTCCCCTCGCCGAGCAGCGACTCGGCCTCGACGTCGACGAGGAAGACGCCCGCCACCGTCCCGACCGCGGCGATCACGGACGTGTCCTTCCTTGGTAACAGACTGTTACTAAGGAGGGCGGAGACGAGCGCGCTCGCGCGCCGCGCGGCCGAGATCGGCCGGTGCCCGCCGGCCCGCGCGTTGAGGTAGGCGACCGAGAAGGCGTCGCCCGCGCCGGTCGGATCGCCCCGGGCCGGCCGCGTCGTCACCCGCACAGCGGCGTCTCGGGTGAGGACGAGCGAGCCCCCGGCGCCGAACGTCACCACGACCTCCGGGACGCCGAGCTCGCGTAGCTCCTCGAGCTCGCCGCCGCCGAGAATTGCCCGGGCCTCCTCCTCGGCGAGCTTGAGGATCGCCACGTGGCGGAGGAGCGCCCGGTCGAAGTCGTCGTCGAGCGTGAGCGGGCCGACCCGTCGCGCGCGGACGAGGCCATGTCCGTCGAGGAGAACGCGCCGCCTGTAGGCGATCCGCTCGAGCGCCTCCGAAGGGAAGTCGTCGCGCAGCAGCGGCGCCACGTGCACCCACTCGACCCGGCGCAGGGCACGCTCGGGCGCGTCGGCTTCGCTCCACGGCTCTCCAATCGTCTGGACCTCCATCTCGCGATTGCCGGCGGCGTCGTAGCGGAAGGAGAAGGAGGTCGTCTCACCACCTGCAGAAAGCGAGATCGGCAAGCCGAGCGCGGCAAGCAGCCGGAGATAGGAGCGCTGCTCGGCCTCGCCGCACTTCGCGACCACGATCGCCTCCTGCCTCAGCGAGCGCAGCGCGCGTGCCGCGTACCACGGGCCCACCTCCGATGTGCGAGCCCCGCCCGTCCACGGCATCACACGCAAGAGGCCCGATCACGGCGAGCGGTCGCACGACCAGCAAGCGTAAGCGCGACCGAGAGGACGAAGGCGAGGCCGAAGCTCGGCAAGGAGCCGCCGAGCGCTCCCCGGCCGGGATGGGTGTGGTCGACGAAATGGATCCACGAGGCAGGCCCGACCGGGGCGAGCCACTGGTAGAGGCAGAAGCCCGCGAGCCAGGCGACGATCTGAGCGGGGCGGATCTCCGCAGCCGCGAAGGCGTCGCGATGCCCAACCGCCCACTGCGCGAGCAGCACGCCGAAGAGCGGCACGAAGAACGAGCCGAGGAGATAGAGGAACTCCTGGTAGTGGACGAGATTGATTACGAACGTGCCCGCGGTGGCCACCGCCGCGACGGCCAGGATCAGCACGCGCTGTGGCACCCGAGGAAGGACGTTCTGCAGCGAAACGGCGGCCGAGTAGACGTTCGCGAACGGCTCCTTCGTCTCGTCGACGCCGAGCGCGACGAGCGCGAGTGCAGCGCCGATCCCGCCGGTCGCGATCGCGTCGATCACCGAGGGCGCATCCGCGAGGCCGCGCGACAGCAGCAGGATCGCGCCGAGCGCGTAGAGCCACACGTTCGGGAGGAAGTAGCCGACGGCCGCTCCCCAGAACGCCCCGCGGCCGTCCTTCGAGAAGCGCGTGTAGTCGGCGGCGAGCGGGAGCCAGGAGACGGGCATCGCGACCATCAGGTCGACTCCCTGCCAGAAGCTGAGCCCGCCCTTCCCCGGTCGCGACCAGAGCGCGCCGAGGTGCGCGTCGTGCAGCGCCCACCACGTCAGGTACGCGAGCGAGGCGAGGACGACCCAGAGAGCGACGCGCTTCACCCACTCGCGGACGAAGCCGATCGGCCCGACGAGCGCGAGAATCGTCGCCGCTGCGGCAGCCGCGAGCTTCCACGTCCAGAGCGGTCCGTGCACGAGCGCGCGGGCAGCGGTCGCGATCACGAGCACCTCGAAGATCGTCCAGCCGAGGTTCTGGAGCACGTTGAGCCCGGTCGGGAGGTAGGAGCCGGCGCGGCCGAGCGGCGCCCGCAGGAGCACCATCGCCGGCACACGCGCCTCGGCGCCGATCGCCGCAGCGGCTCCCAGCAGCGCGTTCCCGAAGATCCCGCCGACGAGGATCGCCAGCAGCGCCTTCGGCAGCGAGAGCGCGGGGACGAGGAATGCGCCGGCGACGAGCACGAGCAGGCTCAGGCCGAGGCTGCTCCAGAGCATCCCGTTCTCGAGCGCGCCGAACGTCCGCAGTCGATCCGGGACCGGTGTGATCCCCCAGCTCGGTGTGCGCTCTCGCTTCATCTACCTCCCTTCGCCGGCATGACCCGGATCAGGTTCGACGGGTGTGATCTCAGCCGCGCCGCACGCGACACCCCGGTGCGACGAGTGTACGGATCGCGAGTGCCGGGAAGGGCGGGCGAGATGACCGAACGGCTCGCTACTCCACGTGAGCTGCTCGCGGCATGTCTCCGGCAGATGCTCTGGGTCGAGCAGCAGCTCGCCGAGGACGTCTTGCCGGAACTGAGCGAGCGCGTTCACTCGATCGACCTGAAGCGCAGCTTCGACCGGCACCGTCTCGAGACGGAAGGGCATGTCCGGACGGTTCGCGACGTCCTCGACGACCTTCACCTGCCGGCGGAGCCTGATGAGAGTCCTGCGTTCCGAGGGCTCGTAGCCGAGCACGAGCAGCTTGCCGAGCGCTGCGAGAGCCCCGTGATGTGCGACCTGGCTCACGCGGTGGCCGCCCTCGCTGCCGAGCACCTCGAGGTGGCGACGTACGAAGCGCTCGTGAGTGTGGCGGAGTCGGTCGGGGAAGAAGAGATCGGGATCCGCCTGCGCGAGCTGCTCGAGCAGGAGGAGTTCGCGCTCGAGCAGGTCGAGGGAGCGATCGCAAAGCTGCTCGCGGAGAAGGTCGAGAGCCGGAGGCTCTAGTCGGTCTCGTCCGGCTGATCGCCGCGGATGTCGTCGGCGACGCGCTCCTTGAACGGCTGCAGGCGCTCGTAGAGCTCGTCCGGCGGGACGGCTTCTTCCGGCTCGCCTCCGAGCAGCCACGGCGCCGCGTCCACCGCCGTCTTCCAGGCGACCTCTTCCACGGCCTCCGACGACTCGTCTCCGCCCGGTCTCCTCGAGGGGCTGGACGGCGTCGAGGTAGACGTTCGTGAAGGTGCCGCGCTGCTGCTCGTGGAAGGTGATGCGTGCGCGCCGTCCCTCGGCCGCCAGGGCGTCGCGGGCGATCTGCTCGCGGAAGGTCGTGAACTCGCGCCCCTCGTCGTCGCGCAGGACGAAACGCGTGTTGCCCGACTGGGTCTTGAACGCCTTCACCTCGGCGACAGTCACAACCGCTTCGGCCATGGCGGGGTTGTTCCGCGCCGGCGCGGGCGCTAAGCGCCGTCGCCCGGGTTGATCTTGAAGCAGGTCCGGCAGAGAATCGCTCCATGAGCGACGGTTTGGGTCTCGGGCTCGGATCCGCCGGCTTCGTCGAACGGCACGGGCTGTATTCAGACGAGCAGGCCCGGGCTGTGACCGCGGTTGCCGCGCGGATCGAGGAGCTCGGCCTCCGAACCGTCCGCCTCGTCCTCGTCGACCAGCACGGGATCGCACGCAGCAAGCACGTGTCCGGTGCCGGCGCGATCGCCGCGATGCACAACGGCGCGGACTTCTCGGGCGCCATCTACAGCCTCGACACCGGCAACCGTGTGTTCCCGCCTGCGTTCGTCCAGGGGGGCGGCTTCGGGATCGACGAGTTCACCGGCTTCCCCGACGTGGTGGTGGTGCCCGACCCGACGACGTTCCGCGTCCTCCCGTGGGCCGACCGCACGGGTTGGATGATCTGCGACGTCTATTTCTCGAGCGGCACTCCGGTGCCCCTCGACGGACGCGCGCAGCTGCGGACGCAGCTCGCGCGGTTGCGCGAGGCGGGATATACGTACATGGCCGGCCTCGAGGTCGAGCTCTACATCACGCGACTCGCGCGTCCCGAGATTCGGTTCGAGGATGTGGGCCAGGGCGAGCCAGGGCCGGCGCCCGAGGTCGAGGTCTTCCAGCGCGGCTACCAGTTCCTGTCCGACGTGAGGCTCGACGGCATCGGCGACACGCTCGAAGCGATCCGGGACGGGCTCTGGGAGGTCGGCATGCCGCCGCGCTCGATCGAGGACGAATGGGGCCCCGGCCAGATCGAGTTCACGTTCGGGCCGTTGGAGGGACTTGCGGCGGCGGACGCGATGATCGTCTTCCGCAGCGCGGTCAAGGCGATCTGCAGCCGGCGCGGGCTCCTCGCCTCGTTCATGTGCTGGCCGGCGCTCTCGAACTTCTTCCCGTCCGGCTGGCACCTCCACGAGTCGCTCGTGGATCACGAGTCGGGTGCCAACGCTTTTGCTTCCGAGGCGGATCTGCTGTCCGATGTCGGCCGGCACTTCGTCGCCGGTCTACTCACCTCGGCGCCGGCGATGGCCGTGTTCGGGAACCCGACTCTCAACAGCTACGGGCGGTTCCGCCCCTATTCCTTCGCTCCCGACCGGATCACCTGGGCAGCCAACAATCGCGGCACGCTGATCAGCATCCAGGGCGCACCGGGCGATCCGGGCACCCATGTCGAGAACCGGCTGGGCGAGCCCGCCGCCAACCCGTACCTCTGGCTCGCTGCGAACATCGCCGCGGGATTGGACGGAATGAGCGCGGCCGCGGAGCCGCCGCCGATCGTCGAGAGCGATCCATACGCCGTCGAGGCTCCGCCGCTGCCGCAGTCGCTCGGCGAGGCCGTCGACGCGCTCGCCGCGAGCGACGTCTACCGGGCGGCATTCGGCGACTCGCTCGTCGACTACCTCGTGATGATGAAGCGCTCGGAGATCGATGCCCACGCCGAGGCGGCGGATGCGAGCGGATGGGAGATGGCCGAGTACTTCGAGATGTTCTGACTCAAACGCGGCCGTAACGGGCCGCGCGAGCCGCGGCCGCGGGGGCGGCCCCCGAGTCGACGAGCCGCTGCCGCGCTTCGCTCTCCCGCAGCACCCGGAGCAGCACCCAGACGAGCGCGGGCAGCATCGTGAAGGCGCTCTCCACGAGCATCACGCCACCGCCCGCCTTCTGGTCAGTGAGGTCGTAGCGGATGTAGTACGGGTGGCTCGACCAGATGAACACCTGCGAGAGGACGAGCATCACGAGCCACATCGCGAGGACGTAGGGGATCTTCCACGGAGCCGTGAACCAGGCCGGCCCCGGCAACGGCTCGAGGAGCGCGGCCCACAGCAGCATCCCGAGCGTGACGAAGAGCGCATGCTGGAGTGCGTGGACCGCGTCGTGGCGCAGGGCCGCGTCGAACAGGACGGGCACGTGCCAGACGACGAAGTTCGCCGCCCAGAGAGGTAGCGCGACGAGCGGGTGTGCGAACACCCTCAGCCGGTGGACGAGGCGCATGCGCAGAAGCGGCCGCAACAGCCTCCCGTCGAGCCCCAGCACGAGCAGGAGCGCGCCGACGTCGCCGAGCAGCAGGTGCTGGAGCATGTGCACCGAGAAGAGCCGCTCCTCGCCGATCGTGTCGACGGGCGACGCGAGCGCGACGAAGAGCGTCAATAGCCCGGCCGCGAACGCCGCGAGTCGCAGCCGGGGCGCCGGGCGCCCGCGCCGCGCGAGCGTCCTCGCCCGCCGCCAGTAGAGCGCGCCGGCGAGAGCGAGGATCAAGAGCTCGAGCGGATCGAAGTTCCACTGGTTCATCGGGGTCCCGTGCGTTTGTCTCGCACTCGCTCGGGTACCCGGTGTCTGATTTGGCTACGCATCGGGGGCGCAGGGGACTCGTCGCGGCTGGGTTGCTCCTGCCGACCGTGCTGGCCGGCTGCGGCGGCTACCAGGACACGCTGAACCCGCACAGTCACGCCTCGCGCGACATCACGAATCTCTTCTGGGTGATGACGGCCGTCGCCTTCGGCGGCCTCGCGCTCGTGACCGGCCTCCTCGTGCTCGCGTGGGTGCGCCGCGGCCGGCGTGGCATCGGCAGCGACTCCGAGGGTCCGCATCCCGGCGAGAAGCCGGCGTGGTTCGTCGTCGTCGGGATGGGCGTCGTCTTCCCGCTGACCGTGATCGTCGCGCTCTTCATCGTCAGCGACTGGGCGATCGTCAAGGTCACCCAGGCGCCGGCCGCGTCGAGCACGGCCATGACCGTGAGGGCCATCGGTCACCAGTGGTACTGGTCGTTCCGGTATCCGGGGACGAAGGCGGTCACGGCGAACGAGATCCACATTCCCGTCGACACGCGCGTCAACCTCGTGGCGACGACCGCGGACGTCATCCACAGCTTCTGGGTGCCGGAGCTGAACCGGAAGATCGACACGATCCCCGGCCAGCAGAACCGGATCCTCCTCTATGCGGACACGGCCGGACGTGTACCGCGGCCAGTGCGCCGAGTACTGCGGGCTCCAGCACGCGCACATGGGGATGCTCGTCGTTCGCGCAGCCGAAGGCCGAGTTCCGGACGCTGGCTGCGCGCAGCAGGCGGCCCCGGCGGCGGCACCCAGGACAGCGGCTGGAGCAGCGCGGGGAGCAGGTCTTCCTCGACGGCGCCTGCTCGAGCTGCCACGCGATCCGCGGCACGAGCGCGCGCGGCTACGTCGGGCCCGGACCTCACGCACCTCGCGAGCCGCACGACGCTCGCCGGCCTGACGATCCCGAACACGCCGGACTACCTCGCGCGCTGGATCCCCGACTCCGCAGCACTTCAAGCCCGGGAACCAGATGCCGGACATCCAGCTCACGCACGCGCAGCTGCGCGCGCTCGTCGCCTACCTCGGGAGCCTGCAGTGATGGCGCGCCGCCGGCCGTACGAGCGAGCGCCTCGAGCGCATGTGGCAGGCGCGGCCCGGCGTGCTCGGCTGGCTGACGACGACCGACCACAAGCGGATCGGCCTCCTCTACTTCTGGACGACGCTCGTCTTCTTCGCCGCCGGCGGAGTCGAGGCGCTGCTCATGCGCACGCAGCTCGCTCGCAGCCGAACCAGCACGTCGTCGGCCCGGCGACCTACGACGAGCTCTTCACGCTTGCACGGGGTGACGATGATCTTCTTCTTCATCATCCCGATGACGACGGGCGCGTTCGGGAACTACCTGCTCCCGCTGATGATCGGCGCGCGGGACATGGCGTTCCCGCGGCTGAACGCGCTGAGCTACTGGATCTTCCTCGGCTCGGGGCTCTTCATCTACACGAGCCTCTTCGCTCGGCATGGCGCCGAACGCCGGCTGGTTCGACTACGTGCCGCTCGCGAGCGCGCAGTACGACCCCGGCCGCAACGATCGACTTCTACTGCCTCGGGATCATCTTCAACGGCATCTCGTCGACGCTGACCGCGGGCAACTTCATCGTCACGATCTTCAAGATGCGCGCGCCCGGGCATGTCGTTCAACCGGATGCCGCTCTTCTGCTTCGCCTTCCTCGCGGCGTCCTTCGGGCTGCTCTTCGCGCTGCCGTCGCTCACGGCCGACACGATCTTCCTCTTCCTCGACCGCAACATCGGCACGCACTTCTTCGACGTCGCGCAGGGCGGCTCGACGCTGCTCTGGCAGCACCTGTTCTGGATCTTCGGCCACCCCGAGGTCTACATCCTGATCGTCCCCGCGTTCGGGATCGCGACCGACGATCATCCCGACCTTCACCCAGCGGCGCGTGGTCGCGTTCCCGCTCGTCGCGGTCGCCGAGCTGCTCGTCGTCTTCATCGGCTTCGGCGTCTGGGCGCACCACATGTTCGCGACCGGAATGCCGACGATCACGGTCGTCTTCTTCGCCGCGGCGACCGCGGTCGTCGTGATCCCGAGCGACGATCCAGGTCTTCGCCTGGTGCATGACCTTCATCACCGGCAACGCGCAGTTCAAGACGCCCGCTGCTCTTCATCGCCGGCTTCATCTTCATGTTCGTCGCCGGCGGGCTGACCGGGATCATGTTCCTGGCGGTGCCGTTCGACCAGCAGGTGACGGACACCTACTTCGTCATCGCGCACTTCCACTACATCATCTTCGGCGCCGCCGTCTTCCCGATCTTCGGCGGCATGTACTTCTGGTTCCCGAAGGTGACGGGCAAGCTCTACTTCGAGCTGCCCGGCCAGATCAGCTTCTGGATCATCTTCCTCGGGACGAACCTCCTCTTCTTCCCGATGCACATCGTCGGGCTGCGAGGGGATGCCGCGGCGCAACTACACCTACCCGGCCGGGCTCGGCTGGGGCCCGGACAACCTCGCCGAGACGATCGGCTCCTACGTCACGACGGTCGGGATCCTCCTGCTGCTCGGTCAACCTCGTGGTGAGCTACTTCCGCGGCCCGCCGGCGGGGCCCGACCCGTGGCACGGGGCGACGCTCGAGTGGACGATCCCGTCGCCGCCGCCCGACTACAACTTCGCGGTCATCCCGAAGGTCTCGAGCGCGTACGCGAACTGGGACGTCGAGGACCGGGAGGAGGACCGGCGCAAGCTCGCCGAGGGAATCATGGTGCTCGAGCAGGGGCACGAACAGCCCGTGAGCTCTCCCGTCGACGGCTGGTGGGCCGAGATCGTCGAGATGCCGCACGACTCGCCGTGGCCGATCCTGCTCGCCCTCGCGCTGTCGATCGTCTTCATCCTCCTGCTGCTCCATCTCTGGATGGGGACTGCCTTTGCGCTGGCGGGGATCGTGCTCGCGCTGCTCGGCTGGCACGGCGAGGAGCCGCAGGAGAGCGAGGCCTAGCGATGGCCGACTACGTCGCAGGCGGAGTACCGGAGCGGCTCGTCCCGCACACGACCGAGGCGCGCAACGCAGGCGAGGTCGCGGTCCTCGTGGGCCGCCGGCGTGGGCCGAGCGTCGCGTTCTGGGGGATGGCGATGCTGATCGCGAGCGAGGCGACGCTCTTCGGCACCTTCATCGGCTCGTACTACTACCTCCGCTTCACCACGCATCACTGGCCGCCGCCGGGGACCCCGGAGCCGCGAGTCGTCGTGCCGCTGCATCCTGGCCGGAGTCCTGGCGACCACCAGCCTGCCGATGCAGCTCGCGGCGATGGCGGCACGCCGGGCAAGGCTCTGGGCCGTGCGCTTCCTGCTCGTGTGGGCGCTCGTCGTCCAGGTCGGCTACCTCGTCTACGAGGTGCACGACTACGCGCACCAGCTGCACCACTCGGTGCCGCAGGACAACGCGTACAGCTCGATCTACTACACGCTGCTCGGCGCCGACCACGTGCACGTCGCGGTCGGGATAGTCCTCGTCGTCTGGCTGCTCTGGAAGCTCCTGCGCGGCCTGACGATGTACCGCCTGAACGCAATCCAGGCGGTCGCGTTCTACTGGCACGCCGTCAACCTCCTGACCCTGATCGTGATCGGGGTCCTGACCAGCGCGACGATATGAGCGAGTCGGCGTACCCGGACCACTCCACTCGCATCGGGCGCTTCTCGCTGCGCCAGCTCAGCGTCGTGCAGTGGGTGGGCGTGTGGTCGCTCCGCTCGCCTGGACCGGCGCAGCACGTCGTCGGCTACGGAGTGGGGCAGGCCCGCTGCGAGGTCGGGGTCGACTGGGGCATCGGCTTCGACACCTGGCAGCTCGCGATCCTCGCCGCCGCGGGGCTCCTCGATCGCTGATCTCGCGAGGCCGCCGCGATCGCCGTCTTCCTCGCGACGCGCGAGGTGAACTACGGCGACGGGCCGCCGGACGACGGACGCTGGGCCGGCGTCGTCCCGGCGAGCCGGCTCCATTTCTTCGCCACTGCGGCGATGGTCGCGAACGTCCTCTTCCTCGCGATCGATCTTCCTCGACGGGCTGGCCTCGGTCTTCGACTCGCTATGCGTCCAGTCCTGACCGTCGCCGTTCTCGCCGCTGCCGGGCCTGCTCGCCGCAGGCTCTGCCGGCGCGGCCTCCGGCCCGCCGAAGACGCCGCTCGCGGCAAGTACGGCGACCACCTCTACGGCCAGTACTGCCTCTCCTGCCACGGCGCGAACGCGGGCGGGCGAATGAACCAGGCGTCCGACGTCGACCGGGGACGGGCCCGGTCGCGAGCAGGAGCAGCAGAACGGCGTCGGGCCGTCGCTGCAAGGCGTGGGTGCCCTCGCCGCGGACTTCTACCTCCGCACCGGCTACATGCCGCTCCGCCGCATCGGCCTGCAGCCCCGCCGCGAGCCGCTCTTCCTCAGCGACCATCAGATTCGCGCGCTCGTCGCCTACGTCGCGAGCTTCGGCGGGCCGCCGATCCCGAAGCCGAAGCCGGCGCTCGGCAGCGTCTCGCAGGGCCTCGCAGCTGTTCACGGAGCACTGCGCGGGCTGCCACCAGGTCGTCGCGCAGGGCGGAGTCGTCACGGGCGCGCTGCCGCCGGCCGCTCGTCGACGCCACGCCGCTACAGGTAGCGGAGGCGGTGCGGATCGGGCCGTACGTGATGCCGAAGTTCTCGCAGCGCGATCTCACCGACCGGCAGCTCGACTCGATCGTCGCGCTACGTCGAGTTCACGAAGAACCCGGCCCGCCCGCGGCGGCTGGGGGCTCGGCTACCTCGGGCCGGTACCCGAGGGGCTCGTGACGTGGTTCGTCGCGATCCCGGCGCTGATCGTGCTCTGCCTGCTGCTCGGCGGAGGTTGCGGTCGTGACCCGTATTCGCAACGCGATCATCTCGGCGCTCGTGCTCCTCGCTCGGCCGGCGCCGGCGGCGGCCGACTCGCGACGAGACGCGCATCGTGCCCGCCAGCCCGCCCATCTCGCGGCCGAGCTCGCCGTGCTCGCCCTGCTCGGCCTCTCGTCGTTCTGCGCGATCGCCTTCATCCTCATCTACGCCTTCGGGGACTCGATCCCGAACGAGACGCAGTTCCTCGGCGCGGCGCTCGGGCTCGCCTTCTCTTCCTCGCCGCGGCGCTGATCGTCGTCGGCCTCAGGCTCGTGCCCAGCGAGGAGGTTGCGGAGGAATACCCGCCGCACGAGCATCCCTACGAGCAGCAGGTGATCGCGGAGGTGATCGACGAGAGCGGCACGCGCTTCACCCGGTCGCGCTTCTTCAAGCTGGGCCTGCTCGGGGCGGGTGGGACGCTCGGGCTCGCGGTGCTCGCGCCCGCCGTCTCGTTCGGCCCGCTCTTCCGTGTAGGCGACTTTCTCCGCACGCCCTGGCGCCGGGGACGTCGCCTCGTCGACGAGAACGGCAAGCCGTACAAGACATCGGACATCTCGGAGAAGAACTTCTACCTCGCATTCCCGGAGGGGAGCACCGACGAGGAGAAGGAGCAGATGGCCGCCTCGCTCGTCGTGATCAGGCTGCCGCCGAGCCAGCTCCGTCTGCCGCCGCACCTGAAGGGCTACGACGCGAACGGGATCCTCGCCTACTCACGGATCTGCACCCATGCCGGCTGCGCGATCACGCTGTATCGCGCGCCGCTCTTCCAGCCCGACGAGCCGAGGCCCGCGCTCGTGTGCCCCTGCCACTACTCGACCTTCGACCCAGCGACGGGCGGCACCGTCACGTTCGGGCCCGCGGGACGCGACCTGCCGCTGCTGCCCGTCTACAAGGACTCGAAGGGCTACCTGCGCGCGAAGGGCAACTTCGACGGCCCGGTCGGGCCGTCGTGGTGGGGCGTGCGGCTCTGGAAGGCGCAGCCGTGACGGTTTCCCGCGGAGCACCCGTCACGCGCCGCACCGTCCGCTGGCTCGACCAGCGCACCGCGAGCGCGCCGCTCCTGCGCAAGGCGCTGCGCTATCTCTTTCCCGACCACTGGTCGTTCCTGCTCGGCGAGGTCGCGCTCTACGCCTTCATCGTCCTCGTTGCGACCGGGATCTACCTGACGTTCTTCTTCGTCGACTCGACGAAGGAGGTCGTCTTCCACGGCGACTACTACCCGCCGCTCTACGGCCAGCGGATGAGCGAGGCCTACGCGTCGGTGGTGCACCTGTCGCTCGCCGTGCGCGCGGGCCTGCTGCTCCGGCAGACGCACCACTGGGCGGCGAACGTGTTCATCGCGGCCATCGTCCTCCACCTCTTCCGCATCTTCTTCACCGGCGCGTACCGGAAGCCGCGCGAGCTGACGTACTGGCTCGGGGTGACGATGCTCACGCTCGCGCTCCTCGAGGCGTACATCGGCTACTCGCTCGTCGACGACCTCATGTCGGGGATGGGGCTCGTGATCGGCTACTCGGTGGGGCTCGCGATCCCGTTCGTCGGCGAGAACCTCATGAACTGGCTGTTCGGACGGGATGTTTCCCGGCAGCGAGCAGCTCTGGCCTCGCATGTACATCGCGCACGTCCTGATCTTCCCGATCCTGATCGGGCTGCTGCTCGGCGCGCATCTGCTGCTCGTCGCGATGCGGCACCACACGCAGTTCCGGCGGCGGAAGGCGCAGACGGAGCACACGATCGTCGGCGTGCCTGCCTTTCCGGGCCAGGCGCCGCGTTCCCTCGGCCTGATGGTCGGGACGACCGGTGTCCTCTTCCTGCTGGGGGGGCTCGTCCAGATCAATCCGATCTGGCTCTGGGGCCCGTACCACACGTACTCCTCGACGAACGGCGCGCAGCCGGACTGGTATCTCGGCTGGCTGATCGGCGGTCTGCGCCTCGTGCCGAGCTTCGACCTCGACGATCGCGGGCTACACGCTCGTGCCGAACCCGTTCTGGGGCGGAGCCGCCTTCCCGCTCGTCGTGTTCGGCTTCCTCTACCTCTGGCCGTGGCTCGAGCGCCGGTTCACGGGCGACGTGGCGTTCCACAATTTGCTCGACCGGCCGCGGGACGCGCCGGGTCGCACGGGCATCGGCGTGGGGATCGTCAGCTGGGTCGTCCTCGTCTTCTTCGCGGGATCCTCCGACCGCGTCTTCGTCACGTTCGGGCTCTCGTATACGGGCCAGATCTGGGCGTACCGGATTCTGGTCTGGGTGCTGCCGGTGCTGTTCGGGCTCGTCGCGTGGCGGATCTGCAACGAGCTGCAGGCGAGCGAGCGAGTGGTGCGCGTTCGCCACGAGGCGGAAGCGGAAGCGCGTCTCGCCCGGATGCGACGCGAGCAGAAGCCGCCGAGCGAGCCGGGGGCGTTCGAGTCTTAGGACGACGGCCGGTGGCAGCCACCGCACGCCGGCGTCACGAAAGCGCCACGGATCTGTCAACGAGTACGGCGGCAGTGGACAGGCGGTTCTTGAGTCCTGCAGCAGGATTGCGGCTTCGTCTCGCCGCAGTGCGCCAGCCTTGTCTCGGTGGCGGCGTCAACCTTTCGTATCGGTGGCTGCCACCGGTCGGCTTGCGCCGCGGACGCGCTCGGCGACCGAGGTGAGATCAACCGGCGCGCTCGTGTCCAGTCGAATCGTTTCGCCCGGCAGGTTGAGCGGATCGTGCCGTCCTGACTCGACGGCGTCGCGCAAGGCGTTGCTGCGCTCGCGGTCGACGTGGCCGGGATGTCGCTGCGGGAGGCGTAGCGCTCGACCAGCAGCTCGAGCGGTGCGCTGCAGTGCACCTGGACGAAGCGCGCCGGTAGCGCCGCCAGCCGGGACTCGCCGCCACGGATGAAGTTCGCCTCGAGGACGAGGTCGGCGCCGGCGGCCACCGACTCCTCCGCGACCGCGAGCATCGCGAGATAGGTCGCGTCGCCCAGCCGCTGCGACCACGCGAGATCGCCGGTGCCGAGCGCGTCGAAGAGCGCCTCCTTGATCGTGTCCTTCGCGATCAGCGGCAGCCGGAGCCGCGCCGCAAGCTCGCGCGCGATCGTCGTCTTCCCCGCCGCAGGCGGCCCCGTGACGACCACCACCAGCGGTGCCTTCACCGATCTACTCCGAGAGCAGTCGCCGCAGCACGTACTGGAGGATGCCGCCGTGGCGGAAGTACTCCCGCTCCCGCGGCGTGTCGAGCCGGAGGCGCGCGCGGAACTCCTTGTCGTCGGCACGCACCGTCACCTCGTCGGCGTCGCCGCCTCGAGCCCCGAGATCGAGAACTCCTCGCGGCCGGTCAGCCCGAGCGACTCTGCGTTCTCGCCCGGCATGAACTGCAGCGGCGCGATTCCCATCATCAGGAGGTTCGAGCGGTGGATCCGCTCGTATGAGTCCGCGATCGCCGCACGCACGCCCAGCAGGTTCGGTCCCTTCGCCGCCCAGTCGCGCGACGAGCCGGAGCCGTACTCCTTCCCGGCGATGACGATCGTCGGCACGCCCTCGGCGCGGTAGCGCTCGGCGACGTCGAAGATCGTTCCCTCCTCGCCGTCCGGGAGATGGACTGTCCACGTCCCCTCAGAGCCCGGAACGAGGAGGTTCTTGAGCCGCACGTTCGCGAACGTGCCGCGGATCATCACCTCGTGGTTGCCGCGCCGCGCGCCGTACGAGTTGAACTCGCGCCGCTCGACGCCGTGCTCGATCAGGTACTTCCCGGCGGGTGAATCCGGCCGGATCGCGCCCGCAGGGGAAATGTGGTCGGTCGTGACCGAGTCGCCGATCATCACGAGACAGCGGGCGCCCTCGACGTCGGCGACCGGCTGCGGCTCGCGCGGCATGCCGTCGAAGTAGGGCGGGAGACGGACGTACGTCGAGCTCTCGTCCCATGCGTAGAGCTCGCCCTCGGGCGTGTCGAGCCCGCGCCAGCGGTCGTCGCCCGTGAAGACGTCGGCGTAGACGTCCGTGTACATCTTGCCCTGCACGGACTCGCCGATGACCGCGTCGATCTCGTCCCGCGCCGGCCAGAGGTCGCGGAGGAAGACGTCCTCGCCGTCGGAGCCCTGTCCGAGCGGCTCGTTGACGAGGTCGACGTCCATCCGGCCGGCGAGCGCGTAGGCGACGACGAGCGGCGGCGACGCGAGGTAGTTCGCCTTCACCTCGCCGTGGATTCGCGCTTCGAAGTTGCGGTTGCCGGAGAGGACGGCGGCGACGACGAGGTCGCCCTCGGTGACGGCGGCGCTGATCGGCTCGGGCAATGGGCCCGAGTTCCCGATGCACGTCGTACAGCCGTAGCCGACCGTGTTGAAGCCGAGCTCGTCGAGATACGTGTCGAGCCCGGCGGCGCGGTAGTACTCGCTCACGACCTTCGAGCCGGGCGCGAGGGACGACTTGACCCACGGCCGCCGCGTCAGCCCGCGCTCGACGGCGTTCTTCGCGAGCAGCCCGGCGGCGATCATCACGGACGGGTTCGACGTGTTCGTGCAGGACGTGATCGCGGCGATCACGACCGAGCCGTGCTCGAGCGCGTAGTCCTCGCCGCTCACCGGGACGCTGTGCCGCTCGAGCGTCGCCGTCTGCACCGGCGCCGGCTCGTCGTCGGTCACGCCGTCCCCGGTCGGCGGGTCGCTCGCCGGGAACGAGTCCGCGATCGCCTTGTCGTACGTCCCGTTCTCGAGGTCGACGCCGAAGCTGCCGAGCGATTCGAGGAACATCTCCTTCGCCTTTGCGAGCGGGACGCGATCCTGCGGGCGGCGCGGTCCGGCGAGCGACGGCTCGACGTCGTCGAGGTCGAGCTCGACGACCTGCGAGTACTCCGGATGCTCGTCCGGCTCGTGCCAGAGGAGGTTCTCCTTGCAGTACGCCTCGACGAGCGCGATCCGCTGCTCGTCGCGGCTGGTCAGGCGCAGGTAGTTGAGCGTCACGTCGTCGACGGGGAAGAAGCCGCACGTCGCGCCGTACTCCGGGCTCATGTTCCCCAGCGTCGCGCGGTCGGCGAGGGCCAGCGAGCCGACGCCCGGGCCGAAGTACTCGACGAACTTCCCCACGACGCCCGTGCGCCGCAGGATCTCGGTCACCGTGAGGACGAGGTCGGTCGCCGTCGCACCCTCGCGCAGCGCGCCGGTGAGCCGGAAGCCGACGACCTGTGGCACGAGCATCGAGAGCGCCTCGCCGAGCATCGCCGCCTCGGCCTCGATCCCGCCGACGCCCCAGCCGAGCACGCCGAGGCCGTTGACCATCGTCGTGTGCGAGTCGGTGCCGATCACCGTGTCGGGGAAGGCGACGCCGTCGCGCACCTCGACGACGCGCGCGAGGTACTCGAGGTTGACCTGGTGGACGATCCCGGTGTTCGGCGGCACCACGCGGAAGTTGTCGAAGGCGCCCTGGCCCCAGCGGAGGAACGCGTAGCGCTCCTTGTTCCGCTCGAACTCGAGCTCGACGTTGCGCTCGATCGCGAGGCGCGAGGCGAACTCGTCGACCTGGACGGAATGGTCGATGACGAGCTCGACAGGGATGAGCGGGTTGATCGCGCTCGGAGAGCCACCCTGGTCGCGCATCGCGTTGCGCATCGCGGCGAGGTCGACGACGGCCGGCACTCCCGTGAAGTCCTGCAGCAGGACGCGCGCCGGATGGAAAGAGATCTCCTTGGACGGCTCCGCGCCGGCGACCCAGCTCGAGACGGCTTCGGTCCCTTCCTCGGAGCCCGCGCGGACGACGTTCTCGAGCAGGATCCGGAGCGTGTACGGGAGCCGGGTCGCGGCGGGGTCGAGCTTGTGAAACCCGTAGCTCTCGTTGCCGACGCGTAGCTGCTCCATGCTTCGATTCAAGCAGAGGCGCGCTTCCGCTCGCCCTGCTTGCCCTGCGTGAGGCGGTTGAGCGTGACGAGGCCGACGCCGCCGAGCATGTTGCCTCCGGCAGCGAGGAGGAAGTTGCCGAGGATGAACGTCCAGGCGAAGTGGCTGCCGAAGCGGTAGCCGAAGATCAACTCGAGCGTGACGACGATCACGTGGTCGAAGCTGCCGAGCGCGAGCAGTGCGCCGGCGATCCAGGCGACCACGACGCGCACGAGCATCGACGCCTGACCCTCCACGAACCAGGTCAGTCGCCGTCACAGCTGCGGCATGAGCTCGCGCGCCGCGAACTCGGCGAACTCGTCCTGGTTGTCGCCGATCTGGTGGATGTAGACGATGCGTGAAGCCCGCGTCCTCGTACTTGCGGATCAGCTCGAGGTACGGCTCCGGATCGGGCCCGCGCGGCGTCGACTCGGCGACGTCCTCGCTCGTCGACCATCTCGCGCCGACTGCCTCGAAGTCGCGCGGGCGTCGCGAGCTCCTGGCCGAGCGAGCCCCTGCGAGCGCGAGGTTCGGCCACAGCTTCGTGCGCGCGCTCGTGCGCCCGCCTCCTCGTCGTCGTCGTAGGCGACGTGCATCATCCCGAGCTTCGGCTTTCCGCCGCCGCCTGCTCGTCGAACGCCTCGACGACCTCGGCGTCGGGCGCGGTCGAGATGAAGCCGTCGCCGATGCGTCCCGCGAGCTCGGCGGCCTTCGGCTTCGACGCCGCGACGTAGATCTCGGCCGGCTCGTCGGGCAGCGTGTAGAGGCGCGCGTGGTCGACCGTGTAGTGCTTGCCGCGATGCGTCTGCTCGCCGCCCTGCCAGAGCAGGCGCATCACCTCGACCGCCTCCTCGAGCATCTCGAGGCGCTCGTCGCGGCGAGCGGCCAGCGCGCGCCGATCACGTGCTCGTTCAGGTTCTCGCCGGTGCCGACGCCGAGGAAGAAGCGGCCGGGCATCATCGCGCGACGGTCGCCGCGGCCTGCGCGACGATCGCCGGGTGGATGCGGATCAGTCGGGCACGTCACGCCGGTCCCGACGCGGATCCTCTCGGTCGCCTGCGCGATCCCGCCGAGCGTCGACCACACGAACGGGCTCTGCCCCTGCCGTCGACCCACGGGTGGAAGTGGTCGGAGATGAGCGCGAACGTGAAGCCGGCCTCTTCGGCGAGCACGGCCTGCCGGACGAGCTCGTTCGGCGGATGGTCCTCGGACGAGAGGGCGAAGCCGAGCTCCATTGCCCCGAATTACCTGTTTGTCGCGGCCGCAAACGAGGCATCGAGCATTCATGGATTTCGCGGCCGTAGCCGAGCTGCAAGTGCTACTGGAGGGTGTCCCTCTCCCGAACGAGCGCTCCAGCCTCGTCGAGTACGCGATCCACGAAGGCGCCGACCTGGCAGCAGCTGACGCTTCTCCGGCAGCTGCCGGAGCGGAAGTTCGACAACATCGACGAGGTGGCGGAAGAGCTGATGCACGTCCAGCCGTCGCGCGAGGACGAGGTGCCGCATTCGCCGCGCGATGAGAGCGGGAATCCGCCGGGTGGTGACGCGTACACGCAGCCGCATCCCCTGAGTGGTCAGGTGCGCGATCTCGACGCCGTCAGCGGCGACTGAGCGCGCTGCGCAGCTCGACCACGAACGCCCCGGCGAACGCGACGCCCGCGAGGACGAAGCCCGCGACGCCGGCCGTCGTCGTCCAGCCCTGCGTGTGAGTCAGCCCGGAGACGCCGGTGAGGACGAAACGGGATGCGGCCGCGAGCAGGACGATCGCCCCGACGAACTTTGCGTCGACGAGCTCGGTTACGACCGACACGACGAGCGCCGCCGCCGCCGCGAACAGCAGCAGGCTCTCCGCCTTCGACGGCCCGGGCGCTCCCACAGGGCCGGTGATCGTGGCGATGGCGAGCGCGAGCCATGTCGCGCCGAGAACGGAGGACGCGGTGGCGGCCGCGAGCTCGCCCCGGATCAGTCCCCAGACGGCGGGAACGAGCTGCAGCGGCACCGGGATCGCGAGCATGAGCCAGCCGATCGTGTGGAAGTCCGCCCTCGGGAGGATCTGGGTCTCGAAGCCCGCGTAGAGGGTCGTCGCGATCGTCAGCCCGAGGAACGTGATCGGGATCGGCGTCGCGCCAGGCCCGTCCCTCACGCTTCCGGTTTGGTCGTCGCCTTCGTCCCGCGCCGGTCGACTCGTTCGCGTTGGGGCTCGACGACGTACTTGGGATCGCGTGCCGACTGGAGGCCGGCCTTGAACACCGCCCAGCGCACGCACATCTCGCCGGCGCACACCATCGCGCCGCCGAGGACGAGTGCCGCGCGGCTTCTTTTCCCGCGCCGCGCCAGGAGGGCCGCGCCGCCGGTTGCGAGGCCCTTCGCGGCCCAGGAGAGCTTTCCGGCCGCTCCTTGCCGGTAGACCTCGCCGATCTTCCCGAGGCGCAGCTCCATCAACTGCATGAGCGCTCCCTCCGCGAGGACGCCGGCAACGGCGAGCCGTCGCGCCGGCCCGGCGTCCTCCGGCCGGAGAAACACTGCACGCGGCGGCACCTGCGCTCGCCATCGCGCTCGCCCCGAAGATCCACGGCAGCTCGCGCCTGCCCTCGTGCCACACGGGAACGGCGGTGTCCGCGATCAAAACGCCGGTGTACGTCGCCAGCAGCGGGCCGGCGAGCGAAGAGACGGCCTCGGCGAGGAGCTTCACGGGCTTCAGCCGGCCGAGCAGCTCGAGCACTGCGGCCGTGTTCGAGGCGCCGCCGCTCACGAGCAGCACCCAGGAGCCGACGTTCATCGGGGACGTGACCTTGACGACGCGAAGCATGTGGTGGAACCGCTCCGGCCGCCCGAGGTCGGAGATCAGGAGAGCGGGCGAGACGAGATCGGCGACCGCGCCGATGTAGAGCGCTCTCTTCGAGAGCTTCTCGTTCCCGGTCAGCTTTGCCGTCGTGGAGAGGACCGCCGAGGCTCCGGCGAGTCCGCCGGTGAAGAAGTAGGTCGGGATCTCCCACGTCCAGAGCGGCTCCTTGACGATCGGCCGCCCGTAGTAGGAGCGCATGTCGGTCCCGGCCTCGGTGATCGAGCCGTTCCACGAGGTCGTGCCCGGCGGCTTGCCGTTCAGATCCGAGCGCGGGTGCAGCTGCTCTCTCATCGCCGGCTCCCGAACAGCGTCAGGGCGGCAATTCCAGCGAACATCGCTCCCGCGGCGGCGAACATGTTCGTCCACATCTCCGGCAGGTCGCGCGTCGTGACGACGGGGTCGGGCGGCAATCCGTAGACCTCGGGGTCGTCGAGGAGGAGGAAGAAGGCGCCGAAGCCGCCCACGCCGTCGTCGGGGTCGCGTCCGTAGAGCTGTGCGCCGTTCCAGCCTTCCGCGGACAGCTTGGCGAGCCGCGCGTCGGCGCGCTCGCGCAGCTCCTCGAGCGGTCCGAACTGGATCGACTTCGTGGGGCAGGCCTTCGCGCACGCCGGCTCGTGGCCGCCCTTGAGCCGGTCGTAGCAGAGCGTGCACTTCCAGACGCGCCCGTCCTCCTTGCGACCGAGGATCGCCGGCGGCGGGTCGGTCGTCGCGGGAAGGTGCCGCTTGTCGAGGACGCCGAACGGACAGGCGGGGACGCAGTAGCCGCAGCCGTTGCAGATGTCCTGCTGCACGACGACCGTCCCGAACTCGGTGCGGAAGAGGGAGCCCGTCGGGCAGACGTCGAGGCAGGCGGCGTGCGTGCAGTGCTTGCAGACATCGGACTCCATGAGCCAGCGGAGCCCGGTGCTCCCATCGCCGTTCCCCGACAAGCGGCTTCCGCTGCTCGACGAAGGCGACGTGGCGCCAGGTGTTCGCACCGAGGTGCGACGTGTGGTCGTACGACTCGCCCGTCCAGACGCGGCCGTCCTCGGGGATGAGGTTCCACTCCTTGCACGCGACCTCGCACGCCTTACAGCCGATGCAGACCGACGTGTCGGTGAAGAAGCCGACGCGCTCCTTCTGCTCGTCGCCGTAGGACTCCCAGCCGTCCGGTCGCTTCGTCTCGACGACGCTCACTGTGCCGTCTTCCTCACTTCCTCCGGCTCGACGCGCGGGTCTTGCTCGCGACGCGAATGCGCCTGCTCGCGGAGCTCGGCCACGAAGCGCGGCAGCTCGGAACCGCGCGGCCTGCGGCCGGGACGGATCCCGCACGTGAATGCCTTCACTTCCTGGATATGGACGTTCGGGTCGAGCGCCATGTGCGCGAGGTCGTTGGCCGAGTCACCGCTGATCAGGCCCTTCTTGCCCCAGTGGTACGGGAGCCCGATCTGGTGCACGCTGCGGCCGTCCATCTGCAGCGGCCGCACGCGGTCGGTGACCATGACGCGCGCCTCGATCGCCGAGCGCGAGGTGTAGATCGTCGCCCAGCCGCCGTGCTCGAGGCCGACCTCCTGGGCGAGATCGGGATGGACCTCGCAGAACATCTGCGGCTGCAGCTCGGCGAGGTACGGCACCGACCGCGTCATGCCGCCGGCGGTGTGATGCTCGGTGAGCCGGTACGTCGTGACGACGTACGGATAGACGTCCTGGCCCGGCTCGTCCGCAACCGGGTTGTAGGGATCCTCGGGAAGGTCCTTGTTCTGCTGGCGCCGCGGGTTTGCTCGCTGCGAGTAGAGGCGGTTGCCGAACGGCGACTCGTGCGGCTCGTAGTGCGTCGGGAGCGGCCCGTCCTCGAGGCCCTGTGGGACGTAGAGCCAGCTGCGGCCGTCGGCCTGCATGATGAACGGGTGGTCGCCGGCGATGGCGTCCTCCGCCTCGGCGTCCTCGGGCGGCACGTATCCGGGCTCCTTGTCCTCCTTGAAGTCCGGCGTGTCGAGACCGGTCCACTTGCCCTCGCCCGAGTCCCACCAGACGTACTGCTTGCGCTCCGACCACGGGTTGCCGTCGGGGTCGGCCGACGCGCGGTTGTAGAGGAGGTGCCGGTTGTCCGGCCAGGCCCAGGCCCACTCGTTGGCGACGTAGGTGTCCTGCTCCCAGTGCGGCTTCTTGCGCGCCGTCTGGTTGATCCCCTCCTTGAAGCAGCCGGAGTAGATCCAGCAGCCGCACAGCGTCGAGCCGTCGTGCTTCAACTCGGGATAGCCGGAGAGGAACCTGCCGCTCTCGATCTCCTGGCCGCTGACCTCCTGCAGGACGGCCTCGGCATCCGGTTCCTGGATCGCCGAATGAGTCGGGTACTCCCAGCGCAACGCCTTGATCAGCTTGTCGCGCTCGTCCTCCGACTCGGAGAGCTTCTGCTTGATCAGCCGGCCGAGATGGAAGTAGAACCAGAGCTCCGAGCGGCAGTCCTCCTTCGGCTCGACGGCTGCCCAGTGCCACTGCAGCAGCCGCTGCGTGTTCGTGAAGGAACCGTCCTTCTCGGTGTGCGTCGCCGCGGGCAGGAAGAAGATCTCCGTCGGGATCTCCTGCGGCACGAGCTCGCCCGACTCGACCTCGGGGCTGTCGTACCAGAACGAGGCCGATTCGATCTCGACGACGTCGCGCACGACGAGCCACTCGAGCCGTGAGAGACCCAGGCGGTGCGCCTTGCCGTTGGCGTGGCCGACGGCGGGGTTCTCGCCCGCGATGATGTAGCCCTTCACCTTCCCTTCGAGCATCTGCTGGACGGTCCAGTACGCCGAGTTGTCGTCGTCGATCCGCGGCAGCGACTCGAAGAGGAAGTCGTTGTCGGCGTTTGCGTTCTCGCCGAAGTACGCCTTCATCAGGCTGACGAAGTAGGCGCGGAATCGACCCCACCAGCCCGTCGGCGAGGTGTTCGCGTCGACGTAGCCGTCGAGGTCGCCGTACGACTCGGTGTGCGGCATGGGCAAGTAGCCGGGGAGGATGTTGTAGAGCGTCGGGATGTCGGTCGAGCCCTGGATCGACGCGTGCCCGCGCAGGGCCATGATCCCGCCGCCGGGCCGGCCGATGTTGCCGAGCAGCTGCTGGATCACCGCCGCGGCGCGGATCATCTGCACGCCGACCGTGTGCTGCGTCCAGCCGACGGCGTACACGAATGCGCTCGTCCGGTCGCGCCCGGAATTCGCGACGAGCGACTCGCACACCTCGACGAAGTCGTCGACCGAGCAGCCGCACGTCTCTGCCACGAACTCGGGCGTGTAGCGCGCGTAGTGTCTCTTCAGGAGCTGGAGGACGCAGCGCGGGTGCTGCATCGCGGGATCTTCGGACGGCGGCTCGCCGTGATGGAGCCCGCCGCCGTGGCCGCCGTGGCCCGACGCCTCGCCCTTCGTCGGCTTGAAGCCCTGCTCACGCTGGCCGGCGGAGCCGTGGATCTCCATGCCGTCGTACATCCAGCTCTCGACGCTGTACTCGCCCTCCTCCGGGTCCCAGCCGGAGAAGAGGCCGTCGAGGTCCTCGGTGTCGACGAACTCGTCGTTGATGATCACCGGGGCGTTCGTGTAGTGCTCGACGTACTCGCGGAAGTAGAGCTCGTTCTGGAGGATGTAGTTGGAGATGCCGCCGAGAAAGGCGATGTCGCTACCGGCGCGGATGCCGACGTGCTTCGTCGCCATCGCGCTCGTGCGGGTGAAGCGCGGGTCGACGTGGATGACCTGCGCGCCGCGCTCCCTGGCCTCCATCACCCACTGGAAACCCGACCGGGTGGTTCTCGGCCATGTTCGAGCCCATGATCACGATGCAGTCGGCGTTCTGCAGGTCCTGCTGGAACGTCGTCGCGCCGCCTCGTCCGAACGAGGTGCCCAGACCGGGCACCGTGGAGCTGTGTCATATGCGCGCCTGGTTCTCGACCTGGACAACCCCGAGGGCCGTCATCAGCTTCTTGATGAGGTAGTTCTCCTCGTTGTCCAGGGTCGCGCCGCCGAGGTTGCCGATCGCCATCGTCCGGTTCGCGGGATTGCCGTCCTCGGTCTTCCACTCCCACGTGTCGGCGCGCGTCCGGATGATCCGGTCGGCGATCATCTCCATCGCGTCCTCGAGCCCGAGCTCCTCCCACTCGGTGCCGTACGGCCGCCGGTACTTGACCTTGTACTCGCGGAGCGGGCTCTGCACGAAACTCTTCGACGCCTGTCCCTTGGGGCAGAGACGGCCGCGCGAGATCGGCGACGCCGGGTCGCCCTCGATATGCGTGATCTCGCCTTCCTTGACGTAGACGAGCTGCCCGCAGCCCACAGCGCAGTAGGGACAGATCGACTGCACGACGTGCTCGGCCTCGTCGATGCGCGGCGTCAGTGCCTGCGACCGCGGAGACTGCACCGACTTGCCGAGACCCAGGGGATCTCCTTCCCGGAACTGCCGCAGTGCCGGCCACGACTCGAGGAGCTTGGCGAGCGCCATCGAGGATCTCATTCCGATCCGCCGGACTGAGTAAACGGGATTCCGATGCACCGTTTGCCCATGTTTCCCGGTGCGGCGAGGGGGCACCCGAAAAGAACAACGTAGTACGAAGAAAGACACGACAGAGAAAGGGGTCGGTGCTTTATGAGCACGATCGACGAGCGCCGAGAGCGCGCTTCAACAGGCGTCGCGCTCCACGACGAAGAGGCGTGGCGCGACGGTTTCGCCCGTCCGCGCGTGTTCCTACAGCCGATCGCGGCACCGTCCGCGCTCGGGCTCGCGGGCTTCTCGGTGGCGACGCTGATGGTGTCGCTGATCCAGGCCGGCTGGCTCGGCCACTGGTCGGACATGGGCGTCGTCGGACTGTTCGCGATGACCTTCGGTGGCATCGCGCAGTTCGCGGCGGGGATGTGGTCCTATCGGGCCCGCGATGTCGTCGCGACGCTCGCGCATGGGATGTGGGGCGCGTTCTGGCTCGCGTTCGGGCTGGTGCAGATCTTCATCCTCGTCGGCAAGATCCCGGCGCCGGTGCCCGGTGAGGCGAACTACGCCCTCGGGCTCTGGTTCTTCGGTCTTGCCTACATGACGGGCATCGCCGCGTTCGCGTCGATGGCCGAGAGCCTCGGTATCGCGTCCGTTCTCTGGACGCTCGCGGTCGGCTCGGGCCTCTCCGCGACCGGCTGGTTCATCTCCGGGATCGGCAACGGCTGGCTCGGTGCCGGCGGCGTCCTGTTCGTCATCTCGGCGGGCCTCGCCGCGTACATGGTGCTGGCGATGTGCCTCACCGCGGCGACGAAGCGCACGATTCTGCCGACCGGGCATTTCAAGAAGGACCGGAACATCCCGGGCCGGCAGCCGCTCGAGACGGTCGAGCTTCCTTGGGCAGAGCCGGGGATCAAGCAAGGCCAGTAGCACAGCAAAGGTCACCTCGCCCGGGGAAGAGGGCCCGCCCAGCCGGCGGGCCCTCGTCGTTCCCGGGCGAGATTCAGGTGTCGCCAAGCGGGGATACGCGCTCGCGTGAAGCACCTCGTCGCCTGGGCTTGCGTGGTGGGTCGCCCTCTTCTGGCTCTGGCTGCTCCTCGCCGGCGAATGGAATCGGCAGGAGTTGGTCGCGGCGGCGGTCGCCGCGGCCGTCGCCGCGAGCCTCGCCGAGGTGGCGCGCACCCGAACCGGGCTTCACCCGAGGTTGCCGGCACAGGCTCTCGTCGACGTGCCTCAGGTGCTGGGGATGGTCGTGGTCGACTTCGCCATCGTCGTCTGGGCGCTGCTCGTCAGCGTCGGCCGCCGGCGCGTCGTCCGCGGCCGGATCGTCTCCCGCGAGCTCGACCGCGGAGCGCAGGCTGCCGGCGGCGCTGGGCCGCGAGCGTGGACGGGCCTCGCGGCGTCCTACAGCCCGAACGCGTACGTCCTCGACATCGAGCCGGAGAGCCGAACCGTCCTCCTCCACGACCTCGTGCCGAACCGCAGCTCCGAGAGCCCGGCATGAATGCGTTCCTGATCGCCGCCACCGTTCTGATCGGCGCGCTCGCTCCGTTGCTCGTGTTCGCGTCGCTCCACCGCCCGATCGACGGCCTCGTCGCCCTCGAAGCGGCGGGAGCGCTCACGGTGCTCGCGCTCCTCTGCCTCTCCGTCGGCCTCGGCGACTCGATCCTTCTTCACGGTGGCGGTGATCGCCGTCGTCGCGTCCTGGATCGGCGGCCTCGTATTCGCACGGTTCCTCGGCCGGTGGACCTGATGAACGCGGCAGACGCTCGCCGTCGACGTCCTCCTCGCGCTCGGCGTCGCAGCCGAGCTGCTCTGCGTCGTCGGAGTCGCTCGTGATGCGGACGACGCTCGACCGGCTGCACTACTCGGCCGCCGCCACGACGGTCCCGGCTTTTCTGTCCTCGCAGCCGTGCTCGTGCGCGAGCACGTCACGTCCGGAGGTCTCCAGGCGATCGCGGCGGTCGGACTCCTCTTCCTGCTCAACCCGGCGCTCGTGATCACGACGGCTCGCGCCGCCCGCCGCAGCCGACGACCGGACGCTGACGCTGAGTGGTCCTCGCGACGCTCGCTCCGCTCCAGGCCGTCGCGTTCGCGCTCGTCGCGCTCGGCGCTCCGCTCGTCGTACTCACGCGCGACCCGCTGCGCCAGGCGATCGTGAACGGCGTCTACGGCGTCTCGCTCGTCTGCCTCTTCGTGGTGCTCGAGGCGCCCGATCCGGCGCTCTCGATGCTCGTCGTGTCGGGCATCGCCTACCCGCTCGTGATCCTTGCGGCCGTCGCCCGCGTGCGCGGCGAGCGGCGCCGATCGAAGGAGACGACGGATGACTAGGCGCGTGCGGCTCGGCGCTGCTCGGCGCCGTCGCTGCTCGGCCTCGGCGCGCTCTTCGCGTGGGCGATCGCAGGCCTCCCGGAGTTCGGCGACTACCGGGGCCCGTACGGCTACGTGCTCAACCGGATCGTCGTCCCGCTGCGGCACACGACGAACGTCGTGATGGCGACGACGTTCGACGTGCGCGGGATCGACACGATGGGGGAGGAGTTCATCCTCTACGCGGCGGTCCTCGGCGTCACGCTCCTGCTGCGGGACGAGTCGGGTACGAGGCGGGCGGAGCGGCGGACGCGGCGGCTCGCGAGCGACGCGGTCCGGCTCGTCGGCGTGGTCATGATCGGCGGCGGTCTCCTCGTCGGCCTCTGGCTCGTCGCCTTCGGCTACATCACGCCGGGCGGCGGCTTCCCGGGCGGCGTCGTCGCTCGCCGGCGCGATCCTGCGTGCTCTACCTCATCGGCAGTCACCGCGACTACCGGCCGTTCCGCAACGAGCATTCGCTCGACCCGCTCGAGGGTATCGGCGTTGGTGGCTACGTCGTGACCGGGCTCGCGGCGCTCGCCTCGGGGACGCCGTTCCTCACCAACCTGTTCGGCCGCGGCCAGGCCGGGACGTTCCTCTCGGGTGGCAGCATCGGAGTCCTCAACGCCGCAGCCGGGCTTGCGGTGACCCTGGCCATGCTGCTCCTCTTTGCGGAGTTCCTCGAGACGTACGTCGTCCCGCTCGAGCCCGAGGACGCAGCTTCGTGAGCTATCTGCCCTACGCCGTGGCGGCCTGGCTCTGCCTCGTCGGGCTCGCGGGGGTCGCGACGAGCCGGAACCTCATCCACCTGGCGATCTGCCTGACGGTGACCCAGTCGTCGAGCTACGTCCTGCTGCTCACGGTCGGCTACGTCAAGCACGGCAGAGCGCCGATCTTCAAGGGAATCAAGCTCGGCACGCCGGCGGTCGACCCGGTCGTGCAGGCCCTGACCCTCACCGACATCGTCGTCAGCGTCGCGGTGGTCGCGCTGATCCTCGCGCTGGCTCTCGACGCTCACCGGCTCTCGGGCACGGTCGATCCGGACGGGATCGTCGACGTCGCAGGATGACCTGGCTCCCCCCGCTTCTCGTGGCGATCCCGCTGCTTGCGGCGGCCGCAGCCGCCGGGCTCGACCACGTCACGCCGGCGCCGGTCCAGGATGCCCTCGTGGTCGCGGCCGCCGCGGCGACGACGGCGTTCGCGTTCGTGTTGCTGTGGCACTCCGAGAGTCACGAGGTCGTCCACTGGTTCGGCGGTTGGCAGACGCGGGGCGGCGTCGCCCTCGGGATCGACTTCGCAGTAGGGCCGCTCGCGGCCGGCATGTGCGCGGTGATCGGCCTCGTCGTGACGCTCGCGCTTCTCTTCTCGCTGACCTTCCTCCGCGAGGCTGCACGGCTGTTCGACGCGCTGATGCTCGTCGCGCTCGCGGCGATGTGCGGCTTCGCGATGTCGGGCGACCTGTTCAACCTCTTCGTCTGGCTCGAGCTGATGGGCGTCGCCGCATACGCCCTGACCGGCTTCCAGGTGGAGCGGCTCGGGCCGGTGCAGGGCGCGGTCAACTTCGCGATCACCAACAGTGTCGGCGGCTACCTGTTCGCAGTGGGGATCGCCCTGGTCTACGCGCGCACCGGAGCCCTCAACCTCGCTCAGATCGGCAACCGGCTGTCGCATGGCCCCGCCGGCGGTCTCGTGATCGTCGCGATGACGCTCCTCTTCTGCGGCTTTCTGATCAAAGGGGCCGTGGTCTCCCTTCCACCTCTGGGCCGCGGACGCCTACGCCGTGGCGCCTGCGCCCGTGTGTGCAGTGCTGGGCGGCGTGATGACGGACATCGGCCTGATCGGCGTCGCCCGCCTGTACTGGACGGTCTTCGACGCTCCCTTCGGCGGCGGGCACGCCGTCGGAGACGTGCTCCTCTGGATCGGCCTGGTGACCGCGGTGCTCACGGGGACGATGGCCTTCCTGCAGCGGCACTTGAAGCGGATGCTCGCCTATTCCGTCCTCTGCCACATCGGGATCATGCTCGCGGGGATCGGCCTGCTCGACTCTTCTGGACTTGCAGGCGCCGAGCTGATGTTTCTCGCGCACGCCCTGCTCACCGCGGGTCTCTTCTTCGTCGTGGGGATCCTCCACGTCGACCACGCGCTGATCGACGAGCTCCACCTACGCGGCCTGGGCCGGGGCTGCTGGGCGCCGGCACTCGCGTGGTTCGCCGGGACGATCGGGCTCGTGGGGACTCCCTACGTCGGCATCTATCTCGGTCACGGCCTGATCGACGAAGGAGCCACGCAGCTGGAAAGGTCGTGGGTGCTTCCGCTGCTCTGGCTCGGCTCGGCGCTGGCCGGTGCCGCGCTGCTTCGCGCCGGCGCGCGCGTCTTCTTCGGCTGGGGCGACGCTGAGGATCCGCTCCTCGGCGAGGCGCTGGAGGAAGATCCGCTCGAGCGGCGCGTTCTTCGCCCGCTCCTGGTGGCCGTCGCCCTCGTAGCCGTAGCTCTCGGCGTCGCGATCAGCGTCGTGCCCGGCCTGGGCCAGCGGCGCGGAGTACGCGGCCGACCGTTTCCGCGACCGGGCCGGCTACGCGGCACGCATCCTGCGCGACCGTCCGGTGCCCCCGCCGCAGAGCCTGCCGGTCACGATCCGGCACACGTCCCTCGAGTCGCTCCTCTACGGCGCCGGCGCGACGGTCGTGGCGGTGGGCCTCGCCGGCGTCGGCCTCTACCGGCGACGGTTGCCGCGTGCAGTCGCTGCGGTGGCGGGACGGGCGCTGGCGCCGCCCATTCACGTCCTGCGCTCGCTGCACAGCGGCGTCGTCGGCGACTACGTCACCTGGGTGGCCGTCGGCACGGCAGTGGTGGGCGGAGTCTTCGCCTTGCTGCTCCACGGGTAGCGACGAGCGGGAAGGTGTCGCTACCTTTGCGCGGTGGAGCGTGGGGAGATCCACACGGGCAGAGGCGGGCTCGTCGAGCACGCGATTCCCGAGGAGGCCGAGGAGCTCTGGGCGGAGGACGGCGCCGAGCACGTCGGCTGGTTCTGCGTCCGCACCGATCCGTTCCCGTGCCCTGCGCCCGACTGCTCCTTCGTAGCCGTGTTCATGACGGCTGCGCACCTCGTGCTCGTCTGGGAGGAGCGGGACGACCCGAACCTTCTCCGCCACGCGCAGCGCGCGATGGAGGTCGGCCGCAACCCGCGGATCATCTCCTACGAGAACGACTTCGGCCCGAGCGCTTCGTACTACGCGTGGGAGGCCGCCGGGCGGCCGGTGCACGGCGTCCGCGGCAAGTAGGCCGGCCATGGACCTGAGCCGCTTCGGCGCGGCCCCGCCATGGTCGCTCGGGGTCGAGGAGGAGCTGATGCTCGTCGATGCCGAGACGCTCGAGCCGGCCGGGGACGGCTTCTCGCGCGTGTTTGGCGAGGCGGCGGAGCGGATCAAGCCCGAGCTCTTCGAGTCGTTCGTCGAGATCACGACCTCGGTGCACGAGACGCCGGAGGAGATCGAGGCGGAGCTGCGCGTGCTGCGGCACGAAGTGGCGGAGCGGGCGGCCGAGCATGGACTCGCGGTGCTCGCCACGGGCTCGCATCCGACGGCGCGCGGTCGCGTCCCGATCGTCCCGGTCGAGCGCTACGAGCGGATGAGGGAGAAGCTCGGGCCGCAGCTCGACCGGCAGCTGGTCTGCGGGATCCACGTTCACGTTGCCGTGCCCGATCCGGACACCTGCCTGCGGGCCTTCGAAGGTGTCGTGCCGCGGCTGCCGGAGCTGCTTGCCGCCTCCGCGAACTCGCCGTACTGGGACGGCGTGGACAGCGGTTGGCGCTCGATCCGCTCCCAGATCCTGCTCGAGATGCCGACCGGAGGAACGCCGCCGGTGCTGCGGAGCTGGGACGACTGGCAGGCGGCGAGCCGCCACGACAGCACGCGGCGCCACTGGGACGCCTGGCCGCGGCCCGAGTACGGGACGCTCGAGGTGCGCGTCATGGATCAGTCGACGTCTTTGCGGCGGACGGCCGAGCTCGCGGCTGACGTGCAGCGGCTCGTGCGCGAGGCCGCGGAGTTCGACGGCGAGCCGTTCGACCGCGGCGAGTACGAAGCCGCCCGCGAGCGCGCCGGGCGCGAGGGCGGCGGGCCGGAGGCCGAGCGCCAGCTCGAGCTGGGGCCGGAGGGTGCGCTTCGGGAGATCGCAGCCCTGACGTTAGGCTGAGCCGATGGCGACCCAGACGGACACGATCCAGGTCGGCGGCGTTCGCTGCGAGCGGTGCGTGATGCGGCTCGCGCACGCGCTCGAGGGCCACGAGGGCCTCGAGAGCGCGAACGCGAACCTCATGGGCCAGGTCTCGCTCGCGTGGGACGACGAGCAGACGAGCCGCGAGGCGATCGTCGAGCGGCTCACCAAGTCCGGCTTCCCCGAGCTGGCAGCCGTCTAGCGCTCTTCGTCCCGCTCGCGGTCGGTGGGCACGCCGTGCAGTTGCCCGGCGTCGGCGGGCTGGTCGCGCGGCCCTTCGCCACGCTCGGTCGACCTCCGTCCTCGAGCGAGGTGGGCTCGCTCTCGGGGCGCTCTTCGGTCTCAGGCTTCTCTCCATGGGCCGCGCGTACCCGTCCCGACGGAATAGCAACGTCGAAAGCGCCGTTTCGGGAGGGCATGGCGGCCGCTGGTACGGTTGATCACGTGGAGGCGGAGCCGGAGGATGCGCAGCGGCTCGCGACCGAGGCGCGGGACCGCGTCCGGTTCGAGGAGGACGCGCTCGCGCTCTCCGAGCAGGTCTACCGCGTCGCGCGGCACCTGGCCAACTCGCGTGAGGAAGCCGACGACCTCGTGCAGGAGACGTACGCGCGGGCCTTCCGCAGCTGGCGCTCGTTCCAGCCCGGCACGAACATGCGCGCGTGGCTGCTGCGGATCCTCACGAACCTCAACATCGACCGCGGGCGGCGGCAGCAGCGGGCTCCGCAGATGCAGCCGCTCGAAGCGAACGACTACTACCTCTACGACCGGCTCTCGGAGGACGGAGACGGCGTCTCCGACGAAGAGCGGGTCGTGGAGCGACTCTCGCAGGACGACATCGTGACGGCGCTCTCCGCGGTGCCGCACGACTTTCGCGACGTGCTCGTACTCGTCGATCTCGGCGACTTCAGCTACGCGGACGCGGCGCAGATCCTCGACATCCCGGTGGGCACGGTGATGTCGAGGCTGCACAGGGGGCGCCGCATCCTGAAGCGGGAGCTGGCCGAGTCGGCCCTGGAGGAGGCCAAATGAGCGTAGGCTCGACGGGCTCATCAAAGAGCGGAGGCGCCGGCACGTACGGCGCCGGAGCGGAAAATGATGGATCCGTGCGCGCACTGCGAGGAGATGATGCAGCCGTACCTCGACCACGTCCTCACCGACGAGGAGATGGCCGCGGCGGAGGCACATCTTGCCGAGTGCGAAAAGTGCAGCAGGCGCTACCGGTTCGAGGAGAGCCTGCGGGTGTACGTGCGCAAGGCGGCGGACGAGCAGATGCCCGACGAGCTCCGGGTGAAGCTCGCTTCGCTCAGGATTCCGCTCGAGTAGCGACGTCGACGTCGCCGGGCGGTGTCAGGTCGTCGCAGGCGACGAGCCTCGCGGGCAGTGATTTCGCGCCCTCGTCGGGCACCTGCTCCCACAGGGCGCGCGAGAGGAGAACGGGGTGGAGGCGGACGCCGCCGTAGGTCGCGGCGACAGCGTCACCGCCGTGCGCGCGCCAGTCCTCGATCACGCGGTCGACGGCGCGCGGGTCGAGGTCGGGGCCGTCGGCGAGCGCGACGATCGCGGCCTCCGCGTCGGGCGGTAGGGCGGCCAGGCCGCAACGAAGCGAGGCGCCGGGGCCGCGTTCCCACTCGGGGCACTCGATGCTTTCCACCGGCAGTGCGTGCGCGCCGCTCACGACGACGATCCCGTCGACGGAGCTCGCTCGCAGCGCGGCGAGCACCTTCGGCAGCAGCTCGACCTGCTTGGGCGGCTCCGTCCCGTAGCGGGACGACGCGCCCGCCGCGAGGACGACCGCCGCGATCACCCGAGTTGTTCGAGCGCGCGGCCGACGAGCGCCCGCGCGAGCGGCACCTTCCACTCCGTCCGCGGAAGTGGCGTTGCCTTGTCGAGATCCTCCACGCTGTCGATGCGCCATGGAATCGGCGCGACGCCGGCGAGCGCGATCCGTGTCTCTCCGCCGACTCGCGCCGTGGCGACGCCTACCTGAGGGAACGCCCACCGCTGGCGGTCCATCGCCTTCAGATACGCGCTTGCCTCGACGGCCGGCAGCTCGATCTCGAGGATCAGCTCGCCGTCCTCGAGCGTCGTCGTGCGCCGGTCACCGTCGTCCGGGAGCCGGTAGAGCTCCTCGATCGCAAGCTCGCGCCGGTTCGTTCGTACGCGCGCGCCGAGCGCAACCAGCGCGGCGGCGACGTCCGAGGGATGCGCCGACGCGCAGAAGTCGTTCGCGAAGATCGCGTGCTCGCGGTGCTCGCCCTCCCGAGCGTGGCAGCGGTCGCCGCCGTGGAGCCGGCAGTCGTAGCCGAGCCGCCAGTACCAGCAGCGCGTCGCCTGGAGGAGGTTGCCGCCGAGGGAGCCCATGTTCCGGAGCTGGGGCGACGCGGCGAGGCGGCACGCCTCGCGCAGCGCCTCGGGGATCGAGGGATCGACCTCGAGCTCGGCGAGCGTCGTCCCGGCTCCGATGACCCCGTCGCGGATCCCACGCGGCACGATGCCGCGCACGTCGACGAGCTGCTCCGCTTGCAGCAGCCCTTCGCGCAGCAGCGGCACGACCTCCGTCCCGCCGTGGACGAGCACCCCGCCGTCGAGCTCTTCGACGCTAGACGGTCGCAGGAGCTCCACGGCGTTCCTTCTTCTTCGCGGCTTCGAGTGCCCGCAGCATCTCCTCGCGCGAGATCGGCAGCTCGTGCACCTCGGCGCCCGTCGCGTCGCGAATCGCGTTCGCGATCGCGGCTGCGATGGGCACGATCGGCGGCTCACCGAGCCCCTTCGAGCCGAGGTTGGTCAGGTGCTCGTCCGGCTTGTCGACGAACTCGCACACGATCTCCGGGACGTCCGCGATGGTCGGCATCCGGTACGCGTCGAGCGAGGTGGTGAGGACGCGGCCGGTCTCGGGATCGAGCAGCCGCTCCTCCGAGAGCGTGTGGCCGATGCCCTGGATGACTCCGCCCTCGACCTGGCTCGAGGCGCCGAGCGGGTTGACGATGCGGCCTACGTCGTGGATCGCCGCGACGCGTTCCACGCGCACCTCCCCGGTCTCGACGTCGACCGCCACCTCGACGACGTGGACGCCGAACGTGAGGACGCTCATCCCGGTCGGATTCGGACCGCGCGCGCCCTTGCCGAGGATCTGCGACTCCTCGAGCAGGCCGACGACCTCCTCCACCGGCGTGTCCTTCGGCAGGCCCCGCTGCTCTGCGATGTCCTCGATCTGCTCTCGCGCGTCGGCCGCGGCGGCCCGCACCGCCGGCCCCATCGACGGCGTCGTCGACGAGCCGGCCGAGATCGAGGCGTACGGCCCGCGCGCGGAGTCACCGAGCACGACGTCGACCTTCTCGAGCGGGAGGCGGAGCTCCTCGGCCGCGATCTGAGCCATCGCGGTGCGCGTGCCGGTGCCGATGTCCTGCATCGCGGTGACCACGGTCGCACGACCGTCGGAGCCGAGCCGCACCCAGGCGTAGGAGGGAGGACCGCCGCCGCCGTACCAGATCTGGCTCGCCATCCCGACGCCGCGCTTCCGGACCGCGTCGGAGGATGCCCGCACCTCGTGCCGCCGCTCCCAGTGCGGCTCGGCGAGCCGGTAACACTCCTCGAGGTTCTTCGAGGAGTACGGCGTGCCCTCGTTCGACTCCGCGTAGTTCGACCGGCGCAGCTCGAGCGGGTCGATCTCGAGGCGCGCCGCCAGATCCTCGATCAGGCACTCGAGCCCGAACGTCCCCTCGGCGAAGCCCGGCGCACGGAACGCCTTCATCGGCGGCGTGTTGAGCTTCGCCGCGTGGGTCACCGTGCGGACGTTGTCGCAGGCGTACAGCGCACGCATCGGGCCCTCGGTCGGAGCGCTCCAGCCCGACCAGCCGACGGAGTTCGTGAACTCGCCCTCGAGCGCCACGATCGTGCCGTCGCTGCGGGCGCCCGCGCGAAGCCGTTGGATCGTGGAGTTGCGGTTGCCCGCCGAGGTGTGCTCCTCGTGGCGTGTGAGCGCGCAGCGCACAGGCCGCCCGGTTCGCTTCGCGAGCTCGGCGGCGACGAACGTGTACTCGTCGGGGCTGTTCTTCGCGCCGAAGCCGCCGCCCATGAACTCGCAGACGACGCGCACCTTGTCCTCGGGCAGGCCGAGCGTCTCGGCGACCTCCTGCCGGATCCCCCAGATGTACTGCGTCGAGATGTAGACGTGGAGGGTCTCGCCCTGCCACTCGCAGATCGCCTGGTGGGTCTCGAGGGAGTTGTGGAGGACGGTCTGCGTGCGGTACGTCCCCTCGACGACGACGTCGGCCTCGGCGAACGCGCGGTCGACGTCGCCGCGCTCAGAGCGGCGCGACTCGCTCGTGACGAGCCCGCGCCGGACGGCGTCCTCCGGATCGAGCACGACTTCGAGCTCCTCCCACTCGACCTCGATCGCCTTCACGGCGGCGCGCGCCTGAGCGAATGAGTCGGCTGCAACAGCGGCGACGGGGGCGCCGGCCCAGCCCGCTTCCTCTTCGAGACCGTGCGCCTCACCCGGGCCGAGCGCCGCGCGCACGCCGGGCAGCGCCAGCGCCGGCGCCAGATCGACCCGCCGCGCCCGCGCGTGCGCATGCGGTGAGCGGAGCACTGCAGCGTGGAGCATTCCCGGCAGCTTGATGTCGGCCGTGTAACGCGCCTCGCCGCGCACGCGCTGCGTGCCATCCTGGCGCGGCGCGGGCCGGCCCACCACCGAGAGTGGCCCCTCCGGCCACTGCTCGAGCGGATCCTCCTCGACGACGATCCACACCTCCTCGAAGCGCCCCTCGACTTCCTTCTCGGTGCGGATCAGCCTTGCCACGAGAGAATCGCCTCCTCGATCTTGGGATACGTGCCGCAGCGGCAGATGTTCCCGGCCATGGCGTGGCGGATCTCGTCGCGCGTCGGCTCGGGGTTCGCCGCGACGAGCGCGGCTGCCGAGACGACCTGGCCGGGCGTGCAGAAGCCGCACTGGACGGCGTCGGCGCGGACGAACGCCTCGACGAGTGGGTGCTCGCGGAGCCCTTCGATCGTCGTCACCTCGCCCTCGACCGTATGCGCGAGGGTGATGCAGGAGAGCCGCGGCACCCCGTCGATCTGGACGGTGCACGCTCCGCAGTGCCCCTCGTTGCACGCGATCTTCGTCCCCGTCAGGCCGAGCTCCTCGCGGAGGACGTGCGCGAGGCTCGTTCCGATCGGAACGTCGAGGACGTGCTCACCGCCGTTCACGGTCAAGCGCACTTCGCTCATGAGGAAGTCACTGCCACCGTGTCGGCGATCTGAATCAGGCGAACCGCCGTGCGGGCAACGATGCGGCGCTCGTCGTCGCCCTCCGCCTCGGGCAGCGTCCGCCACAAGTCGCGCGCGGCCTCGAGCAGCTCCCGGATCTGCTCCAGCTCGTCGCGGTGCGTGCCGTTCGGCTCCTCCGTCGCGTTGAGCGCAAGCCCGAGCGCGCCGAACGCGTCGGGTTGCCGGATGAAGAGAAGCGGCATCGCCATCGAGAGGTACTGGTGAATGCGCGCCTGGGCGAGCGGCTGCTCGAGCACCTGCGGCCCGCGCGGCTCGGACGGTTCGAGCGGCTCCTCGCCGTCCGCGATGCGGCCCGCGTTGCCGGCGAACATCGCGCGCAGCTGCCCGTCGTCGAAGCCCGAGACCTGGGCGACGCGCATCGACATCAGGAGGGAGCCGGGCTGCCCTCCGTACGGGTAGTCCGACGCGTAGACGACCTGCTCCGGTGGAACGAGCCGCAGGAGGCCGAGCAGGTCGATCGCGCTCCACACCGAGGTGTCGAAGAAGACGCCGCGCTTGCCGGAGAAGCGATACGCGAGGTTGGCGAGGTCGGCGATGCCGGCGTGCGCGAGGATCAGCTGCGCGCCGGGATGCGAGTCGACGAGGCGCTCGAGGCCGGCCGCGATCGGCGGCAGTCCCCGGCCGGCATGGACGAGGATCGGTACGCCGCGTTCCGCCGCGAGGGCGAAAACGGGCGCGAGCCGCTCGTCGTTGAGGAGGAACTTCTGGGCCCGCGGGTGGAGCTTGATGCCGCGCGCGCCGAGGTCGAGGCAGCGTTCCGCTTCCTCGATCGGCTCCTCGTCGAGCGCGAGGCGCACGAACGGGATGAGCCGGCCCTCCGAGCGGGCGGCGAACTCCAGCGTCCGATCGTTGCCCGCGCGGAAGCCGGGATGACGATCGGGCTCGTCGAGGCAGAACATGAAGGCCCGGGAGATCCCGTAGCGGTCCATCCCGCCGATGAGCTCCTCGTATCGCCCGAGCATCCCGTCGATGTCGGTGCCGAGGTGCGTGTGGGCATCGAAGACGTCGAGGTCGGCCGGGAGCGCGGCCGACAGCCGCTCGTCCCACTCCGCGACGACCTGTCCGGCTCGCTCGAGCGCTTCCACGAAACGGAATCTAGCCGTGCGCTGCCAGGGGACGCGTCACGCGCAACTTCGTGCCGATTTCGCAAAGGACACTGTCGGCCGCGAGCGGCGGGGGTTAGCAAGGGAGCCGTCATGTCATCGCTGATCGGAGGCTCCATGAAGCGCATCCACCTGCTCGTCCTGCTCTCGCTCCTCGCACTTCCTCTCGCTGCCGCACCCGCGAGCGGCAGCGGCGCCGGCAGCATCGTCGTCGGCGAGCTCTACGCGTCGGGCGGCAACAGCGGCGCCGCCTATGCCAACGACTACGTCGAGCTCTTCAACCGAGGCGCGGGCGCTGTCGCCGTCGACGGCTGGACGGTGCAGTACGCCTCGGCCGCCGGCGCGACGTGGCAGACGACCGCGCTGAGCGGCAGCATTCCGGCCGGCGGCCGGTACCTCGTGCAGCTCGCCTCCGGCGGAACGAACGGAGCGGCGCTGCCGGCGGCCGACGCGACCGGCACCTCGAACCTCGCCGCGACCGGCGGCAAGGTCGCGATCGTGAACGACGCCACCGCGCTCGCCTGTGGTGCCTCCGCGGGAAGCTGCTCGAGCGCCGGCTCCATCGAGGATCTCGCCGGCTACGGCGGTGCGGCCGACTACGAGGGAACCGCTGCCGCTCCGGCGCCGAGCGCGACGACGGCGATCTCCCGCGCCGGCGGCGGATGCACGGACACCGACGACAACGCGGCGGACTTCGCCGGCGGGGCGCCGAATCCGCTCAACTCCTCTGCGCCGGCAGCCGCCTGCTCGGGATCCGGTGGCGGCGGCGGCCCCGGCGATGCCGACGTGAGCGTCGACGTCCAGCCGGTCATCTCGATCGCGCTCGACCACGCCACGCTGAGTTTCCCGGCGGCAGTGCCCGGGACAACTCCGGCTCCGCTTCCTGAGAACGTCACGGTGACGAGCAACGACCCGAGCGGCTACACGCTGACCGTCCACCGGACCGCGTTCGCGCCGCACGACCTGCCGCTCGGCATCGGCGTCGGGAGCGGCAGCCTCGCGGCGGTGCCGATTGCGCCCGCCCCGGACCTGCTCCTGGCGACGACGAGCACCGCAAGCGGGGGAGCGGGCGACATCTGGAACACCAGCGTCGGCTTCGTCTCCCCGCTGCCGGTCGTCCCCGCCGGGCACTACACGGCGACGCTGACCTACACGGTGATCGGCCGGTGAGACGCGCACTCGCGGCTCTGGTTCTGGTCGCGGCCGCGGCATCCATCCCGGGTGCCGCGGCCGGCCGCGGGATCGGGCTGAGCGCGAGCCCGCTCCGCGTGACGCTCCGGGGTGCTTCGGCGACCGTGGTGACTGTGCGCAACCCGGGGCGAAGGACGTTGCGCGTCGACGTCTCGCGGGCGGGCTTCGCGCGCTCGCTGAGCGGGCGGCCCCGGGTAAAGCCCGGACGCGAGGCCGTGACCGTGGCTTCGCTTGCGGCCACGCCGGTTCCGGATCGCGCCGGGCGCGAAGGCGACGCTTCACATCGCAGCAAGGCCGCCCCTGCACGCGGCGCCGGGAGACCACCTCGCCGTGGCGCTCCTGACGACGCGGCCGCTCGGTGCGCGTCGCGTCCGGCTGCGGCTGCGGGTCGGGGTGATCGTCGTCCTTCACGTCCGTGGCCGGATCGTGCGTCGGCTCGACGCGCGGTCGCTCAGCGTGCGGCGCGGAGCGGCCGGGCGCATGCTCGAGCTGCTCCTCGTCAACCGCGGCAACGTGACCGAGCGGCTGGGCGACGACAGGCTGCGGCTCGTGCTTCTCCGCCGCGGCCGTGCCTTTGCGACGCTGCGACCGCGGGGACGGGAGCTCCTCCCGCGCAGTGCCGGCATCGCGGAATTCGCCTATCACGGAGCGGTGCGAGGGAATGTCGTCGCGCAGATCGAGCTGCGCCCCGTCGTACAGGGGCTGCGGCGCTCATTTCACGTCCGGTTCTGACCGCCGCGTCCAGGCTGGCCGGCTAGCCGTTCAAGATCCGGCGCAGGAACTCCGGCTCCGGCACGGCCCCGTCCCAGCGCGGCTCACCGTCGACGACGATCCGCGGCACCGCCCACACGCCCATCTCCTGCGACAGCTGCGGGAACTCGTTCGCCTCGATGGCGGTCGCGGTCACCCGCTCTGAGGCGAGGGCACAGCGGTACGCCAGCAGCACGGCCGGCGGGCAATGCGGTCAAGTCGGCGTGACGAAGACGTCGAGCACGAGATCGCGGTCGAGGTCCTCGAGCGCCGCTAGCGACTCCGCCCGCAGCGACGGCGTGTCGCGTCCGGCCTCGACGATCGCGCCGATGAGCGAACTGAGCTCGTAGCCCCACGGCAGTCCGTCGTAGCGCACGCCGACGTCCCTGCCGTCGGGTCGGATGGAGACGGCGGGGAAGCGCGGGAAGCCCTCCGGCTCTTGCTCCACCCGGTAGGTCACGCGCTCGCCGAGCTCGGCCAGCCCCTCGCAGACTCGTTCCATCTCGGCGCCGAAGTCGACGTCGCCGGCGCCGGCGAGAGGCGTCTCTTCCGGGCCGAGCGCGACGAGAAGCTCGACCGGGCGCTCGAGCTCGGCGAACCACTCCCGAACCTTCGTCTCCTCTTCGGCGCGGAGGAGCGCCACCGCGCTAGCTCCGGCTGTGCAGGTCGTCGATCGCCTGCTCGAGCTCGTCGAGGCGGGCGGCGCCGAAGGCGCGGATGGTTCCGTCCGAGTCGACGACGACGTTCGTCGGCACGCCGCGCACGCCGAGGGCTCCCGCAAGCTCGGCGCCCGGGTCGAGCAGGATCGGCCCCTTGATGCCCCACATCTCGCAGAAGCGCTCGACCTCGGGGCGCGGTTCCGTCCCTTCCCAGATGTCGACGAGGATGATCTCGGGGCCCGACCGGGCCGCCTCACGAACGCGCAGATCCTCGAGGAACGGCGCTTCCGCATTGCACGGTCCTCACCACGAGGCGAAGAAGTTGAGGATGTACTTCTTCTCCGCCCAGTCGTGGTTGGTCTTGCGCCCGCCCGTCCAGTAGTCCTCGAGCGCGAAGTCGGGCAGCTTGCCGCCGATGAACGGGCTCGGCTGCTCGAACACGGGGGCCGGCGGCCGGGCGGCGAGCAAGTCCTCGACGATCGACATCGTCTGGCTGCCGGCGTTGGCGACCAGGATGCGGCCGTCGTGTGGGTCGACGACTACCCCGCCCGGGCCGTGCCCCACCGGGATCTGCGACCACTCGACGCCGTCGGCAACGCCCAGCACGCTCAGCGATCCCGCGCCGCGGTTCGTGACGTAGAGCCGGTCGTGGGCCGGCGCGACCGTGAGCCCCACGGGAGCCTGGCCGGTGCGGATCTCCTCCACGACCTCGATCGCGTCGAGGTCGACGCGGGAGACCGTCCCGGCAATCGAGTTGACGATGAAGGCCTCGCCGCGCTCGGGGAGGATCCCGATCGCGCACGTGCCGGTGCCGAGCTCGAGCCGGCCGACCTCCTCGAAGGAATCGGCGTCGTAGAAGTTCGCGGACGCGGCGACGAAGTTGACGCAGATCGCGAGGCGACGGGTCGGGTCGACGCCGATCGCCCCGGCTCCCGGCTCTGCGTCGACGGTCGCCACGGTCTCGAGCGTGTCGAGGTCGATCACGCTCATCGTCGAGCCGAGCGAGTTGCCCACGTAGAGGCGACGGAACTCCGGAACGTGGGTCAGGCCGGATGGGTAGCCGCCGACCGGGATCGCGGTCTCGACCTCGAGCGTCGCCGAGTCGATGATCGTCACCTGGTCGGAGTGCGCGTCGGCGCTGAAGACACGGCCTGTCTCCTCGTCGAGACCGATGTCGATCGGCTCCGCTCCGGTCGCGATCTCGGCGATCACCTCGTGCGTCTCGAGGTCGACGACCGCGACGAAGTCGCTGCGGGAGCAGGCCACGAACGCGCGCCGGCGCAGGTTGTCGACGGCGATTCCCTCGGGATCGAGGCCGACCGGGATCTCGGCGATCTCCCTCCACGGGGAGCGCGAGTCGATCCGGCACGCGGCTCCGACGGGGAAGGCCGGATCGTCTCTCTCGGTCACCGCCATGTGAGGCGCGAGTATCGCCGTTTCGCGGGACGGAGCCAAGAGGAACCGCTGCCCGATCGGTAGGATCGCTCCGCGTTGGCCGACGGGGTTCTCATCTACGGCGATTCCTTCCGCTCTGCGGACCTGCGGCACGCGGTGCCGCTCGGGGTTCCGGATCCGTTCCTCTACGCCGAGCAGAACGGGACGCGCCACGTGTTCGCGAACTCGATGGAGGGAGGGCGGCTGCAGGCACTGGGAATCTTCGACGTCCACCTGCACGAGGACTTCGGCGTCGACGAGCTGCTCAAGTCGGGGTTACCCCGCCGCGAGATCGCCGCGCAGCTCGCTCTCCGCGGGGTCCAGAGCATCGGCATCGAGCACGCGACCGTCCCGGAGAACTTCCCTGTCTGGCTCGCAGATCGCCTGCGCGCCGCAGGCGTCGAGCTCGAAGTCGACCAGGACCTGTTCGACGACCGCCGGCGCGCCAAGACCGAGGCGCAGCTCGCCGGGATGCGGCGGGCCCAGCGTGCGGCCGAGGCGGCGATGGACGCGTGCCGCGAGCTGCTCCGGCGCTCGGAGATCCGTGGTGACGAGCTCGTGCTCGACGGCGAGCAGCTCACGGTCGAGCGCATGAAGGCGGACATGAACATCGTGTTTGCCGCGCACGACACGACTGCCGACGAGTACATCGTCGCCCCGGGGCCACAGGGGGCGGCCGGCCATGACATGGGCTCCGGGCCCATCCGTCCAGGCACACCGCTCGTCGTCGACATCTTCCCGCGCGACAACGGCTCCGGCGTCTACACCGACATGACGCGCACCTTCGTCGTCGGTGACGTCCCGGACGAGGTGCGCGAATGGCACCGCCTCGTCAAAGAGGCGCTCGACCGGGCGATCTCGGAGACGAAGCCCGGTGCCGACACACGGGCGATCTTCGAGGGAACCTGCGAGATCTTCGAGGCCGCCGGCGAGCTGACCCAGCGCACGAAGACGCCGGGCGAGCCACTGGTCGACGGCTTCTTCCACGGCCTTGGCCACGGTGTGGGTCTCGAGGTGCACGAGGAGCCCGGCCTTGGCCTGACCTCCGACAAGAAGCTCGTCGCCGGAGACGCCGTGACGATCGAGCCCGGCCTGTACCGCTCCGGCTACGGCGGCGTGCGGCTCGAGGACATCGTCCTCGTGACCGAGAACGGGGCCGAGGTTCTCACGGATTATCCGTACGACCTCGAACCCTGACTAAAACGCACCAATCCGGGTAGAGGCTGCCCAAATAGATCGGGAGCCGACGGAGTCGCATTGGGCGATTCCGCCGCCGCCCAAGCTAGGAGGGTTGGATGAGCGCTTTGTCCTCCGACCGGCCGGTGCAGTTGATCGAGAGCACACCGGCCGCCGATCCGGCGCCGCTTGGCCTTGCAGGATTCGCCCTCACGACGTTCCTGCTCAGCGGGCACAACGCGTCGTTCATCCCGGATCTGATCTGGGTGGGCCCCGCGATCTTCTACGGTGGCCTTGCTCAGTTCTGCGCCGGGATGTGGGAGTTCCGGAACCGGAACGTCTTCGGCGCGACGGCATTCTCGACGTACGGCGGCTTCTGGATGGGCCTCGGCCTGTTCATCATCCTCGCCGCCGACACGTCGAGGTGGCTCTCCGCTTACACCGGCGGTGACCTGACGAACGCCCTCGCGTGGTTCCTGTTCGCGTTCGCGATCTTCAACACGTACATGCTGATCGGGAGCATGCGCGTGAACATGGCCGTCTTCATGGTCTTCCTCACGCTGGAGATCACGGAGATCCTGCTCGTGATCGGCTTCTTCAACATCTCGCACGGCGGCACCGAGTGGTGGCTGCACGCCGGCGGATGGGCCGGCATCGTCACGGCGGGAGTCGCCTGGTACACGTCGGCGGCCGGCGTCTGGAACGGCGTCGCGGGCAGGACGCTGCTGCCTGTCGGCGGGCCGTTGGTGTCGCAATCTCGCGCGGCCGCAGTGGCCTAGGATCCCGGCAATGGAGAGGAAGGAGGCCGTTCTTGGCCACTGAGACGGGCCACCACGCGATCGACACGATGCTCCTCGAGGAGCGGACCTATCCACCTCCCGAGGACTTCGCCGCCCAGGCGAACGCGCAGCCCGACATCTACGACGTCCCGTTCGAGGAGTTCTGGGAGCGGGAGGGTCGCGAGCGGGTCACGTGGTTCGAGCCGTTCACGGAGCTCTACGAATGGGAGCCGCCGTACGCGAAGTGGTATCTGGGCGGCAAGCTGAACGTCTGCTTCAACTGCGTCGACCGGCACGTGGAGGCCGGCGACGGCAGCGTCGTCGCATACCACTGGGAGGGCGAGCCCGAGGGAGAGACGCGGACGATCACGTACGCCGACCTCCAGAAGGACGTCGTCCGCTTCGCGAACGCGCTCAAGAAGCTCGGCGTCGAGAAGGGAACGCCGGTCGGGATCTACATGGGCATGGTTCCGGAGTTGCCGGTGGCGATGCTCGCGTGCACCCGGCTCGGGGCGCCGCACACGGTCGTCTTCGGGGGCTTCTCGGCGGATTCGCTCTCGGGGCGGCTGAACGACATGAAGTGCGAGGTCCTGATCACCCAGGACGAGGCGTGGCGGCGCGGCTCGAAGGTCGGGCTCAAGAAGATCGCCGACGAGGCGATGGCCGACGCGCCCGGCGTGAAGCACTGCGTCGTCCTCCGCCGCACCGGCGGCGACGTGTCGATGGAGGACGGGCGAGACCAGTACTGGAACGACCTGGAGAGCGACGCATCAGATGACCCGGAGTCGTGCCCGTGCGAGCCGATGGACAGCGAGGATCTGCTCTTCCTCATGTACACGAGCGGCACGACCGCGAAGCCGAAGGGGATCATCCATACGACGGCCGGCTACCTCGTCGGCACGTCGGCGACGCACGACTACATCTTCGACCTGAAGAGGGACGAGGACGTCTACTGGTGCGCGGCCGACATCGGGTGGATCACCGGCCACAGCTACATCGTGTACGGGCCTCTTTGCAACCGGGCGACGTCGGTGCTCTACGAGGGGACGCCGGACTACCCCGACAAGGACCGCTGGTGGTCGATCGTCGAGAAGTACAAGGTGACGATCCTCTACACGGCGCCGACGGCGATCCGCTCCCACATGAAGTGGGGGCCCGAGTACGCGCAGAAGCACGACCTCTCCTCGCTGCGCCTGCTCGGTTCGGTCGGCGAGCCGATCAACCCGGAGGCGTGGATCTGGTACCGCGAGAACATCGGCGGCGACCGGACTCCGATCGTCGACACGTGGTGGCAGACGGAGACCGGGATGATCCTGATCACGCCGCTGCCGGGGATCACGACGCTCAAGCCGGGGTCGGCGACCCAGCCGTTCCCCGGCGTCGAGCCGGCGGTCTTCGACGAGCAGGGGAACGAGGTCGGCCCGGGCGGCGGCGGATATCTCGTCCTCAAGCGCCCATGGCCGGCGATGCTGCGAGGCATCTTCGGCGACGACCAGCGCTACCGGGACACGTACTGGTCGAAGTACGACGACGTCTACCTCGCCGGTGACGGCGCTCGGATCGACCAGGACGGCGACTACTGGCTGCTCGGCCGGATCGACGACGTGATGAACGTCTCCGGGCACCGCATCTCGACGATCGAGGTGGAGTCGGCGCTCGTCGATCACCAGGAGGTCGCCGAGGCGGCGGTCTGTTCCCGTGCCGACCCGGTCACGGGCGAGGCGATCGTCGCGTATGTGACGCTGAAGGGCGGTGCCGAGGGCTCCGTCGAGAAGCTCGAGGAGCTCCGCAGCCATGTCGCGGAGAAGATCGGGCCGATCGCGAAGCCGGCGAACATCGTCTTCACCCCCGAGCTGCCGAAGACCCGCAGCGGCAAGATCATGCGCCGCCTGCTGCGGGACGTCGCGAACAAGCGGCAGCTCGGCGACACGACGACGCTCGCCGACCCGACGGTCGTCGACGAGATCTCGAAGCGCGCGAGCGACGAGAAGGCCCAGGAAGCCGAGGCCTGAACGCAGGGGGAGCCTTCGGGCTCCCCCTGACCCTCGACCTGCGAGAGAATCGCGGACATGGGCGCGGATTCACTCCAGCCCGAGGAGCATCGCCGCCTCGGTATCGACCTCTACAACCGAACCTGGACGCTGATGGACTCGCCCGGGGACGAGATGCTCCATTGCGCGCACGCGTCCGCCTACCACTGGATGCAGTCGGGCGGGACGACGGCGAACCGCGCGCGGAGCGAGTGGTTCTGCTCGCGCGCGTACGCCCTGCTCGGTCGGCCCGAGCCCGCGCTCCACCATGCGCGTCGGTGTCTCGAGCTCGTCGAGTCCGCGCCGGCGGAGATGGAGGAGTGGGATCTCGCCGGCCGCGTACGAGGCGCTTGCGCGTGCGCACCTTGCGGCGGGCGAGGAGTCGACGAGGCGCGCCGTTACTTCGAGCTCGCCCGCGAAGAGATCGCGAAGATCGCGGAAGAGGACGACCGCAAGCACATCGAGACAGATCTCGCGTCTCTCCCCTGTAGAGGGTAGGCGCCGTCCGCGGCGAATGTTAGAAACTCGCGCTACGAGCGGCTGCGGAGGTTGAAGGCACTCCAACGGGCGGATTCCGGGCCAGGTGCCAACTGGACCGCCGACCTCGCAAGACGCCGCCGTTCGTCCCTCTTGAATGCACGCCGGGCAAGATTTGCTCGGCGTGCGCATCTCGGTGCTCAGCGTCGTGGCGGCGACCCTCGCCGCGGTCGGCGCCCTCGTCAGCCTGACACTCGGCTTTCTCGTTCTCGGTGAAGATTTCGGGGACGCTGTTCCCACGCGCTGGGTTGTCGTCTTCGTCGCAGCCTCGGTGGGTACGTGGGCGCTCCTGCTCGCGGCCGTCGTGTGCGGACGCCGAGCGCGCGGTCTTCGTGGCTGGCGTTCGGCGGTCGACGCCCGGTTCTTCTGGGAGACGATCCTCAGCACCATGGCGGCCGCGATGCTCGGGCTCGCAACCGCTCTCAGCGGAGCCTTCCCCGGCTTCCTCTGCCTGGCGAGCGTCCTCGCGGCCTACGTCATCCTCGCCCGCTGGACGTGGTGGACGTGGCGTGCGTTCCGCTAGCCGTCGAGCAACGGCTCGAAGTGCGAGGCGTCGTCGAACGGGCCGATCACCGCGAGCCGCAGCCGGTCGCCGGTGAGCAACTCCGACGCAACGCGCGCCACGTCGTCGCTCGTCACCGCGTCGAGCCCGCGCACCACTTCCTCAGGGTCGGGGAGACGGCGCTCGAGGACCTCTTTCCGCAGCCCGAACATCATCAGCCCTTGCGGGCTCTCGAGCTGGAGGACGAAGCGGCCTTTCGCGAAGTTGCGCGCCTTCTCGAGCTCGTCGGGCGGAAGCGGCTCCGCGGCGACCTTGCGCAGCTCGGTGGCGATCGTCGTCACGGCGTCGTCGATGCGGCCGATGTCCACGCCTGCCTGCGAGTACAGCGTGCCGGCGTCGGTGTAGCTGTGATTGAGCCCGTAGACGTAATACGCGAGCCCGCGCCGCTCGCGAACCTCGGTGAAGAGGCGTGAGGACATCCCGCCCCCGAGCGCGGTCGCGAGCAGCTGGATCGCATACCGGTCGGGATGGTCGAGCGGCACGCTGTGCACTCCGAGAGAGACGTGCGCCTGCTCGGACTCCTTCGTCGAGATGCGAACGCGGCCGTTCAGGTACGGCGCCGCCGGCTCGGGCTCGCCGGTCTCGGCGTCGGCGAGGTCACCGAGCAGCTCCTGCACGCGCTCGAGCAGGCCGTCGCCGATCCGGCCGGCAACGCCGAGCACCATCCGCGACGGCTTGTACCACCGGTCGAGGTAGCCCATGAACGTGTCCCGTGTCGCCGCGCGGATCGTCTCCTTGGTGCCGATCAGGTCGCGGCCGAGCGGCTGGTCGCCCCACAGGAGATGCTCGTAGACGCCGCCGATGTAGTCGCGCGGCGTGTCGTAGTACATGTTCATCTCCTCGATGATCACGCCCTTCTCCCGCTCGATCTCCTCCGCGTCGAAGCGCGAGTTGCGGAGCATGTCGACGAGGACGTCGAGCGCGACGTCGCGGTGCTCGGCCGCGCACTTCACGTAGTACGCCGTGCTCTCCTTGCCGGTGAAGGCGTTGAACTCGCCGCCGATCGCATCGATCTCGCCGGCGATCTGCCGGGCGGTCGGCCGCCGCTCGGTTCCCTTGAAGAACATGTGCTCCGCGAAGTGGGCGATCCCGCCGGACTCGACGGTCTCGTACCGGGAGCCGGCCGCGAACATGAACATCACCACGACCGACTGGGCGTACGGAAGATCGGCCGTGAGGACGCGCAGGCCGTTGTCGAGCGTGTCTCGTTGGAACACCGTCACCCCGCGCGATCGTATAGACCTCTCGGTCGTGTACGGAGAGGAGACGAGGCGCGCGATCGCCGCGCAGCCCGAATGGCTCGCGCAGGTGCCGACCGACCGGCGCTTCCCCGACGGCGCGCGGCTCCTCTTCACCGGCTGCGGGACGTCGTTCCATGCGGCGATGACCGGCGGCGACGCGGTGCAGGCGCTCGAGCTCGCGCTGCGCCCCGAGCGCGAGGCCGACCTGCTCGTTCTCGTCTCCCACGAGGGCGAGACCCCGCTCACGCTCGAGGCGGCACGCGCCTGGGAGGGACCGCGCTGGCTGGTAACCGGGCAAGCGGACGGTCCGATCGCCGAGCTCTGCGACGAGGTGATCGTCTGCACGCCGGCGATCGAGGAGAGCTGGTGTCACACCGCGAGCTACACGTCTGCGGTGGCCGCGATCGCTGCGTTGCACGGCGAGGACATCTCGTGGCTGCCGGGCGCAGTCGACGAGGCGCTGGCTGCACCGCTCCCTCCGTTCGGGGAGCAGGAGCGGTTCCTCGTCGCCGGCGCGGGACGCGACCTCGCGACGGCGCACGAGGCCGTGTTGAAGCTGCGGGAGGGCGCCTGGGTCGCGGCCGAGGCCTACGAGACCGAGCAGCTCATGCACGGCTACTTCGCTGCCGTCGACGAGTCCGTGCGCGCCTTCGTCCTCGAGGGGGATGGGCTTGCGGCCGAGCGGGGAGCGGCGGCTGCAGCCGGACTGCGAGAGCTTGGCTGCGACGTCGACCTGGTGCAGACTCGACACCCGGTCGTCGACATCGTGCGTTTCCAGCGGCTGACCGTCGAGATCGCCTCCTCGCGCGGCCGCGAGCCGGACAAGATCCGCCGTCACGACCCGCGGTGGATCGCCGCCGCGAGCGCGGCCAAGGCGGACAACGCGGCTTAGGCTCCGGCCAGGGCCTCGACGAGCCGGTCGACCTCGTCGAACGTGTTGTAGTGGACGAAGCCGGCGCGGACGGCTCCTTCCGGCTGGAGCCCGAGGCGCGCCATCGCCTCGACCGCGTAGTAGTCGCCGTTCCAGACCGCGATCTTGCGGTCTCCCAGCCTCTCGGCGACTTCTCGGGGTGACGTTCCGGCGACCCTGAAGGCGAAGGTCGGGACCCGGCCGTCCATCGTCGGTAGTCCGTACAGCGTGCAACCGTCGGGCAGTCGCTCGAGGAAACGCTGCCCGAGCGCACGCTCGTGCGCCTGAATCGCGTCCCAGCCGAGCTCGTCGAGATACTCGACCGCCGCGACGAAGCCCGCGAGCAGCTCGTGAGCGAGCGTCCCGGTCTCGAAGCGGTGGCCGACCGGCTCGTCTGCTGCAGGCCGCACCTTGTACGGCCGCCAGGAACGCAGGAGCTCCTCTCGGCCGAACGCAAGGCCCAGATGAGGGCCGAAGAACTTGTACGGCGAGCAAAGGAGGACGTCGACACCGAGCGCAGCGACGTCGATCGGCCCATGTGGCGCGAAGTGGACGGCGTCCACCCACGCGAGCGCTCCCGCCTCGTGCGCGAGCGAGACGACTCGTGCCGCGTCGGGCATCGTGCCGAGCGCGTTCGAGGCAAGCGGAAACGCGACGACGCGAGTGCGGTCGGTCAGCTTCCGCTCGAGGTCGCCGAGATCGAGGCTCGTGTCCTCGCCGATGTCGACGAAGTCGACGGTGAGGTCGAGGTCGCGGGCGAGCTCCAGCCACGGCGCGACGTTGCCGTCGTGGTCGAGGCGGGTCACGAGGATCTCGTCTCCGGCGGAGAGCGTCCGTCCGAGTGCACGCGTGAGCGCGAAGTTGAGCGTCGTCATGTTCGGGCCGAAGGCCGTCTCCTCGGGCAGGCAGCCGAGGAAGCGGGCTGCGGTGGCGTGGGCGTGCTCGACGAGCTCGTCGCTGCGGCGGCTGGCGGCGAACGCGCCGCCGAGATTCGCGTTCGACTCGCGCAAGTAGCCGGCGATTGCGTCGATGACCCGCTGCGGGCACTGCGTTCCACCGGGCCCGTCGAGGAAGGCGACACCTGACGCGAGCGCCGGGAACTGGGCACGAGCGGCCTCGACATCGAGGACAGCGGTGGCCATCTATCCCTGCTCCAGTGGTGCCATGGTCAATCCACCCTCGCGCAATTGCGCCCAGTAGAGCTCGGCCTGCTCGCGGTGGCCCGACCAGACGAGCGCCTGGCCCGCGTTGTGGATCCGGTTCGCCAGCCGCATCCCGTCGTCGTACGAGACGCCCGGAATCACCGCCGAGAGGACGGACGCCACGCCCTCGAACGTGTTGTGGTCGTCGTTGCGCACGATCACGAGCCAGGGCCGTCCCAGACCGGTTCCCTCGCCGCGGTCGAGCCGCTCCCGCGGCGGCGTCAGCGTGCCGCTCACCAGCCGATCCTCCGGCCGTTGACGGTCCATCGATAGGTCGGCTCGTCGGTGAGGGAGGAGCCGATGAAGCAGTCGCGCTCAGCGAGCTCGAGGAGGTCGGAAAGCTCGACCGGTCCCAGCTCGGGGTTGAGTTCCACGGCAAGCTCGACACTCGTCTTGACCATCGCGTACCGCCGGTCCGTGTTCCGTCTCGTCACGAGCGTTCGCGCGCTGGCGGAGGTGGAGCCGACCTCGACAATGCCTCGGGCGTGATAGCGGAAGCTCTTGAGCGAGCACCGGATGAGCGCGGCGAGAAGCAGGTGCTCGGGCGACCACTCCTGCGGCGCCTCGAGCACGACGCCGTTCTCCTCTCTGAGCTCACCCGTGGCGGAGAGCTCGACCGCGTAGCGCAGCTTCTTCGCCTTGATGGCCACGAGTCGCATGGTCTCAGATGCGTGGCTCCGTCCGGGGCGACTCCTACGCTGCGAAACGTGCGGCGACTGCGTTCGCTGTCGGAGACGGAATGCTATGTGCGCCTCTACGGCGGCTGGGACCCGGCGGTGACCCTTGTGAAGATCGAACCGCGCCGTCCGCGGTACGAGCTCAGCGTGTCGGGCGAAGATCTGCGGCGTGAGTTCGAGGCACGCATCGAGGCTCGCGTCGAGGAGTTCGCGGCCGAGCTCGACGCCGCCGAGGCCGCAGCCGAGGCTGCGTAGCCGCGCCGGCAATCCGGCGCGAACTTGCCATCTCGGCGTGACTGCTCGTCGCCTACCGTTCATGAAGGGAGCCTCGTTCCCCCGTAGGGGGAATGGGTGGCTCGAGGGAGGGACATGACCGAAGGGGGCTCGACCCCGAGTGACGTGCCGGACGTCCTTGCTCCCGGCCTCCGCATCGTCTTCGTCGGCATCAACCCGGGAAGGGTGTCGGCCGCTGCCGCCGCGCACTTCGCGAACCCCCGAAACGACTTCTGGCGCCTCCTCCACGCCGCCCGCCTGACCTCCCGCCTCTACGAGCCGAATGAGCAGTTCGCGCTGCTTGGCGAAGGGATCGGCGTGACGAACGCCGCGTACCGCACGACGCCGGGGTCGGGCGACCTGAAGCGCGCGGACTTTGCCGGCTCCGCGGAGCGGCTCGAGCGCATCGCCCGCGACCTGAAGCCCTCCTGGCTCGCCTTCGTCGGCAAGGAGGCCTATCGCGGAGCCTTCGGTGCGCGGCCCGAGCTTGGCGTGCAAGAGCGGGCGCTTGCCGATACCGAGTTCTTCGTCTTACCGTCGACCTCGCCCGCGAACGCTGCGGTGCCGTGGGACGTTCGGCGCCGCTGGTTCGAGGAGCTCGCCGGACGCGCCAGCGGGCTACCGCGCCGCGAGAACGTCCGCGCCGTGGTCGTCGACGAACGAGACCGCATTCTGCTCCTCCGCTACGGCGACGAGTACGGCGACTGGTGGGTTCCGTCCGGCGGCGGCCGGGAGGTAGGAGAGTCCGACGAGCAGACGGTGCGCCGCGAGCTCGAAGAAGAGATCGGCCTGGTCGACTTCGAGATGGGGCCATTGCTCTGGGAGCGCGAGGGCTGGACGCTCGAGGAGCCCGGATTCGGCAGCTTCCTCTCCCGCGTCTACCTCGTGCGCGTCAACCGCTTCGAGCCGCCGCACCTCACCGAGGCACACGAGCTCCGCTGGTTCACGGCCGCGGAACTCGACCACACGTCGACGCGGCCTCTCGATCTGGCCGAGCGAATCAGCCGCGCCAGCGGTTCGTGATCGGCGTCCGGCGGTCGCGTCCGAACGCCTTCGGCCGCAGTCGCACTCCGGGAGGCGCCTGCCGCCGCTTGTACTCCGCGCGATCGACCAGAGCAACGGCCCGCGCGACGACATCCGGGTCGAAGCCCTCCGCACTCAACTCGTCGAGCGATTTGTCCTCCTCGACGTAGGCCTCGAGCACCCGGTCGAGCTCGGGATACGGCGGCAGCGAGTCCGCGTCGAGCTGGTTCTCCCGCAGCTCGGCACTCGGCGCGCGATCGATTGTCGATTGCGGGACGAGCTCGCGCCCCGCCCGCTCGTTCAGGCGGCGCGCGAGCCGGAAGACGTCCGTCTTGAACACGTCCTTGAGCAGCGCGAAGCCGCCCGCCATGTCGCCGTACAGCGTTGCGTAGCCGACCGAGAGCTCGGACTTATTGCCCGTGGCCACGAGCAACCAGCCGAACTTGTTCGAGAGCGCCATCAGGAGCGTGCCGCGGATCCGCGCCTGGAGGTTCTCCTCCGCGAGGTCGGGCTCTGCGTCCGGCGAACGGCTCCGCGAGCACGGCGCCGAACGCCTCGACGACCGGCTCGATCGGGAGCTCGTGGAAGTCGCAGCCGAGGTTCTCGGCGAGTCGCCGCGCGTCGCTCCTCGTGCCCTCGGACGAGTACCGGGACGGCATCGAGACGCAGTGCACGTGCTCCGGTCCGAGCGCCTCCGCGGCGAGCGCAGCCGTGAGGGCCGAGTCGATGCCACCCGAGACGCCCACGACGACGTCCTCGAATCCGTTCTTGCGCGACGTAGTCGCGCAGCCCGAGCACGAGGGCGCACCGCATCTGCTCGAGGTCGTCGTCGAGCGGTGCGAGCGTCGCGGCCTCCGGCCGTTCGAGATCGACGACGAGCAGCGTCTCCTCGAAGCCGGGCGCTCGTGCCAGCAGGCTTCCGTCGCTCTCGATGACGAGGGAGTGTCCGTCGAAGATGAGCTCGTCCTGGCCGCCGACCATGTTGCACAGCGCGACACGCACGCCGCTCTCGCGTGCTCGCGCGGAGAAGATGGCCTCGCGTTCCTGAGCCCGCCCGACGTGGAACGGCGAGGCCGAGAGATTGACCACGACCTCGGCACCGGCCAGCGCCAGCTCGGTCGTCGGCGGTCCGGGAACCCACATGTCCTCGCAGATCGTGATACCGACCTTCGTGCCCGCCACGTCGATCATCGCCGGCGCGTCGCCGGAAGCGAAGTAGCGCTTCTCGTCGAACACGCCGTAGTTCGGCAGGTGCCACTTCTTCGCCCAGCCGGTGACTCGGCCCTCGGCGCAGATCGCGCACGCGTTGTAGAGGTCGTCGTCGAGGAGGGGCGCGCCGACGAGCGCGACGATGTCCCGCGTTTCTGCCGCTATTCGCTCGATCGAAGCGCGGGCGGCGCGGACGAAGCCCGGCCGCAGGAGGAGATCCTCGGGCGGATAGCCGGTCACCGCAAGCTCGGGAAAGACCACGAGATCGGCGCCGGCGGCCTTGGCCTCCTCGATGCGCGTCAGGATCAGCTCGCGGTTTCCCTCGAGGTCACCGACGACCGGATCTATCTGCGAGAGGGCGAGGCGCATAGGTTTACGACTCAGAGTCTAAAACCCGGCGCCGAGTCGCTGCGGGACAACACGTTCGGCCACGGCGCGGCTTACGGCCGTCGGAGCCGGATCGCGTTCCAGTCGTGCTCGAGGATCTCGTCGATCCGCCCGCGCAGCGACTCGGGCGGGTCGTGCTCGGCGTGGATGTAGCGGCCGGAGAGCGCGTCGAACTCGCCCGACGCGAGGGCTCGCACGAGCCGTGGCGCGCACTCGGGCGGCGTCCACGGTGCGTCGTCGGGGAAGTCCGCCGTCATCTCCGTCTGCACCATCCCCGGGCTGATCACGAAGACGGGGATGCGGTCGCCGAGGGCGTTGGCCAGCGTCTCGCCGTAACGGCAGACGGCGGCCTTCGAGGACGTATACGCGGTCTCGCTCTGGCCGGGCAGGTACGCGGATCCGCTGCCGACGATCACGATCCGCCCGGCCCCGCGCTCCAGCATCCCGGGGATAGCGGCGCTGCAGCAGAGGTGGACGCCGAGCATGTTCACCTCGAACGTCCTCCACCACTCGGCCGGATCGAGCTCCCACGGCGAGCCGCCGCGGTTGCCGGTGCCGGCGTTGGCCACGAGGAGGTCGACCCGGCCCAGCTCGGCGAACCAGCGCTCGACGTCCTCCCGTCGGGTCACGTCGCCGACGAGTGCGCGGCCGCCGATCGCTCCGGCGACCGCCTCCACCTGAGCGGCGGTGCGCCCGCTGACAGCGACCTCCATGCCTGCGGCGGCGAGCTCGCGCGCGACGCTCTCGCCGATTCCGCGTCCGCCTCCGGTCACAAAGGCCGCTTGGCCCGCCAGATCGCTCACGGCGAGACTCTACTCGGCGACGCTAAGTTAGCGCCCGCTAACCTAGTGGGCGCTAACTTCGGGACGAGGAGACAGGTGTGAGAGCGAAGGCGCTGGCTGTGCTGAAGGCCGAGGAGAACCGCAAGTGGCTGACCCTGTTCGCGGTCTCGTTCGGCCTCTTCATGATCATGCTCGACAACACGGTCGTGAACGTCGCGCTGCCGACGATGCAGCGCGATCTCCACGTCTCGATCTCGCAGCTCGAGTGGGTCGTGATCGCCTACGCGCTCACCTTCGCCGCCCTCCTCATCACCGGCGGCAAGCTCGGCGACCTCTACGGGCGCCGCCGCATCTTCGTCATCGGTCTCGTGATCTTCACCCTGTCGTCGCTCGCCTGCGGGCTGGCGTCGAGTGCGGGCTTCCTCATCGGCGCGCGCGCCGTGCAGGGGGTCGGAGCGGCGCTCATGAACCCGGCGACGCTGTCGATCATCGTCGCGACCTTCCCGCCGAAGCAGCGCGGCACGGCGATCGGGATCTGGGCCGGCGTATCGGCGCTCGCGCTTGCGATCGGGCCGCTCGGCGGAGGGCTGATCACCGAGCACATCAACTGGAACTGGATCTTCTTCGTGAACGTCCCGATCGGCGCGCTCGCGATCGTCGTCTCGCAGCTCGTGATCCGCGAGTCGCGAGACACCTCGGTCGAGCAGAGCATCGACGCTCCCGGGCTGCTCACCTCGGGCAGCGGGCTTTTCTTCCTCAGCTACGCACTCGTGGAGGGAAACCGGCACGGCTGGACGTCGCCCGAGATTCTCGCCTTCTTCGCCCTCGCGGTCCTCGCTCTGGGTGCATTCGTCGTCTTCGAGCGCCGGCAGCGCCTGGCGATGCTCGATTTGTCGCTCTTCCGCATCGGCGCCTTTACCGGCGCGAACATCGTGGCGATGCTCGTCTCGCTCTCGATGTTCGGCGTCTTCTTCTTCGTGACGCTCTACGTCCAGAACATCCTTCACTACTCGGCCCGCGAAGGCCGGCGCGACCTTCCTGCCGATGGTGCTCCTGATCATCTTCATCGCGCCGATCGCCGGCCGCCTCTCCGACCGGATCGGGTCTCGCTGGCTGATGGGAGGCGGGATGACGCTGCTCGGGATCTCGCTCCTCCTCTACGAGCGCGTCACCGTCCATTCGAACTTCTGGACTCTGCTTCCTCCGATGCTCGTCGGCGGCTTCGGGATGGCGATGACGATGTCGCCCATGACCTCGGCGGCGATGGGGGCCGTTCCCGTCGACAAGGCAGGCGTCGGCTCGGGAGTCCTGAACAGCTTTCGCCAGGTGGGAGGCTCGCTCGGTATCGCGCTGATGGGCGCGATCGTCGGCTCCTACATCGACCCGCACGCTCACGGCATCGCGGCCGCCCAGAACTACGTGGACGGCCTGCACGCGGGCTTCGAGGTCGGCGCCGCGATCACGTTCGCGGCGGCGATCGTCGCGGTCGCGCTCGTTCGCACTCGGCCGGAGGTCGTGCGCGAGCACATCGCGGAGATCGCGGCATGAACGTTGCTGCGCCGCGGATGGCGGCCGCCGAGCGACGGCTTCACCTGATCGAGACGGCGATCCGTCTCTTCACCGACGGCAGCTACCGGGGCACGACGACCGCCGAGATCGCTCGTGCGGCCGGCGTATCGGAGCCGATCCTGTACCGCCACTTCGCCTCCAAGCGCGCGCTCTACCTCGCCGCGCTCGAGCACGTCTGGGCGAAGACCCGCGAGGAGTGGGAGCGGAAGCTCGATCAAGCTCCCGACGCGTGCGCCGCGATCGAGGCGATCGGCAAGGGCCACGTCTCGGTCCGCTCGCCGAGGCTTCAGCTCGCGGAGCTGTGGGTGGAGGCGCTGAGCGAGGCCTCGGGGGATCCCGAGCTGCGCAAGCATCTGCGCGGCCACATGCGCGAGGTGCACGATTTCGTGGCCGGCTTGATCCGGCGCGGCCAGGAGCAGGGAGCGATCGCCGCCGAGCGCGACGCCGACGCGGAGGCGTGGATCATGCTCGCCGGCGGCATCCTCGGCATGGTGGGAAGGCGCGTCGGACTCCTGGACGACGAGGAGCTATCCGGAATCCGCGCAGCCCGCCTCGCCTGGTTACGGGCCTGAACTAGCTCTTCTCGTGCCGGGCCCGACATGCGCGGGCACGGCACCCGTCCGCGAGCGGAAAGCACAGCGCAGTCCGCGCGCGCGCCGAAGGCACGCCCGGGCAAGCGAGAGCGGGCGAGGCGGACCAATGAAAAGGCCCCGGCTGCGGCTCCGGGGCCTTCTCGAGAGGCGCGCCACTCTCGGTGGGATTCGAGGAGACGGATCTGCGGCCCACCCGCCTCGTACCTTCACCGGGAGTTCCCGGCGCGCCCCCTGCAAACCTCGGCCTGGCGTCCGGCCTGGCTGCAAGGTGCGCTCACTATAGGAGGCTTTGGACGGCGAGTCAAGTAGCTCGATCAAGTGATTCTGCGGTTCGCGCTGGTTGACTTACCTTGTGCTGCTAATACGCCCAAAAGGGGGATGTCCAAACCGGACATCTTGCGCTTCAGTGAAGTATGCGCTTAGCTAGCCCAGCGCTACATGACCATGCGAGACACCGCCAGCCGCACTCGTAGGGCCAGCTCCGAAGGGATCCGCCTCGGAGAACGGCTCCGCCAGCTCCGCGTCGCCGCGGGGCTGACGCAGAGCGAGCTCGCCGGCGACCGCTTCTCCAAGGAGTACGTGTCCCAGATCGAGCGCGGCAAGACGCGCCCGACCGAGGGGACGATCGAGTGGCTTGCCGACCGCCTCGGGGTCGACGCCGGCTTCCTCGCGAGCGGCGTCGCGACCGACGAGCGCGCCCGGCTCGAGGGAGCGCTCTCGCGCGCCGAGGCACTGTATGAGGCGCAGGAGGACGAGGAGGCCATGGCCGCCTTCGATCCGCTTCCTGCTGCCGCTCGCGCGACCGGCATGCCGGAGCTGCAGGTGCGTGCGCTCTGCGGAAGCGGCCTCGCGAAGATGAGAATTGGAGCGCATCGCTCTGCGCTCGAGCTGTTCAACGAGGCGCGCGCGATCTCGGAGGCCGAGTCGTTCTCCGACGTCGAGCGCGCGGAAGTGCTGTTCTGGCTCGGTTCCTGCCGCTACCAGCTCAGCAGCGTGCAGACTGCGCTCGCACTGCTGAACGAGGCGCTGGCGCTCGCCGACCGCTCAGGGCTGCCGTGCGACGCGCTCAAGGCGGACATCCTTTCCTGGCGCTCGCGTTGCTGGCAGCGGCAGCGCGATTTCGAGGCTGCCCGCGACGACGTCGAGCGCGCGATCGAGCTGTCGCGTGGGGTCGACGACCTTCGGACGATCGGCGCGGCCTTCTTCCAGGCGTCGCTCATCGCCGACCGCGAGGGCCACTGGGTGCTCGCGCGCAACTACGCCGAGCGGGCCCGGGAGGCATACGCGGAGCTCGCCGATCGCGTCCACGTCAGCCAGCTGACGAACAACCTCGGCGGCCTCAACTTCCTGCTCGGCAACACCGATCAGGCGGTGGCGCTGCTCAAGGAGTCGTTCGCGATCGCGCTCGATCTGGGCCGCGACGCCGACGCCGGCCGGGCGGTTTCGTCACTTGCGCAGGTTCACCTGCGCTCGGGCGATGTCGAGCAGGCCGAGGAGCAGGCGCGTCACGCACTGGAACTGCTCGACGGCCGCGTCGACTACATCGACGAGGTCGGCAGCGCGCAGCTCGTGCTCGGGCGCGCACTGCTCGAACAGAACCGCCTCGACGAGGCAGAGACGGCTTTCACCGACGCCGAAGCGTCCTTCGGCGAGCTCGGCTCGGGCAGCCACCGAGCCGCGGCCTGGGTTGCGCGCGGCGACCTGGCTGCCAGACGGGGGGATCACCAGCGGGCGGCCGAGCTCTACCGCACGGCGGCAGAGGCGCTACAGGACGTCCGCTTCTAGAGGAACGAAGGAGGTGATTAGTTGACCAAGGCACGGCTCATCTATGTGTTGCTCATCGCGTCGCTCTTCGCATACATGCTCGCCTGCTTGCGCCTTCCTGGCCCCTTCGGCGTCACGGCATGAGCGACGGCGGCGGCCACTAGCGAACCCTTGCGGCGCGGCGACGCGTTCTAGGCGTCGCCGCTCGACGGAGCCCATGCGCTCCACGACCACCTGCGGCACGCGTGCGGTCCGACTCAGTCGCACGCACATGCGAACGACCTCTGCGCAATCCTCGGGGCGGATCATCTCGTCCGGCTCGAGCCCGGACCACTGCGCCATCGGCGTGTCGACGAACCCCGGGCAGAGGGCGATCGCCCGCACGCCGTCGGCGTCGAGCTCGGCGTTGAGCGAGCGGGTGAGCGCGATCACGGCTGCCTTCGTAGCGCCGTAGGTCGCGAGACCCGGGGTCGGGAGCGTGCCGGCGATCGACGCGAGGTTGACGATCCAGCCCTTCGACTCGCGTAGCAGCGGGATCGCGGCCTGCGTGACGAGGAAGAGCCCGCGCAGGTTGACGTCCAGCTGCAGGTCGAGGCTCTTCAACGGCAGGTCTTCGACCCGGCCGCCGATTCCGACGCCGGCCGAGTTGACGAGCACGTCGAGCCGGCCGAAGCGATCGCGATGCTCGGCGACGACTCGCTCGCAGTCCTCCGCCTCGGCGACGTTCGCGGCCACTGCGAAAGCGCCGAGCTCAGCCGCGGCCGCCTCGACCCGCTCGGGACGGCGCGAGGCCAGTGTCAGGTCGAACCCCTCGTCCCGCAGCATCCGCGCGATCGCGAGCCCGATGCCCGACGAGCCGCCGGTGACAAGTGCAGCCCGGCCCATTGCGCCTACAGTAAACGGGGTGGAGACCGAGGCGGCCGGACTGACGAGTCTCACCGTCGGCGGCGGCTGTGCGGCGAAGTACTCCGCTGCGCGGCTCGAGGAGCTGCTGAAGGGCTTCGTCCCGGCCGAGGCGGAGGATCTCCTCGTCGGCCTCGACCCCGCGGACGACGCCGCCGTCTACCGGCTGGACGACGAGCGCGCGCTCGTCTTCACGGTCGACTTCTTCCCGCCGCTCGTCGACGACCCGGCGCTCTTCGGCCGGATCGCCGCGACGAACGCGCTCAACGACGTCTTCGCAATGGGCGGCACGCCGCTCCTTGCTCTCTCGATCGCGGCCTTTCCCGAGGAGCTCGCAACCGATCTTGTCGCGGCGGTCTTCTCCGGAGCCGACGAGGCAGTGCGCGCGGCAGGTGCGATCCTCGCCGGTGGCCACACGATTCGCGACACCGAGCCGAAGTACGGCCTCGCGGTCGTCGGCACCGTTCATCCCGATGGGGTCTGGGTCAAGAGCGGCGCGCAGCCCGGCGACGCCGTCTTCCTGACAAAGCCGCTCGGCACGGGGCTCGTGCTCGCGGCGAAAGGCGACATCGGCGAGGCGGCGCGCTGGATGACGACGCTCAACGACCGTGCTGCAGAGGTCCTGCGGCCGTTCTCGCCACACGCCGTCACCGACGTCACCGGCTTCGGCCTGCTCGGCCACGCGCACGAGACGGCGGAACGGAGCGGCGTCCGGATCCGTCTCGACGCCTCCGCGCTTCCCGCGCTCGGCGGCGCGCTCGAGGCAGCGCGCGCCGGTGTCCGGACCGGCGGCGATCCGCGCAATCGCGACTTCGCCGGCGCCCACGTGTCGAGCGAGGGTGTGTCCGAAGACCTGCTGGCGCTCGCCTACGATGCTCAAACGGCGGGCGGGCTCCTCGTGACGCTGCCGGCCGAGAAGGCGCTCTCGCTCGAGGCGGAGTTCGAGCGGGCCGGTCTCTTCCTCGCGCGCGTGGGCGGCGTCGAGGAGGGGGCAGGCGTCGTGCTGGAGCCGTAGGCGCGGGAAAACCCCTCTTTACACTCGAACCGTGCACGCGGGGTCCGCATCGGCCGCGTTGCCGCGCCGGCTAGCGCGGACGATCTCTCCGGTCGTTTTCCGTCGCATCGCGTTCGCGGCTGTCGGTGTGCTGATCCTCATCGTCGCGACCGGAGCGACGGTGCGCCTCACCGGCTCCGGGCTCGGCTGCCCGCACTGGCCGACCTGCACGACGAAGCACGCGCTGCCGCGGGGATACCACTCGGACATCGAGTTCTCGAACCGCGTCGTCTCGGCAGCGACGGTCTTTACGACGCTGGCTCTGGCGCTGGCGGCCTGGCGCACTCGCGGTCTCGGTCGCCGCGGGCGCTGGCTGGCAACGGCCGTCTTCGTGGGGACGCTCGCGCAGGCGCCGCTCGGGGCGATCACCGTCTACTACGACCTCAACCCGTACCTCGTGATCACGCACCTGCTGCTCTCGTTCACGCTCGTCTCGCTCGCAGTGCTGGCGCTGCTCGAGGCGTCGCGTCTCGTCCGCGGTAGCTCTCCGCCGCTGCCGGGGATCGCGCGGCTCGGTGGCGTCGCTCTCGCGGTCGCAGTGGTCGGGCTTGCGGTGAGCGGCACGGCGGCGACGGCCGCGGGGCGCTTTCCCGGAAGCTCCGGCACGAAGATCGTGCCCCGGCTCGGCTCCTTCCAGCCCTCGGTCTACTGGCACGTCCGCACGGTCGCCGCGTTCGGGATCGTCTTTCTCGTGCTCGCCGCGTGGGCATGGACACGACGCGCGACGTACCCGTGGCTGCTCCGCGGCTGCGCCGGGCTGCTCGCGATCCTCGCGGTCCAGATGACGATCGGCGAGGTGCAGTACCGGACGTACGGCGACGTGCCGTGGTGGCTCGTGCTGTTGCACGTGGCCACGGCCGCGACTCTGGTCGGTTGGACGGTGGGTGTCGTCGGGCGTCTCTGGCGTCCGGTTGCGCCCGAGTCGCCCTAGACTGGGGAAATGTCGGAGCTGATCGTCTCCTCGCGGCCGGAGCTCCGCCGCCCCGTGCTCGTCGCCGCCTTTCGTGGCTGGAACGACGGGGGTCAGGGCGCGACCCTCGGAGCCGGGTATCTGGCTCGCCAGTGGAGCGCCGAGGCGTTCGCGGAGATCGACCCGGAGAACTTCTACGACTTCCAGGCGGTGCGGCCGAACGTGTCCCTCGAGGAGGGGCTGACCCGAAAGCTCGAGTGGCCGGCGAACACGTTCCTCCACGCGCCGATCCCGGACCTCGACCGCGACGCGGTGATCATGCTCGGCGTCGAGCCGAACCTTCGCTGGAAGACGTACTCGCAACTCGTCCTCGACCTGGCGCAGGAGCTCGGGGTCGAGCTGGTCGTAACCCTCGGATCCCTCCTCGCCGACGTGCCGCACACGCGGCCGGCCCCGGTGAGCGCCGCGGCGAGCGATCCGGCGCTCGTGGAGGAGCTCGGAGTCGAGCCGTCGCGCTACGAAGGGCCGACCGGCATCCTCGGCGTGCTCCTCGACGCGTGCCGGCGCGCGGGCATCCCGTCGGTCAGCCTGTGGGCGGCCGTCCCTCACTACGTCTCGCTCGCGCCGAGCCCCCGCGCAGCGCTCGCACTCTGCCGCCGCCTCGGCGAGCTCGTCGGCACCGACATCGACCTCGCGGAGCTCGAGCAGGCGGCGGAGGAGTACAACGAGCAGGTGACGGAGGCGGTTGCATCCGACTCCGAGACCGCCGCCTACGTCGAGGAGCTCGAGCGGCGCGTCGACCTGATGGAAGCGGCCGAGGAGCTCCCGTCCGGCGAGAGCCTCGCTGCGGAACTGACCCGCTTCCTCCGGGAGCGGGAGGAGAACGGCGAGGGCGGCGGCGAGAGCGCCGGCGGCCCCGCGAGCTAGCTCTGCGCCAGCTCGATCCGGTTGCCCCAGGGGTCGGCCGTGTAGAAGCGGCGGACGCCCGGGAGCGAGTCGTCCCAGTCGACGCGCTCGCCCGCGGATTCGAGCCGACCCGCCAGGTCGTCCAGCGCGTCGGCGGCGACCCGGAACGCCGGATGTGCCTTGCGCGCCGGCGCGAACGGCTCCTCGACGCCGATGTGGAGCTGGCCGCTTCCACCAAGCGTGAACCACACGCCGCCACGCGAGCGCAGCGGCTCGGGCTTCTCGATCTCCTCCAGGCCGAGCAGCTCGCCGAAGAAGCGGCGCGCCTCCGCTTCGCAGCCGGGCGGAGCCGCGATCTGGACGTGATCTAGCTCGATGGCTCGGGCTTTTCGGCCGGTGGCTTCTCGGCCGGCGCGTCCTCGGTGGGCTTCTCGTTCTTCGCTGCCGAGGCCTCGGGCTTCGCGCTGCCGCCCTTGCGCCTCCGCCGCCGGCGCCGCCTGGTCCGTCCGCCGCCCTGCTTCGGCGCCGGGAGATTCTCCGCGAGCGCGAGCGCGACCTCCTGGATCGTGCCGAGCCGCTCTCGCGCCTCGTCGATCAGCTTCGTCGCGCGCGGCGTGTAGCCCTCCGCCGAGGCGAGCAGCGCGGCGCCCACCGGCACCGGCAGCTCGAGCGCGGCCTTGACCAGCTTCGCCGCGTTCTCCTCGTGCCTGTGTCCGCGGGAGTTGGCGAGCGCGCCGAGCAGGCGCTTGGCCTCCGGATACTCCGCCGAGGCGCGCCGGTCCTGCACCTTGCGCGTCGCCCGGGCCAGTCGCCACGTCCAGCGCGCGAGGATCTGCTCCGGCGCATCGGGCTTCTCCTCGCCGATCGCGCGCAGGAGGATGCGAATCCCCAGGAGCCGCTCCTTCTCCCACGGTGGCGCCTGTGTCACGAGCGTGACGAGGTCGTCGAAGTCGGCGCGCTCGACGCGCATCGAGACGCGGTCCTGCAGCGCCATCATCCGCAGTCGCCGGTTCGGGTTCTCGGCCGCGGCGGTTGCCAGGAACTGCTCGAGCGCGGCCCTGCTGGCGCTGCGGTCGGTCAGCTTCTGGACGAACGAGGCGCGCTCGTCGAAGCGGATCTGGCGACCGGCGATCGTCGCCCAGTAGCGCTGCTCCTCCTCGTCGAGGTACTTCGGATCGATCCGCTGCCACTCGCGCTGGATGACGCCGACGCGGCGCCGGACGTCGGGCGTGACCGGCACGAGCCACGGCGCCGGTGTGAGGCGGCGACGTGCCCGGCGTTGCGAGCGGCGGCGCGGCGCCGGCGTGACGCGCGCGCCTTCGCGGTAGAAGTCGGCGTCGAGGAGCGAGTGGAGGGAGACGACGCGCTCGTTGTGGGTCGCGCCCTTCGGGACGAAGTCGACCACGATCCCCGCTTCCTTGCGCGGATGGAGGCGCATGATCCGCCCGATTCTCTGCTGGTAGACGCGGCGCGAGGCTGTCGGCGCGAGATGCATGCAGACGGTCGCACGCGGCGAGTTCCAGCCCTCGGCGAGGAGTTGCGCGTTGATGAGGACGTTGATCTCGCCGCGCTCGTACGCGGCGAGCGTCTCGGCGAGGCGCACGGGCGGCGTCCGGCCCGAGACTGCTTCGGCCTTCAGCCCGGCTGCGCGGAACTCCTGGGCGAGGTTGTACGCGTGCTCGACGCCGGCCGCGTAGACGATGCCCGGCGTGTTGTCGAACCGGTCGCGATAGAGGCTCGCGGCGGCCTGGTTCAGCGCCTGGTGGTCGAGCGTCTTGGCGAGGATCTCCTGGTCGAAGTCGCCGCCGACGATGGGGACCGAGTTGATCGCCGCGACCGGCGGTACGCGCAGGTCGCGCAGCGGCGCAATCAGACCTCGGCGCGCGGCGTCCTGCAGCGGCAGGTCGTCGACCGAGGCCGGGAAGACGTCGGAGACCTGCTTCGCGATCAGCTGCTCCGTCGCCGTCATGCCGATGTAGATCGGCTCGGGGAACGAGCGGATCGCGGCCGAGGTCTTCTCCCCGAGCGCGGTGTGAGCCTCGTCGCAGATCACGAGCTGGTACGCGTCGCGGTCGATCGAGTCGACGTGCCGCGCGAACCACGCGTACGTCTGGATTGTGAGAGGCGCCTTCTTGGCGCTGCGGCTCTCGGTCGTGATCACGTCGGTGAGCCGCTTGCCGTAGCCCTCGGTCGTCAGGTCACGCGTGAACTGGGAGACGAGCAGGCGCCGGTGCGTGAGGATGAGGACACCCAGCGTGCGGGCAGCCTCGACGAAGCCTGCCGCGGCGATCGTCTTGCCCGACGCGGTGGGGTGGCGGAAGCGATAGCGGCGGACGGCGCCCGGGTCGTCCTGCTCCGGCTCCTCGGGTAGCTCGGCATCCTCGATCTCGACGACGAGCGTCGAGTCCTCGTCCTCGTCCTCGACCGCCTGCTCCTCGAGCTCCTCCGCGGTCGCGGCGCTGCCGTTGCCGTTGCCGTTCGAGTCGTAGCGCTGGCTCGCGGCGATCAGCTCGGTGAGCATCCCGGCGAGCGCGTCGACCTGGTGGCGGCGAAGCGCTGTGCCGGACGCGGTCCGTGGCTCGGGCTCCGCGAGCACCCGCTCGAGCCCGAGCAGCAGGCCGTAGCGGACCTTCCACTGCGACGACGGGGTCTTCCGTCCGGCGTCCATCTCGGCGACCGCGTCGTCGAGCGCGCGCCGGCGTGCCGTTCCCTCCGCGAGCGCTTCGGCCGGATCCTCGCCGTCCCGCACGAACGGCTCGCCCGCCCACGCTTCCGCGCGGAGGGCGGCGGCGACTATCGGGTCTGTCGCCTCCAGTGAGCTGGTCGGCTGCTGAATCGCTTCTTGCATATGCGCAGCACGCGTCGGTGCTGCCCGTCCAACGAAGAGATGCGCTGCGCTCGGTTGATTCCCCTGTGCGAGCGGCGCACGCGGAAGGATACCTTCCGCGGCGGCTTACCGCTACGTCCCTAGTCCACCGAAGATGGCAAAGGGGTTGGCGGGGCTCGTCTCCCAGACGACCTGCCGCCGGGCTCGACCTCGCCGTGGAGGCGCGCTGCCAGTGCGTCCGCGTCTTCGCGGCTGGCGGTACCGACGATGAGGTACTGGAAGCGGCGTTCGGGCCTGTAGCCCTCAGCCTCGAGGCGGTCGGCGAGCTCGGCTGCCTCCTGGCGGGACTGACACTCGACGCGAACCTCCCACGGCGCGAATCCGCGGTCGAGCTCTTCCTCCTCCCACGTCCCGCCCGGCGGCTCGTCGTCCCAGCGGTCCTCCTCGTCGAGCCAGTGCTCGACCCGGCTCGTCCGCGCCTCGATGCCGTTCTCGCTGAGCTCCGCCTCGACGACTTTCAGCGCTTGCTCCGCCTCGGTGCGAGTGTCGGCGTAGACGAAGACTGTTTCGCCGTCGCGGGAGACGGCGAGACGCCGCTCTCTCAGCTCCTCGGCGAGCTCGCGCGCCTCCGAGCCGAGGTCGCCGGCGAGGCGGTCGAGCAAGCCCGTGGCGTGCTCGTCCTCCTCGACCTCGATCCGAATGCGCCAGTCGTCTTCAGCCATGTCCATTCGAGCCTAGTCTGCGTTGGTGGACTGGCGCGAGCGGTACGAGCGTGCGGCGGCGCGCTACGTGGCTGGAGAGACGCACGAGCTCGACGAGCGGCAGCTCGTGCAGCTCGCGAATACGGCGTGGGCCGCGGGGCTCTCGCTCCTGATGGCCGGTGACCGTGAGGAAGCGGCGGAATGGTTGCGTCGCTCGGCTGAGCGGTATCGGGAGAGCTGGGCCGCGGGAGCATCGCGGGATGCGTGGGGACGGCCGATAGGCGCGATGAAGGCGCTTCTCATCGCGGGTGAGGATGGGGCGCGAGGCCGCTCGCTGGGCGCTCGACGCCGGCGCCGCCGGGGCCGAGTCGCCGATCGGTCGCTACGCCGGCGCTCTCGCGCTGCTCGTTCTCGACCGAGACGAGGAAGCGGCTGCTCTCGCCGCGGAGCTCGGCGCCGGATTTCCGGGCGAGGTCGCCGCAGCACTCCGTGCGGTCGCAGCACGCGATGCCGAGGGATACGGCTCGGCCGTCGCCGCGATCCGGCGCTCGTTCGAGATCCGAGACGCGTTTCTCGAAGACATTCCGGTGCCCGATACCGCGCTGGCGCTCGACGCGCTCGCCGGTCGGCGCGGGCTGGTCTAGAGCTTCGCGGCCGCGGCACGGTCGAGCACGGCGCGGGTCGTTCCGCCGGCGGCGCGCGCGAGGCTTCCGGGCGTTTCGCGCGACGGCTCGTCCGCGAACGCGCGCGCGACCGCGTCCGCTTTGTCCTCGCCCGCCACGAGGAAGAGGAGCTCGCGCGTCGCGCAGAGACGCGGCAGCGTCATCGAGATCCGGTCGACGAACGGCTCGTGCCCCGCCTTGGAGCCGACGACGTCGCGGTCGGTCACGTCGAGCGTGGGGAAGCATGGGAAGAGCGACGCCACGTGCCCGTCGGGGCCGAGGCCGAGCAGGAGGAGGTCGAACGTGCTCACACCGGCGAGCTCGCTCTCGTACTCATCCGCGCCCGCCTCGGGGCCGAGCTCGCCACGCATCCGGTGCACGGTCGCCGGCGTGTGTTCGAGCCGGTCTAGCAGCGCCTCCTTTGCCATGCCGAAGTTCGAGTTCTCGTCGTCCACGGGCACGCAGCGCTCGTCCCCCCACCAAACCTCGACACGGCTCCAATCGGGCTCGAGCTCGGTTGCGAGCGTGTACGCGCGGCGCGGGGTCGAGCCCCCGGTGAGGACGACGCTTCCCCCGGCGCGCGCCTGCTCGGCAAGCCGCTGCGCGACAAGCCGGGCTGCCTCCTCGGCGTCTGCGACCACGGTGATGTCGACGGTCATCCGCCTTCGGCAAGCTCGCGCGCGCGGTCCATCGCGGCCTGGATCGCGTTGAGAAACGCGGCGCGCACACCGGCCTGCTCGAGCTCGCGGATCGCGGCGATCGTCGTGCCGCCCGGCGAGGTGACCGACTCCCGCAGCTCGACCGGATGCATGCCCTGATCGCGGAGCTGCTTCGCCGTCCCGAACATCGTCTGCACGACGAGCGTCGTCGACACCTCGCGCGAGAGCCCGAGCAGGATGCCCGCCTCGATCATCGCCTCGGCGAGCAGCGCAAAGTAGGCGGGGCCGGATCCCGAGACCGCCGTAATCGCGTCCATCCAGGTCTCCGGCACGCGGACGACGCGGCCGAGGTGCGAGAGCAGCTCCTCGGCGAGTGCCAGCTGCTCGTCGCCCGCGTGGGCGCCGGCGCAGATGCCGGCCATGCCTTCGTGCACCGTTGCCGGCGCGTTCGGCATCGCGCGCACGACCGGAACGCCGTCCGCGATGCGCTGCTCGATGTACGCAGTGGGGATGGCGGCCGCGACCGAGACGACGGTCTGCTCGGCTCTCAGGCTGTCGCCGATCGTCGAGAGCAGGGCATCGATGTCCTGCGGCTTGACGGCGATGACGACCACGCTGGCGTCAGTGACCGCGGCCGACGTTGTCGGCGGTTGCGTCGACGCCGTAGCGTTCGCGCAGCTCGGCGACCCGGTCTTCGCCCCTACCGGTGACAACGACCTCGGACGATTCGCGCCAGCCGGAGCTGAGCAGGCCCGAGAGTAGGGCCTCACCGATCCGTCCACCGCCGAGGATCGCAATCTTCCTGTTCATGAGGGAAGCCTAGGCTGCGCGGGCTGCCGGCAGCGGGATCAGGCCGCGCCCGAAGCCTGCGAGGAGGTACACGCTGGCGAGGCCGGCCCACTCACCGTACGGCTCGAGCAGCTCTGCCGTTTCCCAGGTCTCGACCACCCGTCGGCCACGCAGTGCCCGGACGAGCTTGACCAGGCCGAGATCGCCGACGAGCCCGTGCTCGTAACGGCCGAGGCCTTCGAGGCAGACGACACCGGCCGACCAGGGCCCGAGCCCGCGCTCGCGCTCGAGCCGGCTGACAACGGCGTCCGTCGGCAGTTCGTGGAGGCGCTCGAGCTCGAGCGAACGGCAAAGTCGGACGACCGCAGCCCCGCGCCGCTCGTGCAGCCCGAGCCGGCGCAGCTCGAACGGCGCCGCGGCCGCGAGCGCGGAGGTTGTAGGAGGTTCGCTCAGACCGGTGGCAGCCACCGTTACGTCCGCGTCACGGCTTTGCAACGCGCGGGTCACTCGGCGTTCGAGAGTTCGTGCCGTCTTCGAGTCGATGAGCTGTCCGCAGACGGCGCGGAGGAGCGCCTGCGCGACGGTCGCCGTCCGGACCGGCCGAAACCCGCGGAGGTGTTTCGTCGCGCGACCGAGCAGAGGATCGTCCGCGAAGCGGCGGAGGAACTCGGAGTGGTCGTCGTCGAGCGCGAGCATCCAACGAAGCTTCTCGGCGGCAGTCGCCGACTCGGATCGAATCGTCACGGTGCCGTCCGGGGACTGAAACGCGCGGGCAACGCCGCCGCCGCACCGAGCGGTGACCAGCCCTTCTCGCACGCTCCGCGTCGCGTCGCCGGCGAGCCGCGCGGAGAGCGCGAGCGAGTACGGGCCGCGCGGGCGGACGGCGACTTCGACCACGTCCCGAGCCTACTGCCTCGGCTGGACACGGCCCGACGAGCGTCTTGCGAGGGCCCCACACCCGACATAGCGTCGGCGAGGTGGCGACTCCGCTCGACTTCCTGCTCGCCCTGCTCGTCGTCGCAGCTGTGCTGCTCTTCTTCGCCCACGGCCGCGGCCAGCGAACGCCGGCGATCCTCGCCGACCCGGTGCGCACCCCCGGCGTCCTCAACCCGGACGTCACACAGGCGAACATCCGATCGACGATCTGCCGTCATGGCTGGACGGCGACGATCCGTCCGCCGGTCGACTACACGAACGCGCTCAAGCGGAGAGCAGATGCGGCAATACCGCGAGGCGGGCTCGCTCTCGGACTACCAGGAGGACCACCTGATCAGCCTTGAGCTCGGCGGGAACCCGACCGACCCGCGCAATCTCTGGCCCGAGCCCTATCCGCGCGCCGGCGAGGTCGACCGGATCGAGAACGACCTCAACGCCCAGGTGTGCTCGGGCGCGCTCACCCTCGCGCAGGCGCAGCAGCGCGAGGACACGCTGAAGCACACGGAGGGCTAGCTAAGCGTCGAGCTCGGCGAGCAGGCCGGCCACGTCGAGCGGCTTCGTGAACATCGTGAAGGAGCCGTCGTCGGTGCGCGGCCACTCCTCCTGCGGCCGATCGCGATAGAGCTCGACGCCGTTCGAGTCCGGATCGTTCAGGTAGATCGCCTCGCTCACGCCGTGGTCGCTCGCGCCGGTTAGCGGGATGCCCGCGTCCATGACCCGCTTCACCGCGTCCGCGAGCGTCCGCCGGTCGGGATAGCGGATCGCCGTGTGAAAGAGGCCGGTCGTGCCCGGAGGCGGGGGCGAGCCGCCCTTCGACTCCCACGTGTTGAGGCCGAGGTGATGGTGGTAGCCGCCGGCCGAGATGAAGGCCGCCTCCTCGCCGTATCGCGCCATGATCTCGAAGCCGAGCACACCGGAGTAGAAGTCGAGCGCGCGCTCGAGGTCGGAGACCTTGAGATGGACGTGGCCGATGTCGGCGCGCGGATCGATCGGTGAGAGGCCATCAGGCACCCGCCGCCTGCGGCAGCCAGCTGAAGCGTACGAGCGCGACGGTCAGCCCGACGGCCGCCCACAGCGCCAGCACGCCGATGTCGGCCCAAACGATTCCCGCGCCGTGCACGTGCGGAGCGTATGCCTTGTGCAGCCCGTCCGAGAGGTGTTCGACGGGGAATACCTGCGCCACGTGCCGCAGCCATGAGGGCAGCTGGATGTTCGGGACGAAGACGCCGGAGATGAAGTAGAGCGGCAGCATGATCGCCTGCACCATCGGCTGGGCGGCGTCCTCGTTCTTGATCGCGGTCGAGAGCGCGTACCCGAGCACGCAGAACGTGATCGAGCCGACGACCGCCGTCAGCGCGATGCCGGGCAGCGTGGAGGTCGGCACCTTGACGTGGTAGACGAACCTGCCGAAGGAAAGCAGGACGGTCACCACGGCGAGCGAGACGGTGACGGCGGTGAGTGTTCGACCGGCAATCAGGGCCCACGCAGGCATGGGCGTCGCCCGCCGCCGCTTGAGGATCCCGGTCTCGCGCTGCGCGGTGATCGAGATCACGAGATTCACGAACGAGGCGGCGATCACGCCGAGCGCCGCCAGCCCGGGCACGTAGTACGCCGATGCCTTCGTCTGTCCCGGGCCCACGACGTGGTCGCCGAAGACGCCGACGAAGATGATGAGGAAGAGCAGCGGCAGGATCAGCGTGAAGAAGCGGGCCTGGCGGTTGCGGAGGATTCCGAGTAGGTCGTAGCGCGCCTGGTGGAGGACGAGAAACAGCGGGCCGCGCGCCGCTGCAGTCATGTTTCCGTCTCCGTGAGCTCGAGGTAGACGTCCTCGAGGGTCGGCCGTCGCACGTCGAGATCGGGCAGGTCGATCCGACGACCGCGCGCCCACTCGGCGAGGGCGCCGACATGAGCGAGCGGGGTGTCGCTCGTCAGCGTGACGCGTCCGTCCTCGCCGGCGAGCAGCGCCCGCAGCTCGGGCGGCAGCTCGTCGCTGCCGACGCCGTCCGGCAGCGTGAACCGGATCGTCGCCGCCATCCGGTTGCGGCCGCCGAGCGTCCCCGGCGTTCCCTCGGCGACGATCTGGCCGCCGGCGATGACGGCGATGCGGTCGGCGAGCTGCTCGGCCTCGTCCATGTAGTGCGTCGTCAGGAACACGGTCTTGCCGAGCTCTCGCAGCCCGTCGATCACGTGCCACGCCGTGCGGCGCGCCGACGGGTCGAATCCGGTCGTCGGCTCGTCGAGGAAGATGAGCTCCGGGTCGCCGATCAGCGCGAGCGCCACGTCGAGCCTCCGCCGCTGGCCGCCCGACAGTTGCGGCCCGAGCGTGTCGGCCTTCTCCTCGAGCCCGACGAGCGCGATCGTCTCGTCGATGTCGCGCGGGTGGAGGTAGTAGCCGGAGTAGAGCTGGAGGCTCTCGCGCACCGTCAGCCCGGGCTCGGCGTTCGACTCCTGCAGGACGGCGCCGACGCGGTTACGCCATGAGGCGTCGCCCTTCGCCGGATCGACTCCGAGCACGCTGACCTCTCCGTCCGTGCGTCTGCGGAAGCCCTCGAGGATCTCCACCGTCGTCGTCTTGCCTGCGCCGTTCGGCCCGAGGAAGGCGAAGATCTCGCCGCGCCGCACTTCGAGGTCGATCCCTGCGACCGCCTCGAACCGGCCGTAGCGCTTGCGCAGCCCGTGGACGGAGACGACCGGCTCCACGCGGCGAGTGTACGTCCGATGCCTAACTCCCACCTAAGACGCCGAAGCGTGCGCTATACCTGCCGTAGGGACATGAGCAGCAAGCCGGTCGAGCAGCTCTCCCAGGTGATCGTTCGCTTCGCGGGCGACTCCGGTGACGGCATGCAGCTCACCGGCTCGCAGTTCACCTCCGAGGCGGCGCTGCTCGGCAACGACATCTCCACGCTGCCCGACTTTCCCGCCGAGATCCGCGCGCCCGCCGGCTCGCTGCCCGGCGTCTCCGGCTTCCAGCTCCACTTCGCCGACCACGACATCCTCACGCCGGGCGACGCGCCGAACGTCCTCGTCGCGATGAACCCGGCCGCGCTGAAGACGAACATCGCCGACCTGCCGAAAGGCGGGACGCTGATCGTCGACGCCGACGCCTTCACCGAGCGGAACCTCCAGAAGGCGGGCTACGCGCAGAGCCCGCTCGAGGACGGCTCGCTCGACGAGTACCAGGTGCACGCCGTGCCGCTGACGTCGCTGACGGTCGGGGCGCTGAAAGAGATCGAGGGCGTGACCCCGCGCGAGGCCGAGCGATCGAAGAACATGTTCTCGCTCGGGCTCATGTCGTGGCTGTACGGGCGTTCGATCAAGCCGTCGATCGAGTTCCTCGAGGAGAAGTTCGGCGC
>CAWBQC010000035.1:0-22736 GCA_963790845.1 uncultured Actinomycetes bacterium | reverse complement strand
CGGTGCTGTTCGTCCCGCTGGTCACCGGCGGCAAGGCGACCGGGGTGATCTCGCTCCAGAACGTCGACCGCGAGCACGCGTTCACCGATTCCGACGAGCGGCTGCTGGAGACGCTGGCCGGCAGCCTGAGCGTCGCGCTCGAGAACGCGCGGCTCGTCCACGAGACGCGGCAGCGGAACGCCGAGCTCGCGCTGATCAACAGCGTCCAGGAGGCGCTCGCCGGCGAGCTCGACCTGCAGGCGATCTACGACGCCGTCGGCGACAGGATCCGGGACGTCTTCGACGCGCAGGTCGTCGACATCGCCGTCTCGACGAGGCGACCGGCCTCATCCATTTCCCGTACACGATCGAGCGCGGCGAGCGCTTCCCGGACGGAGCCCGATTGCCGCTGATCGGCTTCCGCAAGCACGTGATGGAGACGCGCGAGCCGCTCATGATCAACGAGGACGCCGACGCCGAGCCGAGCGCTACGGCAACCCACGGTCACTCGCGGGGAGGCGCCGAAGTCGGTCGCTCTTCGTGCCGCTCGTCGTCGGCGGCAAGGCGACCGGCGTGATCTCGCTCCAGAACGTCGACCGCGAGCACGCGTTCAGCGACTCCGACCAGCGGCTGCTGGAGACGCTCGCCGGCAGCCTGAGCGTCGCGCTCGAGAACGCGCGCCTCGTCCACGAGACGCGGCAGCGGAACGCCGAGCTCGCGCTGATCAACAGCGTCCAGGACGCGATCGCCGGCGAGCTCGACCCGCAGGCGATCTACGACGTCGTCGGCGACAAGCTCCGGGAGGTCTTCGACGCGCAGGTCGTCGACATCGCGACGCTCGACGAGGCGACCGGGCTTCTGCGCTTCCCGTACGCGATCGAGCGCGGCGAGCGGCTGCGAGTCGAGCCGCATGCCGCCGGTCGGCTTCCGCAAGCACGTGCTCGAGACGCGCGAGCCGCTGCTGATCGACGGAGAACATCGCGGCCGAGGCGCGAGCGGTACGGCAAGCCATCGCGATGGCCGGCGAGCCGCCGAAGTCGGCGCTCTTCGTGCCGCTCGTCGCCGGCGGCAAGGCGACCGGCGTCGATCTCGCTCCAGAACCTCGACCGCGAGCACGCCTTCAGCGAGTCCGACCTGCAGCTGCTCGAGACGCTCGCCGGCAGCCTGAGCGTCGCGCTCGAGAACGCGCGGCTCGTCCACGAGACGCGGCAGCGGAACGCCGAGCTCGCGCTGATCAACAGCGTGCAGGAGGCGATCGCCGGCGAGCTCGACCCGCAGGCGATCTACGACCTCGTCGGCGACAGGCTCCGGGAGGTCTTCGACGCGCAGGTCGTCGACATTCGACGTTCGACGAGGCGACCGGGCTCGCTCCACTTACCCGTACCTGATCGAGCGCGGCCAGCGGCTGCAGGCCGAGCCGCGACCGCTGGCCGGGCTTCCGCGAAGCACGTGCATCGAGACCCGCGAGCCGCTGCTGATCACCGAGAACATCGCCGCCGAGTCCGAGCGCTATGGCAGTCAGATCGTTGCCGGCGAGCCGGCCGAAGTCCGTCCTGTTCGTCCCGCTCGTCGGCGGGCGGCAAGGCGGCGGGCGTGATCTCGCTCCAGAACGTCGACCGCGAACATGCGTTCGACGAGGCCGATCAACAGCTCCTGACGACGGTCGCCGGGAGCCTCAGCGTCGCGCTCGAGAACGCGCGGCTCGTCAACGAGACCCGCCAGCGGGTCGGCGAGCTCGCGACGGTCAACAGCGTCGGCCAGGCGCTCTCGTCGCAGCTCGAGCTCGACGGTCTCATCGAGCTCGTCGGCGAGCGTGTGCGGGAGACGTTCGACGCGGACATCGCGTACGTCGCCCTGCACGACGAAGGCACCGGGATGATCGAGTTCGCCTACTACTACGAGAGCGGGGAGCGGCGGCCGGAGACGCCGCTGCGCTACGGCGAAGGGCTCACCTCACAGATCCTTGCCTCGCGCGGGCCGTTGCTTCTCAACCGGAAGGAGCAGCTCGCCGATCAGGAGTCCGTCGGGACGCCGTCGCTTTCCTACCTCGGCGTGCCGATCCTCGTCGGCAGCAAGGCGATCGGTGCGATCAGCGTCCAGAGCATCGCGGAGGAGGGACGCTTCGGCGAGGCCGACTCCCGCCTGCTCGCGACCATCGCCGCCAACGTCGGCATCGCGATTCAGAACGCGCGCCTTTTCACCGAGGTCGAGCACCAGCGCGGCTACCTCGAGTCGCTCGTCTCCATCACTCCGGCCGCGGTTGTCGTGATCGATACCGACGAGGTGGTGACGGAGTGGAACCCGGCTGCGGCCGAGCTCTTCGGCTACTCCGCCGAAGAGGCGGTCGGCCGGGAGGTCGACGACCTCGTCTTCGGCTCGAGCAAGTTCGACACCGACGAGGGGCGCGAGATCACGCAGGAGGCCATGACCACGGGTCGCGCGCAGCGGATCACGCGGCGCCGGCGCAGAGACGGCACCCTGGTCGACGTCGAGCTGATGCTCGTCCCGCTCAGTGTCGACGGGTCGCACGTCGGCTTCCTCTGCGTCTACCACGACGTGACCGAGCTGCAGCGCGCCCGTCAGGAGGCCGAGGCCGCGACCCAGGCGAAGAGCGCGTTCCTCGCCACGATGAGCCACGAGATCCGGACGCCGATGAACGCCGTGATCGGCATGACCGACCTGCTGCTCGGCACCGAGCTGACAGGCGAGCAGCGGGAGTTCGCCGAGGTCGTGCACGTGAGCGGCGACGCGTTGCTGCACGTGATCGACGACATCCTCGACTACTCGAAGATCGAGGCCGGCAAGCTCGATCTCGAGCACGCGCCTTTCAACCTCCGCGACGTCGTCGAAGGAGCGCTGGACATCGTCGCGCCGCGCGCGTGGGAGAAGGAGCTCGAGCTCGGCTGCCTGATCGACGACAGTGCACCTGCGGGGATCGTCGGCGACGAGGCTCGCCTGCGGCAGGTGTTGCTGAACCTGCTCTCGAACGCGGTCAAGTTCACGGAGCGCGGCGAGGTCATGGTGCTGGTTCACGCCGAGGAGATGAAGAGCGGCTCGCACCGGATCGAGCTCGCCGTGCGCGACACGGGGATCGGGATCCCGCCCGACCGGATGGACCGGCTGTTCACCTCCTTCAGCCAGGTCGACGCGTCGACGACGCGCCGGTTCGGCGGCACCGGCCTCGGGCTCGCGATCTCGAAGCGGCTCATCGAGCTGATGGGCGGCGACATCTCGGTCGAGAGCGAGCAGGGAGAGGGGTCGACCTTCCGCATCTCGCTGCCCGCCGCCGCGGCCGATGTGCCGGCGAAGATCCCGCTCGACGACGGCCTCCCGCAGCTCGCCGGCAAGCGGATCCTCGTCGTCGACGACAACGCGACGAACCGCGAGATCGTCACTCGCCACGCGCGGTCGTGGGGGATGGAGCCGGTGGCGGTCGAGCTGCCGGTGGCGGCGCTCGAGCTCGTCGCGAAGGGCGAGCCGTTCGACATCGCCGTGCTCGACATGATGATGCCGGAGATGGACGGGCTCGCCCTGGCGGGTGAGATCCGGCAGCACCGGAGCGAGTCCGAGCTTCCCCTCCTGCTTCTCACCTCGCTCGGTCGGCTGGCGCAGCTGCCGAAGGGCGTGTTCTCGGCCCAGCTCGCGAAGCCGCTCAAGGCGTCGCAGCTCTACAACACGCTGCTCAACCTGCTCACCGCCGGCCGGGCCGAGGAGGAGACGGCTGAGGCGGCGACCGACGGGAAGCACGTCCGCTCGGCGCTGCGGATCTTGCTCGCCGAGGACAACGCCGATGAACCAGAAGGTCGCGCTTCGGCTGCTCGAGCGGCTCGGCTATGGCGCCGACATCGCGAACAACGGACTGCGAGGCGCTCGAGGCGCTCGAGCAGAAGCCGTATGACGTCGTGCTGATGGACGTGCAGATGCCCGAGCTCGACGGCCTCGACGCCACGCGCCGGATCGTCGAGCGCTGGCCGGCGGAGACCCGCCCGCACATCATCGCGATGACCGCGAACGCGCTCCCCGAGGATCGCGAAGCGTGCTTCGCGGCCGGCATGAACGACTACGTCGCGAAGCCGATCCGCGCCGAGGAGCTCGCTGCCGCGTTGAAGCGCGCGAGGCCGCTCAGCACGAACGGCGACGGCGAGTCGGATACGGTCGAATTCGTGAGCCTGGACGACGATGCGCTCAAGAACCTGCGAGACCTCGGAGGGGACGATTTCCTCGGCGAGGTGATCGACGCGTTCCTCGCCGACGCGCCGGGGCTGCTGGCGACTCTCCGCCGCTCGCTCGACGACGGAAACAGGGAGGAGCTGCGGCGGGCCGCGCACACGCTGAAGTCGAACGGAGCGACGCTGGGCGCCGAGGGGTTCGCGGAGCTGTGCCGCACCCTCGAGCAGAGCGCGAAGGCCGGCGAGCTCGACGGCGCCTCGGAGCTCGTCGAGCGCATCGACGCCGAATACCGGCCGCTCGAGGAAGCGCTTTCCGCGCTTCGCGCCGGGTCGGCCTCGTGAGCGTTTCCGCCCGCGCCGGCACGATCCTGATCGCGGACGACAACCGGGTCAACCGGCTCCTGCTCGCGCGCGGGCTCGAGCACGAGGGGCACAAGGTCGTGTTCGCCGAGGACGGGGTGGAGGCGCTCGACCTGCTGCGGCGGCAAGCGTTCGATCTGATCCTGCTGGACGTCCTGATGCCCGAGCTCGACGGCTACGAGGTTCTCGCGAAGCTCAAGGACGACCCCCACCTGCGCGACATCCCGGTGGTCGTCGACGTCGGCGCTCGACGAGATCGACAGCGTCGTGCGCTGCCTCGAGATGGGTGCCGAGGACTACCTGACGAAGCCGGTCAACCCCGTGCTCCTCAACGCCCGGATCAACGCGAGCCTCGAGAAGAAACGCCTCCGCGACCAGCAGCGCGAGCTGATCAGCAAGTTCGCCACGAAGGAGGTGGCGGAGGACCTGCTCATGTCGGGCTTCGCGCTCGGCGGCAAGCACGTCGATGCGTCGGCGATGTTCTGCGACATCCGTTCGTTCACGACGATCTCTGAGTCGCGGGAGCCCGCCGAGACGATCGAGCTGCTCAACGACTACTACCTGCTGATGATGGACGCGATCACCGGCGAGGGCGGGATCGTGAACCAGATGGTCGGCGACGGCCTGATGTCGATCTTCGGGGCTCCGGTGCCGCGGGAGGACCATCGACAAGCGGCCGTCCTCGCGGCGCGCCAGATGGTCGAGCTGATCCGGTTGTTCAACGCCGAGCAGGCGGCGCGCGGCAAGATCGAGATCGAGATCGGCGTCGGAATCGCCTCGGGTCGCATGGTCGCGGGTTACACCGGTACGCACGATCGGGCGACCTACACGTGCGTCGGCGACACGGTCAACGTCGCCGCCCGGCTCGAGGCGCACACGAAGGAGTGCGGCCGGCCGATCCTGATCGACGAGAACACGCGGCAGGGCATCGACGCCGGGATCCCCGTCGAGTCGCAGGGCGAGCTCCTCATGAAGGGAAAGAGCCGAGCCGACGAAGGTCTACGCCGTCCTTGTCGACGCGGTCGTGGCCGAGACCGCGTAGCGCGGCGTGGCCGAGCTCGACGGAGACTGGGAGCTGCAGCGTCTCTCCGGCGCCCTGCCGCCGCTGGCCGGAATGCGCAAGCGGATCCGGCGCGACCGCGGCGCGACCGTCCTGCTCGGAGGCTTACCCGTCCCGTTTGCGGTCGTGGGACACGAGCTGCGCTATCGACCCCCGTTCTCGATGGTCGTGGACGTGCTCGAGCCCGACGGTGACGGCTGGCGCGGCCGCGCGACCGTCTTCGGCCGCACGGTCGGCGAGTTCCGGATGTCCCGGCCCGCAACTTGAGCTGACGCCCCGCGTCTAACCTCGCGTGATGCGGAGGGTGGTCGTGACCGGGCTCGGCGCCGTGACGCCGATCGGCAACGATGCGCCGTCGACCTGGCGCGGCGGCCGTCGCGGGCGAGAGCGGCATCGACTTCATCCGCTCCTTCGACGCGAGCGAGTTCCCGGTGCGGATCGCCGCCGAGGTCAAGGACTTCGACCCGACGCAGGTCGCCGTCGCCGAAGGAGGCGCGGAGGCTCGACCGGAACGTCCTGCTCTCGCTCGGCGCCGCGCGCGAGGCGGTCGCCGACGCGGGGCTCGACGGCGCGTACGAGCCCGACCGCGTCGGGATCCTCTTCGGCACGGCGATCGGCGGCATCCTCGGGATCGTCGAGCAGGCCGACGTCCTGCGCGAGCGCGGCCCGGATCGCGTCGCGCCGACCTTCATCCCGAGCGTGCTCGTCGACGCCGCGAGCGGGCAGCTTGCGATCTCGCTCGGCTTCCGCGGGCCGAACTACGCGCCGGTCTCCGCGTGCGCGACCGGCTCGCACGGCGGTCGGCGAGGCGGCCGAGCTGATCAAGCGCGGCGACGCCGACGCCGTGCTCGCCGGCGGCGCCGAGGCGTGCATCACGCCGCTGATCCTCGCCGGCTTCTGCGCGATGCGCGGGCTCGCCGCCGAGGAGGAGCATCCGCCGCGCGCCTCGCGGCCGTTCGACGCGACGCGCGCGGGCTTCGTGATCGGCGAGGGCGCGTGCGTGCTCGTGCTCGAGGAGCTCGAGGCGGCCGAGCGCCGCGGAGCGACGATCTACGCCGAGATCCTCGGCTACGCGAGTCGAACGACGCGCACCACCTGGCGCAGCCGGATCCCGAGTCGGTCGGCGTCGCGGAGATGATGCGGCGCGCGCTCGCGCGCGCGGAGGTCGAGCCGGAGCGCGTCGGCTACATCAACGCGCACGGCACGTCGACGCCGCTCGGCGACGCGGCCGAGACGAAGGCGATCAAGGACGTGTTCGGCGACCACGCGTACCAGCTCGCCGTCTCCTCGACGAAGTCCGTCACCGGCCACTGCTTCGGGGCGGCGGGCGCGATCGAGGCGATGATGTGCGTCCTCGCCGTCCGCGACGGCGTCCTGCCGCCGACGATGAACTACGAGCATCCCGACCCCGAGTGCGACCTCGACTACGTGCCGAACGAGGCCGCGCGAGACGCAGGTCGACGTCGCGCTCTCGAACGCGATGGGCCTCGGCGGCCACAACGGCTGCGTCCTCGTCGGGCGCGTCGCGTGAGCTGGGAGGGGCCGCCCGCTCCGTACCGGGTCGAGACGGAGCGGCTCGTGATCCGCTGCTACGAGCCGCGCGACGCGGCGCTCGTGAAGGACGCGATCGACTCGAGCCTCGAGCATCTCCGTCCGTGGATGCCGTGGACCGAGAACGAGCCGCAGACCCTCGAGGAGAAGACCGACCTGCTCAAGTCGTTCCGCTCGCAGTTCGATCTTGGCGACAACTTCGTCATGGGCGTCTTCTCCGCGGACGAGTCGGAGGTGCTCGGCGGCAGCGGGCTCCATCCCCGGCTCGAGCCGGGCGGGCTCGAGATCGGCTACTTCGTCCGTGCGAGCGCGACGCGGCAGGGCTATATCACCGAGTCGACGGCGGCGCTCACGCGCGTCGGCTTCGAGATCTGCGAGGCCGACCGGATCGAGATCCGGATCGACCCGGACAACACCGCGAGCCAGGGGATCCCGCGCAGGCTGGGCTACGTCGAGGAGGCGACCCTGCGGCGGCGCTTGCCGGGCCGCGAGGGCGGGCCGCTGCGCGACGTCACGATCTTCACCATGTTTCGCGAGGACTTCGACCCGGCGATCGCGCCGAACCTACGCGCCTTCGATGCGCTCGGGCGTCAGCTCGTCGAGCGACGCGAGAGTCACATCGGCGAGCGCGAGCGCCTCGTCGTCCGGCGGATAGCTCGCGTTCGGGATCGCGATCACGCGCATCCCGGCGGCCTTCGCCGAGCGGATGCCGCCGTGCGAGTCCTCGACCGCGGCGCAGCGCGCGCGGGTCGACGCCGAGCCGCCGCGCGGCCTCGAGGTAGACGTCCGGCGCCGGCTTGCCGCGCGCGACCTCCTCGGACGAGACCGTCGCGCGGAAGCAGTCCGCGAGCCCCGCCAGCTCGAGCACCGCGTCGATCAGATCGGCCGGTTCGACGAGGACGCGAGCCCGAGCGGGAACGCGTCGGCCAGCCGCCGCACCGCCTCGACGGCGCCGGGGATCAGCGGCAGCTCGCGCCGGTACGCCTCGAGCATCAGCCGGACGACCTCGGCGTTGATCGCCTCCGGCTCGTCCGGCACGCCGGCGTCCTCGTGGAGGTACCGCGACCACTCGGGCGCGCTCATGCCCATCATCGCCCGCTGCACCTCCGCGTCGTAGCGGCCGCCGCGCTCCGCGCACGTAGCGCTCGCGCACCTCGTCCCAGACCTCCTCCGACTGGATGAGCACGCCGTCGAGGTCGAAGACGACGGCCTCGATCACACGCTGTGGTACGTGCTCTCGCGGTAGACGAGCGCGTGGTGCGACGGGCCGTGCTCGATCGAGAGCACGTCGGCGATGAAGAACGTGTGGTCGCCCGCGTCGGCCTCGGTCAGCGTCTCGGCCTCGATCCAGCCGAGCGCCCCGTCGATGAGGGGCGCAACCTGCCCCTCACGCGTCGGCACGCCCTGCCAGTGGACGATCGGCGGATATCCGGAGGCGAAACGGCGCGCGAGCTCCTCCTGCTCGGAGCCGAGAAGGCTGACCGCGAAGCGTCCCGCGCTGCGCAGAAGCTCGTAGCAGGATGCGTCCTTGCCGATCGAGACGCCGATGAGCGGTGGTTCGAGCGAGAGTGAGACGAGAGACGAGACTGTGACGCCCATTCGATCCCCCTCGACGTCGACGCTGAGAATCGAGACCCCGTGCGGCCACATCCGCATCAGGCCGCGGAGCTCGTCTCCCGTCGCCATGGCCGCGAACGCTACAGACGAGCGGCGGGGGTGAGATTTGAACTCACGGAGCCCGTGAAGGCTCAGAGGTTTTCAAGACCTCCCCGTTAGACCGCTCCGGCACCCCGCCGCACGGAGCTAGTGTCGCAGCCGTGGCGACCATGAAGGATCTCGACAAGCTCGCGCTCGCCATGCCCGAGGCGACGAAGGAGGTCGAGGACGGTCGCCCGACCTACAAGGTGCACGACAAGATGTTCTGCTTCCATCGCCGGCGGCGGCCCGACGCGGTGGATTCCGAGACCGGCGAGCGGCTCGACGACGTCCTCGTCTTCCGGGTCGCCGACCTCGGCGTGAAGGAAATGCTCGTCTCCGATGCGCGCGGGATCTACTTCACGACGCCGCACTGGAACGGCTACTCGGCCGTCCTCATCCGCATCCGCGACCTCGGTCAGCTCGACCGCGACGAGCTGCGCGACCTCGTCGAGGAGGCGTGGCTGACCCGCGCCCAGAAGCGGCTCGCGAAGGAGTGGCTCGCGGGGCGCGGGGAAGCCGAGAGCTAGCCGCTACGAGTCGTCGGCGCGCTTCTCGAGGTCGGCGCGTGCCTTCTCGGCCAGCCGTCTCGTATGCGCGGCATTCGCCAGCATTTGCTCCCGGAATGCCGCCCACTCAGCTTTCGTCATCTTCCGCTTCGCCATCGTCGCCTCGCAGCAGATCGTTGAGCTCGGTGAGCGCGACCGCCATATCGCTCACGTTGAAGAGTAGGGCAACGACTTCCTCTCGGTAGATCACGGGCTCTGCCACGACGAAACCCTCGCCTGCGACGGCACGCGGCACAAGACGCTCTTTCGGACGGGTCAGGGAGTGACGCGCTCGGGCGCGCCGTACTCGCGCAGCACATCAGGCACGTCGCCCTGGAGGTTCTCGAGGACGGCGAGCGCCATCCGGTCGACGACGGCGGTGCCGTTGAGCATGTGCAGCGGCTCCGGGCTCTTGCCGTCGCGGTAACGGATGCCGAGCCGCCGAGCCTGGAAGTCGGTCGTGTTCGAGATCGACGCCGTCTCGCGGTAGCGATCCTGGCTCGGGAACCAGATCTCGACGTCGTACGTCTTCGCCGACGCGGCGGACATGTCCCCGGTGGGTAGGACGACGACGCGATAGGGGAGGCCGAGCTCGCGCACGAGCTCCTCGGTGTTCGCCAGCAGGAACTCGTGCTCATCCCATGACCGGTCGGGCAGGGTGAGTGCGAACTGCTCCACCTTGTTGAACTGATGGACGCGGAACATGCCGCGCGTGTCGCGTCCGGCCGCGCCCGCCTCGCGGCGGAAGCACGGCGAGAAGGCGACGTACCGGAGCGGGAGCGCGTCGGCCTCGAGGATCTCGCCGGCGTGGAGGCTCGCCAGCGGGATCTCGGCCGTGCCGGACAGATAGAGGCCATCGGCAGGGATCTCGTAGATGTTCTGCTCGTCCGAGGGGAACGCGCCGGTGCCGATCAGCGCCTCCTCGCGCACGAGCACCGGGGGCAGGACGGTGACGAAGCCCTTCGCCGCGAGCCGGTCGAGCGCGTAGCGGTACAGCGCCAGCGCGAGCCGGCCGGTGTCGCCGATCCAGTAGCCGAAGCGGGCACCGCTCATGTTGGCTGCGCGCTCCATGTCGAAGCGGCCCAGCTCGAGGCTCTCCTTGGCTTCCCCGAGCGCGGGCGGATCGCCGACGATGCGCTCGACGCGGACGTCGTCCTCGGTCGCCCCGTCCGGGACGTCGTCGGCGGGAAGGTTCGGGATGCGCAGCCCGAGCGCGTCGCGATCGGCCTCGGCCGCCGCGAGCTCCTGCTCGACCCGCTGCAGCTCCTCCTTGACGCCCCGCAGCTCCTCGAGCTGCTCCGGAGTCGGCTTGCCTTTGACCTTCGTGCGCGAGCGAAGCTCGTCGACTTGCGGCACGAGCTCGCGCCAGCGCTCGTCGGCGGCGAGCCACCTGTCGAACGCCTCGCCGGCGCCCTTGCGAGCGAGGCGGCGCCGGAACTCGTCCGGGGCGTGGCGTGCGGCGTGGGCGTCGATCACGGAAGTGAGTCTAAGTACGCCTCGAGCAGAGCGGCCACGCCTTCCTCCTGCACGGAGGGAATGACGAGGTCCGCTCGCTCGAGCACGTCCTCGTGGGCGTTTGCGACGGCGACCCCGAAGCCGGCCCAGTCGAGCAGCTCGCGGTCGTTCTCCCCGTCGCCGCACGCGACCGTCTCCTCCGCCCCGAAGCCGAGCCGGTCGGCGACGAACGCGAGCCCGCTCCCCTTGCTCACGTCCGGGTGCGCGAACTCGAGGAAGTAGGGCAGCGACTTGGAGATGAAGAGGCGTCCCTCGAACCGCGGCTTGAGCTCCGCCTCGAGCACGTCGAGCGCATCGGGATCGCCGACCGCTACGAGCTTCGTCGGGTCGTGGTCGAGCCAGGCGCGAAGCTCGCCGACGGCGTGGATCTCGAGCTGCTGGAACTCGGCATAGCGGCGCGCTTCCGGCGTCACCTCCGCGACGTAGAGCAGGTCGTCGACGTAGCAGTTGAGGTGGAAGCCGGCGGCGAGCACGGCATCCATCGCCGCGCGCGCCTCCGCCAGTGGGACGGGCTCGTGGAGAAGCCACTCGCCGCGTAGTCGGATCCGCGACGACCGCGCCCTGGTAGCAGACGACGAGATCGTCGAGACCTGCTTGTTCGAGATACGGCAGCACTGCCCGGAACATGCGGCCGGTGACGACGACGACATGGGCGCCGGTCGCGCGCGTTCGCGCGAGTGCGTCCTGCGTCCGCGGGCGGAGCACGCCGTCCTCGGCGATCAGCGTCCGGTCGAGATCGAATGCGAAGGCGGCGACGGGCCGCGGAAATCCCGCCGGAAGCTCGACCGTTACGGCGCCGTGCCGCCGGTCGACGTCACGACGTAGGCGGCGACGTCCGCGATCTGCTGCGCGCTCAGCTGCGACTTGAACGCCGGCATCTGGGCGCCGCCGTTCGTCACCTGCGCCGTGACCGCGCGATAGTCGGGCTTGAGCGAGTCGAGGTTCGGCCCGATGGTGCCGCTGGCATTCGCGGCGGCGAGGGTGTGGCAGTTCCCGCAGCCGGCGCTCGCGAACACCGCCTTGCCCTTCGTCGAGTCTCCCTTGAGCTTGAACGCGGGAGTGACCGGGAACGTGGGGGTCGAGATCGCGCCCGTGCCGATGATCGTGTCCGGCGTGGGAGAGGCTGTTCCCTCGGCGCCGCACCCTGCGAGCACGACTGCGCCAAGCAGCGCGGCGGCGATGACTGCTGGACGGCGCACCGCGCAGGACTCTAATGAAGGGGTAAGACCGCGGGCGCGGGGAACCGGCGGCGCAGTGGCGCTGACTACCATTCCTGGCATGAAACGCAGATCGTTCGGACGCGACCGGGGACTCTCGCTGCGGATGCTCTTCACGAGCGGCGCTCCTGGGCCTGCTCTACGTCGTCTTCGCCGTTGTCCTCTTCAGCGTCCTCAAAGTCGGGCTCGCGCCGATGCTCGTGATCGTCGATCGGCATCGCCTTCTTCCAGTACTACACCTCCGACAAGCTCGCGCTCGCCGCGTCCGGGGCCAAGGTCGTCTCGGCCGAGGAGGCGCCGGAGCTGCACGCGATGGTGGAGCGGCTCTGCGCGATGGCCGACTTGCCGAAGCCGCGTATCGCGGTCGTCGACAGCGACGTGCCGAACGCGTTCGCGACGGGCCGGAACCCGAAGCACGCGGCGGTCGCGGTGACGCAGGGGCTCTGGCGGCGGCTCGACCCGCAGGAGATCGAGAGCGTCCTCGCGCACGAGCTTTCCCACATCGCAAACCGCGACGTGCTCGTGATGACGATCGCGAGCTTCTTCGCGATGCTCGCCGCGATGCTGACCCGCTTCGGGCTCTACGCCGGGATGTTCGGCGGGTTCGGCGGCGGCAACCGGGACAACAACAACAACCAGGTGCCGGTCTGGCTGATCGTGTTCCTCGTCTCGATCGTCGTCTACGCGATCAGCTTCATCCTGATCCGGACGATCTCCCGCTACCGCGAGTACGCGGCCGACCGCGGCTCCGCGATCATCACGGGCGCGCCGGAGAACCTGATGAGCGCGCTCCAGAAGATCTCGAGCGGCATCACCCAGATCCCGCAGCGCGACCTGCGCGAGGTGCAGGGGATGAACGCCTTCTTCATCATCCCGACCAACTGGAAGTCGAACATGGCCGAGTGGATGATGGATCACCCGCCGCTCGAGAAGCGCCTCGCGGCTCTCTCCGAGATCGCCCGCGAGATGGGCAAGCCCGTCTCGCTAGCTCGGAAACGCTGCGCGCACTAGGCTTTTCGGGATGAGCCGGGTGCGCCACATGCCGCTTCCGGCGTTGGTTGCAGTCGACGAGGATCAGCAGGTCCTCGAAGCCGTAGAGGCCCAGCTGGCCGGACGCTACGCCGGCGATTACCGCATCGAGTGTCTGCGGGACCCGGCTGAGGCACTGCAGACCCTTGCTGTACTCAGGGACACCTCGGTAGAGGTCGCGCTCGTCCTCGTGGGGCAGTCCCTGGAGGCTTCGGTCCGGGACACGCTGCTCGACCGAGTGCGTCAACTTCATCCGCACGCGAAACGTGTGCTGGTTGTCGCGCCGAGTGCCTGGACCGACGCGGCGGCGGCACGGACGATCCGCGGCGCGATCGCGCTGGGACACGTTGACCACTTCGTGCACACTCCCGCCGCCGCCCTGGACGAGGTGTTCCACGAAGCCGTTTCCGACTTTCTGCTCGAGTGGGCACGCGAACGGCTCCTCGTCCCGCAAACCGTTCACATCGTGGGCGAAACGTGGGCGGGAAGGGCCTACGAGCTCCGGGACGTCTTTGCACGTTGCTCCGTCCCACACTCGTTCTGTCTCGCGGATTCGGATGAGGGCCGCGAGTTCGTCACGCAGGCCGGAGCGGACGCGGAGCTGCCGCTCATGGTGCTCCCGGACGGCCGGATCTTGAGCGACCCGTCGAACGCGGAGATCGCCGAAGTCGCCGGCGCGCCGATGGACCTCGAAGAGCACACGTTCGACCTCGTGATCGTGGGCTCAGGGCCGGCAGGCCTGTCGGCGGCGGTGTACGGCGCCTCGGAAGGCCTCCGCGTCCTCGTGGTCGACGCAGGTGGCATCGGGGGCCAGGCACGGTCGAGCTCGCTCATCCGCAACTACCTCGGGTTCGGCAGAGGCGTGAGCGGCAGCCGTCTCGCCGAGGAGGCCTACCAGCAGGCCGCGTCCTTCGGAGCGTCCTTCGTGTTCATGCACCGGGTGACCGCGCTGGCGCGAGCGGGCGACTCGATCAAGCTGTGGCTCGCCGATGGGCGGACGATCGACGCGGGCGCCGTCATCCTCGCCACCGGAGCGAGCTACCGTCGCCTCGGCATCGAGTCCCTGGAGGCTCTGACCGGTGCTGGAGTCTTCTACGGAGGATCCACGTCGGAGGCTCCCGGGCTGACCGGGAAGGCCGCGTACGTCCTTGGGGGCGGAAACTCGGCCGGCCAGGCGGCGCTTCACCTTGCACGCTATGCGGCGACCGTGACGCTGGTGGTTCGCGCGCGGTCACTCGAAGCTGGAATGTCGCACTACCTCGTACGCAGGATCGAGGCTGAGCCGAAGATCGAGGTGCGCCTCGGAACCGAAGTCGTCGGGGGCAGAGGCGAAGGTCATCTACGGGAGCTCGAGCTGCGCGAGAGCATCTCCGGCGAACACCAAGACGGTCGCCGCGGATGCGCTCTTCGTGCTGATCGGTGCTCGTCCGCAGACGGAGTTTGCTGCTCGGCGGAGATCGCTCGGGACGAGTACGGGTTCCTGCTCACCGGCGACGACCTGCGTCCGACAACTGGCCCCTGAACGCCCTCCGCTCGCGCTCGAAACGAGCATGCCCGGGCATTCTCGCGGCGGGCGATGTGCGCCACGGGTCGGTCAAGCGTGTCGCGGCTGCGGTCGGAGAAGGCTTCGTTGCCGTCCAGCTCGTTCGCCGGCTCCGCCGCGCCGGAGAAGCGAGCGCTTCGCAAGCGCCCGGCGAAACCGTGGTCGGTACGGCGAACCGATCAGGATGTCTTTCGCGGGCTAAATCGGCGCGTCGAACAGAGCGAGCCACTTGCTGAGGTCGGGCTCGATCGGGAGCTCCTTCTCGAGCTTCGCCTTCAGCTCGAGCTCCTGCGCGTTGTCTCGCTGCTGCTTCTCGCCGGTCGGGATGAACGGCCACCAGGTGCCCGTCTTGAAGCCGTAGATCCAGTAGACCGGATGGCCCGAGCTGAACGCGGAGCCCTCGAAGCGGAACGCGGCTGCGAGGAGCTGGCCGCCGAAGCCGTGCTCCTCGAGCTCCGAGGCGAGTGCGTGGACGCCCGCGACCTGGTCGTCGAGCTGGTCGTCGTGGACGATGACCCACTCGAAACCGAAGGAGTCGGTCTTGCGGTCGATCTCCGAGCCGGAGCCGCGGGCGACGCTGCGCAAGAGCTCCTCCGCATCGTTCTCGGTCGAGGTGAACTCGCCGGCCGACATCGGCTTGAAGATGAGCGCCGAGTCGCCCGCGGTCTTCAGCGAGCACTCGGTGTCGAGCGTGACGGCCGCGGTCGAGAGCGCGAAGAGCCGCTCGGCCGCCGGCTCCTGGAGCTTCTTGCGGCCGAAGAGGATGTCGCCGAGCCGGGTCAGGACTCGGGCGCTGCTTCTTCGGCCGGCTGCGCGGCCCCGCCGTCCCCGGGCGCGATCTCCTTCTGCGCCTCGCCCGGAGCCGACCTCGGCCTTCAGCTTCGCGAGCTCGTCGTCGACCTGCGACGAGGACGAGATCTGCGCGAGCTCCCGGTCGAGCTGCGTCTGGTCTCCCGTGGTGAAGTCCTCGAGCGCGCCGCTCGACGTGAGCTCGTCGATCGCCGATGCGCGCGCCTGCATCTCCTCGGTCTTGTCCTTGGCGCGCTGGATGGCCAGCCCGGTGTCGTTCATGTGCTGGCCGATCCCGGTCGCCGCCTCGCCGACCTTCACCTGCGCCTCGGCGGCGGAGTACTGCGCCTTGAGGACTTCCTTCTGCGAGCGGAAGGACTCGATGCGGGTCTCGAGCTGCTGCTGCGACGCAACCAGCTTCTCCTGCTGGTCCTCGAGCTGCGTGACCTGCCCGTCCATGCTCTGCAGCTGTTGCTGTGCGACCGCCTTGCGCTCGAGCGCCTGCTTCGCCAGGTCCTCGCGGTTGGCCGCGACCGCCTGCCGCGCCTGCGTCTCGAGCTTGACGACGTTCTGCTCGAGCTTCTGCTGCTGGAGCTCGAGCCGCTTCTTCGAGGTGACGACATCGGCGACGCCGCGCTTCACGTTCTGGAGCTGCTCGAGCATCTGCTCGTACGAGTAGTCGAGCGTCTCGGTCGGATTCTCGGCGCGGTTCAGAAGCTTCGAGTACTTCGCCTTTATGACCAGCGCCGTGCGTGACATCAGCCCTGCCATCAGTCCTCCTCGTGGATACCCAAGCGACTAGCCTAGCGCCATGCTCGTGGCGAGAAGCATGCATCCCGACTGGCTCTCGAACGCGTATGCCGTTGCCGACCGGGAGGGAGGCGTCGCGGTCTTCGTCGACTCGGGCGCCGATGTCGCACCGCTCGTCAAGGCCGTGGAGCAATGGGGCGCGCGGCCTGTCGCGATCCTGCGGACGCACGCGCACGGCGACCACGTCGAGCACGAGGATGCGCTCGCGAAGCGCTACTCGATCCCGGTCGTCGCCGAGCCGGGTGAGTGGGATTGGGACGGCCTCCACGTACGGGGCCTGGCAACGCCGGGACACTCCGACGACGGGCTCGCCTTCGTGATCAACGAGGAGGTGGTCGCGACCGGAGACACGCTGTTCCTGGACGCCGTCGGCGGTGGCGACGTGGACGCAGTGCGCCGGTCCGTGATGGACGTCCTCCTCGCACTGCCGGATTCGATGCGAGTCCTGCCTGGGCACACCGACGAGACGACGATCGGCCGTGAGCGCGAGGCGAATCCGTTCGTCCGCGTCTGGAGCGGCGCCGAGAGCGAAGGCACCGAGCGCGTGCGGGTCGGCGGCCGCGACGCGACGCTCATCGTCTGGTCGCCCGACTACGACGGCAAGGGCAAGGCCTGGGTTCGCTACGACGACGGGAGCGAGGCGACCGTCGGCGGCTCGCGCGTCGAGCGCGGCTGAAGCTGAAGCCAGACCTGTCCGAAACGGACAGTAGGTTGCGCCGCGTGCGCCTGATCGTCGCCCGCTGCGAAGTCACGTACTCCGGCCGCGTCTCGGCAGTGCTGCCGGAAGCGGTGCGGCTCCTCATCCTCAAGGGCGACGGCTCGGTGCTCGTCCACGACGACGCCGGCGGTTACAAGCCGCTCAACTGCATTCGCTAGCTGACCCGGGCTAGGGGAGCCTGGCTTGGGCGGGGTATGCCCGCGGCTGTGCGAGGGTGCGAAAGTGTCGCTTGAAGGGCCGGGGTATGTCGGACGCGCCTCTTCTGCAGCACTAAGCTCGGATGGCATGGATATGCCTGAGATCCATTACACGCGGAGCGGCGACGTGGCGATCGCGTATCAGGTCGTGGGCGAGGGGACGTTCGACCTCGTCTTTGTCCCGACGTTCGCGAATCTCGTCTTTCCCTGGCTCAATCGGGACTGGAAGTCGTTTTACGATCGCCTGGCCTCGTTCGCGCGCCTGATCATGCTCGACAAGCGCGGAACTGGCCTCTCGGACCGCCCACGCGACCTGGGAAGCCTCGAGGCGCGCATGGACGACATTCGTGCGGTTCTCGACGCGGTCGGAGCCGAACGTGCAGTGCTTGTCGGGGGCGGCGCCGGTGGCCAGCCCTGCGCGATGTTCGCGGCGACCTATCCGGAACGGACGCGGGCGCTCGTCCTCGTGGGCACGCCGGCGCGCGCGGTGAAGACAGACGACTATCCGTACGGACTCGAACCGGACGCTTGGCGCGAGCAGCTCCGAGAAGTCCGTCAGCGCTGGGGTGAGCGCGACTACTTCGAGCAGCAGGCTCGCATGGCCAACCCGAGCGCCGACGACGAGTTCGTCGACTGGTTCGTGACCTGCCAACGCTTCAACGCAAGCCCGGGCGCGGCCCTGAACTTCTATCGTGTCCTAGGCGAGACCGATCTTCGTGACGTCCTCGCGAGCATCAGCGTGCCGACGCTCGTCCTCCACGGCCCGGCCCAGCGAGAGGAGATGCTCGACGTTGCTCGCCGCGTCCCCGGCGCCCGGTCAGTCGCGTTGCCTGCGAGACACGCTCATCGAGACGTTCGAGGAGTATCGCCCGCGAGACCAGCGCCTTCGTGGAAGATGCTCAGCCCGATCGAAGTCCCCGACTCCGTCCTCGCGACGGTTCTGTTCACAGATCTCGTCGGCTCCACGGAGCGAGCAGCAACGCTCGGCGATCGGGCATGGCGAGATCTGCTGACGCGCCACCACGGAGATGTGCGGCGTGAGCTCGCGCGCTTTCGAGGCGAGGAGATCGACTCCGCGGGCGACGGCTTCTTCTGCCGCTTCGACGGTCCCGCCCGCGCGATGGCCTGTGCACGGGCGATCGTAAGCCGCGCGAAGGAGCTCGACCTTGGCGTCCGCGCTGGAATCCACACGGGCGAATGCGAGGTCGTCGGGGAAAAGCTTGCGGGGATCTCGGTTGTCACCGGCGCTCGCGTCGCGGCGCTCGCCGACTCCGGCGAGGTGCTGGTCTCACAGACCGTGAAAGATCTGGTCGCGGGCTCTGGCTTCGACTTCATCGACCGCGGAGAGCACGAGCTCAAAGGCGTCCCGGGAACTTGGCGCGTCTACGCCGTCGCCGATCCGTTGTAGAGGAGACATGTCCGAAACGGACAGTACGTTCCACGCGTGCGGTTGATCGTCGCTCGCTGTGAGGTGAACTACACGGGCCGGGCTGCGGCCTTCCTTCCGGCGGCCGTCCGCCTCGTCATGATCAAAGGCGGACGGCACCGTCATGATCTGGGACGATTCGGGGAGTTACAAGGTAAAGCCGCTCAACTGGATGACGGCTCCCACCTTCCTCGCCGACGAGGGCGAGCGGCTCGTCGTGACGAAGCCGAAGAGCGACGACGCGCTCGAGATCCGGCTGCTCGAAGTGCTGAGCGACGTCGAGCACGACATGGGGGAGTCGGCGGCGCTGCAGAAGGACGGCGTCGAGCGCGACCTGCAGGAGGCGCTCGCCGCTGCCCCCGAGTCGCTCGGCGAGCCGCTCACGCTCGTGCGCCGCGAGTGGCAGACAGAGATCGGCCCGGTCGACCTGATGTGCAAGGACTCCGCCGGCGAGTGGGTCGCCGTCGAGGTCAAGCGGATGGGGACGATCGAGGCCGTCGAGCAGCTGACGCGCTATCTCGAGTTCATCCGCCGCGACCCGGCGAAGGCCGGCTGCCGCGGGATCCTCGTTGCGGAGCGCCTCAAGCCGCAGGCAGTCGCGCTCGCCGAGTCACGGGCAATCCGTTGCGTCGCCGTCGACCTAGAGGTATTACGCGGGGAACGCGAGCCGGATCTGACCCTGTTCGCCGCCTGAGAGGAGAGACCGATGGCCGTCAAGCTGCACCGCTGTTCGAACCAGTGGGTGAAGATCAAGGCCCATCCTTGTTGGAAGATCGAGAAGGCGCTCATGGACATGGGCATCGAGTACGAACGCGTCCCGGGCCCGGTCGGTCGCAAGAAACGGACGACCGTCCTCGAGGGGACCGGCCAGGCGCTCTACCCGGACATCCAGTTCGAGGACGGCACCTGGTACCGCGAGGAGTCGAAGGACATGGAGCGGACGATCCGCGAGGGCCGGCTCATGGAAAAGCACGGCTAGACTTCTCCGCCGCGGGGCTATAGCTCAGTTGGGAGAGCGCCTGGATCGCACCCAGGAGGTCGGCGGTTCGAGTCCGGCTAGCTCCATGATGGTTGAGCCAAAAACGAGGGGCTCCGTGGGAGTTTCTGCGCGTCTTTGGCACAGATAGCTTTGCGGCCTAGACTCGGCGGGTGGCGGTCTGCCCTGCCTGCGGCAAGGAGCTCCCGGTGGCGAGTTCCCGTTCTGTCCGTTCTGCGCGGCGCCGCTGACGGCAGCAGCCGGCGTCCGGTTCAGGAGGAGCGGAAGGTCGTCTCGGTCCTGTTCTGTGACCTGGTCGGTTTCACGGCCGCCTCGGAGCAGCCGGACCCGGAGGATGTGCGGGCGCGGATCCGGCCGTACCACGCGCGGTTGCGCTCGGAGCTCGAGGGCTACGGCGGGACGGTGGAGAAGTTCGTCGGGCGATGCGGTGATGGCGGTGTTCGGCGCGCCGGTCGCGCATGAGGACGACGCGGAGCGGGCGGTCAGGGCGGGGTTGCGGATCTTGGAGGCGATCGAGGAGCTGAACGCCGCCGGATCGCGCGCTTGTCGTTGCAGGTGCGGGTCGGGATCAACACGGGCGAGGCGGTGGTGGCGCTCGGGCGCGCGGCCGGAGCTGGGCGAGGGGATGGTCACCGGCGATGTGGTCAACACGGCGTCGCGGTTGCAGGGGGCGGCGCCGGTGGACGGTGTCGCGGTCTCGGAGCAGACGTTCCGGGCAGACGGAGCGGGTGTTCGACTACGAGCCGCTGGAGCCGGTGACGGTGAAGGGCAAGGCCGAGCCGCTCGCGATCTGGCGGCCGCTGCGGCCGCGGGCCCGCTTCGGCTCGGACGTGACCCGCGTCGCATACGACGCCGCTGGTCGGCCGGGAGCTGGAGCCGCCGCTGCTGATCGGGACGTTCGAGCGGGCTGCGCAGCAGCGGTCGTGCCAGCTGGTCACGGTCGTCGGGCGAGCCGGGGGTGGGCAAGAGCCGGCTCGTGCGCGGAGCTGTTCGCCTACATCGAGGAGCGGCCCGGGCTGGTCACGTGGCGGCAGGGCCGCTGTCTGCCCTACGGGGAGGGGATCGCGTTCTGGGCGTTGGGCGAGATCGTGAAGGCGGAGTGCGGGGATCCTCGAGTCGGACTCGCCGGACGAGGCGGCGGCGAAGCTGGAGGCGGGTGCTGCCGCAGGACGTCCGCGGATCGGCCCTGGCTGCGGGCACGGTTGGTGCCGCTGGTCGGGTCGCGCGTGGCGAGCCGGCGGCGCAGGAGGAGTCGTTCACGGCCTGGCGGCGGTTCCTGGAGTCGGCTGGCCGCGGACGGGCCGACGGTGCTGGTGTTCGAGGACCTGCACTGGGCCGACCCGGCGCTGCTCGCCTTCCTCGAGCACCTGGCCGACTGGGCGGAGGGCGTGCCGCTGCTCGTCCTGTGCACGGCGCGGCCGGAGCTGTACGAGCAGCATCCGGCTTGGGCGGCGGACTGCCCGCAACGCGCACACGGATCAACCTCGCCCCGCTGACCGACGAGGAGACCGCCCAGCCTGGTCTCGGTCGCTGCTGGAGCGGGCGGTGCTGCCGGCGGAGACGCAGCAGCCGCTGCTGGAGCGGGCGGGCGGCAACCCGTTGTACGCGGAGGAGTTCGTGCGCCTGCTCGCCGACCGCGGGCGAGCCTGGCGCGAGGCGGTGCGAGGTGCCGGATTCGGTGCAGGCGCTGATCGCCGCCCGCCTCGACACGCTCCCCCACGGAGCGCAAGGGCCTGCTCCAGGACGCGGCGGTGATGGGGAAGGTGTTCTGGGCGGGCGCGCTGGCGGCGATGGGCGGCCGCGACCCGCGCGAGGTCGAGCAGGCGCTTGCACGAGCTGGCGCGCAAGGAGCTGGTCCGCCCGGCCCGGCAGTCTCGATGGAGGGCGAGGCCGAGTACGGCTTCTGGCACCTGCTCGTCCGCGATGTCGCCTACGGCCAGATCCCCCGCGCCGCCCGCGCCGGCGCGCACCGCGCAGCCGCAGCCTGGATCGAGCAGAAGGCGGGCGAGCGGGTCGAGGACCTGGCCGACGTGCTCGCCTACCACTACCTGGCCGCGCTCGAGCTCGCCCAGGCCGCCGGCCTCACCGAGGAGCACGAGCTGGCAGGCGCAGCGCGCTGCGCTACCTGGCGCTTGGCCGGCGAGCGGGCGCTCGGCCTCGACGTGGACCAGGCCGAGCGCAACCTCGGCCGAGCGCTCGACGCTCACCCGCGACGACGACCCGCAGCGGCCACTGCTGCTGGAGCGCTGGGCACAGGCCGCGCTGCAGCAGGGCGGCTGCGCGAGGCGACGGGACGCGCTCGAGCAGGCCCTCAGCCAGCACCGCGACAGGCTGGCGACAGCCTCGCCGCCGGCCGGACGCTCAGCGGACTCAGCACTTGTCCTCGAGCCGACTCGCCGATCCGCGCCAGGGCGAGACCCTCGACGAGGCGCTGCAGCTGCTGGAGGCCGAGCCGCCCGGCCCGCGAGCTGGTCGCCGCCTACAGCCTGCTGGCGCGGGCCCGCGTCGCTTGGCGGCGCCCTTGCGGAGGCGGTCGCGGCCGCCGACAGGGCGCTCAGTCTCGCCGTCCAGCTCGACCTGCCCCAGCCGGCGGACGCGCTCGGCTACCGCGGCGATCGCCCGCGCCTACCTGGGCGAGCGCGCAGGGGGTGGAAGAGATGCGCCAAGCGCTTAGCATCGCAATCGACGCAGGGCGAGGGCCGAAGCGCCGCCGTCCTCTACAACAACCTCTCGATCGCAAGCCTGGCTGTACGAAGGCCCGCAGGCCGCCCTTGACCTCGGCCGGGAGGGGATCGAGTTCTCCCAACGGCGCGGCATCAGCGAGATGGCGGAGGTCATCGCCGGCGGGCAGCCGCCCGTCATGGCCGAGCTCGGCCAGATCAAGGAGGCGCTCGCGGAGGCCGCCCAGTCCGCCGATCAGCTCGAACAGGCCGGCGACATCAACTTCGCCGACCCACGCTCACTCCAGCTCCGCCTGCTCGCAGAACGCGGCCAACACGAGCAGGCCCCCAGCCCAGAGCCCATGCTCAAAGCCGCCCGCGACGGCGGCCAACCACAGTGGATGGCAGTGGCGATCGCGGCAGCGGCCCCTCTCCTCCACTCCCAAGGACAACCCGGACAAGCCCGCCTCCTC
>CAWBQC010000034.1:0-102362 GCA_963790845.1 uncultured Actinomycetes bacterium | reverse complement strand
CATCGACGGCGACGCGGGCATCCTCCGCTACCGCGGCTACCCGATCGAGCAGCTCGCCGAGCACGCGAGCTTCCTCGAGACGGCGTGGCTCTTGTTCGAGGGCGAGCTGCCGACACGCGAGCAGCTCGACGTGTGGGAGGAAGAGGTTCGCGTCCACACCTACGTGCACACGAATGTCACGCAGTTCCTCGACGGCTTCCGCCACGACGCGCACCCGATGGGGATGCTGCTCGGCGCGGTCGCCGCGCTCTCGACCTTCTATCCCGACGCGAAGGAGATCGGCGACGCCGCGAGCCGCCGCCTCCAGCGCCTTCGGCTGATCGCGAAGTTCCCGACGATCGCTGCCTGGGTGTTCCGCCACAGCCGTGGGCTGCCGTATGTCTTCCCGCGCAACGACCTCGGCTACATCGGCAACTTCGTCAACATGACCTTCGAGATCGGCGGGCAGCACGAGCCGAGCCCGGTGCTGCAGCGGGCGCTCGAGATCCTGCTCGTCCTTCATGCCGACCACGAGCAGAACGCCTCGACGAACGCCGTCCGCGGCGTGGGCTCGACGCAGGTCGATCCGTTCTCGGCGGTGTCCGCCGGGGTCGCGGCGCTGTACGGGCCGCTGCACGGCGGCGCGAACGAGCAGGTGCTGCGGATGCTCGACGAGATCGGCGACGTGAAGAACGTCCCCGCCTTCATCGAGGGCGTGAAGAAGCACGAGCGCCTGCTGATGGGCTTCGGCCACCGCGTCTACAAGAACTACGACCCGCGCGCGAAGCTGATCAAGCGCGTGGCCGACGACGTCTTCGCGCAGACCGGGGTCGACCCGAAGCTCGAGATCGCACTCGAGCTGGAGCGAATCGCGCTCGAGGACGACTACTTCGTCTCGCGAAAGCTCTACCCGAACGTCGACTTCTACTCCGGGATCATCTACCGCGCGATGGGCTATCCCACCGACTACTTCACGGTGCTGTTCGCGCTCGGAAGGCTCCCCGGGTGGCTCGCGCAGTGGGAGGAGATGCTCTCCGACCCCGAGCAGAAGATCGCGCGGCCGCGGCAGATCTACACGGGCTACGACGAGCGCGAGTTCGTGCCGCTCGCCAATCGCGGCTAGGCGTGGGAGCGCTCACCTGGTGGCTCTCGCCCCACCCCGGCTGGGAGGAGGGCGAGGACTGGCCCGAGCTCGTTCCGGTCGTGCAGTACGAGACGGACTCCGAGATCGTGCTCATCGATCCGTTTCTCCCGGCGGAGGGATCCTTCGACCCGGGCGGCAAGCCGGTGACCGTACTGCTCACCCAGCGATCGCACTACCGCGGCACCGACGACTTCGTGGCGCGCCACGGAGCAGCCGTCTGGGCGCCGGGAACGGAGTGGGTGCTCCCGCGAGGCGTCGAGGTGCTCGAGCTCGACGGCCAGCCGCAGCAGGTGGTGATCTTCATCCCGGAGCACGCCACGCTCATCAGCGGCGATGTGCTGACCGGCCGCGACGGCGTGATGCACGTCTTCGTCGACGACGCCGAACGTGAGCCACTGTTGGCGTCGCTCGAGCGGCTCGCCGAGCTTCCGGTCGAGCGCGTGATCGTGCCCCACTGCGAGGAGCCGGTCTTCCTCGACGGGAGCGCGCGCATCCGAGCTGCCGTCGCGGAAGCGCGCTCGGCCCGCTAGCGGCGGAGCTGCACCTTCCCCTCGTCACCTGCCGACGGCGCGGAATTCAGCGGAGAGCGCCTCGCGCTCTTCGCGGGTGAGCGGATTCGCGAGCGCGCCGAGCGCGGGCCCAAGCTGAGAGGGTCGGCGCGGCCCGATGACGACGGAGACACGCTCGTCGGCGAGCAGCCACGAAAGCGCGAGCGTCGCCGGATCGCCTCGGCGCTCGAGCTCCTCGAGCGCGTCGAACACGGCGTCGTCGCGAAGGAATTCGTACGGCCCGGGGCGCAGTGTCATCCGCGAGCCCTCGGGTGGCGGCGCATCGCGGCGGTACTTGCCGGTCAGCCAGCCGCCCATGAGCGGTGAGTGCACCTGGAACCAGAGGCCGTGCTCCGCGCAGAGAGGAAGCACCTCGTCCTCCACCTCGCGATCGAGGAGCGAGTACGAGTCCTGCACGGCGGCGAACGAGCCCGCCGCCAGAGCCTCCCGAAGCTGGGCGCCCTCGACGTTGCTCAACCCGTAGGCGCCGACCTTCCCCACAGCGACCAGCTCCTCGAAGACGCCGGCGACCTCCGCGATCGGCACATCCGGATCCCAGCGCGTGCGCGAGGTAGAGGTCGACGCGCTCGACGCCGAGCCGCGCGAGGCTCGTGTCGATCTGCCGCCTCACGCGCGCGGGCGCGAGGCCGCGATCCTCACCCTCGTCCATCGGGTTGAAGGTCTTCGTCGTGAGCCGCAAGCCCTCGGGACGCCGCGAGCGGATCCACTCGCCGACGTACGTCTCGCTGCGGCCTCCGCCGTACGCGTCGGCCGTGTCGAACCAGGTGATTCCGGCCTCCCAGGCGGCGTCCATGAGCTCGATCGCCTGCTCGAGCGTCTCCCCCTTCTCGAACGCCTCCGGCGCGGAGCCGATGCCGCCGAAGTTGCCACAACCGAGGATCAGGCGCGGGTCCGCCTCAGGGTAGGCTCGCTCCATGGCGACGACCCTATTGGACGTCGAATCCGTCCGCGCGCGGTTCTCCTCGCTGCGCGACGGCGGCTTTGCCTTCCTCGATGCGCCCGGCGGCTCGCAGGTGCCGGACGAGGTCGGAGACGCGATCGCGCGCACGCTGCGCGAGGCGAGCGCGAACATCGGAGCCGTCTACGAGACGAGCCACCGCGTCCAGCAGATCCTCGACCGCGCGAGAGCGGACGCGGGGCGCTTCCTCAACTGCTCGGCCGACGACGTGATCTTCGGCGCGAACATGACGACGCTCGACTTCACCCTCTCGCGAACTGCCTCTCGCGACTGGCGCGAGGGCGACCGGATCCTCGTCTCGCGGCTCGACCACGACGGCGGCGTCGCGCCGTGGATCGAGCTCGCAGCGGACCGCGGCTTCGAGGTCGACTGGGTGGACGTCGACGACCGACCTGCGCCTCGACCTGGACGACCTCGAGCGGAAGCTCGACGAGCGCGTGCGCGTCGTCGCCTGCGTTGCCGCGTCGAATGCGGTCGGGATCACGACGGACATCGCTCGCGTCGCAGAGCTCGCGCACGCCGCCGGCGCGCTGTGCTGGGTCGACGCCGTTCATTACGCGGCGCACGAGACCGTCGACGTGCAGGCGCTCGGCGTGCGACGTCCTCCTCTGCTCGCCGTACAAGTTCTGCGGACCGCACCTCGGGCTCGCATACGGGAAGCACGAGCTGCTCGAATCGTGGCGGGCCTACAAGGCGCGGCCGGCCGGGTCGACGCCCGTCGGACGGAAGTTCGAGACGGGCACGGCGCCCTACGAGCTGCTCGCCGGCTTCTCGGCGACCGTTCGCGTACCTCGACTCGCTCGGCGGCATGGGCGTGCTGCGCGAGTACGAGCGCGATGCTCGGCGCAGCGCTTCCTCGAGACGTTGCCGGAGAGCGTGACGGTGTACGGGCTACCGACGATGGAGGGCCGCGTACCGACGTTCCTGCTCAACGTCGACGGAGTGGAGGCCTCGACGGGTCGCCGAGACGATGGCCGAGCGCGGCTTCGGCGTGTGGGCGCACGACAGCTGGTACTCGCTCGGTCTCCGCGAGAAGCTTCCGTATCCGAGCGAGGCCGTGCGCGTCGGCTTCATCCACTACAACACGGTGGAGGAAGTCGACGGCTTCGTAGGCGAGCTGGCGCGTCTCTAGCTCCCGGTCTATTCTACGAACATATGTTCGTTCTGCACGCGGACGCGGACGCGTTCTTCGCGTCGGTCGAGCAGCGGGACGACCCGAGGCTCCGCGGCCGCCCCGTCATCGTCGGCGGCGGCGTCGTGCTGGCTGCGAGCTACGAGGCGAAGGCGTACGGCATCCGCACGGCGATGGGCGGACGGCAGGCGCGCCGCCTCTGTCCCGAGGCGATCGTCGTTCCGCCGCGGTTCTCGGCGTACATGGACGCGAGCCGCGCGATGTTCGCCGTCTTCGAGGACACGTCCCCCGTCGTCGAAGGGCTCTCGATCGACGAAGCGTTCCTCGACGTGCGCGGGATGGAGCGGATCGCGGGGACTCCGGTCGAGATCGCCGTGCGGCTGCGCGCGGCGGTGCGCGAGCGCGTCGGTCTCGCGGTCACGGTCGGCGTCGCTCGGACGAAGTTCCTGGCGAAGGTGGCCAGCGGCGTCGCGAAGCCGGACGGCCTGCTCGTCGTCCCGCCCGACCGTGAGCTCGCGTTCCTCCACCCGCTGCCGGTCGAGTGCGTCTGGGGCGTCGGCCCCGCGACGGCGAAGCGGCTGGGGGCCTGGAACGTGCGTACTGTCGGGGAGCTCGCGGCGCTCTCGGAGTCGACGCTCGTCGCGATGCTCGGCCGGGCGGCCGGGCGTCAGCTGAACGCACTCGCGCACAACCGCGACTTCCGGCGGGTCGAGCCCGGGAGACGGCGCGGCTCGATCGGCTCGCAACGCGCGCTCGGACGCGGCAGGCACTCGGCGGAGAAGATCGACGCGACGCTCGTCGGCATCGTCGACCGGATCTGCCGCCGGTTGCGGGCGGCTCGCCGGGTCGGGCGAACGGTCGTGCTGCGCCTGCGCTTCGGCGACTTCGAACGCGCGACGCGCTCCCACACGCTCCCGTTCGCGACCGCGAACACGCAGGCGATCCTCGTCACTGCGCGAGCCCTCCTCGCGACGGCCGATGCCGCAGATCGAGCGACGGGGGATCACGCTGATCGGTTGCTCCGTTGCGATGCTGGAGAACGAGCGGCCGCGTCAGCTCCTGCTCGGGCCCGAGGAGTCGCTCGACGCCGCCGTCGACGCGATCCGCGACCGCTTCGGCAGCACAGCGATCACGCGTGCCGTCCTGCTCGGCCGGGACTCCGGTTGGTCTATGCCGTTGCTGCCGGACTGACGATCCCGGCGTACACGGGGAGATCGATGTTCCCGCCGCTGACGATGCAGACGCAGCGGTCGTCGCGCCGCAGCGCCGCACCGAGCGCGAGAGCCCCGGCTCCCTCGGCGACGACATGTGCGCGCGCGGCGAGGAGCCTCACCGCCTCCTCCACCTCAGCCAGCGGCAACGCGACGGCCTCGTCCACCAGCTCGCGCGCGCGTTCCCACATCCCGGGAAGCAACGCCCGGCCGCCCGCGCCGTCGACCCAGGAGGGTCGGTACTCGATCTCGCGCGGCTCGCCCGCCGCGAACGCCGCCGCCAGAGGAGCTCCGGTTTCGGGCTCGGCCGTGACCACGCGGACCTGTGGCCGCAGTGCCTTGACCGCGCTCGCGATGCCCGGTCGTCAACCCGCCGCCGCCCCACGGGATGACGACCGTGTCGAACTCCGGCGCGTCCTCCGCGATCTCGAGCCCGACAGTCCCGTTGCCCGCCATGACCGCCTCGTCGGCGACCGGGTGGACGAACATCCCGTCGACGCCGTCGCGGCCGTGATCGACCATCGCCTGCCACCACTCCTCGTGCGTGACCGGGATGATTTCGGCGCCGAGCGCCTCGACCGGATCGAGCTTCGCACGCGGCGCGTCGGCTGGAGCGATCACGCGCGCCGGCACACCGGCCTCGCGCGCGGCCCAGGCGACGCCCTGCGCCATGTTCCCGGCACTCGCCGTGACGATCCCGGGCTCGATCTCCGCCCGCGAAGCGGCTCGCACGGCCGACAGCGCGCCGCGGAGCTTGAAGGAGCCGACCGGCTGCAGGCACTCGAGCTTCAGCCAGATCCGCCTCGCCTCGCCGATCGGGACGAGCGGCGTCCGCATCACGTCGTCGCCGATCCGCTCGCGCGCCCGGCGGATCTCTTCGGCAGCGGCCAGTATAGTCTACGCCTTAGTCGGACTCCTTGGCCAGTTCGGTCAGTTCGGTGCGCACCGTCCAGAGCTCCGGGAACATCTTGTGCTTGATCAACCCGGCGAGCAGCTCGACCGGCGTGCCCTGCGTGCCGATCACGTCCTCCCCGATCACGCGGCCCACCATCTTCACGTGCCGGAAGCGCCAGATGCCGACCTGCTCGTCCCAGTCGATCAAGGCCTCGGCGAGCTGGTACAGATCCTCGTGCTCGCGGCCCTGGGTGTAGACCTCGAGCAGCGACAGCCCGCGCTCGCGGCGCAGCGCGTCGAACGCGCCGTAGAGGCCCGGCGAGACATGCCGGATCCCGCGGAACCCCGGCGAGTCGAAGCCCGAGCCGTGGCCGAGCACGCGGCGCACCTCCTGGTACTCCCACGGCGACATCAGCTCGAGGTGCTCGAGGAAGGCGACGACATAGCGGATGGCGCGATTCGCCCGCCCGAGCAGCCGCAGCGCGCCGGCGACGTCGCGCGCCTCGATCAGCCGCGTCGCCTCCTCCACCTCCGTCCACGCGTGCTTGAGGAAGAGCTCCGACGACTGGTGGACGGTCTGGAAGAGGAGCTCGTCGCGGTGCGACCCACTCGTCCGGGCCCTTCTGCAGTGCGAGAAGCTCGTCGGTGCGGAGGTAGCGCTCGTAGTCGCTCGCACCCCCGCCCGGCAGGATCGGCTCGAACTCGTCGGCGTTGGGGGCGCTCACCAGATCCGCATCTCCAGCCCGGCGAGCGGAACGCCGCCCTCCTCGGTCACCAGCCACGTGTCCTGCATATAGAGGCATTCTCGGCCATCGGCCGCGATCGCGTGCGGGTGCATCGAGAAGATCATGTTCGCCGCGAGCTCGGTCTCGATGCCCTCCCCGATCTTGGGGTGCTCGATCATCGTCATCCCAATCGAGTGGCCGGTGACGTGGCCGAGGTGGTAGCCGCGCTGCGTGAAACCGGCCGAGACCGCGCGATGGACGTCGTGAGCCGTCGCGCCTGCGCGGAGCGCGGTCTGTGCGACCTCGTAGTACTCCTCGTACGCCTCGAGCATCTTCTTCACCTCGTTGCTCGGCGTGCCGAGCGCGCGCGAGACCTCGACCCAGTGGCCGCCCGGCCCCGCGATCTCGAGGGACGGGATCGTGAAGTCGCCGAAGACGGTGTCGTCGCGCGCGATCGCGAACTCGGCGCCGACGAGCACCATGTTCATCGTCAGCCGGCCGCAGCCGCGGTCGACGAAGAGCTTCTCCGCCGGCGCCAGCACCTCGGCGGCGTTGCGGCCGGGCGCCCAGGCCTCGTGGAAGGCGTGGAAGCCGGCCGTGTTGATCTCGACGCTTTCCCGCACGGAGGAGAGCTCGGCCTCGGACTTCACCGCGCGCGCGAGGTCGAACTCGACGTCCCACCCGACGAGCTCGGCGGCCGCGGCGAGCGGCCCGTAGTCGCGCACCGTCATCACGTAGTCGAGCCCGTAGACGCCGACACGCTGCCCGCGCAGCCGGTCGGCGAGCCACTCGCCCGGTCGGCCGGCGAACACCTGGTCTTCGATCTGCGAGTCGCCGTGCGTGCCGACGTAGCGCGCCTCCGCGGGGAAGACGATCGCCGGGTCGCCCTCGCGCGGCAGGAGGACGTACGCGTAGCGGTGGACGATCTGGAAGCCGGAGAGGTAGGTGACGGCGCCCTCGAAGCCCGTGTACTCGGAGCCGCAGACGAGTGCCGCGTCGAGCCCGTCCCGCTCCAGCGCCTCGCGCACTCGCGCGTGCCGGCTGCTCAGCTCTGCGTCCACGACGCTTCCACTCCTTTCACGAGGGCCTGGATGGCGGCGTTGAGCGGCGTCGGCACGCCGTATTCGCCGCCGAAGCGGACGATGCCGCCGTTGAGGTAGTCGATCTCGGTCTGCCGCCGCGCCTCGACGTCCTGGAGCATCGACGCCTTGTGGTCGTACGCGACGTCCTTTCGCGCGGCGAGGTCGATCAGCTCCTCGGGGTCGGCGTCGAGCTCGATCCCCTGCGCTGCCGCGACGGCCTTGCCCTCGTCGACCAGGCCGGTGACGAGCGCTCGCAGGTCGGGCCGCTCGCACACCCGGCCATGGGTGAGGCCGGTCAGCGCGCCGATCGGGTTCGTGGAGGCGTTGAAGATGACCTTTCGCCACTGCGGCCCGCGCGCGTCGGCCACCGCCTTCGCCGGCATCCCGGCGCGTGTGCAGGCGTCGGCGAGCCGCTCCGCCTCGGCGAGCGGCGTGCGCTCGTCGTACGGGCCGAAGGTCGTGTCGCCCTTCACGTCCCACTGCACGTGGCCCGGCTCGAGCAGCTTGCCGGCCGGGAAGGTCGTGCCGCGGATGACGCGCTCGACGTGGCCCGCGAGCGTCTCCTCGTTGCCGAGGCCGTTCTGGACGGTCGCGACGTAGCCGTCCGCGAAGGCGTGCGCGGTCGCGGCGATCGCCGGTTCCGTGTGCATCGCCTTCGTCGCGACGATGCCGAAGTCGCACGGCGGTAGCTCCGCGGCGTCGCTCGTCGCGCGCGGCCGGCCCACGACGTCGCCCGCGCCAGAGAGCCTGAGGCCGTCTCGGTTGATCGCGTCCACGTGCGCCTGAGCGAGGTCGAACGCCCAGACCTCGACGTCGTCGAGCAGCGACAGGTTCGCCGCAAAGAGCGATCCCACCGCACCGGTGCCGACAACGCAGATTCTCACTCCGAGTAGCTCGCCTCCCTCGCCTTGACGAGCCTATAGACGGCGGTCTGAAGCGGGACGCGGACCCCGAGCCGCTCCGCCTCGCGCACGAGGGCACCGTTGATCAGCTCGAGCTCGGTCGGACGGCGCGCCTCGACGTCCTCGAGCATGGAGGGGAAATGCCGGTGCCCGCGCTGCGTCGCGAGGACGTTCATCTCCCACGGGTCGTCGTGCAGCTCGACGCCGGCCGCAGCGGCGACGGCCTTCCCCTCGTCGACGAGGTCGCGCACGAGGTGGCCCAGGTCCGAGAGCTCAGCGACCTGCGCGAAGTGGAAGTCGTGCGGCAGGTTCGTCAGCGCGGCGACGCCGTTGACGGTCGCGTTGAAGATCAGCTTCGACCACTGCGCGGGCCGCAGGTCGGGAAACGCCTCCGCCTTCAGCCCGCTCGCCTCGATCAGCTCGGCGACGGACCGGGCGTCGGCCTCCGTCGTGCCGCGGTAGGGGCCGATCCACGTCGCGGTGTCGAGGACGTACTCGACGTGCGCGTCGCCGTGGCGCGTGCCGCTCATGAACGTGACGGCGGAGAGGAGCGGCCACTCGCCGTGCGCGGCGACGATCTCCTCCGCCCCGAGCCCGTTCTGGATCGTCATCACCGTCGCACCCGGCAGCGTCCCCTCGAGGCGTGCCGCGAGAGGCTCGAGATCGGTCCCCTTGCAGGCGAGGATCGCGAGCGAGGCGTCCTCCGGCAGCGCAGCCGGGTCTGCAGTCGCACCGAGGTGCGCGGTGAAGTCGCTGCGCCCAGAGACGCGCAGGCCCTGCTCGCGCAGCGCGGCCGCGTGCTCCTCCCGCCGCGTCAGCACGGTCACGTCCGCGACGCGCGCCAGGTGCGCCGCAAGGAGGGAGCCGATCGAGCCCGCTCCGGCAACGACGACCCGCGTCACGGTGCCGAGCCTAACGCGCCCAGGCCTGGGTCAGCTCGGCCTCACGGAGGGAGACGACGTCGAACGCGGGCACGGGTCGTTTGAAGCCCTTGAGCGCGAACTCGCCCGCGGGGACGGCCTCGACCTGATCCTCGACCTCGGCGTAGAGCCGCTGGGTGATCAGCACCTGCCCGCCCTTGGCCTCGTCCGCCAGCCGTGCCGCGAGGTTCGTGACACTTCCGATCGCGGCGTAGTCCGAGCGTCCCTCGAACCCGACCTCTCCGCAGGTCGCGTAGCCAAGCGCAATGCCGGCGCCGCAGTCCAGGTCGTAGCCGCGCTTGCGCCAGAGCTCCGTCAGGCCGACCATCTCCTCACGCAGCGCGCACCCGAGCCGCACCGCCCTGAGCGGTGCGTCGGGGATCTCGATCGGATCGTTGAAGAAGAGCTGAACGCCGTCGCCCTCGAGGAAGCCGACGGTCGCCTCGAACCGCTGGACCAGCCGGCCGATCGTGTCGTGGAATTCCTGCAGCACGCGTCGCAGCTCCTCGGGCTCCACCCCATCGACGAAGCTCGTCCACCCACGCAGATCGGCGAAGAACACCGCCACCTCGCGGCGATGGCTGTGGAGGATCGAGTCGTTGCCGGAGGACACGATCGCCTCCGCTATCTGGGGTGACAGGAACCGGCCGAGCTGCCGCACCCGTTCGAGCTCCTCGACCTGCGCCTCGACTCGATCCTCCAGCGTCCGGTTCAGCGACTTGATCGTGTCGTGGTAGCGCTTGATCCGCAGGAGCGAGCGGACGCGCGTGAGCAGCTCGTCGTGGTTGAACGGCTTGGAGATGAAGTCGTCGGCGCCCGCCTCGATCGCGCGGGTCTTGTCTTCGCCGACGCTCGAGGTGACCATGATCACGGGCAGCACTGCCGTTTCCTCGTTCGCGCGTAGGAGCTCGCAGACCGCGTAGCCGTCGAGCTCCGGCATGAAGATGTCGAGCAGCACGAGATCGGGCTGCTCCGCCTCGACGACCGCGAGAGCCTCGGCGCCGTCGGCCGCGGTGACGACCTCGTATCCCTCCGGCAGGAGCACCGCCTCGAGCAGACGACGGTTCTCTGGGATGTCGTCGACCACGAGGATCTTCGGTTGCTCGCGCTCACTCACTCGGTCTCTTCGTCGCAGTAGCGCTGCACCGTCGCGATGAGCTCGTCCACGTCGATCGGCTTGGAGAGGTAGCCGTCGAAGCCGGCCGCGAGGAAGCGCTCGCGGTCGCCCTGCATAGCCTGCGCGGTCAGCGCGAGCACCGGGATTCGGGCCGTCCGCTCGTCCGAACGGAGACGTTGCAACGCCGCCGAGCCGTCCATGTCCGGCAGCTGGATGTCCATGAGCACCAGCGCAGGGGCGTTCTCGGCGGCCAGCACGAGAGCCTGCTCGCCCGACGTCGCCTCGAGCGGGCTGTAGCCCACGGCCTCGAGGATGTCGCGGACGAGCTTCATGTTCTTCTCGTTGTCCTCGACCACCAGGACACGCTCGCCGGCCATCAGGCGGTCACCCGGCCGCCGGGAGGGTGAAGACGAAGCGGCTACCGACTCCGAGCTCACTCTCGACCCAGATGCGCCCGCCGTGCAGCTCGACGAGCCGCTTCGAGAGCGCAAGGCCGAGACCCGTTCCCTCCTGCTGCTTCGCGCCGGCGTCGGTCTGCTGGAACTCCTCGAAGATGCGACCGAGGTCCTCCGGCGCGATGCCGGAGCCGGTGTCCGCCACAGCGACCTGGATCTCGCCGTTCGACCCGCGCTGCGCTGACGTCGATGCGGCCGCCGGCCGGCGTGAACTTGACCGCGTTCGAGAGCAGGTTGAACAGGATTTGGCGGATGCGACGCTCGTCGCCGGTGACGACATGCACCTCGGGCGCGACCTCGGCCGCAAGCGCGACGCCGTTCTTGCTCGCGCGCTCCCGCACCATCACGACGCCTCGCTCGAGCGCCTCGCGGAGCGAGAACGGCGCCACTTCCAGCTCGATCTGACCGGCCTCGACCTTCGACAGGTCGAGCACGTCGTTGATCAGCGAGAGCAGGTGGTTACCGGAGGAGCGGATATCACCGACGTACTCCTCCTGCTTCTCGTTCAGCTCCCCGAACAGCCGCTTCTCCAGCACCTGGGAGAAGCCGAGGATCGCGTTGAGCGGCGTGCGCAGCTCGTGCGACATGTTCGCGAGGAACTCGCTCTTGTGCCGGCTCGCGGTCTCCAGCTCGCCGTAGACCCGCTGCAGCTCGTCGTTCATCTGGTTGACACGCGTGCCGAGGTCGCCGAGCTCGTCGCGGTTTGCAACCTCGACGTGGCGGGAGAAGTCGCCGGAGGCAATCCCGGCCAGCCTCCCCACGATTCGCTGGATCGGGCCGATCAGCGACCACGAGAGGAAGTAGCCGAGCAGGAGCGCGAGGACGACTGCGCCGGCCGCAGCGCCGATGAAGAGGTTGCGCGAGCGGACGTACGAACTGCGGTTCGCCGCGACGAGCAACTCGGCCTTGTGTGCCGTGCGCGTTGCGAGCGACTGGGCCGCGGGCTCCAGGTCGTCGCGGGAGAGGTTCTCCGCCCGCTGTTGCTGCCGCAGGGAAGGGCGCTTCGACCTGGTGATCGTGTCCATTATCCGCCCCAGCTCAGCCGTGTCCGCCTTGACGATTCGGAGCCGTGCGGCTTCGTCGGCAGACGGCGGGAACGAAAGCTGCGTCGAGTCCTGGAGATCGGAAAGCGCCGTCCGCACGGCAGTACCCTTCGACCGCAGGCAGCGATTGGTCTTAGAGGCTGCTGTCGCCTTGCCGCCATTCGCGAACTTGGACACGTCGGCGCCGCCGGCGCAGAGGGCGAGAATGTCCCGGACGACGGTCGCTTGCGCTTCGATGGCCTGGTAGCCGGCCCGGTGGATCTGGAGCGTCTGCAGCCGCCCGGAGCGTGAGTTCGACTGGCCGAGGACGCGGACGCCGAGCAGCGAGACGAGCACCAGCAGGGCGGCGATCGCGAGGAACGCGGCGAGCAGCTTCGTCCGCAGCTTCGCCGGCAGCCTCGCGACCACGCGGACTAGCGGGTTGTCGGCGCGAGTGAAGAGCCGGCGCACCGCGTCGCCGGCTCGAGGGACGTGCGCTGCCACGGACATCTGCTCGCGCTCCTACGGCTTCAGCGTCACCGACGACGAGATCAGCTTCGTGATCAGCCACCTGCCCTTGATCTTGCGGACGTCCTGGTCCGCGCCCACCGCGGCCGCGACCTTCTGGGTGTCCACGTCGATGTAGTGGCACTCGAAGTACAGCGTCCCCCTGTCGCCGTTGACCGTGATGCGGATCTTGTACGCAGGGGTATCGGACTCCCAGTGGTTCTGGGGCTGGAACGGCGCGGCCTTCTTGAACAGCTGCCGGATCGCCTTCTTGCCCCGGTACGTCTGGCCGGCGATCGTCGCCGTCGCGTTCGGCGCCCACAGCGTCATCATCAGGTCGACGTCCTTCCTCGACGCCGCCTTGTGCCAGGTCTTCTCGATCGAGTCGATCCTGTAGAAGTCGGCGAGCTTCTGCGCGCTCGTGCCGGAGCTCTTGCTCCAGGCGCCCTGGCCCGCGATCAAGACGCCGACGCCGATGAGCGCCACCGTGACGAGCAGCTTCCTCATGCCGCATCCCTCCTTGCCGGTCTGTGCCCTCTAGACGGAGATGACCGGCTCGATCTTCGCCCTCTCGTGACGATGGTCGCATGATTTCGACCGTTTGCCTACGGGACCCGCTCAACCAGCGGCGCCCGAGGGGCCGAAGGCGTGGGCCAGGTCAAACTGAGCCACCTCGCGGCCGAGGTTGACGCCCGCGAGGCCGGAGAAGCGATAGTGCAGACCGGCCCAGATCCGGGCGTTGACGATCTCGGCTCGCAGCTCGGAAGCCGTGTTGAAGTGGTGGGTGGCGTCGAGATTGCCCGCCAGACCCGCCGGGTCGAAACCGTGGATGCCGAGATCGATGGCGTCGGTCCCGAGGAACTCGCTGAACACCTCGGCCTCTGCTGAGGTGATCGATCCGTGTGCCGCCGGGTACTCCGGATGGTTCGGTGTCGCGATCAAGGGACGCCAACCCGGCTGCTCGGCCGTCGCCGGATTGCCGTCGTCGAATCCCGGCACCGGACCGAAGCCGTCGTTCGTCACCGAGGTCGGGTCGATCGCCGTCACGGGTCGCCAGAAGAGGTAGTGGTATTTCGCGTACATGACCGAGATCTGCGCGTCCGCACCGACCGTGTTCACCATCGCCATCAGGCGCGCGGTCTGGACGAGGCCGAGGCTCTTGGCCGTCGCGACATCACGAGCGAGGCGGTTGTACTGCCGGATCACGTTCGCCGTCCAGAACTTCGCCGTGGTCGTCTCGGCGGTGTTCGAGTTCGCGTTCGAGCCGTGTACCTCGATCTCGTTGAATGCATCCACCCATTCCTGGCTCTGCAGTGACGGCGGCGGCGGCGGCAGGAACTGAGCCGCGCTGTTCAGGATGAACGGGCGGACATTCGCGACCCAGGGCGTCTGCGGCGGCAGGTACGCGGTTGGCGTCAGCCGCCATACTCCGGGGCCCGCCGGGCGACGTCGGAAACGGCGACGTCGACCCGATCGGTGTCTGCAGCCCGTCTCCGTCGCGCTCCGCGATCTCCTTCGCAGCGGCCAGCGCGCCGTAGCGCATTCCGACGACCTTGGCCTGACTGTCGGGGATGGCAGCCAGCGCCTCGGTATGCAGCGCGTCGAGCGTCGCCGCCTGTGCAGGGAAGTAGTGCGACAGCGTCGTCGTACGCGGCCTCGACGACGGCGGCGTCCGGCGACTGGCCGCGCCGCTCGCCAGGGCTGACCGCGCGGTACATGGCGTTGGAGACGTAGCGCCATGTAGATCAAGCCTTCGTTCTGGAAGGCGCCGGAGCCGACGACCGTGTCCTCGCGATCTTGTCCCACTGCTCGACCGTGTTGCCCGGCGGCAGGACCGCTCCCTTCGCGGTGCCTACCCCGCCGACGAGCGCGGCGCCGGCCAGCACGCCGACCACGGCTGCGGCAACCAGGGCCAAAGCCAGTCGCGTGCGCAGAAAGCTCAGCAGGGTTCCCGTTCCGTCCATGCTTGTCTCCTTTGGACTCGGTGCGTCACGTTCTTGCGCACAGAACGCGCAGACGAGAGCGACGCTACGAGGAGCAAGCACGGCTGCAAACCGTGGCTGCTGGTGGTTCGCGGGGGCGCGGGCACGACGTATCGAGGGAGGTTGGCCCCCTGTCCGCACTAGAGACTCGAGCGGTACCGCCGTATTCTCTGACCGTGCCGATTCGGCTCGTGCTCGCGGAGGACCACTACCTCGTTCGCGAGGGAGTCCGGCGCCTGCTCGAGACGGAGCCCGAGTTCGAGGTCGCGGCGGTGTGCGGCGATCTCGGTTCCTTGCTCGCTGCCGTCGACGCCGAGAGCCCCGACGTGGTCTTGACAGACATCCGGATGCCACCCGGGGACGCCGACGAAGGGATCCAGGCCGCAGAACGGCTGCGTGAAACCCACCCTGACGTCGGGGTGGTCGTGCTCAGCCAGTACACGAACCCCGAGCTACGCGCTCGCGCTCCTCGAGCGCGGCAGCGCGAGGCGCGCCTACCTCCTCAAGGAGCGGGTGGAGGACCTCGAGCAGCTCGTCGCCGCGATCCGCGCGGTTGCGGAGGGCGGCTCGGTGATCGACCCGAAGGTCGTCGAGGTACTCGTCGCGGAGCGGGCCCGCAGCAAGCAGTCCCCGCTCAACGACTTGACCCCGCGCGAGCGCGATGTCCTCCGCGAGATGGCCGAGGGAAAGAACAACGCTGCAATTGCTGACTCGCTCGTCCTGAGCGAGAGGTCGGTCGAAAAGGTGATCCATTCGATCTTCCTCAAGCTGGGGCTCGCCTGGGAGACGGCGGTGCACAAGCGCGTCAAAGCCGTGATCCTCTACCTCGCCGAGGCGGGCTAGCCCGTTCACCGCTCGAGCGGGATCTCGGCTGTGAGGCGCGTTCCGCGCCCGGGAGACGACTCGACCGAGACGCGGCCCCCGAGTATCGAAAGGCGGTCGGAGATACGCGCGAGACCGGCGCCGGGGGCGGTCGCGGCCGGGTCGAAGCCGGCGCCGTCGTCCGCAACCGCGAAATGCAGGCCGATCTCGCTCGGCCGCAACACGACGCGCACATGAACGCCGCCTCCGGCGTGGGCGACGGCATTCTCCACCGCATCGAGGCACGAGAGATAGACCGCGACGGCGACCGGCTCCGGCAAGCGGCTCGATGCGGCCCCGCCTCGATCTCGACCGACGATCGGCGCGCGCGCGACCGCGGCGCGCAAGCTCGCCGTAAGTCCATGCCCCACGAGCAGCGGCGGGTGGATGCGGGCCGCGAGCTCCCGTAGCTCCGCGAGGGCAGCTCGCACGTCCGCAGCGAGCGCCTCGAGCAGCTCGGAGAGCTCGGACGGAGAATCCCGCGCGAGCAAACGCGCACGCTGCAGCTCGACGGCGAGCGCGACGAGCCGCTGCTGCGGGCCGTCGTGCAGCTCTCGCTCGATCCGACGTCGATCAGCGTCCGCCGCAGCGACGACGCGGGCACGCGAGCGCCGCAGCTGCTCCTCCCCCACCTCCAGCTCCTCGACGCCGTGCACCGGCTGCCTCCTGTCGCCGTAACAGTTGTGACCTATCGGCGCGCGTCAGTCAAGGTGGCCAGCATCCCACTGCGCGGGTGGTCGCCTCCCGGGTCGCCGCAAGCCTGCGGCACACCTACGTCACGGTGGCAGCCACCGTGACGTAAGCGTCACGCTTCGACCGCGACCGCCCCGGTCTCCCGCCGGATCACCGGGATGACGTGCTCGGCGAAGAGCTCCTGCGCCTTGATCGCCTTCCAGTGCTCGACACCGCCCGGGTTCGTCGTGATCGCGATCTCGGTCAGGCCCTCGCAGACCTCGAGCGTCTCGCGGATCCGCTCGATCACGTCCTCCGGCGTGCCGACCCAGACGATGTCGCCGGCGACCATCTCGTCGTACGGCGTCGCCGCGAGCTTCTCCATGATCCCCGAGGCGTAGAAGCCGTAGCCCGCGGCGTTGAGCGCGTCGACCGGCGGCACCGGATGCTCGGTCAGCGGCGACGCATTGCCCTCGAGGAAGCCGCGCATGTGCCGCTCGGCCTCGCGTAGCGCGAGCTCGCGGTCGTCGTCGATGTAGCAGGCGTGGATCCAGATGATGTCCGGCGTCGTCCCGTACTCGGCGCACTTCGCGCGGTACAGGTCGAGCTGCTCCTTCAGCGCGACGTACGGCAGGAGCGGCGGCACCGCGACGGCCCAGCCGTGCTTCGCCGCGAGGTCGTACGTGCGGTCGGAGGTTCCGCCGAGAACGACGCGGAACTTGTGCCCGCTGAACGGGATCACCTGGCTGTCCTTCACGTTCCAGTAGTCGCCCTCGAAGCTGACGACGTCGGAGTGCAGCGCCTCGACGAACAGGTCGAGCGCCTCCTCGTACCGCGGCCGTGAGGTCTCGTCGAGGGGCGTCCCCGCCGGGAGCGGGATCCAGCCGTGGCCGCGGCCGACGCCGAACTCGTAGCGGCCGCCGGTGAGCAGCGAGAACTCGTGGATCATGGCCGCGAGGACGAGCGGGTTGTGGTACGGGAGGATGTGGAGCATCGTCCGGAAGTTGATCCGGCGTGTGCGCGCGGCGGCCATCCCGAACAGGCCGAAGACGTTCGCCGAGGCGGAGAACTTCGGGAAGAAGAGGTGCTCGATCGCGGCGTAGGCGTCGTAGCCGAGCCGGTCGGCGTTCTCGATCTGCTCGAGGACCTCGCCGTAGAGCCGGTCGTACGACTTCCCCGGCCAACTCTGCAACTCCGAGTAGATGCTGAACCTCATGTCGTGACCCTCGCTTTCTCGAGGTCGACCACGGCGCGCCGCCGTGGCAGGGACAGCTCGCGGCCGCCGGTGAGCCCGCTCGGGCGGAGGATGAGCACGATCGCCATCAGCGCCCCGAGGGCGAGCTCTGCCGTCCCCGACGGGACGGTCAGGTTCCAACCGAGCACGTCGACGGTGTTCGTCGCGGCCGAGAAGAAGGAGAAGAGCCCGTTCAGGGCCAGCGCCCCGACGACTGCGCCGAGCAGGCTCCCGGACCCGCCCACGACGAGCATCGCAAGCGTGATGAACGTCAGATCGAGAGACAGGTTGCCCGCCTGCAGCGGCTGCAGGTGGACGTAGAGCCCGCCCGCGAAACCGGCGAGTGCGCCGGAAAGCGTGAAGGCGAGCAGGCGCTGGCGGTAGATCGAGATCCCGGCCGCCGCAGCCGCCGCCGGATCCTCGCGTGTGGCACGCAGCATCCGTGAGAAGCGGGTCCGCTGGTAGACGTAGGCGACGGCCACGCAGACGAGGCCGCCGATCGCCGCCTGCCAGATCCCCGTCGTCGACGGGACCGCGGAGAACGCGTTCAGGCCGGGCCCGATCCTCTGCTCGAACGTGAGCACGTTGTTCGTGATCTCGAGAACCCCGAACGTCGCGATCCCGGCCGCGAGGCCTGACAGCCGCATGAGCGGCAAGCCGACCACGAACGCGAAGATGCCGCCGAGCACCGCCGCGAGCGCGAGCGACGCGACGTTGCCAACGTTCGTCGTGAGGAGAAAGTGGGCGAGGCCCGGCATCGTGACGCGCTTCTGGCCCTGCGGCACCGTGAGCACGCCGGCCGTCCATGCCCCTAGCGCAACGAAGCTGACGTGCCCGAACGAGAGCACGCCCGAGTTGCCGATGAAGACGTACAGCGCGACGACGATCGCGACCTTGACGAGCGTGTCGAGGAAATACGCCTGGAGATAGCTCGAGACCTCGAGCCCGAGGCAGCGCGGGTCAGCGCTGGGCACGGGGACGAGCAGGACGCCGGCGTACGAGCGAGCAGCTCCGGGGGGACAGCCCCGCGCCGAGGCGAGCGACGCTCATACGCGCTCCACCGTCCCGCCGCCGCGCGCGAAGAGCCCGTTCGGACGGACGAGCAGCACGACGATCACCGCCGCGAAGAGGAAGCTCGGCAGGTACTGGCTCTGGTTCGACGGGAGCACGCCTCCCGAGGATCCCGCTCGCGAAGCCGATCGCGAACCCGCCGAGCGTGGCGGGGATCGGCCGGTTGAGACCGCCGAGCACGACTCCGGCGAGCACGAGGATCGTGTCCTGGGTGCCGAACGTCGGCGTGACCGTGAGCTCCGTGACGCTGAGCATCACGGCGGAAACGGCCGCGAAGAGCCCCGAGACGATCACGGCCCCGGAGATCACCCAGTTCGCGCGGACACCGAGCAGGCGAGCCGTTCGAAAGTCCATCGCCGCCGCCCGCATGTGGAGGCCCAGCGGAGTGCGCGTCAGCAGCAGCTGCAGGATCGCGAGGCAGCCGACGGCGGTCGCGAACGCGATCACCGCGATCTTCTTGATGAAGACGCCGCCGATGTCCCACGGCGCGTTGAGGATGGCGAGCGCGCCGGCGCTCTTGCCCAACGGGCCGAACGCGAGCAGCGCGATGCTCTGGAGCAGGAACGCGACGGCGAACGTCGCCACGAGCATCACCGCGGGGGAATGCGTCCTCAACGGACGGAAGACGAGCCAGTCCATCAGCACGGACAGTCCGAGCACGACGCCGAAGCAGAAGAGGATCGCGGCCCAGTTCGGGAATCCCCACTGCGAGCCGTAGGCGAGCGCGAAGGCGCCGGCCATGATCAGCTGCCCGTAGGCGAAGTTGACGAGGCGCAGGACGCCGAAGACGAGGCCGATCCCCACCGCCATGAGCGCATAGACACCGCCGAGCGCGAGGCCGTTCGCGAACGTCGGCCACGTGAGGTTGAGGAAGGCGAGGATCATGCGAGGTAGGCGGCGACGAGCCGGTCGGTATCGCCCGCATCGTCCGGGCCGAGTGTCAGGCGGAGCTCCCCGTTTGCGAGCACGTGCGACCTGTCCGCGAGGGCGACCGTGCGCTGCGCGCGCTGCTCGACGAGCAGGACGCCGAGCCCGGAGTCCCGGATCTCCGCCAGCGCCTCGAAGACCACGTCGACGATCTTCGGCGCAAGCCCGAGCGAGGGCTCGTCGAGCAGGAGGACGGCGGGATCGGCGGCGAGCGCACGGCCGATGGCGAGCTGCTGCTGCTGCCCGCCCGAGAGGACGCCCGCCTGGCGCGAACGGAACTCGCGCAGGACCGGGAAGAGTTCGTAGGCCCGCGCCAGGCCGCCTCCGTTGCTCCCTCGCCGCCGGCCCGCGAGGCCGAGGCGCAGGTTCTCCTCCACGGTCAGCTCGCCGAAGATGCGGCGCCCCTCGGGGACGAGCGCGATGCCGCGCCGGGCCACGTCCTCTGGCCGGCGGCCGACCAGTGAGCGTCCGTCGAACCGAACGTCACCGCCGGCGATCGGCGCCGCGCCCATGATCGCGTGCAACGTCGACGACTTGCCTGCCCCGTTCGGCCCGATCAGGCCGACGATCTCGCCGGGCTTCACCTCGAGCGACAGGTCGCGGACGGCCTCGACGGCGCCGTAGCGGACCGTGAGCTTGTCGACCGCGAGCGCCGTCATTCGATCCCGTCCGCTTCTGCGCTCTCGCCGAGGTAGGCCGCCGCGACGCCGAGGTGGGCGCGGATCTCCTGCGGCGTCCCTTCGGCCAGCGTCTTCCCCTGGTCGAGCACGTGGATCCGCTCGCAGACCTCCAGCACGAGAGCGACGTTGTGGTCGACGAGCAGGACGCCGGCTCCGCGATCGCGGATCACTGCGACCGCCGTTGCGAACTGCGGGATCTCGGCCTCCGGAAGCCCCGCCGCGGGCTCGTCCATGAGCACGAAGCGCGGGTCCGTCGCCAGCGCCCTGGCGACCCCGAGCCGCCGCTCGTCGCCGTGCGCCAGCGAGCCGGCGGGCCGATCCGCATACGCATCGAGCCCGAGTAGCGCGAGCAGCTCCCGCGCCCGCCGCGCCGCCTCCCGCTGCGACGCGCCGACGCCGAGCGCGGACACCTCGACGTTCTCCCGCACCGAGAGGCCACGGAAGGCGTGACTGTGCTGGAACGTGCGCGCGAGCCCGCGCCGGCCGCGCCGGAAAGCGGGCCAGCGGGTCACGTCCCGGTCCTCGAGCAGCACGCGGCCGCTCGTCGGACGGTCGAAGCCGCTGAGGACGTTGACGAGCGTCGACTTGCCGGCCCCGTTCGGCCCGATCAACCCGACGACCTCGCCCTGCCCGAGCTCGAGCGAGACGTCGCGGAGCGCCTGGACTCCCGCGAACGAGCGCGATACGGCGGAGGCCCGGAGCGATCCTCCGGGCCTCCCCTCGATTCCTGCTGCGTTACCGCCGTCAAGCCCTTAGGAGTCCGGGCTGTTCGGTACGACCTTCGCCGTGATCGTGCCCTTGGCGATCGGTGTGTTGTTGTTGATCTCCACCACGCGGTACTGGCGACCGAACACCGTGTGGAGCTTCTTCGAGAAGCTCACGTTGCCCGAGAGCGTGGGCACCTTGTGGAACTTCTCCATCACCGCCGCGAGCTTCGACCCGACGAGCGAGCCGTGCGCACGCTTGATCGCGGTGACGAGCCCGTCGATCGCGGCCGGACCGGTGACGAATCCGCCGGTCGCGGCATTGAATGGATTGCCGGCTCGGAGCGTGTTCGCCAGCTTGTTCACAGCGGCATTCGGATCGTGCCCGAACGCATTCGCGTAGGTCACGAACCAGTAGTTCGTGACCTTTGGGCCGCTGGTGGGCAGCCAGTACGTCCCGTCGCCCGCCCACGAGTTCAGGATCGGGGTCTTGACGCCGGCCGTGCGCAGGTCGGTGATGAACGGGAGCTGGGCGCCGTACGAGCCCGAGGTCACCGTCACGATCACGTCGGCAGGATGCTGCTCGATGCCGCTGGCAGCGTTGTGGAAGTTCGTGGAGCCCTGCACGAGCGCCGGATCCTGGTACGTCGTCTCGTACTTGATCTTCCCGCCGAGCTGCTGGAAGCGAGCCTTGAACGCGGTCACGACGGCCTTGAAGTAGACGATCACGGTGTCTGTCGCGAGGTCCGCGGTCTTCCAGCCGTGTTTCCACGCGAGCTCGGCCATCGCGGACCCCTCGTCCTGCGCCACGTTGCCGAAGCTGTAGGCGAGCTTGCCCGCCTTCCCGAACCGCTTCGGGCCCATCTGGTCGGTGCCGATGCACGGCGCGATCGTGAGCAGGTGGTGCTTGAGCGACTCCTGCACGACCGGCGAGGCCAGATCGACGTCGCATGTCGTGAAGATGACGTTCGCGTGCTGGCCGATCAGCTTGTCGGCGCAGACCTTCGACGTTGTCTTGTCGTCGCCCTGGGTCTTACAGGTCTTGATCACGATCTTGCGTCCGTCCACGCCCTTCTTGTTGAACTTGGCGATTTCGAGCTTCGCCGCAGCCAGTGCCGGCGTGTCGAACGGCTGCATCGGCCCCTTGTTGTCGAAGGCCCACCCGATGATGATCGGCTTCTTGGCCGCACCGGAATGCGTACGAGCCGCCGCGGTCGCCGCGAGGACGAGTGCCGCCGCGGCAACGATCACGAGCGCCCAGCGCGCCCGCTTTTCTACCCTCATGTCTCTCCTCTCCGGCCCGCGGCGGTCGCCGGGACCCTCCTTTTCGACCAGCAGTTGAAGAAAGCCTCGCGACCGCGGCGTCGCGAGCTCGGCGACGTCGAGATCCCAGAGCGACTCGGGATACGCGGCGCCGAACGTGCCGTTGTCGGAGAAGATCTCGAGATCGTAGAACCCCTCCCAGCCCACATCCTCTAAGACGCCGAGGATCGCGGGCAAGTCAGCGGCGCCGTCGCCGGGGAGAACGCGGTCCGCCCAGCCGCGCGTCGGCTCGCGCCAGTCGCTGACGTGCACGCCGGCGATCAGGTGGGCGTGGCGCGGGATCTCGTCGAGCAGGTCCGGCGTGTTCCAGAGGTGCCACACGTCGAACTGGATGCCGACCGCGTCGCTTCCGACCTCGTCGACGAACCCGGCGGCATCGCCGAGCGTGTTCAGGATCGACCAGCTCTCGATCCCCTGGAGCTGGAACGGCTCGACCGCGAGCCGTCAGGCCGAGTCGCTCTCGGCCTCGCGGGCGATCTCGCGCACCCCGCGCGACCGCCGTCTCGCGGTCGCCCGGCCCCGTGAAGCACAGGATCGCCGCCGGCTCATACGGCGCAAGAACCTCGAGCGAGCGGAGAAGCGCGTCGACGCGCTCGCGCGGGGTCTCGGGGCCCGGCAGGAGCGGCAGTGGATGCACGGACGGAACAGCGGGAACGGCGGTCGCGCAACGGAGGCCGCTCGCCCGGAACTCCTCGAGCGAGTCGTCGCCGAGCTTGATCTCCCAGATGCCGATCCCGTCGGCTCCGGCCGCCGCGTAGGCGCGCACGTCGTCGGCGAAGCTCGCGGTGAGCGTGCTCACCTGCGAGATCGAGAACAGCGGCCGTTGCTGCGTGGCCCTCGACACCCGGAGCCTTGATCCTCCCATGCGTTTGACATCTGATCAAGAGTGGTTCACGCTCGATTTCGTGGAGTCGACGCTGACGCAGGGTGGCGTCCCGCGCCACCCGACGATGGCCGAGGCGGCGCTCGAGCGGCTGCGCGAGGCGATCATCCTCGGCGAGCTCACGCCGGGCACGCCGCTACGACTCGAGGATCTCGCCCGCTCGCTCGGAATGAGCATCTCGCCGATCCGGGAGGCGGTACGCCGGCTCGAGGCGCTGGGGCTCGCCGAGCACGTCCCGCACCACGGCGCGAAGGTCGTGGCTCTCGACATCGAAGAGCTGCGCGAGCTCTTCTCGATCCGGCTCGCGCTCGAGACGATGGCCGTGCGGCGAGCAGCTGCTCGCTTCGACGCGGAGGACGAGCGGGCGGCTCGCTCGCACCTGGCCGAGCTCGACGAGGCCCGCCGAGCCGGCGACGCGCGCGCAGCGGTGCATGCGCACACCGCCTTCCACTTCACCCTGTATGAAGCGGCGCGCTCCGGCTGGCTGCTGCGCCTGATCCGTCCCGCGTGGGACAGCTGCGAGCGGTACCGGCCGGTGCTGCTCGGCGCCGCCGGCTCACCCCAGGACCGGCACGCCGAGCTCGACCACGAGCTGCTCGCCGCCTGCGCAGCGCAGGACCCCGACCGCGCGGCCGCCGCGCTGCACGCCCACCTCGAGCTGGCGACCGACATCTACCGCGTCGAGCTCGCCGGCCGAAGCATCTTCGCGTTCTAGAAAGGAGAGCCATGGCAACGACGTCGAAGCCCTCCGCCGAAGAGTCGACCCGCGAGCTCGTGCCGTTCCGCGTCCGCACCGCGGACGGACGGGAGGTCGAGCTCGAGTACTCGTCGCCGCGGCCCGCGGAGGCGCACGACGAGCATGCTGTGCTCGAGACGCTGCCCTGGTTCGAGCCGGGAAAGCCGCTCCGCAACTACATGCTTCACGAAAGCGACTTCTACGACGAGGTCGAGCAGGTCTGGGGCCGCCGGTGGGGCGCCGAAGGAATCGGGACGCTTCGAGAGGTGCTGGTCTCGCGTCCGTCGGAGAACGAGGTGCGGCCCGAGTATGCGGAGGAGTGGCAGTACTACTACTCGACCGCCGCCGGCAACGCCGACCTGGGCCGGCTGCAGGCGCAGTTCGACGAGTACTACGCGGTGCTCGCCGACAACGGCGTCCGCGTCAACTACATCGAGCCGCCGGTGCCTGCGATCGGCGCCTACGGCTGGATCAAGAACCTCGTCACGCTCGCGGGCGGCGGGCTCGTCGTCCACGGTGGCGCGATCGTGCACCGCTACGGGCTCGGCTCCTGGCAGAAGGGCCGCGAGGTGATCTGGCAGCAGGTGCTCGCCGCGCTGCAGGTTCCCGTCTACCTGACGATTCACGGCACCGGTGTCGGCGAGCCGGGCGCGGGACGCTGGCTGGACGAGAAGACGTTCGTCTTCAACGAGTCGGTCGTCGCGAACGAGGAGGGGCTTCGCCAGCTCGAGTTCGTGCTCTCGAACCTCGGCGTCGAGCTGATCGTGTGCCACAGCCCGGGCTGGTACGACACGACCGGCCACGGCTCGATCGGCACGTCCCACATGGACATGGTCATGCTGACCGTGGACCACGGGAAGGTGCTGCTCGCTCCGCATCTCGTGAACTACGGCTTCGTGCGGGAGCTGAAGCGGCGCGGCTACGAGATCATCGAGGTGCCGGTCGAGGAGTACTGGGATCTCGCCCTGAACGGCGTGACGCTGTCGCCGGGACGCGTGGTGATGAACGCGGGCTCGCCGACCGTCCGCCGCGCGCTCGAGAAGCACGGCGTCGAGGTGATCCAGGTCGACTTCTCCGAGAGCCACAAGTTCGCGATCGCCGGGCTGCACTGCGCAACGCTGGAGCTGGTGCGCGACCAGCCGGACTAGCGCTGCAGCAGCGTCCGGGCCCGCGCGACCGCACGCTGGCTGAGCGGCGGCTCGAGGAGCTTGCGCGCGACGATCGTCCCGGAGCCCGCGCCCAGGCCCGGGCCGGGCCAGGTGCTCGCCCCGATCTGCCAGAGCCGCTCGACCGGAGTCGCGTGCCCGGGGCTCGACCCGAAGGGGCGCCAGAGGAAGTTCTGGTCGAGCGCGAGCGATCCGCCGTAGGGGTCGCCGTGCCGGAGGTTGACGTTCGCCCGCTGCAGGTCGTGCGGACCGAGCGCGACCCGCTTCAGGATCGACGACTCGAGGTTCGGGATGTGATGCGCAAGCCGAGCCTGGATCCGGTCCGCGTAGTGCTCACGCCACGCGTCCGTCCACTCGCCGCGGCCGAGATACGTCCCACCACCGGCGTCGCCCTTGATCCGCCACGGCAGCTCCTGCAGCTGGATCCAGAGAAGGCCGCGACCGGCGGGCGCGCGCGACGGGTCGATCGTGAGCGGCTGGCCGACGACGATGGTCGCCTCGGCCGGGAGCATCCCTCGCTCGGCCTCGTTCACAGCGCGCGAGACGCCGTCGAGACCCGGCGTGACGTGGACGATCGCGCTCTGTGCCAGCCGCTCGTCTCCGTCCCAGCGGGGCGGCTCGGAAAGCGCGTAGTGGATCTGCATCTCGGAGCGGCCGTAGCGGAAGCGGCGCGCTGCTTCCGCGACCGGCGCCGGCACGTCGGCGTCCGCGAGCAATCGCTCGTGGAGCTGGGTCGGCGTCACGCTCGCGACGACCGCGCGCTCCGCCTCGATCGTATCGCCGTCGGTGAGGCGCACGCCCACCGCCCGGCCGGACCGCACGAGCACGCGCTCGACGTCGCGGTCGGTCTCGCACACGCCGCCGTGGTCGCGGATCAGCTGCACGAGCGCCTCGGCGAGCTTCGCACCGCCGCCGCGGGGCACCGGCATCCCGCCCTCCTGCACGGCGACCGCGATCACCTGCGTCATGAAGCCGGACGTCGCCTGGTCGGGCCCGAGGCCGGTGTGCAGCACCCACGGCGCGAGCAGGCCGTGGGCGCGCTCCGAGGCGAATGTCGTCTCGAGCCAGTCGCGACTCGACTGGAGCACGTCGCCGAGAAACGCGGCCGCGCCGGCACGGCCGAGACGCCGCACCGCCTTCGCGCCGAACGCGAGGCCGGCCGGCGACCACAGCTCCGTGCCGAGGATCCCGAAGGCAAGGTCGGCGTTCGGGAAGAAGCGCTCGAGCACGCCCGGCCACTCCGGCCCGAGCTCCTGCGCGTTTCCCTCCGCCGTGCGGAGCAGAAAAGCCGAGCCTCCGTCCGGGAACGCCGTCGCCGTCGGCAGCTCGGTGTTGAGGTACTCGAGCCCGCGCGCGGCGAGCTCGTCACCGAGCTCGGCGTGCGCGGCGCCGCCGACCCAGAGCGGGTGCCACGCGCTGAACGTGTCGTGAAGGAACCCCGGCTCCGTGAGCTCCTCGGTCTTGATCGCGCCGCCGAACCAGTCGTTCCGCTCGAGCACGCAGACGCGCCAGCCGCCGCGCGCGAGCAGCGCAGCGCAGGCAAGCGAGTTGACGCCGCTGCCGACGATTACCGCGTCGTAGTCAGCCATTCACGAGGTTCCGAAGCTCGTCGTCGCTGACCAGGCCGCCCTTGCTCGTCCCGAGCTCCTTGACGCGCGCGAGCAGCTCCGGCCACCGCTCCTCGGGCACGTCGAGACCGAGCTCCTCGACCTTGATCCGGATCGAGTCGAGGCCGCTCTTCTTGCCGAGGACGATGGCCCGCTCCGCCCCGACGAGCTCGGAGGAGTACGGCTCGATCGACGGCGGGTCGTGGAACTGCGAGGCGACGGCGCCCGATTCCCGCCGGAACAGCGTCTCGCCGGTGAGCGGCTTCCACGGCGCGAGCCCGTAGCCCGAGAGCTGCTGAATGCGGGCGGAGGCCTTGCGGATGCGGTCGAAGCGGAGGCCGGTTTCGACGCCGTACAGCGCGCGAAGCGCGAGCGCGATCTCGCCGAGGTCCGCGTTTCCCGCGCGTTCGCCCATCCCGTTGATCGTGCCGTGAATCCAGGTCGCGCCCGCCCGCACCGCCGCGACCGCCGAGGCGGTGGCGACCCCGAAGTCGTTGTGGCCGTGGAAATGGACCGGCAGCCCGTCGACGTACTGCAGCGTCGCGCCGACAAGGTCTGTGACGGCCTCGGGCGAGGCGATCCCGAGCGTGTCGACGACGGCCACCTCCTTCGCACCGGCCTCGACCGCGGTCTCGTAGACCTGCCGGTAGAACCCTGGCTCTGCGCGCGTCGAGTCGACGCCGAAGAACGCTGCGTGAATGCCGTGCTCGGCCGCGAAGCGCATGGCGCTCGCGATGCGGTCGAGCATCTTCTCGCGCGAGACGCCGATCGCCTCGAGCTTCAAATCGGAGATCGGCGACTCGATCACGGAGTGGCTGACGCCGACCTCGACGAGGAGCTCCAGGTCGGCGGGCACCGCGCGCGAGAAGCCCCAGACCTCGGCGGTCAGCCCGGCGCCGGCGATGAGCTCGACGGCCCGCCGGTCCTCCTCGGACACGCGGGGGAAGCCCGCCTCGATCCGTTCGATGCCGAGCCCGTCGAGCAGGCGCGCGATCTCGAGCTTCTCCTCCGGCGAGAGGACGACGCCGACCGTCTGCTCACCGTCGCGCAGGGTCGTGTCGTAGAGGCCGACCTGCCCACCGATCCGGAACCGGTCGTTCAGCGAACCGGTCCAGATCAGGTCGGACACTGGACCACTCCGTCCGGGAACGAGGAGAGCTTCTCCACCCCGTCGCTCGTGACGAGGAAGTTGTCCTCGACGCGAAGCCCGCCGCCGCCCGGCCAGTACGCGCCCGGCTCGACCGCGAGCACCATCCGCTCCTCGAACGTGCCGTCGCCGGCCTGGTGGGGGTACGGGGGCTCGTGCGCCCGCGCGCCGACGCCGTGGCAGATCGGATGCGTCGGCTGGCCGGGGTAGCCCATCGCGTCGACCTGCGCCCGAACGTCGCGGTCGAGCTCGGCCATCGAAGCGCCCGGGCGGATCGACTCCAGCGCTCCGTTGTAAACGCCCATGAGCGCGGTCTCGAGCTCGGCATAGTCCTCCCGGAGCTCGCCGACGACGAGGTTCTTGGTGTGGTCCGCCCAGTAGCCGTCGGCGCAGACCCAGATCTCGAACAGGACCGGCTCGCCCTCGGCAACCGGCTTGTTCCCCGTGGCCGTGAAGGTCTTGATCTCCCGGCCCGCCCAGACAAGCGAGAACGGCAGCGCGAGATCGACCTTGCCCTGCCAGCCGGTGCCTTCGCCGTGGACGAAGCCCTGCCACAACGCCGCGGCCTCGGCCTCCTTCATCCCGGGGCGGAGCCGGTCGCGGACGTGCTCCATCCCCGCCGCCGCGATCTCGTTGGCGAGCCGCAGCCGCTCGACCTCCTGCTCGGTCTTGAGCGAGCGAGCACGGACGAGCAGCGACGTTGCGTCGGCCGCCTCGGGGAAGGAGTCGAACCAGGCAGCCGTGAACGTGGTCGGCTCGCCGACCATCCGGTCCGACGCCTGGGTGCCGAGCGACAGCTCGAGCCCGACCCGCTCGTAGCCGCGAGCCGCCGGGACAGCCGCGTCGAGCGTGCGGGCGATCGGCGGCCGCGGATCGTCGGGGTCGTAGCCGCGGATCAGCTGCACGTCCTCCGTCCAGGACGTGCTCGCTGCGTCCTCCTCCGACGCCTCGATCGTGATCAGCACCGGCTCGCCCTCGCGCGGGAAGACGCAGGCGTCGTACCCCTTCATCCCCCAGAAGTTCGTGAGGTAGAGGACGTTGTCCGGCGCGCGGACGACGAGCGCGTCGAGCCCCTCCTCCGCCATGAGCGCGCGTACGCGCTCGAGCTTCGGGTCGTCGCGGGGCCAGCTCACCTAGCTCGGCTGGATGTTCTGGTTGAGGCGGAAGAGGTTGTCGGGGTCGTACTCGTCCTTCAGTGCGACGAGGCGCTGCGTACTTCTCCGGGCCGAACGTGGCGCGCACGCGCTCGTCGCCCGTGTCGGCGCTGAAGGTCAGCGGTGCGCCGGCGCCCGTGTACGGCTCCGTCAGCTTGCCCCACCGACTGACCCAGGCCATCTCCGACTCGGACTCCGCGTCGGTCGCCCAGACGCCGATCGCATGCAGGATCCACTTCCCGGGACGGGGGTTGATCGCCGAGGCGGCCGGGTCTTGCCGATCGAGAGCGCCGCCGAGCGGCTGGAAGAAGCAGGCGCTGAAGGGTGAGCCGATCGTCGCTGCGTGCGCGACGACGAGATCGATGAGCTCGTCGCTGAGCTCCTCGACCGCCTCTGCCTTCCAGTAGTTGAGGTTCCCCGGCTGGTTGGGGGCGTCGATGAGCGTCTGCACCGCGACGTACGGCATCGGGCCCACGAGGTCTGCGAACGGCGATCCGAACTCGCGGATCGGGCGAAGCAGCTCGGGATCGCCGAACGAGATCGGGATGACGGCCAGCACGGGCTTTCCCTGCAGCTCTGCCGGGACGAACGCTTCGGGCGGAGCCACGACGACTGCCGCTCCGCCGCCGACCTGGTCGGGCGCGGACTCGATCCAGTCGCGGTAGAAGCGAACCACCTCGCCGGCCTGCTCCAGCGGCCAGAGCACCATGCCGCCCGTGACCATCGGGCCGACCTCGTGGAGGCGGTACTCGAACTGGGTGACGACGCCGAAATTCCCGCCGCCGCCGCGAAGCCCCCACAGGAGCTCCTGGTTCTCGTCCTCGCTCGCGCGCACCACGCGTCCGTCGGCCGTCACGATCTCGGCGGCGAGCAGGTTGTGCGACGTGAAGCCGTACATCCGCTCGAGCCAGCCGCTGCCCGCGCCGAGCGTGAGGCCCGCGATGCCCGTCGTCGTGATGCGGCCGCCCGTCGTCGCGAGCCCATGCGCCTGCGTGGCGGCGTCGAACTCGCCCCAGGTCACGCCTGCCTGGGCGCGCACGACGCGTGCCTCCGGATCGACGTCGATCCGCTTCAGCGGCGAGAGGTCCAGCATGATCCCGTCGTCGCAGACGGCATGTCCGTTGACGCCGTGGCCGCCGCCCTTGACGGAGAGCGGCAGACCGGTCTCGCGCGCGAGCAGGATGCCCGCGACCACGTCGGCGGCACCCGAGCAACGGACGATCAGCCGCGGGCGGCGGTCGATCATCGCGTTGAAAACCGTGCGTGCCTCGTCGTACCCGTCGTCACCGGGCTCGAGAAGCTCGCCTGTGAACCGGCCGCGGATGACCGGGATGGTGGACTCGTCGAGGATCGTGCTTGCCATGGTCGCCTCCCTGGGCGTCGGAGCTAGTCGGCTAATCCTTCCACCCCGGCGGCCCGACCACCAGTGCGCAGCTCAGTCGTCGCCCCAGGGGCGGATGCGTGGCGGCGCCGGCTCGCCGTGACCCTCCTGCCACGAGATGACCGGGTTGCGCAGCACGCCGATCCGCTCGATCTCCGCCTCGATCACGTCGCCCGGCTTGAGGTAGAGCCGGCGGCGCTCCTCCTCGGACTTGAAGCCTGCGACGCCCGCGACGGTGCCGGTGGAGAGGACGTCCCCCGCGCTGTAGCCGAGCGCCGAGAAGTTGCTGAGGATCTGCGGGATCGTCACGCTCATCCGGCTCGAGTGCGACTCCTGGCGCGGCTCGCCGTTGACGCGAAGCTCCATCGCGAGGTCGTGAGGGTCGGGGATCTCGTCGGGCGTCACGATCCACGGCCCGAGCGGGCAGAACGTGTCGATCGCCTTGCAGAAGCTGAACACGCCCGAGCGCATCTCGCCCCGCTGGATGTCGCGCGCCGTGATGTCGTTGAAGATCACGTAGCCGCCGATGTAGTCCACCGCCTCCTCCGGCGAGAACCACTTGCCGGCTTTCTTGAGGACGACGGCGAGCTCGAGCTCGTAGTCGAGCTCCTCGGTGAGGTGCTCCGGATAGATCGATCGGCTCGTCGGGACCGATGATCGCGTCGACGTTCTGGAAGAAGTTGATCCACGGCGCGATCCGGTGCGTCCAGTTGACGTTCTTGGACTCCTCCTCGTGCTCGCGGAAATTGCCGGCGGTGTGGAAGAACTTCTTCGGGACGATCGGAGCCTGCAGCCTCGCCTCGGCGAGCGGCGTGCGCTCGCCGGTCTCGTCCGCGCCGCCGCGCTCGAACCACTCGCGCATCGTCGGCACGTCGAGCCGGACGATCTCCTCGCCGTCGACGTAGCCGACCTTCCCGTCGTCGTAGGTGACGAGCTTCATGCGACTCCGCAGACCTGCATCGCGACGCGCGCGTAGACCTCCGCGGTCTTGACGAGCCCGTCGATCTCGAGGTTCTCGCCGAGCTCCACGTCCATCAGGCCCGTCGAGGTGCCGTAGTTGACGGTCGGGACGCCGTAGCGCGTGAGGGCCGACGCGTCGCTGAACCAGCGCGTCACGTCGCGTCCGGGCGCCTCGCCCCAGACCTCGGCGTGGGCGGCGTCGATCGCGGCGACGAGCTCGTGGCCCTCCTCGATCTCGGCGCCGGGCGCGGTGACGTAGACCTCGCCCTCGACGCCGTAGTCGGGGAAGCGCTCGCCGAGCCCGCGCACCATGTCGAGCACCTCGCGCCGTGCGACCCCCATCGGCTTCGTCGGCGGCACGCGGACGTCGAGGAAGAGGTCGGTGTGATGCGGCGTGCGGGAGGCGCGCCAGCCGAAACCGCCCTCGACCGCGCCGACGTTGACGATCGCCTTCGCGTCGCGGTACGCATTCGCCGGGTCGCTCTCCCACGCGGGAATCCACTCGAGCACCGCGTCGAGCACCTCGCGCGCGCGCAGGATCGAGTTGCGGTCGCGCCGTCCCTCGCTGAACGCGGTGTGGATGAAGTCGCCGTGCACGCGGATCCGCAGCCAGAGCGCACCGAAGTGGCCGAGGACGACCTTGCCCTCGGTCGGCTCCCCGAGCAGGCACATGTCCGCCACCCCGCCGTGCGAGACGAGATAGCGCGTGCCCGCCGCGTAGCCGCGGTACTGCGCTCCCTGCGCCTCTCCCTGCTGCGTCTTCTCGATCTCGCCGCAGACTGCTGCGATCAGGACGTCGCCGCGCAGCCGCACGCCCGCGTCCTGCAGCGCCCGCACCGCCTCGACGTAGCACGCGACCGCGCCCTTCATGTTCGAGATGCCGAGTCCGTAGAGGCGCCCGTCCCGCTCGAACGCCTGCGGCTGGAAGCCGGGGACGTTGCGAAGCCACGGCTCGCGACCCGAGTACGACGTGTCGAGATGCCCGTTGAACATGAGCGACTTGCCGCCGCCCGCCCCGCTCCAGATGCCGAGCGCGTTGGCCCGGCCCTCCTCGACCTGCTGCCACTGCACCTGCAGGCCGAGCGACTCGTAGAGCTCGACCATCAGCCGCGCCGCCGCCTCCTCGTCTCCCGTGAAGCTCGGCACGTCGACGAGCCGCGTGGCGGTCTCGACCAGCCTGTCTCGGTCGACGTTCACCATGCTTCGTAGCCGCCGATGAGGTCGCCGGCGTCGACGCCGAGGTCGAAGAGCTGAGCCGCTGCGAGGGATGAGGACTCGCCGTGCGTGCACACCAGGCAGAGCCGCCGCCCCGCAAGCTCCGGGTCGCGCCACTCCGAGGTCTGGTCGGCCCGCCACGGCAAGACCGACAACGACACAGCCTTGGAGCCGGGGATGACGCCCATGCGCTCGCGCTCGTCGTGCGAGCGGATGTCGACGACGAGCAGATCGGGATCGGCGCGCACTTCGTCAGGCGTGTAGCGCACGATCCGCGAGCGGGCCTCGGCGAGCATGTCGTCTATCCGCGAAATTGCGGCAGCACCTTCTCGCCGAAGAGCCGGATCTGCTCGTGGCGGTCCGCGCCCCACAGCTCGAGCATCACGTGGCTGCAGCCGGCGTCGCGGTACTCCTCGATCGCCTCGATGCAGTCGGACGGCGTGCCCGCGATCGGCCGGCACTTGTCGAGCAGCGCGTCCGAGACCTGCGCCTTCGCGGCGAGGCGTCCGCCCTGCTCCATCGCCTCGGCGACGGGCCGGATCTCGTCCTGCTCGATCCCGGCGAGCTCGAGCAGCGTGTCGGCCGCGCCCTGGATGTTCTGCACCTTGTTCGCGAGGTACATGCCGGCGATCTCGCGCGCGCCGTCGCGGCCGGCGTCGCGGTCGGTCTCGTGGATCGAGGCGACGACCGTGCAGCCGACGTCGATCTCGTCGCCGACGTTCTTCCGCGTGTAGCGGACGAAGCCCGGCGTCGTGATCGAGGGCGTGAGGCAGCCGTCGGCGATCTCGCCCGCGAGCTGCTGCATCTTCGGCGCTGTCGCGGCGACGTAGAGCGGCGGAACCTCGCGCGGCGCGTGCGCGTCAGGGGCCAGCGCCGGCACGTCGGCACTCCACGTGTCGCCGTCGTAGTCGAACCGCTCACCGGAGAGCACGCCGCGCGCGATCGTCACCGCGTCGCGCATCGGCCCGAGCGTCTTCTTGGTCTGCGTCTTCGTGTTGTTGAGGAAGATCTTCGAGGTCCCGAAGCCGAGGATGAACCGGCCCGGGCCGGCCGCCTCCTGCACGACACGCGCGTCCATCGCCGCCTGCACGGGATGACGCGTCGACGCGGCGATGATCCCCCAGCCGATCGTCAGCCGCTTCGTCTCGCGCGCCATGATCGCGCCGACTCCGGAGGACGACCGCGCCTCCATCCCATGCTTGCGCCACCACGGGTACGCCTCGGCGAGCCAGACGGTGTCCATCCCGGCCTCGTCCATGGCCCGCGCCGACGCAAGCATCTCGTCGAGCGGCTCCATCGTGAGCTGCATGACGCCGAACCTCAGCGGAGGCGCCATCAGCGGCTCCCTGCGCATCGCCTCCTGAACTTGACCGTCCAGCGCCGTGAGGACGTGCTGCACCTGCTGGTTCACGATCGGCTGGAGCACGCGCTGCCCCATCGAGCCCACCGGCCCGAGGATCTTGACCTCCGCCGCCCACGCCATCGCGGTACCGCCGTCGGCCGCGTCGGAGAGCTCGAACGACGTCGTCATGTTCATGATCGCGCCCACTCCGTTGCCCTTGACCGCGAGCTTCGCGAACTCGGGCTCGCGCTCCTCGATCTTCTCCATGTCGACCTTCATCTTCAGGCCGCCGAGCCCGAGTGGGATCTTCACGTTGGCCGTCCAGCGCTTGTCGTCGTGGATGTCGAAGCTCTGGACGCCGGGCATCGTCTTCGCCATCGAGGCCGGGTCGTTCAGGACGTGCCACACGGTGTCGCGCGGCGCAGCGAACGCTCGCTCCCCGGAAACGTTCATGCGCTCTCCTCCTGCAGCAGCCGCCAGACGCGCTGGTACGGGTTGTGGCTGTCGGTCACGACCTGCCCGGTCGCGTCCTGGATCGCCGCGCAGATCGCGTGGATGCCGGCGCCGCCGCCCTCGCCCATCCCCTTCGTGCCGAGCGGCGTGAAGGGCGAGGGGCTCTCGATTGCGCCGGTCGCGAGCGGCGGCATGTCGAGCGCGTGGGGGACGTGGTAGTCGTAGAAGTTGGGCGTGAGCAGGTTGCCGTCCTCGTCGTATTCGAAGGTCTCGTGGACCGCCGCGCCGAGAGCCTGCGCCGTCGCGCCCATCACCTGCCCCTCGACGATCTGCGGGTTGATCCGCTTGCCGCAGTCGTCGACCGCTGCGTAGTCGACGATCTCGTACGAGCCGGTCTCCGGATCGACCTCGACGACGGCGACGTGGATCTGCGCCGCGTACGTGAGCGTGAGGTTGCCGAACTTCCGCTCGACGTCCGGCACTTCGAACGGCGGCCGGTAGACGTAGCGGCAGTTGAGCGTGACATCGAGGTCCTCGGGGAGACCGGCGTTGTTCGCGTTGATGATCGCGCCGCACGCCATGAACGGGAGGAACGCGTCGTGGTTGTCCTTGATCCGGACGCCGCCGTCGGCGAGCTCGAGCGCCTCCGCCGGCACGCCGCCGAACACGGCTCCCGCGAGCTTCTTGATCTCCGCCGCGAGCATCTCGGTCGCGCCCTTGACCGCGCTGAGACCGGTCACCGCGAACTGGCTCGCGTACGTGCCGGAGAAGCCGGCGTGCGAGTTCCAGTAGCTGTCGTGGCCGGCGCGCACGTGGACGTCGTCGGGCGAGCAGCTGAGGATGTCGGCGACGACCTGCGCCGCCGTCGTCTCGTGCCCCTGCCCCTGCGGCGTCGTGCCGAGCGTGACGACGATCTCGCCGAAGATGTCGAGCTTGACGGTGGCGACCTCGTTGTTGCCGGAGAACTGGAGCTCCGGGTTGATGAGCCGCGACTGGCCGAAGTTGTTCGTGCCGGAGTCGAGCGTCGAGCCGATGCCGACCCCGAGCCGCTTGCCGCGTGCCTCCGCGTCGGCGCGCCTCCCCGCCATCGAGTCGTAGCCGATGAGCTCGAGCGCGAGGTCGAGCATGGCTGCGTAGTCGCCGGAGTCGTAGACGCAGCCGTTCGGCGTCTCGTACGGCATGTCCTCGGCCCGGATGTAGTTCCGCTTCCGCACCTCGACCGGGTCGAGCCCGAGCTCGCGCGCCACGATGTCGATCACACGCTCCGTGAACCAGAGATGCTGCATGCGCGAGTAGCCGCGGTTCGGGGAGACGGGCGCCTTGTTCGTCGCGACCTGCGTGAACTCGAGCTCGATGTGGCGCCAGCGGTACATCCCCGGCGTGACCTGCGCCCAGATCACGCCGCCGAGCGGCTCGTACCGCAGCCACGCGCCGGCGTCGTCGAGCGCCTTCGTCCGGAAGCCGAGCAGCGTGCCGTCGTCGGAGACGGCGACTTCCGTGTCGTGGAACCAGCGCTCGTTGCCGTGCGACATCGAGAGGTGGAAGTCGGTGCGCCACTCCGTCCACTGCACCGGCCGGTTGAGCTTGCGGGCGAGCAGGCAGCAGACGACGAGCTGCGGGTGCGACGTGATCTTGTTGCCGAAGCCGCCGCCGATGTCCTGGGTGACGAAGCGGAGCTTGTCGAGCCCCGTCCGCATCGCCGGCCCCATCATGATCGCGGCGAAGCCGGGAAACTGGTTGTTCGTGTGGATCGTCCACTGCCCGACGCCGCGGTTGTACTCGACGAGCGCGCCGTCGCATTCGAGCGGCGTCGAGTTGAAGCGGTGGAAGTGCAGCTCGGGGATCTTCACGACGCGGTCGGCCTCGGCGAACGCGGCGTCGAGATCGCCCCACGAGTAGAGGCCCGTCCACATGAGGTTCCCCTCGGCGTCGTCGTGGAGCACGGGCGCGTCGGCGCCCTGCGCCTGCCGCGCGTCGACGAGCGCCTCGAGCGGCTCGTAGTCGACCTCGACGAGCTCGGAGGCGTCGCGGGCGAGCTCGCGCGTCTCGGCGACGACCGCGACGACCGGCTCGCCGACGTAGCGCACCTTGCCGACCGCGAGCGAGTAGTCCTTGATGTTCGCGCCCGGCGCGCTCGAGATCTGGAAGAACGGGTCGGTGAGCGCCGCGACCTCTTCGCCGGTCAGCGTGCCGTAGACGCCGTCGATCGCCTCGGCCGCGGAGACGTCGATGCGCGTGATGTGCGCGTGCGCGTACGGGCTAGCGCACGAAGTGGAGGTAGCCCATCCCGTGCCGCTTGACGTCGTCGACGAACACACCCTCGCCCTGCAGGAGCCGCTTGTCCTCCTTGCGCTTGACGCTCTGGCCTCCCCAGCCCTTCTGCACCTCGACCGGCGCCGGGGCGAGCGTCGTCTCGCTCATCTTCGCTCACTTCGCCCACCGACTTCACGGCCTCGACGATGTTCCAGTAGCCGGTGCAGCGGCAGATGTTGCCCTGCAGCGCCTTCTTGATCTCGTCCTCCGACGGGCTCGGGTTCTCGCGCAGGAGCGCGGTCGCGCTCATCAGCATCCCGGGCGTGCAGTAGCCGCACTGGAGGGCGTGGTGCTCGTTGAATGCCTGCTGGAGCCGCGTGAGCTCGCCGTCCTCGGAGAGCCCCTCGACCGTCTCGATGCTCGAGCCGTCGGCCTGGACCGCGAGGAGCATGCAGCTCTTCAGGAGCGTGCCGTCGACGATCACCGAGCAGGCGCCGCAGTTGCCGGTGTCGCAGCCGATGTGGCTGCCGGTCAGGTCGAGGTCGTCGCGCAGGAAGTGGATGAGGAGCTTGCGCGGCTCGACGTCGCGCTCGTAGGTCGTCGCCGTTGACGGTGACCGTGACGTCCATCAGCGTGCCGCCGCCTCCTCGGCGGCGCGGGTCGCGAGCACCGCGGCGAGGTGCATGCGGTACTCGCTCGAGGCGTGGACGTCGGACGGCGGCATGAGGTTCGCCGCGCGAACGGCGTCGGCGACTCCGCCGGTGGAGTCGGCCGTGACGACCACCGGCACAGCGTCGACGCAGCCGAGCGCGACGCGCACGTCGCCGTTGACCGTCGCGGCCGCGTTGCAGATGCACGTCCCCTCGGCGCCGAGCGTGACGGCGGCGAAGCCGTCCTTCTTGCCGGCCGGGATGGAGATCCGCGTCAGCAGCTCGCCCGGCCCGACGGCCGTGAGGTAGACGCCGAGGAAGAACTCCTCCGCCGGCACCTCGCGCTCGCCGCCTGGCGCCTGCGATCGTCATGCGCGCGCCGACCGCGACCATCAGCGGCGGCAGGTGGTTCGTGGGGTCGTTCGAGCAGACGTTGCCGCCGATCGTGCCTCGGTTCCGCACCTGGACGTCCGCGATCGTCGCGCAGACCTCGCCGAGAATCGGACGCGCCTTCGCCTCCGCCGACTGCATGAGCTCCGTGTAGGTCGTCATCGCGCCGATCGTGAGCGTCCCGTCGCCGGCGAGCTCGATCCCGCGCAGCTCCTCGAGCCCGTTCAGGTCGACGAGCATGTCCGGCGACGCGGCCCGCGCCTTCATGACGTTGACCAGCGTCTGGCCGCCCGCGAGCGCGCGGGCGCCGTCGTTCGCGGCGAGCAGTTGCAGCGCGTCCGCCACAGACCCCGGTTTTGCGTACTCGACCTCGCGCAGCAGCACGCGTCGATCCTATCCCGCGCTAGGAGACCGGTTCAGCGTGAATGCGCTGGGAAGATTCCTTGAGCCGCCCGCCGTCGCGGCCGGCACGCACGGCGAGGATCTCGGCGAGCATCGAAAGCGCGGTCTCGGCCGGCGTCTCGGCGCCGATGTCGAGCCCCGAGGGCCCCGCGATCCGTGTCGAGCTCGTCGTCGGACACGCCCTCCTCGCGCAGAAGGCCGCGCCGGCGCTCCTGGTTGCGGCGCGAGCCGATCCAGCCGACGTAGAACGCGTCGCTCGCGAGCGCGCCGCGGATCAGCGGCAGGTCGAACTTGTCGTCGTGGGTGAGGACGACGACGGCGGTGCCGAGGTCGGGCTGCACCTGCGCGAGCGCCTCGTCGGGCCAGAGCAGAAGGAGCTCGTCGGCGCTCGGAATCCGCTCGGGCGTCGCGAAGCTCGCGCGCGCGTCGGCGACGACCGTTCGCCAGCCGAGCAGCTTCGCGGCCCGGCAAAGCGCCTCCGCGGTGTCGACCGCGCCGTAGACGAAGAGCCGCGGCGGCGGAGCGGAGACGTCCGCCAGGACAGTGCGGTCGCCGAGCTCGAGCACATGACTGCGGCCGCGGCGGCGCGCCGTCTCCATGAGCTCCGGATCGTCGAGCCGCTCGCCGACGCCCTCGCCGGCCACGACGGTGAGCGTGACGTCGGGCCGCTCGCCGGCGTCGGTCAGCTCCTCGACGAACACGTCGATCTCGCCGCCGCAGGGCAGGCCGACCCCGAACGCCATCTCGTCGGTGATCCCGTACGTGAGCAGCCGCGGCGGGCCGCCCGCAAGCACCTCCTGCGCCGCGAGGACGACGTCGTTCTCGACGCAGCCGCCGGAGACCGAGCCCGCGAGCTGGCCGCTTTCGCTCACGACGAGCTTCGAGCCGACCGGCCGCGGCGCCGAGCGACGGGTGGCGACGACGGTCGCGACTGCGACCCTCCGCCCCAGCTCGCGCCAGCGCCCGGCTTGCGACAGAACGCTCTCCATCGCGGTTCAATCTAGCCGTGCCCGAGCATCACGACCGGGAGCTGCTGCGTCACACGTTCGGCTCGGTGGCGGAGCTCTACGACCGCGCGCGGCCGACGTATCCCGCCGCCGTCTTCGACGACCTCGCGGAGCTGGCGAGAGCTCGAGCCAGGATCGCGGGTACTCGAGCTCGGTCCCGGCACCGGCAAGGCGACAGCGGAGCTCGTGCGGCGCGGCTACTCGGTCACCGGCATCGAGCTCTCGCCGGATCTCGCCGCGGTCGCGCGCCGCAATGTCCCGCTCGCCGAGATCCACGTCGGCGACTTCGAGAGCTGGGAGCCGCACGAGGCCGGGTTCGACGCGATTGTCGCGTTCGCCGCCTTCCACTGGATCGCACCGGAGCTGCGCTACACGAAGCCCGCCCGGCTGCTCCGGCCGGGCGGCGCGCTCGCGGCGATCCACGGCCCGCACGTGCTGCCGGATGACGGCGACTCCTTCTGGGTCGAGGTGCAGGAGGACTACGACGCGGTCGTCCCGCACCCCGATAACCGGCCGCCGCCACCGCTGGAAGACGCCGAAGGCTGGACGAAGGAGTTCCGCGGGGCGGGCGTCTTCGAGCGGGTCGAGGAGCGGCGCCATCTGCATGCCCTCACGTACACCGCCGACGCGTACGTCGCCGTGCTCGGCACGTTCTCGGACAACCTCGCACTACCTGCAGACCGGCGCGAAGAGCTCTTCCTCCGCATCCACGAGCGCATCGCGGCGCGCCCGAACGGCGCCGTGACGAAGCACCACCTGCAGGTACTGACCGTCGGGCACCGACCCGGCCGGTAGCAGCCACTGCACGTCTTCGTAACGTCACGCCCGGCTTCGTTCAGCGGCACACGAATGGCCGCGTCACGGTCTCGTAACGGTGGCTGCCACCGGTCGTGGCTATCGGCCGAGATAGGCCTTGCGCAGATCTTCGTGCTCTCGCAGCTCCGCGGCCGGCCCCTCGAGCACGAGCCGGCCTGTGGACAGGACATAGCCGCGGTCGGCGATCGAGAGGGAGACGTTCGCGTTCTGCTCGACGACGAGCATCGCGACGCCCGACTCGTGCACCTGCTTGATGATCTCGAAGCTCCGTTCGACCAGGATCGGCGCGAGCCCCATCGACGGCTCGTCCATCAGGAGGAGCTTCGGCTTCCCCATCAGCGCGCGCCCCATGGCCACCATCTGCTGCTCGCCGCCCGACATCGTCCCCGCCAGCTGCGAGCGCCGCTCGTAGAGCAACGGGAAGAGGTCGTACACGCGCTCGAAGGCCTCCTTCGTGCCGCCGCCGTGCAGGTAGGCGCCCATCTGGAGGTTCTCGAGCACCGTCATCGGCCCGAAGAGCCGCCGGTTCTCGGGCACGATCGCCATTCCCTTGCCGATCCGGTAGCTCGTGTTGCGCGACGTCACGTCCTCGCCCTCGAAGCGCACCGTGCCGTTCCGCGGCCGCACGATCCCAAGCACGGTCTTCAGCGTCGTCGACTTGCCGGAGGCGTTGCCACCGAGCAGGCAGACGAGCTCACCCGCCTGCACGTGGAGGTTCACGCCCTGGAGGATGTGGATCGGCCCGTAGTACGTATCGACCGCCTCCAGCTGCAGCAACGGCGCGGGTGCGGCTCCGTTCCCGTCGGTCATTTGGTCACCGTCGCGCTCGTACCGAGGTACGCCTCGACCACGCGCGGGTTGGTGGCGACCTCCTCGAAGCTCCCCTCCGCGATCTTGACGCCGTGGTCGAGTGCGACGACGCGGTCGGAGATCCCCTCGACGACGTGCATGTCGTGCTCGATCAGGAGGATCGTGAAGCCGCCTTCGGTGCGCAGCTTCCCGATCAGCTCGGTGATCTCGTGCGTCTCGACGGGGTTCATGCCGGCAGCGGGCTCGTCGAGGAGGAGAATCCGCGGCCGGCTCGCCGTGGCCCGCGCAATCTCGAGCCGCCTCCGGTTCGCGTAGGAAAGCGAATACGCCGGCTGGTCCCAGCGGTAGCCCATGAGCCGCTCGCCGAAGAAGCCGAGCTTCTCCTCCGCGAACGCATTGATCTGGCGCTCCTCGCGCCGCGCGCGCGGCAGCTGGAGCATCTGCTCGACGATCGTCGATTTCGTGTGCCCGTACTGGGCGGCCATGACGTTTTCCTTGACCGTCATGTTGAGGAAGAGCCGCAGCGTCTGGAACGTGCGCGCGACCCCGCGCTGGTTGATCTTGTGCGACGGCAGGCCGAGCAGGCTCTCCCCGTCGAGCAAGATGTCGCCCGAGTCGGGCTGGTAGGCGCCTGTCACGAGGTTGAAGAGGGTCGTCTTGCCCGCGCCGTTCGGGCCGATCACACTCACGATCTGGTGCTCGTCGACGTGGAGGTCGAGTCCGTCGATCACCTTGAGCCCGCCGAACGACAGGCTCAGATCGCCGCAACTCGAGCAGGTGCTTCCGCTCCGCGCCGTTCTCGCTCATACGATCTCCACCCGCGTTTTCCCGAACAGTCCCGCAGGCCGCGTCGCCATGAGGACGATGAGGATCACGCCGAGGAAGAGCGGTCGGGTCGTCGGGGCTTGCACGATGAGGAGGGTCTCCCATACGAAGCACGCGCCCCAGATGGTCGGCACGAGGAGCGCCCATCGCTTCCAGCCCTTGATCACCGTGCACGCGAGCACGAGCGCGATCACGATGACGAAGGCGTAATTGCCGATTCGGAAGTCCTCGGCCGTGTAGGTGCCCTTCGGCAGCACCATCCAGTGGCGGATGACCGTCGCGAGAAAGCCGTGCGTCGTGAACGACGTCGGCCCGATCGCGATCGGGCCGCCCACGCCGCGAGCCCAGACCGCGCCGACGATCTCGTGCACGACGACGCCGAAGACTGCGAGGCCGACCGCCAGCCCGGCGAGCAGCCGCCACGGCCTGAGCTTGGCAAGGAGCCCGAGGATCATGGCTGCGTAGAAGATCCAGCGCGCATGGTCGGGTGTGCGCAGCACCTCGAGCAGGACGTTCACGACGACGGCGCCGAAGACGACGCCTCCGAGGCTGCCGGCACCCCCGAGGATCACCATGGCGTAGACGGTGATCAGAAGCGGGAACGTGAACGTGTCGGGGAACACGCCCTGGTAATAGGCGCCGTTCACGGAGCCGGCGAACCCGGCGACGCCGGCTCCTACCGCGACGGCGAGAAGGCTGAGCCACTTGACGGGAATCCCCATCATCTCTGCGGCGAGTGGGTCTTCGCGCAGCGCACGCCAGGCACGCCCGGTGCGAGACCGGTTGACGTAGTGGAAGAGGATCGCGACGACGGTGATGCCGGCAGCCGTGACGAACACGTAGTCGGTCGGGCGGTTGTTCAGCGCGTGCCCGAAGACCCGGAACGGCTCGACGTTGTTGATGCCGGTCGGCCCGCCGGTGACGTCATGCGGTCCGGTGAGACCAAGCCAGTTCCACGCGTAGCCGTTGGTCGTGAAGTTGTTGAAGATCTGGAGGAAGAAGAGCATCACGATCGCGAGGTAATCGCCGCTCAAGCGCCGTGACGGGAGGGCGAGGACGAAGCCGAGCAGGATCGTGGCCGCGACCACGAGCGGCACGCTCTGCCAGGTCGGCCACTGAAGGTTGTAGTGGCCGGACGACAGCTCCGCGAAGAGATAGGCCGCGAAGCCGTAGAAGACGACGTAGCCGAGGTCGAGGATGCCGGCCCAGCCGACCGCGACGTTCAGGCCCATGGCGAGCAGGACGTAGAGCAGCGTGTCGGCGTCGACGCCGATCACGTAGCCGTTCGACGTGAGCTCGGGAATCGCGCACGCGATCCCCACGAACGCGGCGAGCAAAAGGACGCGCGGCGTGCGGTCGGCCAGGCGGAGCAGGCCGCCCGGGCCGGCGATGCGCTCGCCCGACCGCTGCACCCACTCGTCGACGCCGATCTGCGGTGAGGTCGCGGGCTGCGGGCTCGGGCTCTCGGTGCTCACGTCAGACCTTCTGCAGCACCGGCGCGCCGCGGATCCCGGTCGAGCGGAAGAGCAGGAAGACGACGAGGATGGTGTAGAGGATGAGGTCCGAGAACTGGGACGACAGGTAGCCGACCGTGAACGTCTCGGTGAGGCCGATGAGGAGGCCGCCGAGAACGGCGCCGCCGATGTTCCCGATCCCGCCCACGACCGCGGCCGTGAACGCCTTCAGCCCGGCGCCGAAGCCCATGTACGGGTTGAGCTGCTGGTAGACCAACCCGGTCATCACGCCCGCCGCACCGGCGAGCGCCGAGCCGATCAGGAAGGTGACCGTGATCACGCGGTCGACGTCGATGCCCATCATCGACGACGCCTCGGCATCGTAGGAGACGGCGCGCATCGCCTTGCCCGTACGAGTCCGCCAGACGAAGAGCGAGAGCCCGATCATCAGCGCGATCGTCGAGAGGATGACGACGAGCTGCACGTACTGGATCGAGAAGTTGCCGATCGTGAACGCGGTGCGGAAGAGCTCGCCGATTCCCGAACTGTCCGGGCGCAGGCTGAAGGTGTCGTACGAGCGGGGGTTCGGGCTCCAGAGCAGGACGGCCGTCTGCTGCAGGAAGAACGACACGCCGATCGCGCTGATCAGCGGCGCAATTCGCGGAGCCTTGCGCAGCGGCCGGTAGGCAAAGCGCTCGATCACCACCCCGAGCAGGCCGCAGCCGACCATCGAGGCTGCGAAGGCGAGGAGGATGAGCGGCACGATCGGCATGACCGGCGCCAGCGGCGATCCGAGCGCATTCAGCAGGAAAAAGCCGATGTACGCCCCGACCATGTAGACGTCGCCGTGCGCGAAGTTCAGGAGCTTCAGGACGCCGTACACCATCGTGTACCCGAGTGCGATCAGGGCATAGAGGCTCCCCACCGCCAGCCCGCTGACGAGCTCCCGGAAGAAGAAGTTCCAGGTCTGGAGTTGGAAGGCGAGGACTGTGCTCATCTTGACCTCAATTGCACGTGCGGCCCGCCACCTGGACGGGCCGCACGCGATTTCCTACGACGGCACGTGCTAGCTGGCCGCGTAGACCTCCTTGTAGGACCCGTTGGCCTGGATCTGGAACACCGTCACGCCCGACTTCGGGCCGTGGAAGGCGTCCGCGGGATTGTTGAAGGCCATGCTGTAGCCGAGGATCGTCGTCGACAGCTTGACCTTCTTCAGCTTCTTCGCCACGAGCCCCCGGCTGATCTTCGTGCCGTGCGATGCGGCGCACTGCTGCGAGATCGCGGTACCCAGCATCTGGGCGGCGACGAAGCTCGGAGCCCCGAACGGGTCCTTCGCCGACTCCGCACCGTACGTCCCCTTGTACTGCTTGACGTACGTCTTGTTGATCTTGTCGATCCCGGGACCGAAGAACGAGACAAAGGCACCCGGGAACTTGTACTGCGACGGGCTGACGCTTCCGTCCGTCGCCATGAAGCCACCCTTGTAGCCGTCCGTCTTCAGCTGCTCGACGAACGACTGCGAGTCCGGCGCGTCCTGCGACGGGGCGTAGACGAGCTTGTAACCGCCGGTCGCAGCCTTCAGCGCCACGGGCGCCATGTCCGCCGCAAACCCTGCTGCTCCGCCGGGGTTCGCGTCGGTCTCCTTCACCGACTCACGGGTGATCTTCGTGATCCCCGCGGCCTTGAACGCCTTCTGTGCCGCGTTGGCGATGTCGATCCCGTAGGCCTCGCCGTCGTCCACGATCATGACCTTCGAGCCCTTGTTCAGCTTGAGCTTCGGGACGATGTAGGCAACGCCGGCCTTCGCCTGCGTCGAGTTGATCGGAACGACGCGGAAGAAGTACTTCAGCGGCTTCTGGCCCGTTGCTCCGGTCGCGAGGGTGTCCTTGGTTGCCGAGCCCGTGACGTAGGCGAGCATGCGCCCCGTCCAGCACCGGCCCACCGCCGAGCTCCTCGTTCGAGCCGGCGAAGCCGACCATGCCGAGGATCTTCTTGTTCGCGACCATCTGCCGCCCGACTGTCGCCGAAACCTGCGGGTTCAGCTGGCTGTCGCCCAGGAGGGCGAGGTTCAGCTTCACGCGATGGAGGCTCTTCGGCACGCCGGGCATCGCCTTGCCCGCATTCCAGTTCTTGATCATCAGCTTGACCCAGTTGCTCTGGTCCTTGCCGAGGAATGCCGCGCCACCCGTGAGCGGGCCGGCGAAGCCGAGACTGGCCTTCTTGCACAGTGGGTTCTTCGCCGCGGCCTTGTCGGACTTGGCCGAGGCGGTGCCGCCGAGCGTCGCCGCGACGACCACGGCAATCGTCACCGCAATCGCCGCGATAGCTCCAACCTTCTTCAACATCCATACCCTCCTTGTGGGACGTACTCACCCAGTGAGACGCGTGCCTCCGGCCGAGGTTTGCGTCGCAGCGCGAGACCTGGCTCGCGACTTTACTCCGCAGACCCGCATAGCGAAAGGGGGGCTGCAGGGTAGGCTCGCCGGATGCAGTACTGCATCCAGCCGGCCGAGGCCGACGGGCCGGTCACGCCGCTACTCACCGTTCCCGAGTTTCAGCAGCGCCTGTTGCGCTTCGAGGGGTCGGGCGAGGAGCGCCACGACGACGCTCGCGACGAGGTGCTCTACGTCCTCGAGGGGACGGCGGTCGCGACTGTGGGAGGCGAGACACAGGCGCTCGAGCCCGGGACCGGCGCGTTCGTCGCGCGCGGCACGCGCTGGCAGGTCGAGTCCGCCGACGGCCTCCTGCTCCTCTCCGTGCTGGTCGAGGAGCCGCTGCCGGCGACGGCGAGCCACGCGGTCATCGCAGGCGGCGAGCGCGGCGCGGCGACCGCGGGACGCGAGTTCACGCTGCTCTCGCACCCGGAGACCGGCTGTGAGTCGGTGACGCAGTTCGTCGGCTACATCCCGGTCGGCCGTGCGCCCGACCACTACCACCGCTACGACGAGGTGGTCTACGTCCTCGCAGGCGAGGGCGCCTTCCACTGGCTGGAAGCGCCGGCGGCAGGGCCGCCGCCGCCCGGCCGAAGGGCGACGCCGCCTTCGACGGCTAGCGACGGCGAGAGCGAGACGCTGCGCCCCGGCTCGTGCGTGCACCTGCCGGCACGGCTCATCCACTGCCTCGAGAACGTCGGGCCGGGCGAGATGCGCGTGCTCGGCGTCTTTCGGCCGGCCGGCTCGCCCGCCGAGGCCTACTACCCGGACGACACTCCCGCAGCCGTGCCGATCGCCTGCTGATGCCGCACATCGAGCGCACCGCCCATGTGGGCTGGGACGGCAATCTCGCCCGCGGCGCGGGCACGCTGGACGCCCAGAGCGGCGCCTTCGCGCGACTGCCCTTCTCTCTCCCGTCGCGGGTGGGCGACCCGGGGGGCAAGACGAGCCCCGAGGAGCTGCTTGCCGCCGCGCACGGCGGCTGCCTGACGATGTCGGTCGCCGGCGAGCTCACCGCCGCCGGGACGCCACCGGAGCGGATCGACCTCGACTGCACGATCGTCATGGACGAGGTCGAGGGACAGGGCCATCAGATCGTGGGCTCGAGGGTCGAGATCGTCGTCCGGGCGGACGGGGTCGACGACGCCGCGTTCCAGGACGCGGTCGCGCAGGCGCACGCCGGCTGTCCGTTCTCGCAGCTGCTCGAGCGGGCAGGCGCGGACGTGAGCATCACCGCCCGCCTCGCGTGAAGCTCGACGAGCTCGCCGCAGCGCGGCGAACGCACAAGGCCTTCGGGCCGGAGCCGCTGTCGCGCGAGACCCTGCTCGAGCTGCTCGCGGTGGCGCGGCTCGCTCCGACGCACCACCTCAACCAGCCGTGGCGCTTCCGTGTTCTCGGGCCGGAAACGGTCGCCGAACTGAAGCGCGTCGCCGGCGACAAGGAGGCGCAGAAGCTCGGTCGCGCGCCGACGCTCGTCGTCGCCTCCGCAGCCTTGACCGGCGATCTCGTGATGGACGAGGAGGACGTGTGCGCGACGGCCGCGGCGATCATGCTCGTCCTCCTCGCCGCCACCGAGCGCGGTATCGCCACCTACTGGCGCACGCCGGCCGTGCTCCGGACTAGGCCCGGTCGCGAGGCCGTCGGCCTACCTGCGGGCGAGCGCTTTCTCGGTCTCCTCCACTTCGGCCCTCCCGAGCGCGAGCCTACGCCGCGCGAGCGCGAGCCCGTCGAGTCCTACGTCGACTTCCTCCCCTAGACCGCGGTGTCTAGCCGCTCCAGACGAGATCGAAGCGGTCGAGGTTCATGACCTTGACCCACGCGGCCACGAAGTCCTGCACGAACAGCTCGTCCGCGTCCTCGCACGCGTAGACCTCGGCAAGCGCGCGTAGCTGCGAATTCGCGCCGAAGACGAGGTCGACGCGGCTCCCGGTCCACCGCACCTCGCCCGTCTGCCGGTCATGTCCTTCGAAGGTCTGCTCCTCGGTGGACGTCGGCTCCCACTCAAGCTTCGGATCGAGCAGGTTGACAAAGAAATCATTGCTCAACGTGCCGGGCCGCTCGGTGAGGACGCCGACCTCGGAGCCGCCGTGGTTCGCGCCGAGGACGCGCAGCCCTCCGACGAGGACGGTGGTCTGCGGCGCTGTCAGCGAGAGCAGGCTCGCCCGGTGGACGAACAGGTGCTCCGCGGGCTGTGAATGACCGTTGCCGAGGTAGTTGCGGAAGCCGTCCGCCCTCGGCTCGAGGACGGCGAACGACTCGGCGTCCGTCCACTCCTGAACGGCGTCCGTGCGGCCGGGCGTGAACGGAACCCCCACTTCGTGCCCGGCGTTCTTGGCCGCCTGCTCGACCGCCGCGCACCCTCCGAGCACGATCAGGTCGGCGAGCGCGACGCGCTTGCCGCTCCCGTTCTGGGAGCCGTTGAACTCGTCGCGGATGGACTCCAGCTTCTCGAGGACCGCCGCCAGCTCGCCGGGCTCGTTGACCTCCCAGTCTTTCTGCGGCTCCAGGCGGATGCGCGCGCCGTTGGCGCCGCCCCGCTTGTCGCTGCCGCGGAAGGTCGACGCGGCGGCCCACGCCGTCTTGACCAGCTCCGGGATCGTCAGCCCCGAGGCGAGGATCGCTTCCTTGAGCGAGGCGATCTCCGCCGGTCCGATCAGCTCGTAGTCGACCGCGGGGACGGGGTCCTGCCAGATCTGCGGCTCCGCCGGCACGAGCGGACCGAGGTAGCGCGCGATCGGCCCCATGTCGCGGTGCGTCAGCTTGAACCACGCTTTCGCGAAAGCGAGGGCGAGCTCGTCGGGGTTCTCGCGGAAGCGGCGCGAGATCGGCTCGTAGACCGGATCCATCCGCAGGGCGAGGTCGGTCGTGAGCATCACCGGTGGATGCGTCTTGGCGGGATCGTGCGCGTCCGCCACGAGATCGTGCGCCGCCGGATCCGTCGGGATCCACTGCCAGGCACCGGCGGGGCTCTTCGTCAGCTCCCACTCCCAGCCAAACAGCGTCTCGAGGAAGCTGCTGTCCCACTTCGTGGGTGTCGGCGTCCACGTGCCTTCGAGGCCGCTCGTGATGGTGTCGTCGCCCTTGCCGCTGGCGTGGTCGTTGCGCCAGCCGAGGCCCATCTCCTGAAGGGGAGCCGCCTCGGGATCGGGTCCCAGGTGCTCGGCGGGCGCCGCCCCGTGGGTCTTGCCAAACGTGTGGCCGCCGACGATGAGGGCGACCGTCTCCTCGTCGTTCATCGCCATTCGGGCGAACGTCTCCCTGATGTCGCGCGCGGCCGCGAGCGGGTCAGGCTTGCCGTCCGGGCCCTCCGGATTGACGTAGATCAGACCCATTTGCACGGCCGCGAGCGGATTCGCGAGCTCGCGGTCGCCGCTGTACCGCTCGTCGCCGAGCCACGCGTCCTCCGTGCCCCAGTCGACGTTGTCGGGCTGCCACGTGTCCTCTCGGCCGCCCGCAAAGCCGAAGGTCTGGAATCCCATCGACTCGAGCGCGCAGTTCCCGGCGAAGACCAGGAGATCGGCCCAGGAGATCTTCCGGCCGTACTTCTGCTTCACGGGCCAGAGCAACCGGCGCGCCTTGTCGAGGTTGACGTTGTCGGGCCAGCTGTTGAGCGGCGCGAAGCGCTGTTGCCCGGAGCCGGCGCCGCCGCGGCCGTCGTGAATCCGGTAGGTGCCGGCGGCATGCCACGCCATCCGGATGACGAGCGGGCCGTAGTGGCCGTAGTCCGCGGGCCACCAGTCCTGCGAGGTCGTCAGCACCTCGACCACGTCGCGCTTCAGCGCATCGAGGTCGAGCGTCCCGAACTCTGCGGCATAGTCGAAGTCCTCCCCCGTCGGGTTACCGAGCGGGTTCGGGGGATCGAGCAGCTTGAGGTCGAGCGCGTTGGGCCACCAGTCCCGGTTCGTCCTCGACGTCCGCCAGTGCTTGCTCCCGTTGGAGGTCTCTCCCGTGACCGGGCCGGTCTTCGTCTCTGCCATGCTCTCCTCCCCTCTCGCTGCGGCGCCGTCGCGTCGCCCTCACCTTCTCGGCCACTCTAACCGGAGGCGATGGAGCGGACGATCCGTGCGTTAGGAGCGATTGCTTCGGGTAGGAGGAGTCCCGTGAGCGGGGTCACGGAGGAGCGGAGCTTCGAGGTCGAGTGTCCGCATTGCCGCAAGAGCTTCGCCGCCGAGCCGATCGAGGGCGGGCGCGCGGCGCGCTATCTCGGCTTCAAGTGCCCGCACTGCAGGCTCTTCGTCCCGCTGCACCGGGCAACCGACGCCGGGCTGAGCCGGGATCCGGACGCCGCTAGCTGACTGCGTTCCTGAGCGCCTGCGCCTCCGGCAGGTGCTCGAGCTTCTTCAGCGTGTTGTTCTCGATCTGCCGGATGCGCTCGCGCGTCACGCCGAACGCACGCCCGACCTCCTCGAGTGTGCGCGGCTCGCCGCCGAGCAGCCCGTAGCGAAGCTCGATCACCTCACGCTCCCGCCTCGGGAGAGCGTTGAGCGCCTGCTCGACGTCTTCGCGCCGAAGCGAGAGCTGCGCCGTGTCGAACGGCGACTCCGCCTGCTCGTCCTCGACGAAGTCGCCGAGTGACGAATCCTCCTCCTCGCCGATCGGCTTCTCGAGCGAGATGGGGAGCTGGGACATGCGCAGGATCTCGCGCACCTCGTCGGTCGTGATCTCGAGCTCCTCGGCGATCTCTTCCGGGCTCGGCTCGCGACCGAGGCGCTGCACGAGCTGGCGCTCGATGTGCACGACCTTGTTCAGCTTCTCGACCATGTGGACCGGGATCCGGATGGTGCGCGCCTTGTCGGCGATGGCCCGCGTGACGGCCTGCCGGATCCACCACGTCGCGTAGGTCGAGAACTTGTAGCCCTTGCGGTAGTCGAACTTCTCGACCGCCCTGATCAGGCCGAGCGACCCTTCCTGGATGAGGTCGAGGAACGAGAGCCCGCGGCCGAGGTAGCCCTTCGCAATCGAGACGACGAGGCGGAGGTTCGCCTCGATCATCGCCGTCTTCGCGCCCATGTCGCCGCGCTCGATCCGCTTCGCGAGCGTCACTTCCTGGTCCGCGGTGAGGAGCTGCACCTTGCCGATCTCACGGAGGTAGAGGCGCAGCGAGTCGAGCGACGGCTCGACGGTGAGGTCGAGCTTCGGCGCCGCCACGGCCTTCTCGTCCTCCGGCGGCTGCTGCTCGTGGGGAGGCGCCTTGTGCTGCTCGCCCTCGACGAGGTCGACGCCGTGCTCGACCAGGTAGGTGTAGAAGTCTTCGACCTGCTCCTTCGTCAGCTCGACGTCTTCGATCCCGTTGACGATCTCGTCGTAGGAAAGAAAGCCCTTCTCCTTCCCTTCGGCGACGAGCTTGTGGAGCTCCTCGACGTCAGGAAGCGCGATGTCGACGGTGAGCACGTCCCGAACCTCCCCGGTCTATTGGTTGCACGACGGCACTACTACAACCGACCGCGACCGGCTCCCCGCCGGTAGCCCCGGTCCCTCCCTCAAGCGCGAGGCGGATACTAGTCACGGGTTGCGGATTCGTAAAGAACTTGTCAACAGGCCGGTGACGATCGCGCCGACGCGTTCGCCGCGTGTTGAGGACCGGCCGGGCGGCGAGGTCGGGGAGCTCGACCCCGAGCTGCGGGAGGAAGGCCGCGAGCGCCGGCGCGTGGGCGCGGCTCGCGCCGTCCTCCGTCTTGAGCGCGACCCCGATTCCGTCGGGGCCGGCGGCACAGAGGAGGCCTTCGGCTCCGACCTTTGCGAGCCAGCCCGGCGCCTCGCGCATGAGGAGGAAGTCCGCGCCATCCGGGCCGCCGACGAGATCCGGGCGAGCGCGCATCGCGGCTGCGATCCGGGCTCCGCCTTGTAGCGACTCGAGACGCGAGAACGCGTGGGCCATCCGCTGGAGCGTGAGCGCGAACGTGACGATGCCGCAGCCGTCCGTCCCGGTTGGGATCTCGCCGGGCTCGAGCTCCGCCGCCTCGGCGTGCACCTCGAGGCACGCCTGCTGGACGGGATGCTCGGGCAGGCGGTAACCCTGCGTCGGCCAGCCGCGGGCGCGGCAGAGGGCGAGCATCCCGGCGTGGTTGCCCGAGCAGTTGTTGTGGATCAGCTCCGGCGGGCGACCCTCCTGCGGCCCGAGCTCGAGGGCTTCCTCGCTCGCCTCGGCCCGAGCGAGTAGCGCGCGCACCGCGGCGACCTGCTCCGGAGTGTCGCGATGCGACGCGCAGGCGATGGCGAGCTCGTCGTCCGGCAAGTCGTCGCGTGAGCGAACGAGCGGGAGCGCCTGGAGCGGCTTCGACGCGGAACGCATGAAGCAAGCGTGCGCGGGGTCACCAGCCGCCGCAACGACCTCCCCGCCCCGGACAGCGACGGCGTAAACCCGGTGCACGCGCCTCGACGACCCCGTTCCGGCGCACCTCGACAACGATCGGCTCAGCCACTCGGGGAGCCTACGGCCGGTAGCTGCCACCGTGACGAAAGCTTCGCGGACTTGCAACACCGCCGCCAGCGTCAAGCCGCCATCGTTCTAGGGCGATGTCACATCAGCGGCGGGACGTCTCTGCAGGCATGTTCCACATCTGGACCCACTGCGTCTGGGCGGCGCCTGCCTACTACCGTGACGACGTCGATCGCCTCGACTTCCTGCGCCGGCTTGCTCGCGTCACCGCGGAGAGGGAGTGGCGCTGCATGGGTTTCTGTCTCATGCGTACGCACTACCACTTGATCGTCGAGGTCGGCGACGGAGTTCTTCCTGCGGCTATGCAGGCGCTCAATCATGGCTACGCATGCACTTTCAATCGCCGACACGGGTCGCGCGGCCACGTTCAGTCGCGCCGCTACGGGTCGCGACGGATCGGCGGTCACGAAGATCTCATCGTCGCTTACGCGTACGCCATGAACAACCCTGTGGAAGCCGGGCTCTGCTCGCCAGCCAGCTCGTGGAGGTGGAGCAGCCTCAGCGGGACTCTGGGTCTCAGGGAGACGAGCTCGTTCATCGACGACGGGCCCGTTCTGGGCTGCTTCCGCCGTGAGCTCGATCCGCGGGTTGCGCTTCGGCGCGCCGTTGAGAGGTCGTGACAGAGACGTAACGGTGGCTGCTACCGGCCGTCCGCCCGCACCCCGGTACCGTTCGATGCGATGCCGGAGCTACCCGAGATGGAGGCCTGGCGGCGCCAGCTGGACGAACCGGTCGCCGCCTTTTCGGTGGCGAAGGCAGGCCCCGCGCACATCGCAACGCTCAAGACCTTCGACCCGCCGATCGCCGCGCTCGAGGGGCGTCGGTTCCGCGGTGCCGAGCGGCGCGGGAAGCGCCTTCTCTTCCCGACGGACGACGGCGAGCTCGTCCTCCTCGTCCACCTGATGACCGCAGGCCGTCTCCGCTTCGTTCCCGCCGGCGGGAAAGCCCCGAAGTCACCGGCCTTCCGGCTCGAGTTCGCCGGCGGCGCCCAGCTCGTCCTCACCGAGGCCGGGAAGAAGAAGCGCGCCGGCGTCTGGCTCCTCACTCCAGAGGCAGCCGAAGAAGAGCTCGCCCACCTCGGCCCCGAGGCGCTCGGCCTCGGCCCGGAACGACTCGGCGAGATCGTCCACACCGAGTCTCGGCGCGTGCACGCCCTCCTCCGCAACCAGCACCTGATCGCCGGAATCGGCCGCGCCTGGGCCAACGAGATCCTCCACACGGCGAAGCTCTCCCCGTACGCCCTCTCGAGCGACCTCGACGACGAGGAAGTCGACCGGCTAGCCGCCGCCATCGACTCCGAGCTCGAGCGCGGCCTCGAGCTACGAGAGCGAGGGGCCTCCGACGATCAGACCTACCGAGTCCACCGGAAGCTCGGCGAGCCCTGCCACGTGTGCGGCACGCCACTCGCGCAGGTCGACTTCGAGGAGCACACGATCTTCTACTGCCCCACGTGCCAGACCGGCGGCCGCGTCCTCAAGGACCGGCGGCTGTCGCGGCTGCTGCGCTAGACGCACGCCGCACGAAGTAGTAGACCTCGCCAATGGCGGCGTCAGGGGAGCGGCCCACCGGGACTGTCAGCTTCCTGTTCTCGGACATCGAGGGATCGACGCGCCTGCTGCAGCGTCTGGGCGGGCTCTACGGACAGGCGCTCGCGGAGCATCAGCGACTGCTGCGCGAGGCCTTCGCAGCCCACGGCGGACATGAGATCGACACGCAAGGCGACTCCTTCTTCGTCGCCTTCAGGCGGGCCAAGTACGCCGTGGCCGCAGCCATCGACGGGCAACGTGCGCTCGCCGAGTACGAGTGGCCGGACGGGGCGGAGCTTCGAGTGCGCATGGGGATTCACACCGGGGAGCCCGGCCGACAGCGAGGAGAGATACGTCGGGCTCGGCGTGCACCGCGCGGCACGCATCGGAGCCGCTGCCGTGGGAGGACAAGTCCTGGTCTCCGAAACGACGCGCTCACTTCTCCGCGACGATCCGCTGCCCGACGTCACGCTGCGCGACCTCGGTGCCGTGCGCCTCAAGGACATCGACGAGCCCGAGCGCCTGTTCGAGGTGAACGCGGCCGGCCTGGCCGCAATCGGGCTGAAGACGGCGCCGAACTCGCGGAGGCGGCTCCTCGCCGGCGCAGCCGTCGTGGCGGTCGTGGTCGCCGCGACGCTGGGGGTTCTCCTCTCCCGCGGCGGTGGAGCGAGTGCGGCCCACACAGTGGAGCCCAACCAGGTCGGCGTGATCGACACGAAGAGCGGCGACATCTCGGCGACCGTCGGTGTCGGCTCGGCACCGAACGGCGTCGCTGCGGGCGACGGCGCGATCTGGGTGGCCAACACCGACGACAACACGGTTGCCCGCGTCGACCAAGCGTCCAAGCAGCTGCGCCAGACGATTCAGGTCGGCGGTTCGCCCGCCGGCGTGGCCGTCAGCCCCGGCGCGGTGTGGGTCGCGAACGCCGCCGACGGCACGGTCTCGCGCATCGATCCGGCGTCGGACACGGTCACCCAGACGATCAACGTCGGGAACGGGCCGACTGCGGTCGCCTACGGCGAGCAGAAAGTCTGGGTCGCGAACTCCGCCGACGGCACCGTCTCGATGATCGACCCGGTCCACGGCACGGTCGAGCGGACGCTCCCAGGGGCGGTCGGCGTGACTGCGCTGACGGTGGCATTCGGCCGTGTCTGGGGAGTAGCGCCCACGAACGGCGGGGTGATCGAGCTCGATCGAGACGGCAACTCGACGCGCGTCCCCGTCGGCAACGATCCGCATGCGATCACGGCTGCAGCCGGCGCGATTTGGGTCACCAACCGCGAGGACGACACCGTCTGGAAGATCGACCCGCGCACGAAGAACCTCCTCGCAACGGTCAATGTGGGAAATTCAGCCCACCGCGATTGCCGCTGGGAGCGGCCACATCTGGGTGGCGAACGGCCGCGGCGGCACGCTCTCCGAGATCGACCCGCACACCAACGTCCTCACAAAGACCGTTTCCCTGGCCAATCCGCCGCAGGGCCTCGCAGCTGCCGGCAGCGAGGTCTACGTCTCGGTTCGATCGAGCGGCGCGGCAAATCGCGGAGGGACGCTCCGCGTCGACATAGGCGCCGGCGGCCCCGACTTTCTCGACCCGGCGTACGCCTACAGCCCGGCGAGCTGGGAGTCTCTCGTGCTCACGAACGACGGCCTCGTCGCCTTTCGGCGCGTCGGCGGAGCGGAAGGGACGCAGCTCGTGCCCGACCTGGCGACCGCGATTCCGACGCCGACCGAAGGTGGCCGGAAATACACGTTCACGTTGCGTCCCGGCATCCGGTACTCGACCGGTCGTCTCGTCAGACCCGAGGACTTCAGGACAGCGATCGAGCGCCTGCTCTCCGTAGATCACCCCGCCTCCCCGACCCGCGGGTATTTCTCGGGCGTCATCGTCGGCGCGAATCGCTGTGCGCCGGGCAAGCCGTGCCGATTGCCGGAGATCGTCACGACTGCCCGCACGATCACGTTCAACCTCACCGCCCCCGACCCCGACTTCCTGACCAAGCTCGCGTTGCCGGCGGCTTACGCCATCCCCAAGGGGACGGCCGCGCGCCTGCAACACACTGTGCCGGCGACAGGCCCGTACCGGATCGACTCCTACTCGACAAAGGCGCGAATCATCAGGCTCGTGCGCAACACGCAGTTCAGAGAATGGTCGGAGGACGCACAGCCCGCAGGTTTCCCGGATGCGATCGAACTCACCTGGCCACCGGACTCCATCTCGCCTGAGCAGTCCTATGCGCGGCTCACCAGCAGGGTCGTGAGCGGCCGCACGGACGTCGCCGCCTTCCCGGGCTCGCCTCCTGTGCCCAAGCAGACGCTCGACCAGCTCACCACGCGCTACCCGAGCCAGCTTCGACTCGTCCTCTCGCCGGGCACGTGGTACTTCTTCCTCAACACGCACGTGCCGCCGTTCGACGACATTCGCGTCCGGCAGGCTGTCGCGACCGCGTTCGACCGCGATGCCTTCGGGCATCTGCTCACCGCCGAATACACGACGACCTGCAACATCCTCCCGCCGGGTTACTCCGGATACCAACGCGGCTGCCCGTATCGCGGCGACCCGCTCACCCGGCTCAGGCAAGGGAAGGCGCTCGTGCGGGCATCGGGCACCGCCGGGGCGCACATCGTCGTCTGGACGCCGGAGCCAGACGCTTTCATCGGCCGTTACCTGGTTCGCCTGCTCGAGGTGCTCGGCTTCCACGCGAGCCTGCACACGGTGCCGGCGACGCACATCGTGGACTACTTCACGAGCGTACTGAACCCTCGCAAGCGCATTCAAGCCGGCTACATCGGCTGGGCGGCGGACTATCCGTCGTCCCTCGCGTTCTTCGAGCAGCAGCTCAGCTGCAACGCCGCCACGTCGAACCCGGAGACGAGCACGAACGTCGCCGAGTTCTGCGACCACAAGATCGACGCGGAGATCGCGCGCGCGTCGCAGATGCAGGTGCTCGATCCGCCGCGGGCGACCCTCCTTTGGCAGAAGATCGGACGCGACTTCCTCGCAGCCGCACCGATGATTCCCGCCTACAACGGACGCGCGATCGTGTTCCTCTCGAAGCGGGTCGGGAACTTCCAGTACCACCCGCAATGGGGCCCCCTCCTCGACCAGCTCTGGGTGCAGCAGGCGGGAAGCGACTAGGCCGAGTCGACCATGGTCAGGAACGCCACCTCGCCGAAGCGGTCGAAGGTGCGCACGTGGGACGAGACGACCGAGAAGCCGGCCCGCTCGTAGACGAGGCGCGCCCGCTCGTTGAATTCCGCCACGTGGAGGTAGACGTGCTGCGGCCGGTACAGCTCCCGCGCGAACACGAGGCCCGCCTGGAAGAACTCCGGCCCCAGCCCGCGGCCGGTCAAGTCGGGACGTAGGCCGAGGCCGTAGTCGAGATCGGGCGGGTTCGGCTCGAAGTAGTAGAAGCCGATCAGCTCCCCCGCCCCGTCCCTCGCCTCGTAGAACCGCTCCGGGTTCAGCACCGGATCGGCATCCCCGTCGTAGAAGTCGTACGGCGGCGGATACCGCCAGGCCGACATCAGTTCGAGCGCGTCGGCGGATGCCGGCGTGATCTCGATGTCCACGACCGCCGACCATACGCCCGCGCTGCGTTAGGCTCCAGCCATGGCCACGGTCGCCGAAGTGATGACCCGGGACGTGCTCTCCGTCGACCCGACGGCCACGATCGGCGAGGCCGCCGAGAAGATGATGGACGCAGGCGTCGGAGCGGTCGTCGTGATGGAGGACACGGTGCGGCTCGTGGGCATCGTCACCGAGCGCGACATCCTCCGCGCGGTCGCGCAGCGGGCACGCGCCGCCGAGGCGCGGGTGCGCCAGTGGATGACCGAGAGCGTGATCACGATCGATCCGGAGACGACCGTCGACGAGGCTGCGACGATGATGTTCGAGAAGAACTTCCGTCACCTGCCGGTGATGAAGGACGGACGGCTGCTCGGCATCGTCAGCCTCCGGCGCCTGTCGCAGTACGAGTTCGAGCACTCGAAGGAGTCCGTCGGACCGACTCACTAGGGTCCCGAGCCGTGATCCGGCTCTTCCCAAATGCAGGCGGCTGGCTCGAGGTCGTCTGCGGGCCGATGTTCAGCGGCAAGAGCGAGGAGCTCATCCGCCGCCTGCGGCGTGCCGAGATCGCGGGGCAGCGCGCGCTGATCGTGAAGCCGCGGCTCGACGACCGCTACGACATCGCGCACGTCGTCAGCCACGCCGGCGCCCGGATGCGCGCGGTCGCCGTCGACGAGCCCGCCGACATCCCCGGCCTCGTCGATGGCTACGACGTCGTCGGCGTCGACGAGGTTCAGTTCTTCGCGCCCGAGATCCTGTTCATCCTCGACGGCCTCGTCGAGTCGGGGATGCGCATCGTCGCCTGCGGGCTCGACCAGGACTTCCGCGGCTTCCCGTTCGGCGCGATGCCCGAGCTCCTCTGCCGCGCCGAGCTCGTGGACAAGCTGCAGGCGGTCTGCCACCGCTGCGGCGGGCCCGCGACGATGACGCAGCGGCTCGTCGACGGCGCGCCCGCTCCCGCCGACGGCGCGACGATCGTCGTCGGCGCGCTCGAGCAGTACGAGGCACGCTGCCGCTCGTGCCACGAGCTCGCGGCACCGGCGCAGCTCGCTTCCTAGCTACGCGAGCTTGATCTCGACCGTCTCGCCGGCAGCGGAGACGGAACCGCCGAGGCGCCGGACGAGGCGGACCGCGACCGCCGCGCCGAGATCGCGCAGGTCTTCGCCGAGGACGACCGGCGCGGAAGCCGGAGTCACAGGCGAGAGCCGGACCTCGGGTCCGTCGACCTCGACCTCGACCCTGTCGAAGCCGCCGTGGCGGAGAGCCGACTGGAACAGCGCGGCCAACCCGCGCTCCACCGCATCGCTGTCGGTCTCGAGCGCGGCTCCCGATCCGGCCACGTGCACCCGATCCTCGCCGAGCCGCGCCGCGGCCGCCTGCGCGAGCTCGAGCGTGTCCGCCTCGCGCATGGTCGGGTCGTAGCGCTCCGACTCGATCCGCGATGCGAGCGAGAGCTCGTCGATCAGCTCCGCGAGCTGCGCAGACGCAGCGTCGATCATCTCGACGTAGCGGTCGGCGGGAGGTTCCAGGCCGCCGCCCCGCGCCAGCGTCGTCGCGAAGCCGTGCACGGTGGCGAGCGGCGTGCGGAGGTCGTGACACGCAAGTGAGACGAGGCGCGCGAAATCGTTGTCGTCTGCCACGAGGGGTCTAACCTAGCGCCTATGGCCCGCACGACCCGCACGCCGACGCCCGACCTCCAGGCCGCCGCCCCCGAAGTCGCGCTCGGCCTCTCGAGTGTGGGCGTGACCGGAGTCCAGAAGGCGGTCCGGATCGGGCGCGGCCGCAGCGAGAAGCTCATCGCCGCCACGATCGACTGCACGGTCGACCTCGACCCGCGCCGCAAGGGCGTCCACATGTCGCGCTTCCCCGAGCTCTTCGAGGAGGCGGTCGAAGGCGTCGTCGAGGACGACGCGTTCCTCGTCGAGGATCTGGCGGAGCACGTCGCGCGCCGGGTCGTCGACCGGCAGGAGGCGCTGCTCGCCGAGGTGCGGATCACGGCGCGCTACCCGTACGAGCGCCGGACGCCGGTCACGAGGCTCGCGACGCAGGAGATGGTCTCGCTCATCGGGATCGCCGCCGCGTCCCGAGAGCGCGTGCGACGGGTCGTCGGCGTCGAGGCGACCGGGATCAACGCCTGCCCGTGCGCGCAGGGCCTCGTTCGCGGCGCCGCCGCCGACCGGCTGCTGGAGGCGGGATTCGACGACGGGGACGTCGAGCGGATCCTCGAGCTCGTCCCGCTCGCGACACACAACCAGCGCGGCCGGGGCACTCTGCTCGTGGGCACGACCGAGCGCCTCAACGCGGAGCGGCTGGTGGAGATCGTCGAGCGCTCGATGAGCTCACCGATCTACGAGCTCCTCAAGCGACCCGACGAGCTCTTCGTCGTCGAGCACGCGCATCTCCAGCCGCGCTTCGTCGAGGACTCCGTGCGCGTCGCGCTCAAGAGCGTCCTCGACGAGCTCCCCCAGCTCGGCGACGGCGACTTCGTCCTCTCGAAGCAGGTCAACTTCGAGACGATCCACGCGCACGAGGTGGTCGCCGAGCGCCACGGCACGATCGGAGCGCTGCGGGCGGAGCTCGACGGCGCCGACCACGGGCCCGCCGCGCACACGCGCCTCGAGGACTGGCTGCGCGCCTAGCAGTTCCCCGCGATCCGGACTAGGGTTGGAGCGGGTCGTGATGAAATGGGGTCGGATGAAGAGGGCCGGGGGGACAACGAGACTCGTTGCGGTCGCGAGCGTCTTGGCGGGGAGCACCGTGCTCTGGGGCTCTGCCGCGGGCGCTGCTCCGGACGGCTCCGCGAAGCCGCTCGTGCAGAGCGCCGCGGTCGCCGCGCACCACATCGCGCTCTCGACGGCAAGCCCGGCCGAGTTGCGGAGTCTGGGCGTGCCCGCGAAGGGCAGCTACGGGTTCCTGCTCAAGCTCGGCACCGCGGCGACCGCGCATGCGTACGACGCGAACCTCGCCCGCGGGCGGACCGCCGCCCGCGTGGCAGCGGTGAACCAGCTGGCCACCGTTCACGCGGCGCAGCGCCGGGTGATCGCCGCGTTGCCGAGCGCCTCGCACGTCCTCTATCGAGACGCACGCCGTGCTCGCGGGTGTCGCCGTCTACACGAAGGTCGCGAACCTCGCAGCGCTGCAGCGCATCGCCGGCGTGACGGCCGTGTACCCGATCGCGCCGAAGACTCCGTCGCTCTCCTACTCGATGCAGCTCGTGCACGCGCCGCAGGTCTGGTCGGACGGCGTGCCGGGCGACCAGGGCGAGAACACCACGATGGCGATCATCGACACCGGCGTCGACTACACGCACGCCGACCTCGGCGGCCCCGGGACGACAGCGGCCTACCAGGCGGCGCTCGCCGGCGACACCGCCGCTCCCACCTATCCCGACCCGGGCAAGATCCTCGGCGGCTACGACTTCGTCGGCGACGCGTACGACGCAGGCGACCCGAACCACACGACGCCCGCGCCCGACCCCAACCCGCTCGACTGCGACGGCCACGGCACCCACGTCGCGGGCATCGCGGCCGGCTACGGCGAGAACGCGGCCGACGGCTCGACGTTCACCGGCGACTACGCGACCCTGCCGACCGACTCCGCCGACGTACCAGAACATGTTCCGCATCGGGCCGGGGATGGCTCCGAAGGCGAAGCTCTACGCCTACAAGGTCTTCGGCTGCGCGGGGAGCACCGACGTCATCACCGCCGCGATCGACAAGGCCGCGGACCCGAACGGCGACGGCAACCCGTCCGACCACGTGGACGTGATCAACATGTCGCTCGGCGGCGACTTCGCGTCGCCCGAGGACGCGCGACTCGGTGGCGGCGAACGCGGCGTCGCAGCTCGGGATCAGCGTCGTGGCCGCCGCCGGCAACGCCGGCGACCTCTACGACGCCGAGGGCTCGCCCGGCAACGCGACGCGGGTGATCTCGGTCGCGAACAGCGTCGACGCGTACTCGCAGATCGACACGCTGCATGCAACGGTGCAACGGGGCTCCCTCAGAGCTACGGCGCGCGAGCGCTCGGTCGACTACGCCTGGGCGAGCAAGCCGGACCTGTCGGGCAGCGTCGTCAAGCTCACGAGCGACGTCCAACCTCGACGGCTGCGACCCGATCACCCAGAGCCTCGCCGGCAAGGTCGTGTTCCTCGAGTGGACGGACGACAGCGCCACCCGCCGCTGCGGCTCGGCGGCCCGTTCCGCAGAACGCCGCGAATGCCGGCGCGATCGGCGTGATCCTCGGCGAGAACGAGGAGACCTTCGCGGCCGGGATCGCGGGGAGCGCAACCATCCCTGTCGTCCAGGTCGTCAAGTCGGCGGCGGACGCGATCCGCGCGGCGCTGCAGGCGAGCCAGACCGTGACCGTCAACAGCACGTCGGCGGCGGGACTTCTCGCAGCTCATCCCCGCCAATGACGACCAGGTCAACGAGAGCTCGTCACGCGGGATCGGCGACGCCGGCAACGTCAAGCCCGACGTGACGGGCGTCGGGACGAGCATCTTCTCCGCCTCGATGGGCACCGGCGACCAGGGCATCTCGTTCACCGGCACGTCGATGGCGTCGCCGGAGGTAGCGGGCCTCGCCGCGCTCGTCCATTCCGAGCACACCGGCTGGACCGCCGAAGAGGTCAAGGCCGACATCATGAACACGGCCGACCAGGATCTGTTCACGGGCGCGAGCCACAGCGGCACTCGCTACGCGCCGAACCGGGTCGGAGCCGGCCGAATCGACGCCAAGGCTGCGCTCGACAACCAGGTGCTTGCCTACGTCGCGAACGATCCCGGCGCGGTCGGCGTGTCCTTCGGGACGGTCGCAGCTTCCTCGCCCACGACGCTCACGAAGACGATCGACGTCGTCAACACGAGCGGGAGCGCGGCGACCTACGCGGTCTCCTACGAGGCGATCACCCAGCTGGCAGGCGCGACCTACACGGTGAGCCCGTCGTCGGTCGCGGTCGGCGCCGGCCAGACGAAGACGGTCACGGTGACGCTCACCGTCACGCCTTCGCTGCTCACGAAGACCGATCGACCCGACGGTGACGAGGACGCAGGACACGCTCCCGCGCGACTACGTGGCCGACGCGAGCGGACGGGTGCTGTTCACGAGCGCCGGAAAGCCCACGCTGCGCGTGCCGGTCTACGCGGCACCACGACCGAACTCGGCCATGACCCAGGCTTCGTCGCTCCGGATGCCGAACGGGGTCGTGCAGACGGCTCTGCTCCCGCTGAGCGGCACCGAGCTCAGCCAGGGCAGCGGCCTCACCGCGATCACCTCGCTCGTGGCCGGGTTCGAGCTGCAGGCGACGAGCGGCGCGCTGCCCAACTGCGGCGGGGCGGTGACGACGGGCTGCGTCCACGCGAGCGACGAGCGGGCCGCCGACCTGAAGTACGTCGGCACGACGTCCGACGCGCCTCAGCTGACGGCGATCGGCGCCAACCCGCTTACCGACGGCCTGGCGTACTTCTCCATCACGACCCAGGGGCCGTGGCGGACACCGGCGTCTTCGAACGAGTACGAGATCTTCATCGACTCGAACGGCGATGGAACGCCGGACGCCGTCGCTCCTGAACGACCGGTTGCCCGACACCGACATCTTCGTCTCCGTGCTCGTCGATCCCAACACGAACGACGTGCTGGACGTCGAGGCGATCGATGACCGTCTGGGCGATACCGACGCCGCGGTGTTCGGGAGCGACACGATGGTTCTTCCCGTTGCGATCGCCGCCATCCCCGGCGTGTCGGCCACGAACTCGCGGATCACGTACGGGGTCGTGACGTTCTCGACGTTCGCGGCCGATCCGACGGACAGCGCCGGCTTCACCAGCAACTTCGCCCTCGACGGGACGCTGAGCATGGACGTCCTGCAACCCGGGCTCGCCGTGTACGGCTCCTACACCGGGGATCGGCAGCCCGCTGCTCTACCGCGACCAATCCGGAAAGGCGGTTCAGGTGCAACGCGACTCGGCCGCCTATGCGACCGACCACGGCCAGGGCGCGCTCATCGTCCACTTCCAGAACGCGGTCGGCAGCAAGGCCCAGGTGGTGGACATCGGGCACACGCTCACGGTCACGAGGGGCGGCTTCGGAGGCGGCTCGGTCACGAGCTCACCGGCCGGAGTCAAGTGCGGCTCGACCTGCGTCGGCTCATTCGCCACCGGCACCCCGGTGAAGCTCACCGCCAAGGCGTCCCCTGTCTCGACCTTCGCCCACTGGTCAGGCGGAGGCTGCTCGAAGGCCGGCGCGTGTCATGTGACGCTCAACACCGACGTGTCGGTGACGGCGGTCTTCCATCGGGACAGGACGAAGCCCAGGATGACGCGGGTGAAGGTCAAGGCGAACCACCGTGCGCGCACGGCGAGGGTGAGGTTCCGCGGCACCGATCCGTCGCACGGCTCCAAGGGCTTGCGCTTCAAGTGCAAGCTCGACAAGAAGCGGTTCGCGAGCTGCCGCTCGCCGAAGCTCTACAAGCACCTGACGCCGCGGCAAGCACACGATTCGGGTCAAGGCGATCGACAAGGCGGGCAACGTCTCGAAGCCCGTCAGGCGGAGGTTCCGGGTCTAGTCAACTTCCGCCGCTTCAGCTCGAAGCGGTTCTCCTCGCCCCGTGCGAGCCGTGCGATGTTGGCCCGGTGGAGGAAGGCGACGCCCGCTCCGGCCGCTCCGCCGAACGCGATCACCGGCCACGGATAGCCGAACACCCACGCCCAGAGACCCAGCGAGGCAGCGGCCGTGATCGAGGCGACCGACGCATAGCGCGTGAGCCCGAAGACGACGAGCCAGACGCCCGCGCCGGCGGCGCCCACGAGCGGCGCGACGCCGAGGAAGGCGCCTCCGGCGGTCGCGACCATCTTCCCGCCCTTACGGAACCCGAGGAAGAGGGGCCGCCAGTGGCCGAGCATCGCAGCCGCACCCGCGAGGACGCCGCTGCCGTGGCCAACGGCCAGGGTCGCCGCGAACGCCGGCGCGAACCCCTTGGCGGTGTCGAGAAGGGCGGCGGGCAACCCGAGCTTCGGCCCGTACACGCGCCAGACGTTCGTCGCCCCGACGTTGCCGCTCCCCTTCGTCCGCACGTCCTCGCCCCGGAAGATCCGCACGAGCCAGTAGCCCCAGGTCAGCGACCCGGACAGGTAGCCGGCGGCGACGAGCGCGGCGGTGACCACCGGATCCCGCTACGAAGGGATTCCGTACTGCTCGACCCAGCCGTTCACGACGTCCCAGTCGAGGTTGGCGAAGAACGCCTCGATGTAGGACGCGCGGTCGGTCTGGTAGTCGAGGAAGTACGCATGCTCGTAGACGTCGAGCGCGACGAGCGGCGTCGCGTTCCAGACGGGGAAGGTGTTCTGCGCGTCGCCGATGTAGTTGAAGAGGCGACCCTCGTCCCAGTCGTAGGCAGTCCAGGCCCAACCCCGCCCGGCCATCCCCGTCGCCTTGAGGTCGGCGCGCCAGGCGTCGGCCGAGCCGAAGTTGCGCGTGACGAGGCTGCCGAACGCGCCGTCCGGCTCCCCGCCGGCGCCGCCGAGATGGCCGAAGTAGAGCTCGTGGTTCTTGATCCCGCCGATCGCGAAGGTCAGGTCGACCTTCAGCGCGCGGAGCTCGGAGAAGGTCTGGTTCGCCGCGGCGAGATCGACGTCGGCGAGCCGGCCGAGGATCTCGTTCCGCTTCGCGACGTAGCCCTTGTAGAGCGTGTAGTGCGCCTCGACCGCGGCGCGGGAGATCCCATCCAGCTCGTACACCTCCGCGCGTAGTGGGCGCGGGGCGATCTCCTCGAACCTGTAGGCGAGCGTGGACACGAGCGCGGAGCATATCCTCCGACGCAGGGACAGAGCAGCCGAAAGGAGCCGACGAAATGGCCTTCGAAGTACCCGATCTGCCGTATGGATACGACGCGCTCGAGCCGCACATCGACGCGGAGACGATGCGCATCCACCACGACCTTCACCACGGGGCCTACGTCACCAACGCGAACGCCGCGCTCGAGGGGACGCAGTGGGCGGACGACTCCGTCGAGAGCATCCTCACGAACCTCGATGCCATCCCCGCCGACAAGCAGGCGGCCGTCCGGAACAACGTCGGCGGCCACGCGAACCACTCGCTGTTCTGGCAGATCATGGGCCCGGACGGGGGCGGCGAGCCCGGCGGAGCGCTCCGCTCGGCGATCGACGATACGTTCGGGTCGTTCGAGGAGCTCCGCTCGGCGGTGAACGACGGCGGCGTGAAGCGCTTTGGCAGCGGATGGACGTGGCTCGTGTGGGACGGAACCGGCCTCGCGGTCTACTCCACCGCGAACCAGGATTCCCCCATCTTGCAGAGCGACGTTCCCCTGCTCGGGATCGACGTCTGGGAGCACGCCTACTACCTCAAGTATCAGAACAAGCGCCCCGCCTACCTCGAGGCCTGGTGGAACGTCGTCGACTGGACCGAGGTCGAGCGTCGCTTCGCGGAGGCACAGAACTAGCGCTGCAATCCAGAGCGGGCTCGGATGCGTAAGGACAGAGGCGATATGGAGATTGCCCTCGAGGTGCCCCAGTCCCGCCTGCGCGCCGTCCCTGCTGAGACAGTGCACGAGCCGCCCGACGCACCGGATCCGTCCGACGCGGAGCTGCTCGCGCGCGTCGGCGAGCGCGACCGCGACGCCTTCGAGCTCCTGTACGGCCGCTACGTCAGGCCGGTCTTCAGCCTCGCCCTGCGCAGGCTCGGCGACCGCGGGCACGCCGAGGACGCCGTTCAGGAGGCGTTCGCGGCGATCTGGCGCTCCGCCTCGACGTATCGGCCGGAACGCGGCGCGGCCGGCGGCTGGCTGTACACGGTCGCGCGGAACGCGATCGTCGACCGGCTGCGCCGCAGCGGGCCTCCGACCGACGCGGAGCTACCCGAGCTCGCGTCCGGCGAGCCCGGCCCTGCGCAGCAGGCAGAGGACTCGGAGGTCTCGTGGCGCGTCCATCGCGCCCTCGAGGAGCTCGTGCCGCGCGAGCGCGAGGTGATCGAGCTCGCCTACTGGAGCGGCATGTCGCAGAGCGAGGTGGCCGATTACCTCGGCCTCCCGCTCGGAACCGTGAAGACACGAACGCGCAGCGGCCTGGCAAAGCTCGCCGAGGTGCTGGAAGGAGAGTTGCCTTGACCCGCGAGCCCAACTTCGACGAGCTGATCGGCACCGAGGCGACCGGTGCGGAGCGCGAGCGGCTGCGCCACGCGCACGAGCTGCTGCTCCAGGCAGGCCCACCGCCGGAGCTGCCGCCGAGCCTGCAGAAGGCGCCGAACTTCGGCGTGTTCAGCCTGCACCAGCGGCGGGTCGTGAAACGGCGGTCACTGGTTCTCCTCGCGGCCGCGCTGTCGATCGCGGTGGTCTTCGTCGCGGGCTACGCCGTCGGGAACAACCGCGGCGGCACGACGGCGAAGGTGTGAGACCCCCAAGAGGCTCGTACTCAAAGGCACCCCGGCCGCCCCGAACGCGCGCGCGACGCTCGCGGTCTGGCACGCCAGGAACGGCAACTGGCCCATGCAGCTCAGCGTCGCCGGCCTGCCCAAGCTGCCCGGGCACACCTACTACGAGGTCTACCTCGTCCGCCACGGCAAGCCGTGGGGCCAGTGCGGAGCGTTCCGCATCGCAAGCGACGCCCCCGGCACCGTGACGCTGACGTTCAACGCGCCGTACTCCCTGCAGAAGGGCGACTCCTGGGTCGTGACGCGGCCGAACGCGAGCGGCGCGGAGCCGGGCCAGACCGTGCTCCGCCCGGTCACCGCGTAGTCGCGCGACGTACCATCCGGCTCGGGTCGTAGCCTCCCCACCCCGTGGCTGCAGTGACTGACGCACCGGCGATCCCGGACTACCGCCCCGTCCTCGACCACGGGTTCGTGCGGCTGGACGCGGTCATGGCCGACGACCTCTCCGTCGTCAACGCGGCCCGCGTCTCGTTCGCGCGGCACAAGGACGCGATGGATGCCTCCGACGAGGGGCTGATCCGCTTCCTCCTGCGCGAGCGGCACGGGACTCCTTTCGAGCACAACAGCTTCCGGTTCCACATCCGCTGCCCGATCTTCGTCGCCCGCGAGTGGTTCCGGCACAGGATCGGCTCGTTCAACGAGTTCTCGATGCGCTACGCGAAGGCGACCGACGACTTCTACGTCCCGGCCCCCGAGGATGTGCGCACGCAGGTCGGCAAGCCCGGCGCCTACACGTTCGAGACGGTCGAGCCGGAGCTGGCGGAATCGACCCGCGCCACGCTCGAGTCCGTCTACCGCGCCGCGTACGCGGCGTACGAGGAGCTCGTCGAGGCCGGCATCGCGCGCGAGATCGCGCGCTGCGTGCTGCCGGTCGGCGCGTACACGGAGTTCTTCTGGACCGTGAACGCCCGCGCCCTGATGAACTTCGTCTCGCTGCGGGCTGCCGAGACGGCCCAGCGCGAGATCCGGAAGTACGCCGAGGCGGTCGAGTCGTTCCTGGCGGAGAAGATGCCCGTGACGTACGAGGCCTTCGTCGCGAACGATCGCACGGCGCCGTAGACGTCCGCGTCGGCACCTCGGGCTGGTCGTATCCAAGCTGGCGACCCGGCTTCTATCCCCCAGGCCTCGACCCGTCCGGCTTCCTCGCGTTCTACGCCGAGCGCTTCGAGACGGTGGAGCTGAACACGACCGGCTACCGGCTGCCCGCCGAAGATCAGTTCCACCGCTGGGCCGAGCAGGTGCCCGACGGGTTCGAGTTCGCGCCGAAGCTGCCCGGCGACCGCCTGGGCATGCTCGACACGTTCTCCTCGCGTGTGCGGCACCTCGGCGACCGGCTCGGGCCGATCCGAATCTCGCTCAAGAAGGCGCGCGACGAAGGAGCGCTCGAGCTCCTGCTCGGCTCGCTCGACTCCTCGCTGCGGCTTGCATTCGACCTCGAGCACGCGTCGTGGGACGGCATCGAGCCGCGGCTCTCGGAGCTCGGTGCCGTTCGCGTCGGCGACCTGGAGCATCCGGCGCCGTTCCGCTACCTCCGTCGGCGCGAAGCGCCGGACGCTGCATTCGCCGCCGCCGTGGCCGCGGCGAGGGAGCCGGTCTACGTCTACTTCCGTCACGAGGACGAGCCGACCGCGCCGGCCCATGCCTCGCGCCTGCTCGAACTACTCCCGCAGCTCTAGGAGGCGGCGGCCAAGGCCGCCGTGCGCATCCGCGCCACGACCGTCGGCGTGTTCGCGTCTCGCGACCAGGTCGGCCACGAGTACTTCGTGGTCGTCTTGAGCTGACAGCCGATCGTGCAGCCGAGCTCGGCGCCGCCGGAGGTGGTCGAGAAGAGGCCCGAGAGGATTCGCACGACCGCGGCGTTACCGTGCTTGTGGCGCGCGACGTTCAGGATCTCCCAGTCCTCGATCCCCTCGCGGAGCACCTCGAGCCGGGCGCTCGCGATCGGACCGTTGCGGCCGGGATAGACGAGGACGAAAGAGCCCTTCTCCTTGTCGTTCGCCTCGAGCGGGTTGCCCTTCGAATACGTCGTCGTCCCCTGTCCGTACAGCAGGCCGGTGATCCCCTCGAGAGCCGTCCAGTCGACGAAGAGCCGCGGATCCGAGAGCGGCTCCGTCGCGGTGAAGCCCGGCGTCGAGTGAGAGCCCGCGTCGTAGGTGTACGCCCAGATCTGCTTGCCGCGGTGCCGCGCCGCATTGATCAGCTTGAGGTTCTGCGTCGCGCGCGAGACGTGCTGCGAGGGAGTCGTGTACTCGCCGTAGTAGCGGCTGGCGAGCACAACCCAGTCGTCGACATCGTCCTTGCCGCCGTTCCAGAGGTAGCGGTTCTCCGCCGTCGGCCGCCCGGTCACGACCACGTGACTGCCCCCGAAACACGCGTGCGTCGCCTTCGCCTGCTGCTGGACGACCTTGAAGCGAGCTGCCCCGGGCTCGTCCATCCCCCACAGGTACGGATACGAGCTGAGCCAGCCGTGCTTCTGCCAGAAGCCGCGCACCGACCGGAGGTAGCCGCACCATTTCTGCGGCTTGAACGGGGACTGGCCGCCCACGTACGTGCTGGGGCTCCAGCGATTGTTCGAGACCGGGATCCACATCGAGGAGAACTGGCTCGGCTCCCCGGCCGCCGAGAGCATCTGCCCCGACTTGTCGAGCCACCATTTGCGGCTCGCCGTGTAGCCCTTCCCGGACTTCGGGTTGCCGTAGCCCCAGTTGTTCGGGGAGAGCCGGTAGGAGGCGAGGAAGTTGAACAGCCCCGGGAGGGACTGGTCGGCGGTCACGCCGTAGAGGGCCATCACCTTCGCGCCGTACGACTGTGGCGAGAAGTTGACAGCCGTGAGGAGACTGCCGGAGACCTGGTTCGTCGCAGGCAAGGTCACGGGCGAAACGGCCACGCTGAGCGGGACCGTCCTCCGGCTCCCGTCGGCGACCACGACGACCGAGCCGCTGTAGGTACCCGGCGCAGTGCCGGCGGGCACCGTCACTTGCAGCCACAGCGGCTGGTTGGCCTTCTCGGTCGGGCGCCGCGAGCCGTCCCAGGGCAAGAGCGCGTCGGGCACAGGCGTCCCGTTGACCGAGACGAAGTGGGCGAAGAACAGCTTCAGCTGGAGCGGGGACGCGATCGTGGGCGACGCGATGGCGACGTTCTGCGCGCCGCTGACGAGAATCGTCGAGTCGTCCACTCCGCCGATGGGCATGGCCAGCGACACGGAAGACGCGGCGCGCGGCGGCGCAGATCCGATGGCGCGGAACGTCGTCCCGGACGGATAGACGCCCACGGTTGCGGCCGTCGAGCGCGCAGCACTCGAGCCCGCGCTGAGCGCGAGGACCAGCACGACCACGAACACGACGCGCACGACCCCATGCATCGGCAGCCGCGTTGTACCACTAAAGCCTCAGAACCGGGCAGCGGCGCCGAGGTGCCGTTCGTACGCGCCGCTCGCAACGATGTCGGCCAGCTCGGAGACCGCGCGCCGCACCTCGTCCTCCGTGTTGAAGAAGTGCGGGCCGAGGCGGATGCCCCCTTCCTGACCGGGACGGAAGTCGCAGATCACGCCGCGTTCGCCCAGCTCGCGGTGGCAGGCGGCGTGGTCGGGCGTCGAGACGGTGACGGTGCCGCCGCGACGCTCGGGATCGCGCGGCGAGGTGATCGCGAGCCCCGCTGCGTCGCAGAGGTCGATCAGAAGCTGGGTGAGCACGAGCGAGCGCTCGCGGATCCGGTCGACGCCGAGCTCCTCGATCACGTCGTAGCCCGCCGTCGCCGCGTAGAGCGCGGGGACGTTGGGTGTGCCGGTGAGGAAGCGGCGCGCGCCGGACGCGTACTCGAGCTCCGGCTCGAAAGCGAAGGGCCGCGCGTGCGCCTGCCAGCCGACGAGCGTGGGCTCGAGCCGCTCCGCGACGTCGGGCCGCACGTAGAGCCAGCCCGCGCCCGGCCCGCCGCAGAGCCACTTCACGCTGCCGCCGACCGCGAACTCGACGCCGAGCTCGGTCAGGTCGAACGGGACGACACCCGCCGACTGGTAGCAGTCCAGCACCACGTACGCGCCGGCCTCGCGGGCACGGCGGATGATCGGCCCGACGTCCTGGATCTCGCCGTTCTTGAACAGGACGTGGCTGATCGGGACGAGGAGCGTCCGCTCGTCGATTGCGTCGGCGACCGCCGCGTCATCCTTGACCGCGACGACCTCGAGCTCCGGCTGCGCCTGGTAGAGGTAGCGAACCGAGGGGAAGTTCGCCTCCTCGTAGACGATCCGGTTTCGCTCCTGCAAACCCTTGAAGCACGAGAGGACGATCGCCTCGGCGATCGTCACGTTCTGGTGCATCACGATCGAGCCGGGCGGCGCGCCGAGGATCCGGCCCAGCTGGTCGCCGACCGTGACGGGCATGTCCCACCAGCCTTCCGCCCACGCCCGGATGCCGCGCTCGCGCCAGATCCGCGCGTACTCGCGGAGGTTGTCCTCGGCCGCCGCGGGCATGGCCGCGAGCGAGTGGTTGATGAGGTACGTGCAGGTTTCGAGGATCGGGAACCGGTCCCGGTACTCGGCCGGGTCGATCATCGCGAGGCGAGGACGGCGTCCTCGGCTGCGTAGTCGAGCATCTCCTCGAGATACGTGCCGTCCCAGTTGCGGCCCTCCTCGAGCTCGCCGACGAGCCACGTGCACGTCTCGCGCACCGCGTCCGGATAGGTCGTCACGGGCCGGTAGCCGAGCTCGCTCTCCGCTGCCGCCATGGAGACGACGAACGGGCGCTCGCCGCCCCACGGGTTGTCGTACTCGTCGGCCGGCAGGAGGACGGGCTCGAACTCGTGCCCGAGCGCGTCTCCGATCGCCCGGCACATCTCGAGCGTCGTCGGCGGGTCCGGATCGCCGGCGTTGAGAGCCCGGTCTCCCGGCTTCGCCGCCGCCAGCCGGATCAGCTCTGCGAGATTCGCGACCGACGTCGTGTGGAAGCGGCTCTCGCCCTTCCAGGAGAGCGCGACGCGGCGCCTCCCGTCCACCGCGCGCTTCACGAAGAAGACCTCGCGCGGCAGCTTGGCACCCGGCCCGTGGATCGCGCAGGCGCGGAGGAGCGTCGCGGGCAGCGGCCCCGCGAGAAGCGTCTGCTCGAGCTCGGCCTTCCGCGTCGAGTAGTTCTCGTCGCCCGGCTCGGCGGTGCGCTGCGTCTCCAGAATCGGGACGGGCATCACCGGTGGGTCGCTGACACCGTCGAGCGCCCTTCCCTCGTCGTCGGCGTAGACCGACGCGCTGGAGATGACGACGAGCGAGCCGACGAGCCCCGCGAGCGCGTTGAGCTGCTCGGCGTGCTCGCGCCCGTAGGCGACGGTGTCGAGGAGGACGTCTGCGCCGGACCCGATCGCGGCCCGCAGCTGCGCGTCGTCTGCGCGGTCGGCCGCGGCCGCTTCGACCCCGAGCTCTGCGAGCCCCTCGGGAAGCGTGCCGGAGCGTGAGACCGCGACCACCTCCCAGCCGTCGGCGGCCAGCGCGCGCGCGGCGGCGCGGCCGATCATCCCCGTGCCTCCGACGAGAACCGCGCGAGGCACTAGAGCTCGACCTCCTCCACGCGCACCACCCTATGCCGCGCGGCGAAACCCGCGACGACCGCGGCTGCGAGGACGATCCCGCCTGCGATCTGGAGCGCGAGATGGACGCCGTGCCCGGCCGAGTCCTCGGCCGCCGCGAGCACCTTGGCGACGATCTTGAGGTGTCCCTTCGCCGCTGGACTGTTCTCGGCGCTGGTGATGTTGCCACCGGTCGTGACGAACTTGACGACGATGTCCCTGAACTGAACGGGAATCCCGAGCTTCACCAGCTTCTCGGTGAGTCCGCTCGTGAGCTGCGCGTTGACCACCGCGCCCAGCACCGCGACGCCGAAGACACCGCCGAGCTCGCGGCTCGTGTTCACTGTCGAGGCCGCCATGCCCGACTCCTCCGGGGGTACGAGCGTGAGTACGGCCGCCGTCATCGTGACGAGCGCGATGCCGAAGCCGAGCCCGGCGATCGCGAGTGGCCACGCGAGCGCCGCAACGCTCGTCGTCGCGGTGAGCTGATGGTCGACGAGAAAGAGCCCCACACCGGCCAGCAGACAGCCGAGAACCATCGGTACCCGCGGCCCGACCCTCGCTGTCCAGCGGCCGGCGATCGGCCCGGCGACGATCATCGCCACCGCGAGGGCCGTGAAGACGAGCGCGATCTGGTAGCCGGAGAAGTTCGAGATCAGCTGCAGGTAGAGCGCGGTGAAGAAGAAGACCGAGAAGACGGAGAGGTTCGTCGCGAAGGCGACGATGTTCGCCGCCGCGAAGGTCGGGTTGCGCAGGAACTCCAGCTTGAGAACCGGGTCGGGCACGCGCTGCTCGACCAGGACGAAGACGACGACCAGCACCGCCGCGACAGCGAAGAGAACGTCGATCCACCAGGTTCCGTAGCCGCGGTTCTCGCCTTCGATCACGCCGAACGTCGCGGCGACGATGGCGGTGGCGCCGGCGGCGAGGCCCGGCACGTCGAGCTTCCGTCCCTCCGGGTCGCTGCTCTCGGTGAGCGTCACGGCGGCCACCGCGAGCGCGACGGCGCCGAAGCCGAGGCCGAACCAGAAGATCCAGCGCCAGCCGGCACCGGAGATGAGCACGCCGCCGAGCACAGGGCCGAGCGAGAGCGCGAGCCCGGAAACGGCCGCCCACACGCCGAGGGCCACGGCGCGCTCCTCGCGCTCGGGGTAGATGTGGCGGATCAGCGAGAGCGTCCCGGGCTCGGAGGCCGCCGCGCCGAGGCCCATCACGATCCGCCCCGCGATGAGCGTGCTCGAGCTGTGCGCAACCGCGGCGACGATCGAGCCGGCGCAGAAGATCGCGACGCCCGCCAGCATCACCTTCTTGCGGCCGAGCAGGTCGCCGAGCGTGCCGCCGGTCAGCATCAGAGCGGCGAACGCGAGCATGTAGCCGTCCACGATCCACTGCAGGCCGGTCACGCTGACGCTGAGCGACGACTGGATGTCGGCGAGCGCGACGCTGACGATCGTGTTGTCGAGGAAGGTGAGGAAGAGGATCGCGCAGACAGCCGCGAGGGCCGCTTCGCGGGCGTGCCGCCGCCGGAACAGCGCGATGGAGCTCACGCCGAAGACGTTACGACTTGCAGGCGGACGGAGTCGTGCCGCCGAGCGCGATCAGCTTGCAGAGGCTCGCGTCTCCCACCTTCCAGGTGCCGCCCTCACGCACGGCGGTGCCCGTCTGCTTGGGCAGCGACGCGCCGCCGAACTTGACGACGTAGACGACCTTCGCCTTGTTCGCTCCCTGAAGCGTCACCGAGGAGACGGTCGCGCTCACGTTGCTCGCCAACGGGTTGCTCGCGAAGAGCCTTGATGACCGGCTTGAACCGTTCGCCGTTCTGCATCAGCCGGACCTTGCCCGCGACGTTCGTCTTGCTCGAGAAGAACTGCTCCCAGTTGTTCGTGATCGTCTGCTTCGTGAACGCCGGCGAAGGCCCGGTCTCGGGCGGAGTCGTGGACTTCTTCGACCCACCGCAGGCGGCGAGGGCCAGCACGGCGAGGAGCACGAAAGCGAGCCGTCTCACGGCTAGACCTCCTGCAGCGAGCGCGCGCCCGGCCCGACGTAGCGCGCCGACGGGCGGACGAGGACGCCGAGCCGCTTCTGCTCGAGGATGTGCGCCGACCAGCCGGCCGTCCGCGAGCACGCGAACATCGCCGGAGCCAGCTGCGGCGGCACCTCGGCGACGTCGAGGACGACGGCCGACCAGTACTCGACGTTCGTCCACGAGTGGCTCTCGTGCTTCTTCGCAATCGCCTCGTGCGCGACCTGCTCGAGCTCCTCGGCGACCGCAACGCGCGGTGACCCGAGCTCCTTCGCAACGCGCTTGAGGACGCGAGAGCGCGGATCCTCGGCGCGGTAGACGCGGTGCCCGAAGCCCATGATTCGCTCGCCGCGGCCGAGCGCCTCGGCGACCCACTTCTCGGCGTCGCCCGACTCGGCGACCGCGTCGAGCATCGGGAGGACGCGCGCCGGCGCGCCGCCGTGCAGCGGCCCCGAGAGCGCGCCGACGGCCGAGGCGAGAGCGGCGCCGGCATCGGCCCCGGTCGAGGCGACGATCCGCGCCGTGAAGGTCGAGGCGTTGAGGCCGTGCTCGGCGGTGCAGATCCAGTACGTGTCGATCGCCTTCGCCGATTTCTCGTTCAGCTCGCCGCGCCACTCGAGGACGAACCGCTCGGCGGCCGTGTGCCCTTCCTGAACCTTCTCGGGAGGCACCGACGGCAGATCGGCGCCGCGAGCCGACTGAGCGACGATCGAGAGCGCGGCCGCCGAGAGCCGGCGGAGATCCTCCTTCGCCTGCTCGTCGTCGATGTCGATGAACTGCCCGAGCTTCCACTCGCCGCTCAGCGCGGCGAGGCTCGACTGCAGGTCGGACATGTAGCCGCCGGTGCGCCGCTCGAGGTCGACGTGCTCGTACGGCAGGCCCGGCTCGAGCGACTCGTCGACGAGCAGCCCCCACACCTGCTCGAACGGCACGTTGCCGACGAGATCCTCGATGTCGATGCCGCGATACCGGAGCTCGCCGCCGTCCTTGTCCGGCTCGGCGATCTCCGTCTCGAACGCGACCACCCCCGCGAGACCTGGCGAGAACTCGGTGCCATTGCTGCTCATGCGTGAATCTCCTCCAACTCGATCTCCTGGCCGACACCGCGTTCCCGCGCCGCTGCGAGCACGAGCGCCGCCGCGGCGAGGTCCTGGACGGCGACGCCGACCGACTTGTAGAGCGTGATCTGGTCGCCCGAGCTGCGTCCGGCCGCGGTCCCGGCGATGATCTCGCCGAGCTCCACCACTCCCTCCCGGCCGCGCGGCTCGAGCTCCGGCGCGCCGGCGGGAAGCGGCGCGAACGCCGAATCGCGCTGCTCGACGACCACGACATCGGCGCGCTCGACGATCGCAGGGTCGAGCTCGGAGCCGCCGGCGCCGTAACCGACCGAGCTGACGTGCGCGCCGGGACCGAGCCAGTCGAAGCGAACGACGGGCTCCGCAGCCGCGGTCGTCGCGTGGACGACGTCGGCGCCACGCACCGCTTCCTCGAACTCACCGCGCCCGGCGACCCGCACCTCCGCAAACTCGCGTGCGCGGGGGAACATCTCCTGCGCCGAGCGGGACTGCACGCCCGTGCCGAGGATCGCGAGCACGCGGGCATCCGGCCGCGCGAGAAGTCGTGTGGCGAGCGCCGCCGCCGCCGCGGTGCGCATCGCCGTGATGTACGTCCCGTCCATGAGCGCCGCCGGCGTGCCGTTGCCCGGCTCGAAGAGCGCGATCATCGCCTGGTGCGTCGGCCGGTCGCGGTTGCCCGGAAAGAGCGTGACGAGCTTGCACCCCAACCCGCTCGACGGAACGTAGGCGGGCATCGCGCCGAGGATCCCCGTATCGCCGGCGAACGCGCCGACGCGCGGCACGAGCGACGCCTTGCCAGCGGAGAGCTCCGCGTGCGCGGCGGCGAGCGCATCGAGGAGCGCATCGAGGTCGAGCAGCTCCTCCACCTCGTGGCGGCTCAGGACCAGCATCCCAGCTCTGACGGTACTCCTACCCGAGCAGGGTGAGCGACCAGTCCGGTCGATGCTGCGCGTCGAGCGAGAAGAGGAGGATCCGCTGCCACTGTCCGAGGCAGAGGGCGCCGTCGGCGAACGGCACCTGCTCCGAGCGGGGGCCGAGCAGGAATGCGAGCAGTCGCTCCCGCGAGCCGAGGCTCGAAGGCACGACGCGCTCGAGCAGCGACTCGAGATCCTCGAAGAAGCCCGTCTCGCGCTCCTGCACCCGGACGAGGCAGAGCTCGCTCTCGGCGTGGAGGAACGCGATCCCGTGGGTCAGATCGGCTGCGGCGACCTCGCGCGAGACGTCGTTCGTGATGTCCATCACCGACAGCGACGGGAGGGCCGCGGCGATCGAGTAGGGGACTTCGACACTCGTCATGCCTGTGCGACCTCCTTCGGGAGCCGGAAATGCACGTCTTCCTTCGCGACCTCGATCTCCTCGGGCAGCGCGTAGCCCACCTCGGCGAGCCGCGTCGCCGTCGCGCGCACGAGCTCCTCGGGCGTCGATGCGCCCGCCGTGAGCCCGATCGTCTCGTGGCCGTCGAGGAGCGCGGGGTCGAGCACGCTCTCGCCGTCTACGAGCGTCGCCTCCGCGCCGGCCGCCTGCGCGACCTCGACGAGGCGCTGCGCGTTCGAGCTCGTCTCGGAGCCGATCACCAGCACGAGCGTCGCACCCTGCGAGACCATCGCCTTCACCGCGTCCTGCCGGTTCTGCGTGGCGTAACAGATGTCGTCCGCGTGCGGCCGCCGGAGCGTGCCCATGTGGTCCTCGAGCGCGTCGACGATCGGAGCGACGTCGTCGAGGGAGAGCGTCGTCTGCGTGATCACCGCGACCGGCTTGTCGGTCGCGAGCTCGCGCGCCTGCTCGGGCGACTCGATCACGACCGTCGAGTCGGGGCGCTCGCCGAGCGTCCCGATCACCTCGACGTGGTTCTTGTGCCCGACGAGCGCGACGAGGTGGCCGCTGTCGGCGTACCGGCGCGCCTCGGCGTGAACCTTGTTCACGAGCGGGCACGTCGCATCGACCACGCGGAGCCCGCGCCGCTGGGCGTTCTCCTTGACCGCCGGCGCGACGCCGTGGGCGGAGAGCACGCAGATCTCGCCCTCCGGGATCTCCTGCTCGTCCTCGACGAAGACCGCGCCGAGCTGCTCGAGCCGGCGCACGACGTGCTCGTTGTGGACGATCTGGTGGCGGACGTAGACCGGCGGGCCGTACTGCTCGAGCAGCCGCTCGACGATCTCGATCGCCCGGTCCACGCCGGCGCAGAACGAGCGCGGCGCGGCGAGGAGGACGCGGCCTCTCACAGCGCCACCGCCTCTTCGAGCGCCTTCAACGCCCGCAGCGCCCCGCGGATCGAGCGGACGGCGTCGCCGCGCTGCGTCGCAACCCAGCGCAGCAAGCCGGGCACGTTCGTCCGGCCGTCGGCGTGAATCGTCGTGTCGAGCCCTTCGACCGCGCTCGAGGCATCGTCGGAGATGGCACGCACGACGCCGGCCAGGCGACCGCTACGCGCGAGCGTGCCGCTCTCCATGTCCACCGCGTCTGCACCGCTGGCGGCGCGCAGCTGGTCTCGCTCCGCCGCGTCGTGCACGAGGACGTCGCCGCCGAGAAGGACTCCGGTGCGCGCGCCGCGGACGCCGAGGCCGGGGCCTTCCCACAGCGTCGCGCCCGTCTCGTCGACGACGCGCGTCGCGTCGAGCACCTCGCCGACACGAAGCCCGCCGAGCGAGCCGGCGACGCCGAAGGAGACGAGCCGCCCCTCGGGGACGCCGTTCGCGACACCGAGGCCGACGCGCACGGCGTTGAGGCCGGCGCGCCGCGCCACGCGCTCCTCCGCGCTCGTCGCGCAGGCGAACGTCAGCCCGTCAGCGTCCACACAAGGCTCCTCACGGTCTCCTTCAGGTTGCTCGAGGCTTCGAACGCGGCCGACGGCTCGAACCCGCAGTGGATGCCGCAGTGCTCGCAGCGCGGATCGTTGCCGGGGCCGTAGGCCTCCCACTCCATCCCGTCGAGCAGCGCCTCGTACGTCGGGAAGATCCCGTCGGTGAGGAGGTAGCACGGGCCCTTCCAGCCGTACGGGTTGCGCGTGATCGAGCCCCACGGCGCGCAGGTGAGCTGGCGTCCGCCGGTGAGGAAGTCCTGGTAGATCGGCGACGCGATCCAGCGGTAGCCGTGCTCCTTGGTTGCCGCCCGGATCACCCGGAACTTCTCCTCGTGCTCCTCGCGCGTCATCGTCAGCGCCGGATCGATCTGGGAGTACTGGTAGCCGGGAGCGATCATCATCCCGTCGATCCCGACGTCGTTCGTGAGGTAGCGCATCATCTCGACGACGTCGCCGACCTCGGTCTCCTTGAAGATCGTCGTGTTCGTCGTGACGCGGAATCCGCGGGCGCGCGCCGTCTTGATCGCGTCGATCGCGACATCCCAGAGGCCGGGGTAGTCGCAGACGTAGTCGTGGATCTCGCGCATCCCGTCGAGGTGGATGACGAAGCTCAACCGGTTCGACGGCTCGAACCAGTCGAGGCACTGCTCGAGCCGCAAGGCGTTCGTGCAGAGCTCGATCGTCTTGCCGAGCTCGAGGACCTGCGGGACGATCTCGTCGATCCCCTTGTAGACGAGCGGCTCGCCGCCGCAGATCGAGACGACCGGGGCGGGGCACTGGACGGCGGCATCGACGCATTCCTCGACCGAGAGGCGCGCGCGGTTCGACTCGTACTCGCGGATCTTCCCGCAGCCGATGCACGCGATGTTGCAGGCGAGGGTCGGCTCGAGCATGAGGACGAGCGGATAGCGCTCGCCTTTCCGCTGCTGAGCGGCGACGTACTTGCCGATCGAGACCGTCGATGCGAGCGGGAACTTCATCCAGCCAACCTTTCTCTCAGTCGTCCAAGCGCCAACAGGGGAAACGTGATGCGGTACAGGTGATACCGGATCATGAAATCGAGCGGGAATCCTGTCCCGGTGAAGTGCTCCTCCTCCCAGTCACCGTCCGCGCGCTGCGCGGCACAGAGATAGTCTGCCGCTCTCCGGCTGCTCGAATCTTCAGCGTTTCCTGCGGCCACGTACGCGGTCAGCGCCCAAGCCGTCTGCGATGCGGTCGTGAAGTTCGCGCGTCCGCGCCAGCTGGGATCGCCGTAGGAGCGGATGTCCTCGCCGAATCCGCCGCTCTCCTGCTGCACCGAATCGAGCCAGGCGACAGCGCGTCGCATCGAGGGATGGTCGTGCGGGATGCCGCAAGCTTCGAGGCCCGGTAGCGCCGCGCCGGTGCCGTAGATGTGGTTCACGCCCCAGCGTCCGAACCACGAGCCGTCCTCCTCCTGCTCGGAGAGCAGCCACTCGACCCCGCGCTCGGCCGCATCGTGGTGGACGCCCAGCGTCCCCAAGGTCTCGAGCGAGTGCGCGGTGACGTCGGCGCTCGGCTCGTCGGTGACCTTCCCGAAGTCGCAGAAGGGGATCTTGTAGAGCCACATCGCCTTGTTGTCCACGTCGAACGCGCCCCAGCCGCCGTCACGCGACTGCATGCCGACGAGCCAGTCGAGGCCGCGCGCGATGGCTCCTTCCTCGCCGATTCCCATGCCGTGGAGGGCGAGAGGCAGGACGGCCGTGTCGTCGACGTCGGGGTAGTTGTCGTTCTCGTACTCGAACGCCCAGCCGCCGGGGGCGAGGTCGGGCCTGCGAATCGCCCAGTCGCCCTTCACCCGCACCTCCTCGGACAGGAGGTACTCGCCGGCGCGAACCAGCTGGCGGTGGTCGTCGGGAACGCCGCACGCACGGAGCGCGAGCAGCGCGAGCCCGGTGTCCCAGACGGGCGACTGGCAGGCCTCCGGCCGCAGCCGCTCGCCGTCCTCCACCATGAACCCGCGCCAGCCTTCGACGGCCTTGCCGAGAGTCGGGTCGTCGAGGCCATGCCCGAGCGCGGCGAGCGCGATGATCCCCCACACCCACGGCGGCTGGATCCCGCCCCACGACCCGTCGGCCTCCTGGCGCTCACGGATCCAGCGCTCGGCAACGTCGACGGCGCGCCTGCGGAGCCGGTTCGGCCGGCCCGCCGCGCGCGTGCGCCCGGGGATCGCGCCGATCGCGGCCAGGTCGAGGTCGGCCGGCCGGACGGGGCGCAGCGATTGCGCGACCGCGAGCGCGACGAACGTCTGCCGGGCCCAGCACGCGAAGTTGTAGATCGAGAACGGCGCGGACGGCGGGAGGAGAACGAGCTCGGGAGGGATCGGCACCATCCGCTGCCACGGCCACTGGCCGAGCAGCGCCATGAAGCACTTCGTGAACAGGCGGCTCTTCGGGATCCCGCCCTCACGCTGGATGTAGCGCAGCGCGCGGGGGCCGGGGTCGACGCCCGCGAGCCGGCACGCGACGTAGGCCTCGATGGACGTGGAGAGATCCGGCGGTCCCTCGAACCAGATCGACCACGTCCCGTCGTCGCGCATCCGCGCGAGCAGCTCGTTGGCGATCCGCCGGTCGAGGTCCGGCGTGCGCAGGCCGAGGTAGTGGTTCCAGAACAGGTGCTGCGAGGTCATCGTCACGTTCGACTCGAGCTCGCCGACCCAGATCCCGTCGGGTCGCTGCAGCTCGAGAAGACGACGCGTGCCGCGATCGATCGCCTCGTCGAGGCGCGCCAGCTCGGCCGTCGCGCTCATGCGCGTCTCCGGCCGGTGGCAGCCACCGTCACGACTTCGTCACGGCGCGGGCCGCGAGAAACAGACGCCGATAGCGCATTCCGCGACGAATGCGTGACTGATTCGTATCGGTAGCTGCCACCGGCCGTCACGCGGTAACTCTGGCGGAAATCCCGCTCAAGATGTGCTGAGCCGCGCTGTGGCCGCTGCGGATCGCGCTCTCCATCGTCGCCGGCCAGCCGGTGTCGGTCCAGGTGCCGGCGCGGGCGACGTTCGGCTGCGAGGTCTCGACCCCCGGCCGCTGCACGCCGGGCCGCAGCGCGACCGTCGCGTACGGCTCGCGGCTGACGCGCGACCAGAGCAGCTCCGCACCTCCCAGCCGCTCCGTCAGCTGTCCCGCGATCCGTTCCACGAGCTCGCGCCCGCGCACCTCGAGCAACTCCGGCACTCCGCTCGAGACGACCGTGAGGTACTGGCCGCGCTCAGGCCGGCTGTCCAGTGAGCGAGCCGCGGTCGAAGACCCAGTGCGCGTCGGAGTCGAGCAGCGCGGCGAGCGGCTGCTCCAGGAGCGGCCGGTCGAACCACAGGTGGACGCTCACGATCGGCGAGTCCTCGAGAGCCGGGTCGGGCTCGCCGAGGAGACGTGCGCTCTCCCGCGGCGGAACCGCAAGGACGACCGCGTCGGCTTCCAGCTCGTCGAGCGACGAGACGCGCGTCTCCGTGAGGATCGTCGCGCCCGCCGCTTCGAGCGCCGCTCCGGCGGCGTCACCATGCATCCGCCCGAGCGGCCTCGTCGGCAGGATCAGGTCGCTGTTCGCGCGCGGCCCGAGCAGCGCGGTGCGAACGGTGAAGAGCCCCGCGTCAGGGTCGGCCTCGTCGCAGCGAAGGTTGAGCGCCGGCCGGATGAAGACATCCCAGAACCGGTCGACCGCGGCGTCGGAGGCGCCGAGCCGCCGCAGGAGCCCGCCGAAGGTCTCGCCCGGCTTCGGCCGCGCGCTCCTACAGCGAGCCGTGACGAGCGGGATGCGCAGACGGTCACGCAACGGGAGGTGGCCATAGCGCAGCAACGAAGCGAGCCTCGGCTCGATCGCGGCCACGGCGCCGCCCTCGTCGAGCACCGGCAAGGCCAGGCGAGTGCGGAGGAACGAGGCTCCCTCGCCGATCCGGTCGAGGAAGCGCAGGTATTCCGTGAAGCAGCCGAGTGCGATGTGCTGCCCGTTGTCGGGCGGCGGCTCGGGATCGCCCTCGCGCTCCGGCAGCGTCTGGACGGCGCCGCCGAGCGTCGGCCGCGCCTCGAACACGGTCACCGCGTGGCCTGCGTCGACGAGATCGAGCGCCGCGGCCAGGCCGGCCAGGCCTCCACCGACGACCGCCGCCTTCATCCGAGCAGCCCCTTCGCGACGACCGCGAGCTTTCGAGACGTGGAGAGCCGCGTCTTCTCGCCGAAGACGTCGAAGTCACCGGCTTCGATCCGGTCGAGCGTCTCTCGATACAGGCCCGCGAACGTGCGGACGCAAAGAGCGCTACGCCGGTCGAGCGATTCGAGCAGCCGCAGCCCGTCTGCGAGATACGTCCGAGCGCGTTCGGTCTCGAAGGCCATCAGCTCCCGGAACTCGGGCGATGGAGCGAGCTCCTCGACGCCGAATGCGGCGAGCTCGTCCTGTGGCAGGTAGACCCGGCCGAGCCGCTGGTCCTCGTCCACGTCACGGATGATGTTGATCAGCTGAAGCGCGATCCCCAGCGTCATCGCGCTCTCGGTGTCGTCCGAGCCGTAGACCGGGACGCAGGCGAGCCCGACCGCGCCCGCGACCTTCTCGCAGTAGCCGCGCAGCTCGTCGAAGTCGGAGTACGTGGACTGATGCATGTCCTGCAGCCCGCCGTCCACGAGCGCTGCGAGTGGCTCGCGCGGGATACCGAAACGCTCGCGCGCGTCGCGCAGCGCGACGAACACGGGATCCGCGGAATCGCCGTCGAGTGCTGCCCGCAACTCCTCGAGCTGGGCCCGCTTGTCCTCTGCCGGCAGGTCTCCGTCGGCCACGTCGTCCACCCAGCGCGCAAAGGCGTAGATCGCGGCGATCGCCCGGCGCTTCTCGCGGGGCAGAACCATGATCCCGTAGGCGAAGTTCTTGGCCTCGCGCCGCGTGATGCGCTCGACCTCGGCGTACGCCTCCTGAACCGTCATCGGACGAGGACGAGCGCAGCCTCGCGCGCAAGCCGGGCCCGCGACGGCCGCGGGCGCCCGCTGAAGATGTCCCAGCCGGCCGACTCGAGCGCGTCGAGCGCGGCGAGGCCGCCGCGGGCGAAAAGCACGACCGCGCGTCCGAGTCGCCCGCCGATCCGGTCGCGCAGCACCTCTCCGGCAGACAGGAGCTCGGCAGCGCGCTGCGCCTCGAACCGCAGCAGCGCACGCAGCTCCTCGTTCGGCCGGTCGAGCGGCGGGTCGCCGAATGTGCGTCGGTCCTCCGCAGGCAGGTAGATCCGCCCGAGCTCGAGGTCGCGCGGCACGTCCTGCAGGAAGTTGACGAGCTGGAGCCCGGTGCAGACCGAGTCGCTCGCGGCGACGAGCTCGGGGTCGTCGAGCCGCCGGAGGACGCCGAGCACGAGCCGGCCGCACGGGTCCGCCGAATGCACGCAGTAGTGCTTGAGATCCGCCCACGTCTCGTAGTCGCCGATGCGCTGATCCATGCGATTCGCCTCGATCAGCCGCAGGAACGGCTCGCGAGGCAGGTCGAACTCGCGGATCGTCGGCTGCACGTTCCGCAGCACCGGCCACGTCGCCTCGCCGGCGAAGGTCGCCTCGACCTCGCGCTCGAGCTCGTCGAGCGCCGCGAGCCGGTCGCCGTCGTAGGCGTCGCCGAGCTCGTCCACGAGCCGCGCGTAGCAGTAGAGCCCACGGATGTGCGGACGCAGCGGGCGCGGGAAGAGAACCGAGCCGACCGGGAAGTTCTCGCCGGCGGCACGCGCTGCGATGTCGGCGAGCTCCACGTGTCCATTCTTGCTTGAATGGCCCGCGCGGCGGCGGTCGCCGCAGGGCAGTAAACGGGAGGAGGAAACGTTGAGCGACGCCGGAGCACCGGGTACCGGAGCGTCCGGAGGAAGGGGATCGGCGGTCGCCGGCGTCGACCGCCGGGACGAGCGCGGTCGTCGTTTCGCTCGCGGGAGAGCTCGACCTCTACAACGCGGAGGAGGTGCGGAGGGCGCTGCTCGACACCCTCGCCGGCGAGCCCGAGCTGCTCGTCGTCGACCTCGCGGAGGTCACATTCATCGACTCGACGGCCCTCGGCGTCCTCATCGAGGCTCGCTCGAGAATGGCCGACCGCGGCGGCTTCCGACTCGCCGCTCCGGGTCTCGAGGTCCGCCGGGCGCTCGAGGTTTCGGGGCTCGACCGCCACTTCCGCGTCCACGACACGGTCGCGGACGCGGTCGCCTCGGCCCGCTGACGATGGCACCGCGCGAGCCGCTGCTCCCGCCCGAGTCGCTCGAGCGCTACGCCGACGCCATCGTCCGGGCCTCGCTCGGCATCGAGAAGGGAGACACCCTGGTCATCCAGGGCCAGCCCGAGCATCGGGAGTTGACCGTCGCCATCGCCGAGTCCGCCTACCGCGCGGGAGCCCGGTTCGTCGACGCAGTCACCGTCGATCCGCTCGTGACGCGCGCCCGGCTGCTGCACGGCTCCGACGACGCGTTGGGGGCACTCTCGCCGTGGGCCCGCCGCCGGTTCCGCGAGATCGCCGGATCGCGCGGCGCCCTCGTGCAAATCACCGGCGAAGGAGAGCCCGGCTACCTCGACGGCGTCCCGGCGAAACGGATCGCAACCGACTTCGCGCGGATCTCGAAGCAGATCGCCTTCGTCCGCCGCGCGCAGCTGAATCTTCGCGCCCGCTGGACGATCGCCGGCTGGCCGACCGACCACTGGGCCGGTCAGGTCTATCCGGAGCTCGAGCCACTCGCGGCGAAGCGCCGTCTCGCCGAAGACCTCATGGGCTTCTGCCGCCTGCTCGATGAGGACGGAAAGGGGGCGAGTGGCTGGCTCAAACACCTCCGCACGCTTGACCGCCGTTCGAAGAAGCTGACGAAACTCGACCTCGCGGGACTCGAGCTGCGCGGGCCCGGCACGGAGCTCGACATCGGCTTCGTCCGCGGCACGCGCTGGCTCGGCGGCCCGGAGACGCTCGTCGACGGCCATACGCAGGCGCCGAACATGCCCACCGAGGAGGTCTTCACGAGCCCGGACGCGTCCGCGACGACCGGCACGTTCCGCTGCACGTTCCCGCTCTCGTTCCGGGGCCGGCTCATCCACGGCCTTCGCGGCGAGTTCTCGAAGGGCCGACTCGTCCGGCTCGAGGCCGACTCGGACGACGATCGCGACTTCGTCGCCGCGTACATCGACACCGACCGAACGGGGCGGCGGCTCGGTGAGGTGGCGCTCGTCGACGCCTCCTCGCGCATCGGCCAGACCGGCCGGGTCTACTACAACACGCTGCTCGACGAGAATGCGGCCGCCCACATCGCGTTCGGCAGCGGTTTCGGAGGCACACGTTCGGAGACACCCGCCCGTGGGGTGAACCGCTCGTCAACACATCTCGACGTCATGATCGGCAGCCCGGAGCTGGAGGCGACCGGCGTCGACTTCCGTGGCCGCCGGATCCCGTTGATTCGCCAGGGCGCCTGGCAGATCTGATTCGGAAGGCCGTCGGGGTCGTGGCCCTCGCCGCCATCCTCGCGCTGGCAGCCGGCTGCGGCGGAGGCTCGCAGCCACGTGCGAAGACGCGAGCCTCGGCGGCCGGACCGCCGAAATGCACGCTCTCAGCGAAGCAGCGCCGGGTGATCCGCCGCGCGAAGCGGATGATCGTCCGCATGCACAAGCTCGAGCAGCCGCTGAAGACGGTGCACGAGAGCGGGCCGCTCGAGCTCGAGCTGCTGTTGAACCGCTTCCTGCTCTCCATCGGCGCGTTGCCGGTTGACGATCGCGCCCTGCTCATCCGCAAGGCCAAGGCCTCCGTCGGCCTGTGCCGAGACTGCTTCGACGCGCTCGAAGCCCTCGAGCCCGCGGTGCAGACCCGCATGGGCGAATCGCCCTGCAAGTAATGCCGGGGCGAAGAGCTGCGCTCTTCGCCCGGGGACAATCGAACTGCGCCGACGGGAGACGCGGTCTCCCGTCGGCTCCGTGCTGAGGGCACATTGGGCTGTTGAGTGGTTCAGACGTTCGCGCGTTCCGTCGCGCCAAGCGGGTTCGAAGCGCTCAGATCAAAGAAGCGCGCAGGGCCGGAGGCTAAGACAGCCGCGAAGCGGCGACTTAGCCGCAGGCCGAACCGCGCTCGCGCCGGCCTCCGCCGCGCGCGAGCGCACAAGAGCGGACACCCATCCAGGGACCGAACAAACAAAAACAGCACGAAGCGCGGGCGAGACCACGCTCTCGCCCGCGCGGAGTTCCGTCACCCAGCGAGCGAAGCGCCAGCTTCGCGAGCTAACCGTCGACGACGAGCCCGTTGAGCGGGCCCCAAAGCGCCTCGCTACGCCGCGAGACGTGCGGCAGGAGGGTCAGCTTCCCGTCTGCGTGGCCGTCGCGCCTTCGCCGCTCGAGCCGCTCCTTGGCGAGCGGCAGCCACAGGTCGTCGAACACGCGCGCCGGGTCGCCGTCGATCTCCTCGCGCGGCCGCTCGAGGTGCTCTTCCCACAGCCGCAGGCGAACCTCTCGCGCGTACGCCGGGTCGCGGACGACGACGTTCACCTCGGTGTCGTTGAAGAGCGAGTGCTCGTTGAGGTTCGCCGAGCCGATGGTCACCCAGGTGTCGTCGATGACGGCAGCCTTCGAGTGGACGTAGACGGGGTTGCCTCCCGGGCCCGGCTGGTAGAGCGTGCAGGCGAGGAAGCGAGGCGTGTCCTCCCCCGCCTCCTTGTCGGCGTGGATCAGGAGGCCGACCTGGCCGCGACTGTCGTCGGTGCCGTTGTTCGGGCGCGCCGGGAGGACGACGATCACGCGGAAGTCGTGGCTCGGCGGCCGCCGCAGCTTCTCGGCGAGGACGAAGCAGACCTCCGGAGACCAGAGAAACTGGCTTTCGAGGTAGATGAACCGTTCGGCCGCCCGCAGCGCGCGCAGGTAGCTCTCGAGGATCGACCATTCCCCGTGACGGCACGGGTCGTACAGCCGCTCCGGCACCGTCCGCACCAGCTGTGCCTCAAGCCCGTCGCCGATCTCGGCCGGCACCGCCGGCTCGGGCACGTTCCCGTCGGCGGTCGCACGCCAGCGCATCGCGAAGTGCTGCGCGACGTCGGCGACGATCGGCCCTTCGAGCCGGGCCGCCGAGTCGTGCCACCCAAGCCCGTCGCGGCGCGGATGATGGTCCGAGTCGAGCCTGTCGCCGCCGAGGCCGGTCAGGTCGATCCCGCCGACGAAGGCCGTCTCGTCGTCCACGACGACGAGCTTCTCGTGGTGACAGTGGAACGGCCGTTCCTTGGCGTCGAGGCCCATCGAGATCCTCGTGTCGCGGACGAGCTCGTCGCGCGCCCGCCGCACCTCGCGCCGGTCAGGATGGAAGAGCGGCAGCGGAGCTCCGGCCCACGCGAGCACGCGCACGTCGACCCGCTCGGCCACGTCGGCGAGCAGCTCCCGCAGCGTCGGCCCGCCCTCCTCGAGCCGAAACGACGGGTCGAAGTGCCAGCCCGCCAGGTGGACGTGCGAGCGCGCCGAGCGGACGGCGTCCGCGATCCGCGGCAACGCCGTGCTTCCGTCGATGAAGGGCTCGACGCGGCAGCCGCTGCGCGGCGCAAAGGACGCGGTCGTTGCCCAGCCACCAGCCTCCGGGTCGATCGCCGAGGCGCTGCCGTGCCGGCGCAGCCGCAGCACGTGGCGCAAGCGAATCGTGCGCTCGATCGTCTCGCCGACGAGGTCGTCGAGCCGGTTCAGCGGGAAGGGAGCCACGACGGGCTCATGCCCACCGCGGCGGGAATCTCACCCCGTCGTCGTGGGGTACTGCGAGTAGCCGTAGCTGTACGTGCCGTCGCCGGTGATCTGCGTGCCGGTGAGCGTCGGCGTCGGGAAGGGCACGACCGGCAGGTTCTCCACCGCCGGGCCCATGAAGTCGCGCCAGATCTGCGCGGGCAGCGTCCCGCCGGCCACGGAGCCGACGCCCTCGATGTTGTAGAGCGGGGTCTCGCTGTGCGGATAGCCGATCCAGACGCACGTCGCGAGCTGCGGCACGTAGCCGCAGAACCACGCGTCCTGGAAGTTCTCGGCAGTCCCGGTCTTGCCCGCCACCGGCCGGCTTCCGAGAGCCGCCGCGGTGCCCGTGCCGTGCTGGACGACACCCTGGAGCGCGTACGTCGAGCTCGGCCGCGACGTTCGGCCCGAGAGCACGGGTGCTCTTGACTCCCTTCGCGATGCCGCCGATCAGCTTCCCGTTCGCTCCGCGGACGCTCTCGAACGCCTGCGGAGGGTGCTGGATGCCGCCCGAGGCGAACGTCGCGTAGACGTCGGTCATCTCGAGTGGCGTGAACCCGACCGCGCCGAGCGTGATGGCACAGGCCGGCTCGAAGAACCGGCCCGCGAGTCGTGATCCCGAGCCGGTGCGCCGTCGCCATGACGTTCCCCACGCCGACCTTCGCGATCAGCTGGGCGAAGATCGTGTTCACGGAGTTGGCGGTCGCGTCGAGGAGGTTCATCGTCCCGGCGGCCTCGTCGGCGTAGTTGTGGACGTCCCAGGACCCGTTCTTGTCCTGGCACTCCGGGGTGATGATGTGAAGCTCGGGCGGTCCGTAGAACGTCGAGTACAGCGAGTCGCCCTCGCTCAGCGCCGTCGCAAGCGTGATCGGCTTGAAGGAGCTTCCGGTCGAGCGGTGGCCCTGCGTTGCGAAGTTGAACTGCATCCTGCGTCCGCTCGGGAGGTAATCGACCATCGCCTTCACGGCGCCGGTGCGCGGATCGATCGCGACGAGCGCCGCAGCGGGATCCGTGGACGTGCGGAGAATGCCGCTGATTGCGTGGAGCGCGAGCCCCTGCAGACGGGTGTCGAGCGTCGTCCTCGCCCTGAGGCCGCCCAGCTCCACCTGCCGCTGGCTGAATGTATTGGCCAGCTGCTGCGTGGCCCAGCCGAAGAAGTTCGGCTGGTGGAGCTGCGTGTAGAGGTGACCGGGCCTCAGGAGAAGCGGTTTCTTCTCCGCGCGGCGAAGCTTCGCGGCGGTGATGTAGCCGTTCTTCCACATCGCCTTCAGGACCTCGTTCCGCCTCGACAAGGCAGCCTGCTTGTACAGGATCGGGTCGTCCGTCGTCGGCGCCTGAGGCAGGCCGGCGAGCAGCGCCGCCTGAACGAGGGAGAGCTCTGAGGCACTCTTCGAGAAGTACGTCTGCGCGGCCGCCTCGGCGCCGTACGCGTGCCGCCCGTAGAAGACCTCGTTGAGGTAGTCGGCGAGGATCTGCTTCCGCGACAGCTTCTGGAAGACCTTCTCGGCGAGGCATGCCTCCTTGAGCTTGCGCGACAGGGTCCGCTGGTTGTTGCCGATGTAGAGGTTGCGGACGAGCTCCTGCGTGATCGTCGAGCCGCCCTGCACGATGTGCCCCTTCGAGAGGTCCTGGTACAGCGCGCGGGCGATGCCCTGGTAGTCGAGCGCTCCGTGCTGCCAGAACCGGGCGTCCTCGATCGCCACCGTCGCCTCGGGCAGCCAGGGCGTGATCTTCGCGAGCGGCAACGGCTGCCGGTTCGTCGCCGACGGGACGACCCCGAGCAGGCGCATGCGGTTCGTGTAGAGGAACGAGTTCTCGCCGAGCTTGAGCGGACGAAGGTCGTGGAGGCTGCAGGTCGAGAGCAGGATCTGCCGGCCCGTGAACGCGGCGGTGGTGACGGCAAGGGCTATGAGCGACGCGAAGACGATCGCGAGGAAGAGCACGATGCTGCGACGCTTGCGATTGCGGCGGCGCAGACGGCCGTGCCGCGCGACGAGCAACCGTTCGAGATCGAACTCGGACCGCGGCTGCTTGCGGCGGTTCGGTCCTCCTCCGTTGTGACCGTTGGGGCCTGCCACTCCTCCGGCATTGTGCTTCAAACGCCGGTCCGAGAAACGGCCCAGTCGGTCCGCGACAACCGATAGAGCACGTGCGGCCGCAACGGATGGCCGACCGGAACGCGCGGATGATCGAAGTCCCCGGCCGGGTCGTGGCTCATCCCGAGCCGCTCCATGACCCGCCACGACGGCTCGTTGAGCCCCGAGGTGAACGACACGATCTCGTTCAGACGAAGCTCCTCGAAGCCGTATGCGAGCGCGGCCCGACCTGCCTCGGTCGCATACCCGTGGCCCCAGTGCCGGCGGGCGAGCCGCCAGCCGACCTCGACCGCTGGAGTGAAGTGCTCCTCGAAGCTGGGTCGCGCGAGCCCGACGAAGCCGATGAAGTCAGCGGCGCCGGCGACCTCGACCGCCCAGAGCCCCCAGCCCTCCTCCGCGATGTGCCGACGGGCGTGCTCCGCGAGCGCGTCACTCTCTTCGCGCGACGGCGGAGCCGGGAAGTAGAGCATCGTCTCGGGATCGGCGTTCAGCTCCGCGAAGGGCTCGAGGTCCTCGTCGCGCCACTGCCTCAGCAGGAGACGTTGGGTACGAAGGTCGGTCACGCCACGATGATAGGAACGCCCGGATCCCGGCGTTTGCGGCCGGGCGCGCGGGGGATCTGGCTGTCGTGGCGGGGATCCACGACCTCTTCCATTCGACCGGCGTCACGGTCGCCCAAAACGTCGCCATCGTCCTCGCCGTCGTCTTCTGGCTCGCGCTTGCGTACTGGGTGCACAAGGACGCTCGCCGGCGCATTCGGGATCCCTTTCTCAGATTCCTGGCGAACCTGCTCGGGCTGGTGCCGCCGTTCATCGGGCCGGTCGTCTACCTCCTCTTCCGGCCCGCAGAGACGCTCGCCGACGTGCTCTCACGGCACGTCGAGCTGGAAGCGCTGCAGCACCAGCTCGCGCGCGTGCGACCGGCGTGCCCGGTCTGCACTTCCCCGGTCGAGCCCGACTACCTCGCGTGCCCGGTCTGCACGACGATGCTGCGCGAGCCGTGCCCCACGTGCCACGCGCCGCTCGAGCCCCTCTGGCAGATCTGCCCCTACTGCGCGTCGTCGATCGAGCACCTTCAGGCCGACCTCGACGCAGCACTGACAGCCGAAACGCGGATGCTCGTCGCCGTCGACGACGCGCGCGTACTTCCCGAGCCCGCGCCCCAGGCGGCAGACGCCTGAGAGCGCCGGGAATCCCGCCGCCTCTCCTCGATCTAGCCGCCGAAGGAAGCGCTTGCGAGAGCCGACGGGGAGACTCGAACTCCCGACCCCATCATTACGAGTGATGTGCTCTACCAGCTGAGCTACGTCGGCGGGGGTTCGAAGTCTAGCCGGGTCGACCGGCGCGCTTTCTCCGGCGTCAGCCGGCCGTCAGCAACGCGCTCCGCCGGGTCGTGACCGTGCCCGGCCCCACCCGGCTGACGAGCCTGACGTCGAACCGGTAGCCGCCGGGGCGGAGAGCCCGCTTCGGCAGTGTGATCGTCTGCGCCGGATCGCCCCCGTTGAGGGAGCCACGACGGGCGACGACGGGCTGACCATTGGCGCGGGCGAGCGCGACGAGGTAGAGGCAGTCGCGGTCGCAGCCGAGAGCTACCGCGGGCGAGGACGAGCTCGAGAGCTGCTCTGGGAAGCTGAGCGTCGTCGGCGTCACCCGCGCCGCTCGCCCGGGACAGACGACAGCGCCGCGCGCGACGGCTCGGATCGCCGCCTTGACGTCTGCCGCCGCCGGTTTCGGGTCGCCGCTCGCGTCGTAAAGCCCGGTTGCCTGCTCGGGCGTGGCGCCGTCGACGAGACGGTCCAGGAGCACTCCGCTGACGTTTGGCAGGCAGGACGCCGATCCGATCGCGGCGGCGTAGCCCGTCGGGTCGAAGCCGGCGCGGAGCATGACAGGCGGTGCTGTCCCCAGCCCCTTCGCGAGTGCCGACTCGAGCTTCGCGACGTCGCCGACCGCCCAGACTCCCGGACCGGATGCGGCTGCGGGCTGGAAGGAGACGAGGTCGGCGCGGGCGCCGTCGTGTGCGAGCGCCTGCGCAAGCGCCTGCGCGGTCCGCTGCGGTTGTGGAGTCGAGCCGTCGAAGGTGGGCCCGACAGCGACGCCCGCCCGTGCCGCGACGACCTCCGCCCGGACGGCAGCGAGCGCATCTGCGTAGCCCGCAGCCGTTGAGACGGAAGGCGCCGGCGCGAGAACGAGGTCCCGAAGCGACGGGGCGTCCTGGGCGAGCGATGCGGCGTAGTGGGCCAACGCGGCCCGGCCCGCATCGTCGGCGGGCAGTTGAGCAGCGCTCAGCTCGAGCACGAGCCCGGTCGTCGACGGGAGCGACTGGAGCGCGGAGACAATCGCCGGATCCGGCGCCGTCTGCCCGGGCTGCCACGGAACCGTCAGTCGAACGAGCTGCATTCCGAGCGAGCCGGCGAGAGTTGCCTGGCCGGCATCGTCGATCCCCGCGCCAACCGCGAAGGACGGCACGGCGGTGGCAGACGCGACGCCCGAGACCCGCCGTGCACCCTTCGAGCTGTGCGCGGACGAGCTGTGCGCGGAACCAGAAACACTGACGATCGGCAGGGCATCGAAGGACGCGTGGTTGCCCGCGTAGTCGATCGCGGTCAGGTGAACGGCGTAGAAACCCGGATGCTTCGGCTCGCCCCAGCGGAACGTGTGCCAACCGTCGTCGAGCGAGAGCCGAACCGAGCGGCCCGCAGGCGTCCACGCGCTGACCGACGCCGGCTTCGAGAGCCAGAACCGAAGCGAGCCGGCAGGTGCGGTCGCGAGCTTGAAGGCCGGAGGCTGCCGCAGATACGCCGCGAAGCGGTCGGCGGCCTGGGCGAAGCGCGAATCGGACGGCGCCAGCTTGTGCAGGAGCTGGACGACGAACTTCTGGTACGAGAGGGGCGACGGGTTGCCGGCGAGCGAGTAGTACGTCCAGTAGCCGGTGTCGAACCGCGACACCGTCGCCGCGGCCGCCTGCTGCATCCGTGCGGCAAGCGACGAAGCCGCATTATCGCCCGTCGCCTGCGCGTACGTCTGTAACGAGACCACTGACTGCAGCTGGGCATTCAGGACGGGGTTCTTGCTGAACGAGTAGAGCCGGATCCACGGGCCCGCGGCGACCTTCATCGTCAACCCCGGAACCGAGCGGAACGAGGCCGCGGCCTCGTGCAGCAGGTCGGCCGAATCGTCGGTGACGAGCGATGCGGCGCGCGCGAACGCCTGCGCGCCGACGGCCTGCGCCATGCCGGACACCCACGGCGGGCTGCCACCGAAGGGGAAGTAGTACTCCCAGGCGATCCCTCCGCCGCGCGAGACGGCTCGGGCCTCGAGCGCGGCGGCCAGTCGCTGCGCCCCTGCGACGTCTTTCGCCGCGACGCGCGCGTTGAGCGCGGACACGTTCGCCAGCGGGTGGAACTCGAAGCAGCGGCCCGGGAAGAAGCGGTAGACGATCCCGTCGGCGTCGGTGATGTCCGTTCCGTTGTTCGGAGCGCCGCGTCGGGCAAACCAGTCGTCGTTCGCGCGCAGCTGACCGAACACCGCCGTCGCACGCGGGGCCGTCAGCTGCTTCCCGAGCGCGCCGATCTGCTCGAGCGCGGCCTCCACGTGCCTGCCCCGTGCCGGCGGGAGCACACGCGCGAGGTGCACGGCTCGCGCGATCTCGGCGCGATCGGCCTTGGCGTCGGCCCCGCTCAGCCGTCCCGCAGCGACAGCGTGCTTCACCGCGGCCAGTGCCGCCCGCTCTCCAGGCACGGGCGGAGGCGCCGCCGCAGCACCGGTCACGACCAGCAACGCTGCAGTGACGAAAGCGAGCCCGGTGAGACCCCTCAAACTCACCATGCCGCCGATTGTGCCGGACTCGCGGCGCGGCCGCGTCCGCGCCTTACGCAACCCTCACGGTCAAGACTCGATCGTGACGAGCGTTCCGATCGGCGTGTAGGGCCACACCTGCGCGGCGGCGGCCTCGGGCAGCTCGACGCAGCCGAGGCTCTGCGGCGTCCCGAACGACGCGCGTGGGAACGCGTGAAGCGCGTCGCCGCCGTGGAAGTAGCTGATCCATTTGATGCCGGGATCGTTGTAATGCGAGCCGTCGGGATTCGTGCCGCTCATCGTCCCGACCGGGATGTGCTCGAAGACCGGCCACGTCCCGGGGGCCGTCGGCGCCTGGGCGATCCCGGTGTTGCCCGGTGACGTGAGGATCACGCGCCCGTTGTGCCAGAGGCTGAGGGATTGCGGGACGGTCTCGTGCACGAAGACGTAGCTGTAACCGGTCGACGCGCGCCGACCGGCGAGATCGTCGCGAAGCAGGGCCCTCCAGACCAGCGGACCGGGAACACCGTCGGTGGCGAGACCGTGGGCGTACTGGAACCGCATCAAGGCGCCCTGGGTGACGACGTTCCAGCGGCCGGGCTTCCAGAGCGTCCTGAGCGAGACAGGCGTCTGCGCATACCGCCAGGAGAAGGTTCCCTGCGGCGCCGAGACGGCGGCTCCAACCTCCTCGGCCGGCGTCGAAGGCGGAGCCGCCGAGGGACGCCAACGCAACGGGAGGTAGCCGGCGCGCGCAAGCAGCTCCTGCAGCCTCAGCGTCGATCCGGCGGCCACCGTCCACGTGAGCGAGCGCCCCGGGAGACGCACCCGCACGGTGTCGCCGAGGCCGAAGCCGAAGCCGGCAGGCTGAAACGAAAGCGTGTTGGCATCGAGCTGCCTCCAGCGACCCGTAGTCGCAGGCTCGAGCCGCGGCAGGCGTGAGCCCAGGACGGCGGCGACAGGTTGCGCGAACGTCAGCGTCAAGGCTCCGTTCGGCCGCAGCCGGCGTCCCGGCGCCGGGTCGGAGACGATCCTCGTCCTGGCGCCCGCGACGAACCACGAGACGCGAACCGGCTCGGACAACGTCTCCCACCGCCGCGCAGCTGCCGACACGGTCACCGTTCCCGCGCTCGCGGAGCGCGAGGCGTGGATGCCAAGGGGAACCACGGCGCGTCCGGCGCCAAGCCCTCGCAGCCCCCTGTGCCCCACCGCGACACGACTCACGGGCGCGGCGAAGCGAACTGTCACGACGCTCCCGCTCTTCGGCCGAAGCAGCGTCGAGCGGATGTGCGCCGTCGGCGTCACGACCGTGACCGTCCGCTCGACGTGCCGGCCGACGAGCCAGCCGATCCAGCCCGGCCGGCGCACCTCGACCGTGACCGTCACGTGCTCACCGGCCGCGAGCCTGACGTGCGGCCAGACGACACCCTGGCTTACTCCAACCGGCAGGGGCTTACCGTCTGCACCTGTCACCGCCACGTGCTCGACGTGGCCCGAGAAGCTGGGCATGGAAACGGTCGCGAGGCCGGTGTTCGACGCGGCGACCCCGACCGACGGCCACGCAAACAGAGCGGCTCCTGCGGCTCCCCCGACGAGGAGCGCCACGACGAGCGCCGTCAGCAGCCAGCCGCGCATCCTCATGGATTCAGTATTGCCTACGCTCCGCCCATGTCCGCTCGAGGCACACCGCGCGAGCTCTCGCGCGCCGAGATCGACGATTTCCTCCGCGGCCAGCGGATCGCACGTCTCGGCTGCAGCGCCGGCGACCAGACGTACGTCGTGCCGCTGATCTACGCCTACGAGGACGGCGCAGTCGTCGCCGTCACGACCGAAGGACGAAAGACCGCGATGCTGCGGGAGAACCCTCGGGTCTGCGTCGAGGTGGACGAATACGATTCGGACGGCCGGGGAAGCTGGCGGAGCGTGATCGCCTACGGGACGTATGACGAGCTGGCGGGCGACGACATCGAGCCCGCGCTGGCCCTCCTGAGAGAGCGGTTTTCACGCGCAGCGGGGCGCGCCGCCGCGCCGCGCCCATTCGGGCCGGACGTCGTTGTTCTCCGGATCACGCTCGACGAGATCTCGGGTCGGGCTGTCGAGCGGTGATTTTCCTGCATAAGCAGGGAATGAGACTTTGTTCGGAAATAGAAAAACACCCGGTTTGGGAATGGACTTCGGTGCAACGCCGTTCTATAACTCAGTCGGGAGGCGGCGTTGCGCGTTACGCCGCCGGGGCGCCGGTGCCAAACCGGCAGCCCACCACGAACGAAAGGAATAACACTGAGCGACACGATTCATCTGCACGACCTCTCGCCTGTCGAGCGCCTGCTCGAGGAGGCCGCCGAGCGCGGCTTCGTCGAGGAGAAGGACATTCAAGCGCTCGCCGACGAGCATGAGCTGACCGAGGACGATCTCTCGGGCCTGCGCGCCGCGCTCGAAGAGCGCGACGTCGTCGTGCGCGACGAGACGCCCGAGGAGACTCGGCCGGTCGCAACCGCGCCGGTCACGGGCACGCTCGACCCGCTGCAGCTCTTCATGGACGCAGCGGGCCGGCACAAGCTGCTCACGGCCGCCGACGAGGTTGCGCTCGCGAAGCGCATCGAGAAGGGCGACCTGGCGGCCAAGGAGAAGATGATCAACTCCAACCTCCGCCTCGTCGTCTCGATCGCGAAGCGCTACCAGGGCCACGACGTTCCACTCCTCGACCTGATCCAGGAGGGCGTGATCGGCCTCAACCGCGCCGCGGAGAAGTTCGACTGGCGCAAGGGCTACAAGTTCTCGACCTACGCGACGTGGTGGATCCGTCAGGCCTGCCAGCGCGCGGTCGCGAATCAGTCCAAGACGATCCGCATCCCGGTACACGTCCAGGAGCGCCGCATCAAGCTCAACCGCGCCTCGGCCGAGCTGCAGGCAAAGCTGGGTCGCGAGGCGACCGCGGAGGAGCTTGCCCAGGCGACGCGGCTCAAGCTCGAGCACGTCGAGGAAGCACTCGATGCCGTCGACTCCGTCTCCCTGAACCAGGGGCTCGGCTCGGACGGCGACTCGGAGCTCGGCGACCTGTTCGCCGACGAGTCGTCCGTCGATCCGGCCGAAGAGGCGGTCGAGTCGGTGCGCCGGCAGCGCGTACAGCGCGCGGTCGCGGACCTGCCCGAGCGTCAGCGGCGGATCATCGAGCTCCGCTTCGGCTTCGACTCCGAGCCGGCCTCACTCGAGACGATCGGCAAGGAGCTCGGACTCACGCGGGAGCGCGTCCGCCAGCTCGAGAGCGACGCCCTGGCGCGGCTCCAGCTCGCACTCGGCGACGAGCTCGTCTTCGCCGCCTAAGCGGCAGAGGCGAGGAGAGAGACACCGGAAGGGCCGGGAGCGATCCCGGCCCTTCGTCATGCATGGAGAGACAGCCGAGCTAACCGTGGGCCGCGAGGTTCGCCGCGGGCTCGTTCTCGGCGGCAAGCGCTTCGCAGAGCAGATCGACGACCTGCGCATCGAACTGCTGGCCCGCGCAACGCCGAAGCTCGGCGATCGCGTCTTCCTGCGAGCGGGCGGCGCGGTATGGCCGGCCGCTGGTCATCGCGGAGTACGCGTCACACGCAGCGATGATCCGCGCCGCGAGCGGGATCGCTTCGCCCGCCAGCCCGTCCGGATACCCCGTTCCGTCCCAGTTCTCGTGCGTCGACCGCACGATGGCGCCGACCGACCGCAGCGCGGGAGCGGCGCTGAGAATCCGCTGCCCGATCAGCGTGTGCGAGTGGATGAAGCCCCATTCCGTCGCATCGAGCGCCGCCGCCTTCTGCAGCACCACATCCGGAATCGCGAGCTTGCCCACGTCGTGCAGCTCGGCGGCAAGCCTCAGCTCCTCGAGCTCGTCCCGCAACAGGCCGAGCCGGTCGCCGACCCGCACGGCGAGCGAGGAGACATCCGCGACATGGGCGCGAAGCTCCGGCTCGCGCTCCGCCAGCGTGCGCAGCAGCGGCTCGTGGGCCATGCCGCGGCCGATCCCGGCGAGCATCTCCTTGTGGGCGTACAGGCGCTCGTCGGCGACGCTCAAAGCGGCGGACACGGTCGACGCGTCGTCCGGGATCACAGCCATCCCATAGGCGCTCGTGACCGCGAAGCCCTCGCCGCCCTCGCAGAGCGCATCGCCGACTCCGCGCAGCTCGAGCTCCGGTGCTGTCGAGAGGACGCAGAACTCGTCGCCGCCCATCCGGTAGGCGATCCCGAGGGGAGCCGCCGCCGCCGCGAGCTTCGCCGCGAGTCGGGAAAGCAGCGCATCGCCGGCTGGATGGCCGAACGTGTCGTTGTAAGCCTTGAAGCCGTTGAGATCGAACAGGGCCAGCATCCGCCGCTCGCCGGTCCGCGTGCGCTCGAGCTCGTCCTGGAGATCCAGGAGGAGCTTGCGTCGATTGGCAAGGCCGGTGAGCGCGTCGGTCAGCGCCTCGCGGCGGCTGGCCCGGAGCAGCTGGGCGTTCTCGCGGACGCTGAGGGTCGTCCGTGCGAGGACGAGGACGATCGTTCCGCAGGCGAGCACGAGCGCGAAGGCATGCACCCGAAATTGAGTCGCTGCGACGAGCACCCCGGTCGCGATCAGGCCGCACACGATCGGTGTGCCGAGCAGCGAGCGGGCCTGGAGCTCGACGCGAGAAACACGCCCGGGCCGCTGCCAGGCGGAAAGCCCGATGAGGACCAGCGAGAGCGGCCAGGCGAGGTCGAGGAACGTTCCCTCCACGTAGCTGCCCGCTGCTGACTGGTAGAGGAAGATTGCGTCGCCGACCGTGTTGAAGATCAGGCCGACGGCGATGAGCGTCCAGGCCCGGCCGGGCCGCCAGCGGGTCACCGAGAAGACGAAGACGAGTAGCGCGAGCAGGAGCACGTCGCCGAGCGGGTAGGCCATGTTCGTGACCACGACGAGCGGCCGGCCGTGCGTGGAGTTGACGACGACCTCGAGCAGCACGGACGTGCCGAGCGCGCCCGCTGCCGTCGCGGCGAGGAGCCCGTCGAGCCAAAGGCTCGCGCTGAAGGTCGAGACGCGCCGACGCAGCAGAAGCACGATCCCGACGTAGAGGAGCGGGTAGAACGCGAGATAGCCGACGTCGGCGGCGGACGGGAACGGCGGGTTCCCGTCGTACCGGAAGTCGTAGAGGATGTCGCCGCAGGTCGTGGCGAGGACTCCGGCCCCGATGAAGAACCAGGCGGCACGCTCGGCGCGCACCAGACAGGCGCGGCCGAGGATGCTGAGCGCAGCAAGGAGCTCGAGCCCCTCGTAGAACCACGTCTGGTACACCCGCGTGCCACCCGGCGAGTAATGCCCGATGTAGGCCATCCCGAGCGGGATCAGACCTATGAGAAGGATCGCCTGCCAGACCCGCAGGAGCACGGGGGCGCGCGGATGAGCCGCAGCTTCCATGAGCTGGGCCGGATATCGGCATATCTCGCCCTCCGCTTTACCTGCGGGGCCTGCGGCTACGCGATCGCGGCCGTGGCTCCAAGCTCTCCGCGCAGCCTGATCAGCAGTGCTTCGAGGGCGAGCGGCGTCGAGACCTGCAGCTCCTCCGCCTCCCGCCACGCCGCCCGTACGAGCTCGCACGCTTCTTCGGCGGCATGCATGCGTTCGAGAGTCGCGTCCGTTCGCAGCTCCGCGAGGCGGTCGACGTGCACCGCCGCCGCCTCTGCGCCTGCGGCGACGACGACGAGGTCGCGGTACCAGGACTCGAGCTCCTCGAGCAGGGCGAGCAGCTCTTCGCGCTCGGCACCGCGTTGCGCCCGGCGGACTCGCTGTTCCGCCTCTCTGCCTGTCAGCTCGAGGCCTTCGACCTGGACCTCGGCCGTGTCCTTCGCCTCCGCCCCGCGCTCGGCGATGCCGGCGAGGAGCTCCTCGGCGCCGTCTGCGGGCTCGAACCCGGGATCGGAGTAGACCGCTCGCGCAACCCCGATCAGGACATCACGCCGGCGGGCAGCCGCGGGGTCGAGAAGCTGGAGAGCCCGGCCGAGACGCCCGCCGGCGACACGCGCGAGCGTCGTCACCTCCTCCTCCCCGAGCTCGGGCGCGCGCTCGCGGATCGCCTCCCGCACGGCGGGCTCCGACAGACGCCGGAACGGCACGAGCTGGCAGCGCGACCGAATTGTCTCGGGCAGCGGGCCCGATCCGCTCGGCGACGAGGACGACGACGGCGTACGGCGGCGGCTCCTCGAGATCCTTGAGGAGCGCGTCCGCGGCGTCCTCGTTCAGCGAGTCGGCGCCGAAGACGAGGTAGACGCGCCGCTCGGCTTCGAACGGGCCGCATGTGCAGGTCGCGGCGGAGCTCGCGGACGTCGTCGATCCGGATCTGCTCGCCGAGGGGCTCGAGGACGTAGAGGTCCGGGATGGCTGCCGCGCTCGACGCGCGCGTGGTCGCCGAGCAGCTCGGCGGCGAACCGGCGCGCGAGCTCCCGCTTGCCGACGCCGGCCGGGCCGTGGAAGAGGTAGGCGTGCGCCGGCCCTTCCTGCAACGCAGCCGCGAGGAGGCGCTTCGCCTCGTGCTGCTCAGGAACGGTCTCGAAGCCGCTCACGTACCTCCCTCGCAATCGCCTTGGGCTCTCCGGTCGCGTCGATCGTGACGATTCTCTCCGGGAAGCGCTCCGCCAGCTCGCGGTAGGCGGCGTCGACCTTCGCCTGCAGCGCCGTTCCCTCCCGTTCGAGCCGGTCGGGGTCGACCTGGCGGCCGGTCGCGACGCCGGGATCGAGCAGGAGCAGGAAGGTCACGTCGGGAAGCAGCCCGCCCGTCACCGCGAGGTTGAGCTGCAGCACGGCGTCGACTCCGAGCCCGCGCGCGATCCCCTGGTAGGCGAGCGAGGAGTCGACGTAGCGGTCGCAGACGACGTCCGCGCCGCGCTCGAGCGCCGGACGGATCACCTCCTCCACGTGCTCGGCGCGCGACGCGGCGAAGAGCGCCGCTTCGGCCCACGCGCCCATCGCCGGGCCGTTGAGGACGAGCGTGCGCACGGCCTCGCCGAGCTCCGTGCCGCCCGGCTCGCGCGTGAGGACGACGTCCCGCCCCTCGCCGGCCAGCGCCGCGCGCAGGAGCTCCGCCTGCGTCGACTTCCCCGAGCCGTCGGCTCCCTCGAAGGTCACGAACACCGCGGCGGCAACGATACGCGGCTCCGGCAGGAGGAGCGGCCGCCCGCAAGGCGAACCGTGACGGTCCGTGGAGCACGCCCACCCACTCGATCGCCCCTTCCCCTGGCGCACTCGCCCCTCGCGCTCGCCGCGAGCGTCCTCGCGCTCGGGGCAGGGAGCGTCGTCGCCCTGGTCGACCGGCCGGCAGCGACCGGCGCGGAGCCAGGTTCCCGCGGCCCGGCAGGCGCCGGCACTCCCGCCGCTGCGGCCGCGCTCCCGCATCTCGGTCCTCGTCCTCAACGGCAACGGGGTCTCGGGCGCGGCAGGCACCACGGCGACGGCCATCCTCGCCCGCGGCTACCGCCACGCCATCCCGTCCGACGCGCCGCAGCTCGACTACGCGCGTTCGGTCGTCCTGTTCAGGCCGGGCTGGCAGCGAGAGGCCGAGCGCCTCGCACGGGACGCCGGGATCCGGGCTGTCGCGACGCTGGACGGCCGGTCGCACCCGCGTACGCGCACGTTCCCGCTCATCCTGATCCTCGGCGCGAACTAGCCCGAAAGCCCGCTTTCGGTTCCGTCCGATGCGGGGTCTACGGTCCCGTTCCCCGTCGGCGGATTCGCGTGCCCGGCGGTGCGGTCGAGAAGCAGTCGGCGACTACAGTTCGGGAGGGGAAGATGGCAAGCGTCGAGCAGATTCAGGGCAGCGAAACGACGGCCGAAGAGGTCGTGAACACGGTCGTCGAGGAGGGCGCCCGGCTCGGCGTGAAGCGCTTCTTCACGATCCCCGGCCGCGACCCGTTCGACGAGATCGAGTGGGAGACGCGCGACGCGATCATCCCCGGCCGCGACGGCCCTGCCTTCGAGCAGCGCGGCGTCGAGTTCCCGAAGTTCTGGTCGCAGACCGCGACGAACATCGTCGCGCAGAAGTACTTCCGCGGCCGCCTCTCCTCGCCGGAGCGCGAGTCGAGCGTGAAGCAGATGATCGGCCGCGTCGTCGACACCGTCGTCGCCTGGGGCAAGGAAGGCGGCTACTTCGCCGACACCGACGAGGCCGAGAGCTTCGAGGCCGAGCTGAAGGCGATCCTCGTCAACCAGTACGCCTCCTTCAACAGCCCGGTCTGGTTCAACGTCGGCTTCGAGGCGACTCCGCAGTGCTCGGCCTGCTTCATCCTCTCGATCGACGACTCGATGGAGTCGATCCTCGACTGGATCCGGCGCGAGGGCGTCATCTTCCGCGGCGGCTCGGGCTCGGGCGTCAACCTCTCGCGCCTCCGCTCGTCGAAGGAGCAGCTCTCGAAGGGCGGCTACGCCTCCGGGCCTGTCTCCTTCATGCGCGGCGCCGACGCGTCCGCCGGCACGATCAAGTCGGGCGGCAAGACGCGGCGCGCGGCGAAGATGGTCGTCCTCGACGTCGACCATCCCGACGTCGAGGAGTTCATCTGGTGCAAGGCCAAGGAGGAGCGCAAGGCGCGCGTCCTCGAGCAGGCCGGCTACGACATGTCGCTCGACTCGGCCGACTGGGCCTCGATCCAGTACCAGAACGCGAACAACTCCGTCCGCGTCAGCGACGCCTTCATGGAGGCGGCGACGAAGGGCGAGGAGTTCAACCTCACCGCCCGCACCGACGGCACCGTCCTCGAGACGAAGGACGCGCGCGACCTGCTGCACCAGATCGCGGCAGGCGGCGTGGGAGTGCGCCGATCCGGGCGTCCAGTACGACACGACGATCAACTCGTGGCACACGCTCCCGAACACGAGCCGGATCAACGCGTCGAACCCGTGCTCGGAGTACATGTCGATCGACGACTCGGCCTGCAACCTCGCCTCGCTCAACCTGATGAAGTTCCGGCGGGAGGACGGCGAGCTCGACGTCGAGGCGTTCGAGCACGCGGTCGACGTCGTCTTCCTCGCGCAGGAGATCCTCGTCGGCTACTCGTCCTATCCGACGCCCGAGATCGGGCGGAACGCGAAGCGGTTCCGCCAGCTCGGGCTCGGCTACGCGAACCTCGGCGCGCTGCTGATGGCGCGCGGGCTGCCGTACGACTCCGACGAGGGACGCGCGTACGCGGCGGCGATCACCGGGCTCATGACCGGCCGCGCGTACCGCAAGTCGGCGGAGATC
>CAWBQC010000033.1:0-11996 GCA_963790845.1 uncultured Actinomycetes bacterium | reverse complement strand
GGAACCCCTCCGATGAGATCCCTGACCTCGTCGTTCTTCTGCTCGAGCTGATCGAAGAGCTCCGAAGTTCCTTGCCCGGAGTAGCTGCGGACGACTGCGTACATCACTGCCTCCTCGAGACGCGACGTGGACGACCAACCCTATAAGCCTCGCGGCTTTCGGCGGGTGGCTGTCGCTATGTGGGCCGACATCGGCACGCTCGTTCCGTCCCAGGGTTGGAGGGCCTGCTCGACCGCCGCGGCACCCCGCGCGAGAGCCGATGGATCCAGCCGTTCGATCTCGGCCCGGAACGGGGAGCCCAGCACGATGCCGTGGGCTGCGTCGCGAGCCGAGACCAGGCTCGACAACTCGACCGTCTCGAGCCCGATCGTCTGGAATCCCGCCCTTCGCAGATCCTGCTCGACGACCGCGGCGTCGGTGTAGCTGAAGGGGCCTCGCTCCATGTACCGCGGATCCTCCGGGAAGAGGGTCGCGACAGCTTCGCCGCGCCGCCTTCGGAACGGAATTCAGCTCGAGGCGGTTGAACGTCACGAGCACGTACCTGCCTCCGGGACGAAGGACACGGCGTGCCTCTTCGTTCGCTCGGACCTTGTCCGGGAAGAACATGATCCCGAAGAGGCAGAGGACGAGATCGAAGCTCTCGTCGTCGAAGGGGAGCTGTTGCGCGTCCGCCGCTTGAAACGTGACGCGTTCCGACTGGACATGCTGCGCTGCGAACTCGACGACAGCCGGGTTGATGTCTGTCGCGACGATCTCTGCCGCCGGAAGCGCCGCACTGACGGCTCGTGTGACGATGCCGGTTCCTGCGGCCGTTTCCAGGATTCGGCCCGGCCGAAGCCCGGCCACCTGCTTCGCCACGTGCTCCGCGTACGGCGTGAACAGGAGCGGGCCCATGTACCGGTCATACAGCTCAGGAGTCGAGTGCTTGAAGACGTCGGTCTCGGCCATGAGGCGAGGCTCTCACGCCCGGTGTTCGCCGGTCAACCGCGCGAGAACGGGTGCTCCGGTAGGTTCGCCCGGTGACGGTCGACCCCGCCGTGCTCGCGCTCGCTCTTCACCCGTTCCGGGAGCTCCCGACGGCGCCCGGGATCGAACGGGTCGATCTCGACGGCGTGCTCTGCTTCTTTCATCCGTACCCGAATGCGCAGCCCGTCGAGCCGCTGGGCCTGGCAGCGGACGACGTGCCCGCGGCGGTCGCGACGGCCCGCGGCGCCGGGCGGGAACGGGGCAAGCGCCTGCAGGTGTGGTGGATCGCTCCCGAGGACTCCGGCCTCGGGCCGGCGCTGGAGCGGGAAGGGCTCGTGAACGAGGACACGCCGGGCTTCGAAGCGGTCGAGAACGCGATGGCGCTCGTCCAGCCGCCGGCAGGCGAGGGCGGCGAGGAGATCGCGGTCGGCGCTGTCGAGACGTACGAGGACTTCACCGCCTCGACCGAGGTGGTGATGGACGCGTTCGACTTTCCCGAAGAGATGCGCGCCGAAGCGATTGCGGAGCTCCAGCAGCGGTGGGAGGAGTATCGAGACCCGACGAATCCAGGGCGGCAATATGTCGCGTGGCTCGGCGCCGAGATCGTCGGCACAGCCGGCGCGGTCTTCGGCACGGCGGGCGTCAACCTCTTCGGGGGCGCTGTCCTGCCCCACGCCCGCGGGCGCGGCGTCTACCGCGCGCTGACTGCCGCTCGGTGGGAGGCGGCCGTGGAGCGAGGCACGCCTGCGTTGACCGTCCAGGCGGGACGAATGTCCATGCCGGTTCTCGCCAAGCTCGGCTTCACGAAGGTCGGAGAGTCGCGCATGTACGTCGACGCCCTCGAGCCGGGATAGCCGTGGGGGAGCGGCGCTGCGCCGCTCCCCCTTGCAGGTCGGCGAAGACCGTTGTTGTCGTGCGGGGTGTCTACGCCACGATGTGGTGGAGCTCGTAGAAGCCGTCGCGGGTCGGTTCGGTGAAGTTGTCCGGATTCGGAAAGGTGGCCGGGCCCTGCTCGACCAGCGGCTGGACGTGCTCGGCGAGGAACCGCTCTGCCTGCTCGCGGCTCTCCCACACGTCGAGGATCCGGAACACGCCGGCGTCGTCGTCGAACCCGGCCGTGTGCGCGATCAACCCGTCGAAGGGTCCGTCGCCGATCTTGTCCGCCACGAAGTCGTAGTTCTTCGTCGTGCGATCGGCGATCGGGAACTCCTGTATGTAGACAACTGCCACGAAGCCTCCTTGATGGTTTGCGCGATCATATGAAGCTCGACGATCTCAGTGACCTCGCCGCGCAACTCGACGGTGTCTCGGAGAGACGTCGCGACGGACTGCTCGACTGGCGATACCACGGACGTCTCGTGGCGCGCCAGCTCGACGACGGCCATGTCGTGATCCGGGCGTCGTTCGAGTTCCGTGACTTCCTACGCCACTCGTTCCCCGAGACGTTCTCCGTGCCGGAGCGCTTCGCCAAGCACATGATGGTCGTCGCCGACCTCGAGCACGGGAATGCCGACGCGATCGAGGACGCCGTCATCGCAGCGTGGGAGCTGCAGTCCGGGAAGTGAGCGACGACCAGCCTCGCGGCTACGCTCGCTGCCCGTGTCCCGTCTCGCCTCCGTCTACCCGATCGTCAGCGCTCGCTCGCTCTCGCGGCCGTTCACGTACGAGATCGAGGACGAGGTGGGGAAGGGGGCCGTGCTCTCGATCCGCTTCGGCAACGCGCGACGCCGAGGCGTGGTCGTCGACGCCGACGCCGAGGCACCGCCCGACGTCGAGCCGGTCGCAGCCGAGCGGGTGCTCGAGACGCTCCCGCCGGCGCTCGTCGATCTCGCCCTCTGGCTCGCCGACTACTACGGCTCGACTCCCGCGCGCGCGCTCGCGCTGATCGCGCCGCAGCAGCCGGCACGGCGCGGGGAGCGGCGGGAGGTGACGGCAGGCGCGGCTCTGCCCGCCGAGCCGGCTCCCGCGCGGCTCTCCGACTCGCAGGCGCACGCGCTCGCGCGGATCGAGGACTTGCTAGGGCACGGAGGCGGCAACGTCCTCCTCTCCGGTGCGACCGGCAGCGGGAAGACGGAGGTCTACATCCGCGCGTCCGAGGCCGCGCTCGCGGCGGGGCGCGGCGCGATCGTCCTTGTGCCAGAGATCGCGCTGACACCGCAGACGCTCGGCCGTTTCCGCGCCCGCTTCGGCGACCGCGTCGCGCTGCTCCACTCCGGCCTGACCGAGGCGGAACGGCGGGACGAGCGGGAGCGGATCGTCAGTGGCGAGGCGCCCGTCGTCGTCGGCGCGCGCTCGGCCGTGTTCGCGCCGCTTCCGTCGCTCGGTGTCATCTGCGTCGACGAGGAACACGACTCTTCGTACAAGCAGGAGTCGGATCCCCGCTACGACGCCCGCACCGTCGCCGCGAAGCGCGCCGCGCTCGAGGGCGCAGTCGCGATCTTCGGCTCCGCGACGCCGCGCCCGGAGTCCTGGCAGGCGCTCGAGCGGCTCGAGCTCGGCGGCCGGATCGCGGCGCCGATGCCCACCGTCCGCGTCGTCGACCTCCGTCACGAGACGGGCTATCCGCTCTCGGCGCCGCTCCTCGCCGAGCTCGGCAAGCTCGCGGAAGGAGGCGGCAAGGCGATCCTCCTCCTCAACCGGCGCGGCATCGCGCCCGCGCTCCACTGCCGCGCCTGCGGTGCGACGCGGCGCTGTCCGAACTGCGACGTCGCCTTCACGCTGCATGGCGACGGGTCGCTCCGCTGCCACCATTGCGGCGCCCGCGAGCCGGCGGGGGAGACGTGCCCGGTGTGCGGCTCGCCCGAGCTCGCACGGATCGGCGCCGGGACGCAGAAGCTCGAGCGCGAGCTCGAGCGCCATGTACCGGAGCTCGAGCGGATCCGGCTCGACGCCGACGCGGTGGCCAAGCCCGAGCAGCTGCGTGCGGCGCTCGAGCGCTTCGCGCGCGCCGACCGCGCAGTCCTCATCGGGACGCAGATGGTCGCGAAGGGACACCACTTCTCCGGGGTCGAGCTCGCGGCGGTCGTCGACGCCGACACCGGGCTCGGGCTGCCCGATTTCCGCGCCGAGGAGCGGACGTTCCAGCTCCTCACCCAGCTCGCCGGCCGCAGCGGCCGCGACGCGCCCGGCCGCGTTCTCATCCAGACGTTCCAGCCGGAGTCGCGTGCGGTCGAGCTCGCCTCGCGCCACGACGTCGACGGCTTCCTCGCCGGAGAGCTCGAGCGCCGGCGCGCCCTCGGCTACCCGCCGTTCCAGCACCTCGTCCGCGTCCTTGTCTCCGGGCCCGAGCTCGCCGACGCGACCCGCGCACTCGAGGAGCTGAAGGCAGGGCTGCCGGACTTCGAGCTGCTCGGCCCGGCGCCGCTGCTCCGCCTGCGCGGCCGGCATCGCGCCCAGCTCGTCGGCAAGACCGACCGGCCGCGCGCGCTCGCCTCGCGTGCCGCCGCGCTGCTCTCGGCCGCCGCACCCGCGATGCGCCGCGCCGGCCTCGCGGCGGTCGTAGACGTCGATCCGCAGAGCCTTTAGTCTCGACGACGATGGAGGAGACAGTCCGCAATGGCGGCTGCCTGTGCGGCGCCGTGCGTTACACGGTCCGCGGCGAACCGTTCCACGTCGGACGCTGTCATTGCGGCGACTGCCGGAAGAGGTCGGGGAGCGCGTACACGATCTACGGGCAGTGGCCGCTGGACGCGTTCGAGTCCACCGGCGAGTACGCCACCCACCGCGGAGACAGCTTCTGCCCGATCTGCGGCTCGCGCCTGTTCAGCGTCAATGAGGAAGGGGTCGAGCTTCAGCTCGGCTCGCTCGACGACGCGCCGTTCGAGCTACGGCCGGAGGCAGAGATCTGGATCAAGCGCCGCGAGCCGTGGATGCACGAGATCGAAGGCGCCGCGCAGCACCAGGAGAGCCGGCACTAGCCCCGCTCGCCGGCGATCCGCTGGAAGAGGTAGAAGTCGCGCCAGTCTCCGGCGATGCGGAGGAACCCGCGCGCAAGCCCGATCCGGTCGAAGCCGTTCTTCTCGAGCACGCGCTGCGAGGCGATGTTGTCCACGAGCGTCGCCGCCTCGACGCGGTGTAGGCCGAGCTCGCCGAACGCGTACGACACGACCTCGCCCACCGCGCCGGTCGCCAGGCCGCGGCCGTTCCTGCGGCCGTCGACCCAGTAGCCGATCGTGCAGCCCTGGAGCGCCTCCCGGACGATGTGGAAGACGTTGACCGTCCCGGCGATCGCGTCGCCGTCGAGGATCGCGAAGGGATGCGTCTCGTCTGCGAGCTGCCGCTCGAGCCGCGCGAGCTGGCCCTCGGCGGTGAAGAACTCGGGCGGGCGGACGGGCTCGAACGGAGCGAGGAAGCCCCGGTTCGCGGCGTAGAGCGCGGCCAGCTCCTCCGCGTCCTCCGGCCGCACCGGCCGGATCACTGCAAGGCCGCCTCGCGGTCGGGCGGGAAGCGAGCGAGGATCCAGCGCGCGTCGAACGGCTCGCGCACGTAGGAGCGGCCGTTGACGCGGACGAAGTCGCGCGTGCGCGGGTCCATCGGCAGTCGCGCCTCGGCCGGGAAGTTGCGGTTGTGGCGCTCGATCAGCTCGTTCACCTCGGCGAAGCTCCAGCCTGCAGCGAGCTCCCGCCAGGCCGCCGCGAACTCCTCCGGGTCGTCGACGTCCTCGGCGAGTGTCCGCCACGCCTCCCCGAGCTGGCGCTCGTGCTGGTCGACCGCGTCCTCGATCGCACGCAGCCGGCGCATCCAGGCAGTCGGCCCACCGAGCGCCCGAATCCCCGACTCGGCGTCGGGACGGAAGTTGCGCAACCGCTGGCGAAGCCGTGTTCCCCGCACCGGGCTCGACTCGAGATCCGCCTCGAGCGCCTCCCGTTGGCGTCGTTCCTGAGGGGTCTCGGGCCGCGTCGCACCCTGGCCCATGATCTCCTTCAACGTCCTGGGATCCACGCCGGCGAGGGTACAGTCACGCCGCATGGCGGAGATCGAGGGACAGGTCAAGGAAGAACAGCTCGACCCGGAGCGCGCAGCGCGGCGCCGGCTCGCGCTCGCGCAGATCCGCCAGTACCCGGACGCAGCCCTGAAGATGCAGGCGCGCCCGGTCGAGGAGTTCGACGACGACCTTCGCCGGCTCGTCGACCGGATGAAGCAGCTCATGATCGACGCGAACGGCATCGGGCTCGCCGCGACGCAGGTCGGCGTGCTGCAGCGCCTGTTCGTCTTCCAGGTTGCCGAGGACGAGACCGTCGCGCTCGCCAACCCGGAGATCGTCGAGCGCAGCGAGGTGACCACCGTCGACGACGAGGGCTGCCTCTCGATCCAGGGCGTGCACCTCCCGATCGAGCGGTCTGCGACGATCGCCATCGCGGGACAGGACGAAAACGGTGCCGAGGTGCGCTATGAGCTCGAAGAGCCGTACTCGCGTGTCGCCCAGCACGAGTCCGACCACCTCGACGGCGTCCTGATCCTCGACCGGACGACGCCCGAGGCGCGGCGCGAGGCGCTCGCGAGCCTGCGCCCCCGCATCGTCATCGGGTAGCGCCCGCATGGCTCCGCGGCAGATCGCCGTCGCCGCAACCGGGCCGTTCGGGGCCGACGTGCTGGAACGGCTCGCGGCCGAGCACGACGTCGTCCAGCTGCTGACCCGGCCCGACAAGCCGCGTGGACGCGGCCGCCGCGTTGCGCCGCCGCCGGCGAAGGCCGCCGCGGAGCGGCTTGGGATTGCGGTCGCGCAGCCGGAGCGGCTTGACGAATCGGTCGAGCTCGGCGCCGGCACCGTCGTCGTCTGCGCCTACGGCCTCCTGATCCCGAACGAGCTGCTCGAGCGCGCGCTCTGGCTCAACGTCCACCCGTCGCTCCTGCCGCGCTGGCGCGGCGCTGCTCCGGTCGAGCGTGCGCTCATGGCCGGAGACACGGAGACCGGCGTCACGATCCACCGCACCGTCGAGGCGCTCGACGCGGGACCGATCGCGGCGCAGCGTGTGTTTCCGCTGGCGCCGGAGGACGATGCCGGCGCCGTGTACGCGCGCGCCGCGGAGGTGGCCGCGGAGCTCCTGCGCGACGTGCTCGCCGAGGACGAGCCGCGCTTCGAGCCTCAGCCGGAAGAGGGCGCGAGCTACGCCGCGAAGATCAGTCCCCAAGATCGCGAGCTCGATCCGGAGGCGCCCGTGGAGGAGCTCGTGAACCGCGTGCGGGCACTGTCTCCGCACATCGGCGCGCGGCTGGGCGACCTGATCGTGTGGCGGGCGCGGCCGGGGGAGGACGGCTCGTTCGAGCCGGTGGAGGTGCAGCCCGCCGGCGGCCGTCGGATGGCGTACGACGCCTACCTGCGAGGGCGCCGATGACCTCCCGCTCATGATCACGCCCGCTCGGCGCGCGGCGTACGAGGTGCTGCTGCGCGTCTTCGAGGACGACGCCTACGCCGACCGCGCCTTCCGCGGCGCTGCCGAAGGGCTCGACGAACGCGAGCGCGCGTTCGCGCAGCGGCTCGCCTACGGCTCCGTGCAGCGCGTGCGGACGCTCGATCACGCGATCGAGACGCTCGGCCGGCGACCGGTGCGGAAGCTCGATCCACCCGTGCGCGCCGCTCTCCGCCTCGGCGCCTACCAGCTCGGCTACACCGACACCGCGCCGCACGCGGCCGTCAACGAGTCGGTCGAGCTCGTGCGGCGCGCCCGGCTGGAGCGCGCCGTCCCGTTCACGAACGCCGTGATGCGACGACTCGGCGACGGGATCCGCTCTCTCCTCGACGGGCTGCCCGACGGGCCGCTCAAGGAGTCGTATCCCGACTGGATCCACGAGACCTTCGTGCGGGTGCTCGGGGAGGACGAGGCGCTCGCGCTGATGCGAGCGATGAACGAGCCGCTCGAGACCGTCGTACGGCTCGTGGCCGGCGAGCCTCCGCCGGGAGCCGAGGCGACGGACGTGCCCGGCGCCTACCGTGTCGCGCGCGTGGACGATGCGCTCGTGACGGCCGGCCGAGTCTGGCCGCAGAGCCGCGGCTCCCAGCTCGCCGGCCTCTGCGCCGGCTCGAGCGACGGCGAGCGTGTCCTCGACCTCTGTGCCGCGCCGGGCGGAAAGACAGGACAGCTCCAGGGCGAGGTGACTGCGGTCGAGATCGACCCGGCCCGTACCCGGGAGCTGCGCGAGAACCTCGCGACGATGGGCCGCTCCGACGTGACGGTCGTGGAGGCGGACGGGACGGCCTTGCCGCCCGAGCTCGAAGGCTTCGACCGCGCTCTCGTCGACGCCCCATGCTCGGGCCTCGGCGTCCTCGCGCAGCGGCCCGACCTCCGCTGGCGCGCGACACCGCTCCCGGATCTCCAGCTCGCGCTCCTTCGCTCTGCCGCCGAGCGCGTACGACCCGGCGGGACGATCGTCTACTCCGTCTGCACGCTCAACCCCGACGAGTGCGAGGCCGTCGTCGACGCGAGCAGGCTCCGCGTCCTGCCGCTCGGCGAGGAGTGGCCCGAGTTCGCGCATCCGTCGCGGCCCGAGTTCCTCCTCACGCTGCCGCACGTTCATGGCACGAGCGGGTTCTTCATCGCCCGTCTCGTACGATCGTCCGCATGAGCTGGCGGGAGTGGATCCGGACAGTCGAGGTGGAGCCGTCGCTCTACGCGGCCGACTTCGCGCGCCTCGGCGAGCAGATCGACATCCTGCTGCGCGCGGAGTGCCGGATCTTCCACTTCGACGTCGGTGACGGCCACTTCGTCGAGCCGATCACGATCGGTCCGGTCGTCCTCGAGTCGATCGCCCCGCTCGTGCACAAGGCGGGCGGGATCCTCGACTGCCACCTGATGGTCGACAACCCGCTGCGCCACTTCCCGCAGATCGCGAAGGCGGGCGGCGACAGCGTCACCTTCCACTACGAGGTCGTCGACGACGTGCCCGCGACGATCGCCGCCGCCCGTGAGCACGGCCTCCAGGTCGGCGTCGCGTTCAATCCCGAGAGCGAGCCGGAGGACGTGGCCGCGGCGGCCGGAGACGCCGATCTCGTTCTCTGCATGAGCATCCATCCGGGCTACAGCGGCCAGAAGTTCATGCCGGAGGCCCTCGACCGGATCAAGCGGCTGCGCGCAGCGCTGCCGCCCGACGATCTTCATCCAGGTCGACGGCGGGATCGACCACGAGACGATCGGCCCGGCGTACGTGGCGGGCGCCCGCCTTCTCGTCGCAGGCTCCGCCGTCTTCGGGCGCGAGGACTTGACGCGCTCGTACCGGCGCCTTCTGCAGGACATTCCGTGAATCCCTACGAGCGGGCGCTCGAGCTCGCCGAGCGGGGTCGCGGCAAGACGGGCGACCATCCGCTCGTCGGCGCGGTCGTCGTCCGCGACGGCGAGGTCGTGGGGGAGGGCTGGTACGAGCACGAGGGAGTCCGCCACGCCGAGGCCATCGCGCTCGAGCAGGCCGGCGAGACCGCGCGCGGCGCGACCCTCTACGTGACCCTCGAGCCGTGCTCCCACCACGGCCGCACGCCGCCCTGTGCCGACGCGGTGGTCGCCGCCGGAATCGCGCGGGTCGTCGTGGGCGCACGCGATCCGAATCCGGTCGTCGACGGTCGCGGGCTCGAGCGGCTCCGAGCCGCCGGGATCGAGGTCGAGCTTCTCGACGACCTCGCAGCGCACCGCCAGAACGAGGCGTGGCGCGTGTGGAAGAGCCTCGGCCGCCCGTTCGTCACCTACAAGGCGGCGATGACGCTCGACGGTCGCGTCACCGTGCCCGGCCGCCGCTGGGTGTCCGGCGAGGAATCGAGGCGGCGCGTGCACGAGCTGCGGGCTGCCTCCGATGCCGTCGCCGTCGGGATGGGGACGGTGCGTGCCGACGCGCCGCGGCTCGACGCGCGCGAGGTCGAAGCTGCTCGCCAGCCGCGGCGGCTTGCGTTCGGCCGTGGGCCGCTGCCGGAGGAATCCGACCTCGAGCTTCGCAGCGGCTCCCTCGACGAAGAGCTGCGCGCGCTCGCCGCCGACGGCGTCCAGTCGCTCCTGCTCGAGGGCGGCCCGACGCTCGCGACGGCGTTCCTCTCCGCCGGCCTGGTCGACAAGCTGCTCCTCTTCGTCGCGCCGGTCGTCGCCGGCGACGGCCCGCACGTCCTCGGCGGAGCTCGAGGCACCGCTCGAGCTCCTCCACCTGCAGCGCCGAGCCCTCCGGAGAAGACGTCCTGCTCGAGGCGTACCTCCGCGAGCCGTAACCTTTGTCGCATGTTCACGGGCATCGTCCGCGAGGTTGGAACCGTCGCCGCCTTCGACGGCTCGCGCCTGGTCGTCGGCGCGCCGGAGACGGCGGCCGGTGTGGCCGTGGGCGACTCCGTGTCGATCGGCGGTGTCTGCCTCACCGTCGTCGCGGTGGAGGAGGGACGCCTCGCGTTCGACGTCGTACCGGAGACGCTCTCCCGAACCGCGCTCGGCCGGCTCGAGCCCGGCGATCGCGTGAACCTCGAGCCGTCCCTCCGCGTCGGCGACCCGCTCGGCGGCCATGTGGTGCAAGGCCATGTGGACGCCGTCGGCCACGTCCGCTCGGTCGCGCCGGAAGGAGACGGCCGCCGCGTGTGGGTCGACGCACCCGCGGAGATCGTCCGCTACTGCCTCGAGAAGGGCTCGATCGCGGTGGACGGCGTCTCGCTCACCGTCGCGGCGCTCGACGACGACGGCTTCGAGGTCGCGCTGATCCCCCACACGCTCGCGGTGACCACGCTCGGCGAGCTCGAGCAGGGCGATGAGATCAACCTCGAGCCCGACGTGCTCGCGAAGGTCGTCGAGCGCCTGGTCGAAGCGAGGTTGCCGTGAGCTTCGCCGTCACGCCTTTCGCCTCGATCGAGGAGGCGGTCGAGGACATCCGGAACGGGAAGATGGTCGTCGTCGTCGACGATCCCGAGCGCGAGAACGAGGGCGACCTCGTCGTCGCCGCGCAGTTCGCAACTCCGGACGCGGTCAACTTCATGGCCACGCACGCGCGCGGGCTGATCTGCCTCTGCCTGACCGGCGACCGCTGCGAGGAGCTCGGCCTGCTGCCGATGACGCACCGGAACGAAGCGCGTCTCGGCACGGCGTTCACCGTCTCGGTAGAGGCGCGCGAGGGCGTGACGACGGGAATCTCGGCGGCCGACCGCGCGCACACGATCCACGTCGCGATCGATCCGGGGTCGACGCCGCACGACCTCGTCCAGCCCGGCCACGTCTTCCCGCTGCGCGCACGGGACGGCGGCGTCCTCGTCCGCGCCGGCCAGACCGAAGCGGCCGTCGATCTCGCCCGGCTCGCCGGGCTCGCGCCCGCAGGCGTGGTGTGCGAGATCATGAACGAGGACGGGACGATGGCCCGCGTGCCCGACCTCGTGCCGTACTGCGAGCGGCACGGACTGCGCATGATCACCGTCGCCGACCTGATCGAGTACCGGCGCCGGACCGAGAAGCTCGTCGAGCGCGTCGTCTCGGTCCAGCTGCCGACGGAGTACGGCGCCTTCACGGCGATCGCCTTCCGCGAGTCGCTCAGCGGCCGCGAGCACGTCGCCCTCGTCATGGGCGAGGTCGGCGAGAACGTTCTCGTGCGCGTCCACTCCGAATGCCTCACCGGCGACGTCTTCCATTCGCTCCGCTGCGACTGCGGCGAGCAGCTCGAGGCCGCGCTCGCGGCCATCGCAACGGAGGGCCGCGGCGTGATCCTCTACATGGCGCAGGAAGGCCGCGGCATCGGCCTCCTCAACAAGCTCAAGGCGTACGAGTTGCAGGAGCAGGGCCTCGACACCGTCGACGCGAACCTCGCCCTCGGCTTTGCCGCCGACGAGCGCGAGTGGGGGATCGGCAACCAGATCCTCGCCGAGCTCGGGATCACGACCATGCGGCTGCTCACGAACAACCCGAAGAAGGTCTCCGGCGTCGAAGCGTACGGGCTGAAGGTGACCGAGCAGGTGCCGATCGAGATGCCGCCGCATCCCGAAAACGTTCGCTATCTGGCCGCAAAGCGGGATAAGCTCGGGCACAAGCTGCACCATCAGGATCTGAAGTTCGAGTCGGAGGGCGAATGAGCGCGACTGGGGGTTTCTG
>CAWBQC010000032.1:0-34908 GCA_963790845.1 uncultured Actinomycetes bacterium | reverse complement strand
CGGCCGACGAGGCGACAGACGTGGGCCCGGTCATCGACGAGGACTCGCGCACGCGGATTGCGGCCTGGGTCGAGGAGGCGCAAGACGCCGGTGCGAAGCTTCTCGCCGGGGCAACCGACACCGACCCGCTCCGCCCGATCGTGCTCGGCGACGCCCCCGAGACTGCGCACGTCGTCTGCGACGAGGTCTTCGGCCCGGTCTGCGTCGTCAACCCGGTCGACTCGCTCGCAGACGCGTTCGACCGCGCCAACGGCACCGACTACGGGCTCCAGGCCGGCATCTTCACCGGCTCGATCACGACCGCGCTCGCGGCGGCCGAGGCGCTCGACTTCGGCGGCGTCACGGTCAACGAGGCGCCGACGTTCCGTGCCGACCAGATGCCCTACGGCGGCATCAAGGGATCGGGCAATACGAAGGAGGGCCCGGCGTTCACGATCCGCGAGATGACCGAGGAGCGGCTCGTAGTCCTGCAGGCGTAGATCCGACCACGTTTCCGTTCCGGCCGCGCGGGGACGCAAGAACCGTGATCGGCTTGGGAATCGCGTTCATCGTCGTCGGGATCGTCTTCCTCTTCATCGTTCCCTGGGTCGGGATCCCGGTCGGCCTCGTCGGACTCGTGCTCGCGCTCCTCTGGGTCGCAGGGTTCGGGCGTCGTGCAGCCAGCCGCGAGGAGACGACCGTGCGGAACCGCGTGTAGGCTCGCTGTTTGCGTAGCGGACAACGAATCCGGCGACTTTGTAACAGCGCTCGGTACGATGTAGGATCGACTACGCTGGCCAAGGGAGCTCGGCGGAAAGCCGCTTCGGACAAGGCCTTTTGGGGTCTGAGACGAGGAGACGTATAGGCACGTGATCGAAGAGAGAACCGCCCAGTTACAGCAGTGCATGTATCAATACTCGCGGGCCATTTACAGGTCCGTGAAGGACATGATCGATCCGTACGCGGATCGCAAGACGCAGCTCGAATCCCGCCGCGGCGTCCTCATCGCCTGTGAGCAGACGATGGAGCGGCTCGCAAGCGACCCGCTCTACTTCGCGAAGCCGGAACGCGCCCTGTTCCAGGACATCCGGCGCTTCTTCCCGATCACCGCGCAGGCGCAGGTCGCGTGGGCAGTCAAGGAAGGCGTGAAGGCAGCGGTCGAGTTCATCGAGGAGCAGATCGAGTCCGGCCTGCTCGACGGCGGCGTCGCCCGCTGCCGCGCGACGACGCGGAAGGGCAAGCCGTGCCAGCGCACCCCGCTGCCGGAGCGCGACTACTGCCCGTCGCACCAGCACCTCGAGACTCGCGCAGCGGCCTGACGGCCGCCGCGATCGAACGGTGCTCCAGTCGCGGCAGAGCGCGGTCTGCCGCGACCTCCGCGCTGAGATCTTGCTTGCACCCACCTTGCGAGGCATCGCGCTCGTGGCACGGCTTATCCACAGGCGCGATCCACAGCCTTGCGGCTGTAGTGTCCTGCGCGGGTGTCTCATGACACGGACAAGCTGATCCGGCAGCTCTCGCTCGTCGCCTTCCTGATGGCGGAGCGACGGGCACTCACGGCGCGCGACGTGAAGTCGAACGTCGAGGGCTACTCCGAGATGTCGGACGAGGCCTTCGCGCGTCGCTTCTACTCCGACCGGGCCGAGCTCCTCTCGCTCGGCGTGCCGCTGCAGTCGCAGCGTGACGAGTTCACCGGCGAGGAGCTGTACACGCTCCGCTCGGAGCAGTACTTCCTCCCCCAGCTCGAGCTCGAGGACGAGGAGCTCGCCGCGCTCCAGACCGCGTTCTATCTCCTCGAGGGGAAGTTCGCGTACGCCGAGCCGCTGCGCCTCGCGCTGCAGAACCTCGCGCTCGGGCGGCCGGGCTTCACCGAGGCGCGAACCGAGACGGCGAGCCGCGTCGAGGTGCTCGACCCCGACTACTCCCCCGAGACGCCCGGCCGGCTCGCGAAGCTCGAGAACGCGATCTCGAAGCAGCGAACGGTGCGGTTCGAGTACTGGTCGATCGCGCGTGACGAGGAGCACGAGCGGACGCTCAACCCGTACGCCCTCGTGAACGACAACGGGCTCTGGTACGTCGTCGGCCACGACCTCGAACGCGAGGACATCCGCACCTTCCGGGTCTCCCGGATCCGCGGCGACATCAAGTTCGCGACGCGGCGCGAGCGCGACTTCCGGGCACCGACGGACTTCGACGTCGAGCAGTACCGCGGCCGGCCGCCGTGGCAGATCGGCGACGTCGTCGGCACCGCACGGGTCGAGGTGCGCGGGGACACGGCGTGGTGGGTGAAGCGGACGTACGGCACCACGGGAAAGCTCGCCGACGGCGTGTTCGTCACCGACTATTCCTCCATCCCCCAGCTCGCCTCCTGGGTTCTGCGCCAGAACGGCCGCGCCGTACCGCTCGAGCCGCCGGAGCTGAAGCGCGATGTCGCAGCCGCGCTCAGGCGGGTGCGGGAAGCCCACGAGGGCGACGCGCCGCAAACCGCGCGCGAGACGCCCGCGATCAGCCACGACGGAGGCGTCGAACGCCCTGCCGGGCCGGTCGTGCCCGAGCGGTTCGCGGTTCTGCAGGCGTTGCTTGCCTATCTCCTCGCGGCCTGCGGCGAGGATCGCGAAGCGGAGATCCCGTCGACGGAGCTGCTCGAGCGCTTCCCCTCGATCCCGGCGGACGAGCTCGAGGAGCATCTGTCGCTGCTCAACCTCGTCAACTTCGGGGGCGGTTGCTACACCGTCTACGCCGAGCTCCGCAACGGATCCGTCCACGTCGACAAGGAGCTCTGGGGCGACACGTTCCGCGCCGCACCACGGCTGACGCCGCTCGAGGCCCGCGCGATCCGGCTCGCGCTCGAGTACGTCGGCCCGATGATCGCGGCCGACGCGCACACGCCTCTCTCTCGCGTGCGCAAGAAGCTCGAGGAGACGTTCGGTCAGTTCGAGCTCGCGCAGACGCCGGAGCCGCATGTCGCCACAGAGGAGGTCGACCTCGTCGCGAGGCTCGCGCGCGGGATGCGGGAACGGCGGCTCGTCGAGATCGAGTACCAGAAGGAAGTCGATTCGGAGCCCTCGACGCGGCTCGTCGAGCCGTACTCCCTCGAGCGGCAGCTGCCGAACTGGTACGTCCACACGTGGGACCGGACGAGCGACGGCGCCCGCTCGTTCCGCCTCGACCGGATGCGCAGCGCGAAGCTGACGCGGGAGCGCTTCGAGGCGCGCGAGGGATTCGAGCCCACGCGGCTGCGCGACGCACGCACCGCGAAGCTCCTCTTCAACGCGGACATCGCCCGCTGGGCGATCGAGCGGGGCGGCCGGCTGCTCACGGACGGACGCGCGGTGCGCGACGTGCCGGTCGGCAGCGACGAGTGGCTCGAAAGCGAGGTTCTCTCGCTGCGCGGCGAGGCGATCCTGCTCGAGCCGGACGAGCTTCGGCACTCGATTGCCGCACGCGCGAAAGCCCTCGCGAAGGAGCTCGGCGTCGAGCGCATGCGGGTCCGCGCCTGAGCCCGATCTACGCGAGGATCGACCTGTGGAGCACGAGATCCAGTACGCCCGCAGCAGCGGCGTCGCGATCGCATACGAGATCGTCTCCGATGGAGGCGTCGACCTCGTCTACGTACCCGACTACGTCTCGAACCTCGTCTACGGCTGGGAATGGCCGCGCTGGCGCGACTTCTACGAGCGGCTCGCGCGCTCGTTCCGCCTGATCCTGTTCGACAAGCGCGGCACGGGCCTCTCGGACCACGGCGGCCACTTCGCCGCTCTCGAAACGCGCATGGAGGACCTGCGTGCAGTCCTCGACGCCGCCGGCTCCGACAACACCGTGCTCCTCGGCTCCCACGACGGCTGCTCGCTCGCCGCGCTCTTCGCAGCGACCTATCCGGAGCGGACGCGGGCGATCGCGCTCTTTCATCCGGTCGGGCGGATGGACGAGACCGGGTTCGAAGCCGAGCTACCGGTGGTGCGCGAGCGGTGGGGTACGCAGGCGTACTGCGACGAGCTCCTCCAGGACTGCGCACCGAGTCTCTTCGAGAGCGTCGAGGAGCGCCGCTGGTTCGCGAACTGGCTCCGCGTCGGCGCGACCCCGGCATCCGCGTACGTCCAGAACCGGGCCCTTGGAGAAACGGACCTGACCGAGGTGCTCCCGGCCGTGCGGGTGCCGACGCTCGTGCTGTACAGACCCAGTTCGTTGTTCGAGCCGTACGCGCGCGACGTTGCCAGGCTCATTCCCGACGCAACTCTTGCCGCCACGTCCGGCACGGGCTGGTGGGGCATCTTCCTTTCGCCCGAGATCCCGGACGAGCTCGAGCGCTTCGTGGGCGGCGAGCAGAAGCCGGAGGTTCCGGAAAGCGTCCTCGCGACGCTTCTCTTCACCGACATCGTCGCCTCGACCGAGCGTGCCGCGGAGCTCGGCGACCGCGGTTGGCGCGAGCTGCTCGAGCGCCACCACGCCTTCGTCCGCCGCGAGCTCAGTCGCTTCCGCGGCGAAGAGCGAGACACGGCGGGAGATGGCTTCTTCGCGACGTTCGACGGGCCGGCGCGGGCGATTCGCTGCGCTCAGGCGATCGTCGAAGGCATGCGCGACCTGGGTCTCGACGTGCGCGCCGGCGTCCATACCGGCGAGTGCGAGCTGCACGACGGCAAGGTTGCGGGACTGGCGGTCTCGATCGGCGCGCGCGTCGCCGCCGCGGCCGGCGCAGGCGAGGTGCTCGTCTCCCAGACGGTCAAGGATCTTGTCGCCGGCACCGGCCTCGCGCTCGAGGATCGAGGTGAGCGAGAGCTGAAGGGAGTGCCCGGAACCTGGCGCCTGTACGCGGCGACTGAAGAAGCCGACGTCGAGGCCGCTAGTGGTCGACCGGCAGCGTGAGCGTGAACGTCGCGCCCGGGTCGAAGCCCGAGGAGACCTCGAGCGAACCGCCGTGCGCTTCCGCGATCGAGCGCGCGATGAAGAGCCCGAGCCCCGTCCCGGGCTTCGCACCGCCCGCGACGTCGGCGCGTCCGAACTTCTCGAAGATGCGCGCCCGCTGATCGCGTGGGATCCCGGGCCCTGAGTCCCGAACCGCGATCTGCACAGCACCGTTTGCGGCCGCCGCCGACACGCGCACCTCGCCGCCCTCCGGCGAGTACTTCACGGCGTTCTCGATCAAGTTGCCCAGCACCTGCCGGAGCCGTGCACGGTCGCCGCGAACCGGCGGTAGGGCTCCGCGAATCGCCGCGACCACCGCCACCTCCTGCTGCGCCAGCGCGGCAGCCCCAACCGCCTCATCGACCACACGGCCGAGGTCGACCTCCTCGAAGCGGTAGCTGAACGTCCCGGCCTCGATCCGCGACGTGTCGAGCACGTCCCCGACAAGCTCGGCGAGCCGTGACGTCTCGTCGCCGATGAGCGCGAGGAACGATTCGCGCTGCTCGGCCGAAAGCATTCGCCAGCGCTCCTGCAGCGTTCGCGCCGCGCCGATCACCGCAGCCATCGGGCTCCGGAGCTCATGGGAGACGAGGGAGACGAAGTCGGCCCGCAGCTGCGACAGCCGCGCCAGCTCCTCGACGCGCCGCCGCTCCGCCTCGTAGGCGCGGATGTTCTGCACCGCGGTCGCGACGAGCCTGCCGAGCAGCGAGACGAGCTCGATCTCGTCCTCGCTGAAGGCGTCGAGGCGGTCGCGCGAGAGCGTCAGCATCCCGATCGTGCGGGCGCCGAGCAGGAGCGGCGTCACGAGCTCGCTGCGCAGGCCGAGCGCGATCAGCTTCTCGTCCTCCGGGTACTCGCGGTCGGTGAGGTCGTGCCGCACGACGATGTGACCGTCGAGGACGCGCTCGAGCACCGAGCCGTGAATCGGGCCGCTGTTGCCGGGCGGGAACACCTCCATCGCGCCGAGCCCCGCCGTGGCCATCGTGGTCGCGGTCTCGCCTTCGACGAGGACGATCGCCGTGCGCTCGAACGGGACGAGCCCGCGCAGCTCGCGGATGAAGGCTCCGAACGCCTCGTCGAGCTCCAGTGAGGAGCCGAGAGCGCGGGCGCACCGGTTCGCGGTCTCGAGGACGTCGACGCGGTGCCCGAGCTCGTCGCGCAGCCGCTCGGCCTCGGCCGCGCGCGACTCCGCGCGGAGACGCTCTGCACCGAGGGTGTCGCGCAGGCGTCCGATGACGAGACCGGAGAGGACTCCGACGAGGACGCGGGCGAACGCCGTCCGCCACTGCAAGCCCGGCCCGAGGTAGTCGATCAGGATCGTCGATCCCGTCATCACGATGCCGCCGGCGAGGCCACCCACGAGCCCGAACCGCAACGCCGCGGCCGCGACCGGGATCAGGTAGAGCGCACGCCACGGCTCGCCGGCCTGGTACGAGAAGACCGCGACGAACCAGATCGCGACGACCGCGTCGAGAACCAGCAGGAGCACGCGCGCACGGACGCGGGCGCCCGACTCGAGCTCGATCGCCGAGAGGACACCGGAGAGCAACGTGACCGCGGCGAAGAAGCCGACGAGCCCCCAGGCCCACGGCGTGTACGACGGCGGGAAGTCCGTGACTCCGACGACGATCGCGGCCACGACCACGAGCACCGCGCGCAGGAGGACCAGCCACTGGCCGGGCCGCCTAGGCATCCCGCTCCTCCATCCGGGCGAGCGCCCACGCCGCGACTTCGCGTGTCGTCTCATCCGGATCGTCGAGGCAGGCCGCCACCGCGTTCCGTTCGCCGTCGCCACCCACGTTGCCTGCCGCGACGAGTGCATTGAGCCGGAGGCGGCGGCCGTCGTTCCGCGGCACGTACAGGCGTGCGAACCGGCGCCTCAGCTCGTCCGGGTCCTCGCGCAGCCACTCCACGAGCGAGACATGCGGGGTCGCGCCGTCGCGGCAGCTTCTTCCCTGCTCGTCGCTTCTCGATGCCGCGGTTCCACGGGCAGACGTCCTGGCAGATGTCGCAGCCGTACACCTGCGCGCCGAGCTCCGCGCGGTACTCCGCCGGTGGCGGGGCGGGCGCCTGTGTCCAGTAGGAGAGGCAGCGGGTCGAGTCCAGCGTCCCCGGCTCGTCGAGCGCCCCGGTCGGACAGGCGTCGATGCAGAGACGGCACTCGCCACAGTCGAGATCGAGCGGCGGGGTCGGCTCGAGCTCGGCGCCCGTGACGAGCGTCCCGAGGACCACCCACGAGCCGTGCCTGTGCGTGATGAGCAGCGTGTTCTTGCCGTAGAAGCCGACGCCGCTCCGCGCCGCCGCCTCGCGGTCGACGTGCTGGTTGGCGTCGACGAGGACGCGATACGCGCCACCGAGCCTCCGGCCGAGCTCGTCGAGCTTCTCTCGCAGCACCTCGTAGGCGTCGAACCACGTGTACCGCGGCAGCCTGCCGTGACCCGGGGGTCGCTCCGGCTCCGGGTGCCAGTAGCAGAGTGCCGCCGAGACGACGGTGCGGGCGCCGGGCAGCAGCGTCTCGGGATGACACGACTCCTCGGGCCGCGACATCGTGAAGCGCATGTCCGCGAAAAGCCCGCGCGCGCGGCGCTCGCGGATGTGGCGCTCGGTGTCCGCATAGGGCTCCGCCGGCGCCGCGCCGATCGCGTCGAGCCCTAGCTCACGCGCCGCCGCGTGGAGTTCGGCTTCGTTCACACGGATAGTCTGCCGCGGTGCGCGCGGTTCGGATCCATGAAGACGGCGGCCCGGAGGTGCTCGTGCTCGAGGAGGCTCCCGATCCCGTCGCGGGGCCGGGCGAGGTGCTCGTCCGTCTCCGAGCCTCCGCGCTCAACCACCTCGACATCTGGATCCGCAAGGGCCTCCCGTCCGTTCCGAAGCCGCGCATCCTCGGCGCGGACGGCGCAGGCGTGGTCGAAGCGCTCGGCGAGGGTGTCAGCGGCTTCGAGCCCGGTCAGCGAGTCGTCCTCAACCCCGGCATCGAGGCGGGCGGCGGCCGGATCCACGTGATCGGCGAGCACGGCGACGGCACGAACGCCGAGCTGATCGCGGTGCCCGCGACGAACGTCCACCCCATTCCCGACGAGTTGAGCTTCGAGGAGGCAGCGGCCTTCCCACTCGTCTTCGAGACCGCGTACCGGATGCTGGTGACCCGGGCCGGCCTGCGCGAGGGCGAATGGGTGCTCGCCTGGGGCATCGGCGGCGGAGTCTCGACCGCGACGCTCGCGATCGGGAAGGCGCTCGGCGCGAAGGTCATGGTCACGTCGTCGAGCGAGGCGAAGCTCGAGCGCGCACGGGAGCTCGGTGCAGACGCGACCGTGAACCACGCGAGCGGCGACGTGAAGGAGGCCGTGAAGGAGGCAACGGGAGGCCGAGGCGCCGACATCGTCGTCGAGACCGTCGGGGAGGCGACCTGGGCCACCTCTCTGCAGGTCGCGGCTCCCGGCGGCCGCATCACCGTGTGCGGCGCGACGAGCGGGCCGAACCCGCCTGCCTCGCTGCACCGTGTGTGGTGGAAGCAGCTCTCGATCCTCGGTTCCACGATGGGAACCGGCGAGGACTTCGCGGGCGCCTTCGAGCTCGTCACAAGCGGGCGCGCGCGGCCCGTGGTCGACACCGTGCTCCCGCTCGAGGAGATCCGCGCCGCGCACGAACGGCTCGAGGCGGGCGAACAGCTCGGCAAGATCGTCCTCACGATCTGATGCCGCTCCGCAACCGCGTCACCCCGCTCGGCGAGCTGATCGAGACGCCCGAGCGCGGGCTCGTCTACGGCAACCGCGGCCGCCTCCACGACGCCGACCGCCGGATCCGCCGCCACCACGACGGCCGCCGCTGGATCGCGTGCAGGCTCGAGTTCCGCGGACGCCGCCGCGCAGACCCGATGCCGCCGGGCCGCTACACGGGCCTCTTCTTCCTCGACGATGCAACCGCGCTCGCGGCCGGACACCGGCCCTGCGCCGAGTGCCGTCATGAGGACTATCTCCGCTTCGTCGAGCTCGTCGGAATGCGAGCGCAGGCGATCGACGCGCGTCTACACGAGGAGCGCCTGGGCCCGAACCACGAGCAGGCGCTCGAAGACCTTCCCGACGGAGCGTTCGTGCTCCGAGACGGCGATCCGTGGCTTGTGCTCGGCGACCGGCTCTTGCGCTGGACACCGGGCGGGTACGCACAGAGCAGAAGCCGACCGGGTGGGCGCACCGAGGTCGTCACGCCACCCACGAGTCTGAGCGTCCTCGCTTCAGGGTGGAGCGGCAGCGTGCCGCTTGTCCACCCTTCGGGGAACCTCGACGCCGCGACCGGTGTACCGAGGTTGTAGGGCGTCGACGAAAGGAACCCATGCGCAGACTTCTCGTGCTCGCGACAATCGGGACGCTTGCGGCGCTCGCCGCGACCGCACCGGCCTCGGCGAAGGGCCCAACCGCCGCCTCGGTTTCCGGCCCCGGTCTCGACCATGCGCTGCCCGTGAAAGGCTACGGTGAGGGCGGCCCCACCACGCCGCTCGGGTCACTCGTCCAGCTCGGTGGCTTCTTCCCCCAGGTCTTCGGCCAGTCCCCGGACCCGACCACCCGGACGCGACCTGCGGCCGACCTCGGCCCGCGGTACCGCGTCGTGTATCGAGTGCCAGGGCCCGGCGAGACCAGCACGCTCGTCCAGGACGTCTACCCGTACGCGAAGCCCAGCCCGGTGACACACATGCGCACCGGCCAGCCGTTCTGGGGAGGCATGCGTACCCACGGCGGCTGGTACGTCTCGCAGGCCGGACTGAAAGCTGCGCTCGTCCAGGTGGGACTCCCCAAATCGCCGCCTGCGGCAGGCCGCGGGACGCTTCCGTGGGGATGGATGGCCGCCGGCACCGCTGCCGTCGTCCTTCTGCTGGTATTCGCCTTGCGCCGGCGGGGGATCACGCGGCTCCGAGCGCTGAGAAGCAGCACCGCCTGAACCGTGACAATCCGTCTATGCAGCCTCCAGGCGAGGAGACACTCGTCGAGCGAGCGCGCCGAGGCGACCTGGTCGCGTTCGAGGCGCTCGTGGTCTCCTACCAGTCGCTCGCCTTCCGCACGGCGTTTGTGATCGCGGGCGACGCGGCCGACGCCGAGGAGGCTGCACAAGACGCGTTCGTGAAAGCGCACCGAGCACTGGGGCGCTTCAGGAGTGGCGAGCCCTTTCGTCCCTGGCTGCTGACGATCGTCGCGAACGAGGCTCGAAATCGCCGCCGGGCGCGGGGCCGACGCGCGACGCTCGCGCTCCGCGCGGCCGATCCGGAGATACCGGGCGAGGATCCGGAGGCGGCCGCGCTCGCGAGCGAGCGCCGCAATCGGCTCCTGACCGCCGTGGAACAGCTGCGCGACGACGACCGCGACATACTCGCCTGCCGCTACTTCCTCGAGCTGTCGGAGGACGAGACCGCCGCCGCGCTCGGAATCGCCCGCGGAACCGTCAAGTCGAGGGCGCACAGAGCGCTCGGCCGATTGCAGGAGGAGCTGCGATGACCGAGCTCGAGCTCGAGCTCCGCGACCTTGCGGCGCACCTCGACATACCGCAGGCACCGCCCTTCGCGGCCGCCGTGCGTGCTCGGCTCGCTCGCCGCCGACGCCACCGCCGCGGGCTCGCCATCGCGCTGGCGACCGGAGTCGTCGCGCTCGCCGTGGCATTCGCCGTCCCGAGCTCCCGCGCGTCCCTGCTGCGCTTCTTCCACGTCCGCGGGGCAAGCGTGGCGGTCGTCGACAGGCTCCCGCACCTCACACCGCGCGGACGGCTCGGCACGCCGATCTCGCTCGACCAGGCCACGTTCCAGCTCCTGCTGCCGAGCGGCCACCGTCCCGAGCGGGTCTACGCGGGCGACGGCGGCTACTGGCTCCGCTATCCGGGTCTTCTGCTCTTCGAGTTCGAAGGCGGTGCCGGCACGACGTTTCTCAAGAAGGCCGCGCTGGGCGCGGACGTCGAGTACGTCCATGTTCAAGGAGAGCCGGGCATCTGGATCGGCGCACGCCACGCCGTGTATCTGCCGGGTGGTCCGCCGCGCGCCGCAGGGCACGTGTTGATCTGGCAACACGGCCCCCTGACCCTGCGCCTGGAAGCGGCGGTCGGGCGCGAGCGAGCACTCGCTCTCGCCCGAAGCATCCGCTGAGGTTCCCTTAACCGAAGCCCAGGATGAACTTGGCGTCGTCGGACATCTTGTCCGGCGTCCACGGCGGGTCGAACGTGAGCTCCAGCTCGACGTTCTCGATGCCCTCGACCTGGCGCGCGGCGCTGTCGATGTCCCCCGCGATGAGCGGCCCGGCCGGGCAGCCCATCGAGGTCAGGCTGTACGTGATCTTCGCCGTCGAGTCCTCGACCTCGACCTCGTAGAGGAGGCCCAGGTCGACGATGTCCATGCCGAGCTCGGGATCTTCGACCGTGCGGAGGATCTCGAGCACGTCTTCCTTCGTCGCCACGCGACCAGTGTAGAGGGGACGTACCATCCAGCCGTGCTCCTAGCCGGCGGAAACGGGTTCGTCGAGGTCGTGATCTTCCTCTCCTCGACCATCCCCGTGATCGGGATGATCTGGTTCGCCTGGTGGTTCCTCCGCGCCGGCAAGCGCTACGACGAGCGCGAGCGGGCGGCGCAAAGCCGCCCGTGGGCTGGTAGCGCCGCCGGCGAAGCCGCAGGCGCCCGGCCCGAAGACCGGGCGCCTGCAAGACCTCACCTCCCGAAGCGCTAAGCGGCGGGCGCGATGTTCTGGTTGACCCGGAAGACGTTGTCCGGGTCGTACTGCGCCTTGATGCGCGCAAGCCGGTCGTAGTTCGCGCCGTACATCCCGCGGACGCGGTCCGGCTCGTCCATGTGGAAGTTGACGTAGCCACCGCCCATCGCGTGCGGCTTGATCGCGTCGGAGTACTCGACGCACCAGCTCTTGAGCGCGCCGGCGCTCGCCGGATCGGGATCGACGCCTGCGAACACGCCGCCCCAGACCGCATCCCGGTACGACCAGGCCGTTGCATCGTTCGCGACCCGTGACGCGACGCCGTCGATCGCGTAGAGGTGCATCGTCGACTTCCAGGTCGGCAGTGCGGCGCCGTACTCGGCATGAATTGCGATCGCCTCGTCGGGGATCTCGCGGATGAACTCGCCGCGCCAGTACCACTGGTCGCCCGGCGGGTAGAGGGCGTCGAAGGCCGTGTTCCAGACCGGAAGCGGCATCGGGGCGATTCCGTCCAGGACCGGCTTGCCGAAGGAGCGCGCCTCGCGCAGCGCGTCGGACTCCTCCTCCCCGGCCTGCGTCCACACGACTCCGCACATCTTGCGCATGTGGAGTTCCTCCGGGAACGGCGGCGCCGGCGGAACCGTCAGGAACGCGAAGAAGCCGCTTAGCTCGTCGGGTGCCGCGGGGAGAAAGTCGCGGTACCAGGAGAGCACCTCCGTCGTGTCCTCCATGTCGTAGAGGACCGGTCCGGCCAGGACGGTCGTGACCGGGTGGCAGCGGAACGAGAACGACGTGACGACCCCGAAGTTACCGCCCCCGCCGCGCAACGCCCAGAAGAGCTCGGGCTCGCGCTCCTCGTCGGTCTGGACGACGGAGCCGTCGGCGAGGACGACGGTCGCCGCAAGAAGGTTGTCGATCGTGAGGCCCAGTGCCCGTGTCAGGTGACCCATCCCGCCGCCGAGCGTGAGGCCGCCGACGCCGGTGGTGCCGATGATCCCGACCGGGACGGTGAGCCCGTGCTGGTGCGTCGCCTCGAGCACGTCCTTCAGCAGCGCGCCGCCCTGCACGCGCACGACCCGTGCGCCGGCATCGACGGCGATTGCGTTCATCTGCGAGAGGTCGATGACGAGCCCGTCGTCGACCGAGCCGAGCCCGCCGCCGTTGTGCCCGCCGCCGCGCACCGCGATCCGCAGGCCGTGCTCGATGCCGTAGGCCAGGGCCGCTGCGACATCCGCCTCGTCCGCGCAGTAGGCGATCGCGGCTGGCCGCTTGTCGATCATCGCGTTGTAGAGCGCCCGCGACTCGTCGTAGTCGGGCGCGCCGGCTTCGACCACGCGGCCCTTCACGGCCGAAGCGAGCCCTTCGACGGAAATAGCCATCTCTTCTCCTCCCCGGTGTAGTTGGGCGGTTGGGTGGGCCGATGCTACGACGTGCTCGTGCGGAATGGAACGACGATTCGCCTTACGATTTGCTTAATAGCCGAGCAGGCGCACTTCCTCGCGGCGCTCGCGCGCGAAGAAGTGGATGCCGTCGACGAAGCGCACCCAGTTGCACCGCGTGCACATCACGAGCGAATGCGTTCGGGCGCTGTCGGCGAGGAAGCGGACGCCGCGCAGCAGGTCTCCATTCGAGACGCCCGTGGCGGCGACGATGACCTCTCCGGGCGCGAGGTCCTCGGTGCGGAAGACGCGCTCGTAGTCCTCGATCCCCGCCTCCCGCAGCTCGTCGATCTCGCTGCGCGACGTGGGCCAGAACTGCGCCTGCAGCTCCCCGCCGAGGCAGCGGAGCGCGGCGGCCGAGAGCACCGCCTGGCGTGTGCCCCCGATCCCGATCGCGAGGTGGTCGTTCGTGCCGCGGATCGCGGCGGAGATCGCCGCCGTCACATCGCCGTCCTGGATGAGCTTGATCCGGGCGCCGGAGTTACGAATCTCCTCGATCAGGTCGTGGTGGCGCGGGCGGTCGAGGACGATCGTCGTCACGTCGTTCACGCGCCGCCCGAACGCCTCCGCGATCGCCTCGATGTTCCGGCCGACCGGGCGGAGAAGATCGATCGAGCCGCGGGCACGCGGGCCGACCGCCATCTTCCGCATGTAGATGTCCGGGAGCGTGGTGAAGCGACCCGGATCGCCGACCGCGATCATCGACATCGCGCCGTTGCCGCCCCGCGCCACGACGCCGCGGCCCTCGAGCGGATCGAGCGCGAGGTCGACCTCCCTGCCGCCGGAGCCGACGATCGCGCCCGGCGTGAGGCCGCCGGAGTCGTCCAGCGAGCCGAACACGACACGGCCGCTGATGGGCAGGACGTCGAGCGTGGCCCGCATGCCGGTCGCCGCGGCTTCCTCCGCCGCGTCCTCGTCCGCACGGCCGAGCCAGCGAGCCGAGACGAGCGCCGCCCGCTCGGTCGCGCGCAGGTACGCCTGGCACTGGCAGGGCGTTTCCTGCTCGCTCTCGTACGCGGCGGTCTCGCTCATCGCGGCGACTGTACGACTTCGCTCGGCGGCTTCGAGCACGAGGTCCGCGACCGTGCGCGCGGCCTTGTCCGCATTCTCGTTCTCGATCACCGGCACGCCCGCGCGCGCCGCGCGCGCGATGATGAACTCCTGCACGCGGCGGATGTCGTCGAACCGCTCGAGGTAACGGGACTCCGGCCGCTCCGAGTCTTCGTCGCGGAAGCGGAAGTGGCGCACGTGTTCGTGCTCGTCCTCGATCGAGAGGACGACGAACACCGAGACGGCCTGGTCGGGCCTCGGCAGCTCGACCATCCCGGGGACGAGGTGCACGCCCTCGAGCACGAGCGACCATCCCTCCTCCAGCGCACGCTCGGACGAGGCGCGAACCCCGACGAGGACGTTCCTCGCCTGCTGCAGGAAGCCGGACACGAGCGGGTCGTCCGCGTCCGGGTAGACGTCGCCGGCCTCGAAGCTCGACTGGTGGATCGACGGCATGAAGTCGCGCGAGAAGAAGGCACGCATCGTCTGCCGGACGAAGTCGGTCGAGGTGACGCGGGTGATGCCGAAGCGGTAGGCGAGCTCCGTGGCGACGGTCGATTTCCCCGTGCCGGTCGCTCCGCCGATGAAGACCATGATCGGCAGGTCGAGCTCGCGAAGCTCCTGGTAGCGGCGCAGGCGCAGAATCGACTGCGCGCCCCTCCTTCTCGCCGAGCACCTCGACGGCGAGCGCCTCGAGCCGCTCGATCTCGATCCGGCGGAGCCCGCGCTCGATCAGCTCGTCGCTGACGCGGCTCGCGAGCGCGTACGCGCGATAGCCGGCGACGCCGGCGGCCATCAGCGAGCGCGCCATCAGCCCGCGCGAGTACGGCAGCCCGAGCTCTCCGCCGCCGAGCGGGAGCGGCATGATCCGGCGCGGCTCGTTCATGCGCGGCTCCGAGCAGGCACGAGGGCGGCAAGGCGCTCGTCGAGCTCGGGCGAGACGACGTCGTTTGCTGCGAGGACGACCTCCGCGCCGCGAGCGAGCGCCGCTTCGACGACGACGTCGACGGCTGCCGCCTTGAGCTCCACGAGGTACACGTCCGCCTCGATTCCGTCGAGCTCCTCGCGCAACGCGTCGCGCCTTGCGAGGTTGCGGGAGACGTGAACGACCTCGGCGTCGAGGTCGTCGGTCGGCGCCGGGCCGGTCGTGAAGACTGCGGTGCGGCGTCCGCCGAGCGGCTCGGCAGGCCGGAGGCGAAGCTCGGCCGCGACGACCGGAACGTCGGAGATCGAGCGGATCGCCTCGCGATCGGCTCCCCCGGTGTCGACGACGAGATCGGAGACGAGGACGCGGTATGCGTTGAGGCCGGCGCGGGCGTCGTGGCCGCTGTTCGTGACAAGGATGCGCGTGTCCGCTTTCACCGGCGGGAACGCTGCGCCGCTCCCGTCGAAGACGAGCAACTCGGGCTCGAGCTGCGCTGCGAGCCGGGAGCCCTCGAGCACGTTCGAGTCGAACGGAGCGCCCGCGAGCCCTCCCCCGGCCCGGCGGCAGCCGATTGCGGGAACGCCGGCGAGCGCAGCCGCCTCGAGATGATCGGACGCCGCGTGACGGCCCGAACGGGACAGTGCAAGCAGGTCGTCGAGTGTCGGCGGCGTCTCGACCAGCTCCGGCTCGGCGGGCCCGCCTCGGCCCATCGCCACGACCACGACGCGGCGATCGCGGGCGAGAACGCGCGCCACGTGTCCGGCCACCGCAGTCTTCCCGACCCGCTTGCCGAGCCCGATCACGGCGAGCGACGGCGTCGCGACGGGCTCGAGCGGCGGCGGATCGAAACGGAAGTCGGCGCCCACGTACGGCAGCCCGAGCGCGAGCGCGCGCGCCGCCCAGAGCATCCGCTCCCGCGGCCCCAGCACCGGCTCGTCGGAGAGGTCGACCACGAGATCCGCCGTCCACCGCGTCGAGCGAGTCGACGAGCGGGACGCCGTAGTCGTCGCCGCCCGCGGAGCTTCTCCGTCCCGCCGACGAGCAGCGCCCCGACGACGTCGTACGGAAGCGCTGCGAGCGCATCCCGCACGACCGGCGCGTAGTGCTCGCCGTCGATGAGCACGAGCGCGCGCACGCTCATTGGGATCGCACCTCGTCCTCGATCCGCGCGGTGTACTTCTCGTACGTCTTCGTATCGGTCGAGAACTGGATGATGCGCTCCTGCCCGTGGAACGGGTAGCGCCGCCAGACATCGACATGCGTCCCCTCGACCTCGACGACGTTGTAACAGGGCCGTCCGTTGCCGCGGAGCCGCGACGACGAGACGGTCCCCGCGTTGACGACGAAGAGATTCTCGAGCCGCCAGGCGTACGGGACGTGCTTGTGACCCGAGAGGACGAGGTCGACCCCGGCGCGCTGGAGGCATTCGAGCGTGTCGCCGGCGTCGTTGACGATGTTCCGCTCGCGGCCGGTTCCGGGCACCGGGAGCAGGTGGTGGTGGAGCACGAAGACGCGCAGCTCGGCCGGCCCGGCGAACTGCTCCTCGATCCAGCGGTAGCGGCCGCGGCCGATCTGGCCGTTGTCGAGGTCGGGCTCGCTCGAGTCGACGGCGACGATGTTCGCGCCACCCACGCGGAGCACCGAGTTGCGGTCGCCGAAGAGCTCCTCGAAGTGGACGTAGCCGACGTTGCGCGAGTCGTGGTTGCCGGGGATCACGACCATCGCCTTGCACTCGAGGCGGTTCAGGTACTCCCGCGCGAGCACGTACTCCTCCTTGAAGCCGTGTGAGGTGAGGTCGCCGGAGATGACGACGATGTCCGGCTCCATCTCGTTCACCTCGGCGATCGCGCGCTCGAGGTGCTGCGGGAGGAAGAACTGCTGCCCGCAATGCAGGTCCGAGAGCTGCGCGATCCGGAACATTGCGCGGAAGGCTATAGCTCCCGAAGCTGGCGCTTCGCTCGCTGGGATAAGGAACTGCGCGGGCCGGAAAGCGCGGTTTCCGGCCCGCTCCGTGCTGTTCTTGCTTGTCGATCCCTGGACGGGAGTCCACTCCTGTGCGCTCGCGCGCGGCGGAGGCCGGCGCGAGCGCGGTTCGGCCTGCGGCTAAGTCGCCGCTTCGCGGCTGTCTTAGCCTCCGGCCCTTGGCGCTCCGCTTGGTTCGAGCGCTTCGAACCCTGCTTGGCGCCGAGGCGGCGGCGTAACGGCGCGTTACGACGCCGCGAACCAGCGGGCGGACGCGCGCAGCCCGTCCGCCCGCGACGGAACAGGCCTCTGAACCCCAGCCGCCCAATGTGCCCTCAGCACGGAGCAGGCCGGAGACCGCGTCTCCGGCCTGCGCAGTTCGATTGTCCCCGGGCGAAGAGCGCAGCTCTTCGCCCCGGCGAACTAGAAGATCCAGCGCACCGGGTAGTAGAACGCGGCCGCGGCGAGCCCGGCGGCGGGGAGTGTCAGGAGCCAGGCGAAGACGATGTTCCCGGCCACGCCCCAGCGCACGGCCGAGAGCCGGCGTGTCGCTCCCGCCCCCATCACCGAGCCCGTGACGACGTGGGTGGTCGAGATCGGGAAGCCGTAATGCGTGCCGAGATAGAGCGTCGAGCCGGCCGCGATCTGGGCCGCGAAGCCGTGCTCCGGAGCCATCTTGTAGATCCGCTGGCCGAGCGTCCGGACGATTCGCCAGCCGCCGACGTAGGTCCCGGCCGCGATCGTCAGCGCGGCCACGATCTTGACCCAGGTCGGGATGTAGAAGGTCGAGATCGAGCCGTGCGTGTAGAGGGCGAGCGCGATCACGCCCATCGTCTTCTGCGCGTCGTTCGCCCCGTGCGTGAACGCGACCCACGTGCCCGACACGAGCTGGCCGTAGCGGAAGCCTCGATTCGCCATCCCGGGCGAGGCCCGGAAGAAGAGCCGGTAGATGAGGACGACCAGGACGAACGCGCCGGCGAAGCCGATCACCGGCGAGGCCGCGGCCGGGATGATCACCTTCTCCCACAGGCCGTGCCACTGCACGCCTTTCGTCCCGGCCTTCACGAGCGCGGCGCCGCACAGGCCGCCGACGAGGGCGTGCGTCGAGCTGGACGGCAGGCCGAGCCACCACGTCAGGAGGTTCCACGCGATCGCGCCGAGGAGTGCGGCAAGGAGCACCCGGTTCGTGACGAGGTTGGTGTCGATCAGCCCCTTCCCCACCGTCTTCGCAACCGCGGTGGTGACGAAGGCGCCCGCCAGGTTCGCGACAGCGGAGATGAGGACTGCGGCGCGCGGCGACATCGCCCGCGTGCCGACCCACGTCGCCACGTAGTTCGCCGTGTCGTGGAACCCGTTCGTGAAGTCGAACGCGAGCCCGATCGCGATCACGACGATCAGGAGCGTCACGAGGGGCTACCGGTTCTTGACGAGAATCGCCTCGAGGACGTCCGCCGCGTTCTCACACGCGTCGACGGCCTCCTCCAAACCTTCGTGAATGTCCTTCCAGCGGATGACCGTGAGCGGGTCGGTGTCTCCGGAGAAGAGGGACGACGACGGCGTCGTGCTCCAGGCGGTCGCCCTCGTCCTCGAGCTCGCGCAGCTCGATGAGCTCGCGGCGCGACTCCTTGAACCCCTCGAGGCCGCCGATCGCCTCGGCGAGCTTCGCCGCCGCCCGCCGGATCACCTGCGCCTGTCCGCGCGCCTGCTCTCGGATCTCCGCCACGCCGTAGGACGCGACCCTCCCCGCTGCCTCGTCGACGTGGTCGCAGATGTCGTCGAGCGCGCCCGCGAGCCGGTACATGTCGTCGCGGTCGAACGGCGTGACGAAGGTGCGGTTGAGGAGGTCGACGAGCTCATGGGTGAGCCGGTCGCCTTCGTGCTCCAGCTCCTTCACCTCACGCACGAGGTCGTCCGCGCCGGCGGGGTAGCGGTCGAGCAGCTCGACGAGCCGCTCGGCGACCGCGACGTTGTTCGCGGCCGCGCGGTTGTAGAGGTCGAAGAACTCGCGTTTCTGGGGGACCAGCGAAAGGCGTGCCACGGCAGGCGGTTGTCTATCACGCCGGGCCGAACGGAAACGCGGGTACCGCTTGTGCGAGATGTCTCGGCATCCGACCGCGCAGCTACCGTGGTCGGCGATGGAGCTGGAGCTCCCAGTTTTCCAGGCCTATCGCGGCGCCCAGCCGCCGCGCTTCGCCAGCCCCGCAGAACTCGAGTGCGCGAAGGTGCTCGACTATTACGACGTCGGGTGGGAATACGAACCCCGGACGTTCGTGCTCGAGGAGGACGAGAACGGGCGCGTGCTCGAGGCGTTCGCGCCCGACTTCTACCTCCCCGATCAGGACCTCTACGTCGAGATCACCGCCATGAAGCAATCGCTCGTCACCCGCAAGAACCGGAAGCTGCGGAAGCTCCGCGAGCGGTACCCCGATGTCAAGATCAAGCTCTTCTACCGGCGCGACCTGGAGCGCCTCGCCCAGCATTTCCGCCTGGACCTCGCAAGCTGAGCCCGGCCACCCGCCGGCGGACGACCGGATCGGAGAGATCTACCTCTCCGCGGCCGAGATCGCGGCACGCGTGCGCGAGCTCGGAGCCGAGATAGCGCGCGACTACGCCGGCCGCGAGCCGGTTCTCGTGGGGTCGCTGAAGGCGTGTCTCGTCTTCGTCGCCGATCTCTCCCGCGCGGTGCCGATCTTCCATTCGCTCGACTTCGTCGAGCTCGCCGGCTACGGGAGCGCCCTCATGGGCGGACACCAGCAGATCCGCGTGCTCAAGGATCTCGATCTCGACATTCGCGGCCGCGACGTGCTCGTCGTCGAGGATGTCGTCGACACCGGCTTGACGCTCAACTACCTCGTCCGCACGCTCGAGCTGCGGGGCCCCGCCTCGGTGGCGGCGGTGACCTTGCTCGACCGGCCGTACCGGCGCCTCGTCGACGACCTTCCCGTGCGCTACGTCGGCTTTGTCGTCCCCGACGAGCTCTATGTCGGATACGGCTTCGACCTCGAGGAGCGGTACCGTGAGCTCCCCGACCTGCGCCTGCTGCATCTCTCCTGAGCCGACCCGTATCCGCTTCGCGCCCGGCCGGGTTTACGTCTTGAAAGCGAGAAAGCCTCGCTGGGTTCGGGGGACACCTCATCTGGGGTCCCGCACAACGGTCGTCTCCCGACGACGCCGGCCGCCTCCCCCGGGGCGGCCGGCGATTTTCTTGGCGGCGCGCTCGCGGCCCTCGCCGCGGACTGAGCGCGGGAAATCCCCCGGCCGGGGGCTTCCCGGCGCGTCCCGGCGGAGCGAGGATCGGAGCTGCGGTAATGCAGCTCTTTCTGCGCGATCCCAGCTACGCCGACCGGCTCGCCGCGTTTCTGACGAGCGTCGGCCGGCATGCCGTCGTCGCTGCGCCGGACCGCGTCGACGTCGACGAAGACGACGACGATCTGCAGGGGCTCGAGGTCGAGATGTATCTCCGCGTCTGGGCCGTGATCCACCCGGACGCAGACGTCGAGCCGGCCGTGGGCTAGGCGCCGCCGCCCGGATTCTGCGACGCTACTCGCGTGCTCAGGTGGTTCCTCTCGCTCTTCGGCCGGCGGCCGCAACGCGAGGCATCGCCGATCCGCGAGGCCGACGCCTACGCGCGCAGTTACGGAGAGCGAAGCGGCGAGATCGTGAGCGTCGCACGGCTGGAGCCGCAGAGGATCCCGCGCCGAACCGGCGACATGGGCGGCGAGCTCTTGCGCCGCGCGTTCGAGTCGAAGCTCGACGCACGCCGCAAAGCTGTCACCTAATCGTTGCCGAACCAGCGGTAGATCGGAAGATCTACGGTCTGCTCGCGCTCGTCGTTTTCGGCGATCTCGATCGGCGCAGGCGGCTCGTCGATCGGTGTGAGCATCAGCCGCGGTTGCGGTTGGGACGCCGGCTCGATCGGTTCGGGCTCGATCGGTTCGGGCTCCGTTTGGCGCTCCGCCCGGGCGACGGGAGCCCGTGCGGCGGCGTCCTCGGCAGCGCGTCGGGCGGCTTCTTGCTCGGCGGCCTGCCGCGCAGACTCTGCCGCGGCCCGCAACGAAGACTCGGCGGCGCTCCTCGCCGCTTCCTCGGCCGCAGCCTCGACGGGCGGCTTCCTCTGCTGCCGCTCGACGCGCAGCCTCCGTCTGCCGCAGCCTTACGCGCCGCTTCCGCCGCCGCCTGCCGCGCGGCTTCCTCGGCCTCGACTCGCGCCGCATCGCGGGCTTCGGCCTGACGCGCGGCCTGTTCCGCAGCGAGCTGCCGGCGCCGGTCTGCCTCCTCGGCGTCGATGGTGTAGCGCTCGGCCAGAGCCTTCCGCTCGTCGGGGAGGCTCCTGAGCATGACCTTCGGTTCGCGTCGCCAGTTCACAGCGTGGTCGGAGTATCTCCCACACCGGTATGCGTGCATCCCCGGAACGTCTTGCTCTTGCCTATGCGGATGAGAGGACTTGAACCTCCACGGGATTGCTCCCACACGGACCTGAACCGTGCGCGTCTACCAATTCCGCCACATCCGCGCGGACGCTCAGTCTAGCCAGGCTCCTTGCCTCCGCTCGGTTCGCGATGCACCATGTGAACTCTCAGAGGTCGACGCAGGGGGCTTGCGTCTTTGTCGGTGAGCACGATGACGGAGAGCAGGGACTGCTTCGAGCGGGACTATGAGCTGGCCGCGCTTGCCGAGGCGCTGGCCCGCGTCGGGAGGGATTCGGGCGGTGCGCTGGTGCTCGTGCACGGCGAGGCCGGAGTAGGCAAGACGGCGCTACTCAACCGCTTCTGCCAAGGACACGAGGCTACGCGGCTTCTCTGGGGCGCATGCGAGGCGCTCTTCACGCCGCGCCCTCTCGGCCCGTTCCTCGACATCGCGGAGGAGCTCGGCGGGGCACTGCGAACGCTCGTCGCACGCGATCGCTGCCGTACGAGGTCGCGTCCGGTCTCGTCCGCCAGCTCTCTGCAGGACCGCCTGCGATCCTCGTCATCGAGGACACGCACTGGGCCGACGAGGCGACCTTGGACGTGCTACGGCTGCTCGCGCGGCGCCTGAGCGCGCTGCCGGCTCTCGTCGTGATCTCCTATCGCGACGACGAGCTCGAGCGGACGCACCCGCTCCGGACCATCCTCGGTGAGCTTGCCACGAGCTCCGACCTTGACGCGGATCGCCGTCGCGCCGCTCTCGGCCTCGGGCGTTGGCTTGCTCGCCGCCGGCCACCCGGTCGACCCGGACGAGCTCTACCGTCGCACGAGCGGAAACCCGTTCTTCGTGAGCGAGGTGCTCGCTGCGCCGGGCACGGAGATACCGAGCAGCGTCCGCGACGCCGTCTTCGCACGCGTGGCCGGCCTGAGCGAGGAAGCGGCGACGGCGATCGAGGCCGCGTCGCTGATGGCGCCGCCGATCGAGCTCGAGCTGTTGGACGCGGTGATCGGAAACGCAGCCGCAAGGCTCGATGAGTGCCTGGCCTCCGGCGTCCTCGTGGAGGCACACTCCGGCGTCACCTTCCGCCACGAGCTGGCGCGGCTCGCCATCGCCGACTCGCTGGCTCGACCCCGGCGCCTCGCCATCCATCGGGCCGCTCTGCAGGCGCTGCTCGCCTCACGCTCGACCGAGGGGAACGAGGCGCATCTCGCGCACCACGCCGAGGGGGCGGGGGACTCGGCCGCGGTGCTCGAGCTGGCACCGGCGGCCGCGGAGCACGCCTCGGCGCTCGGCGCTCATCGCGAGGCGGCGGCGCAATACGCGCGCGCCCTGCGCTTCGCCGACCGGCTCGCTGACGAGCAGCGAGGACAACTCTTCGATCGCCGCGCCTACGAGTGCTACCTCATCGGCGAGTTCGACGCCGCCGTCCGAGCCGAACACAGCGCGGCCGAGTGTTTCCACCGAGCCGGCAACCGGCGAGGAGAAGGCGACGCGCTTCGATCGCTCTCGCGCCTGCTCCGTTACGTCGGCCGGACGGAGGAAGCGATGGACGTCGGCCGGGAAGCGGTCGCGATCCTCGAGTCGGAGCCGCCGGGACGCGAGCTCGCGCTCGCCTACGCCAACCTCTCCCACCTCCACCAGCATCTCGAGGACGCCGACGAAGCGGTTGCCTGGGCGACGCGCGCGATCGAGCTCGGCGATGTGGAGGCGGAGGTCTACGCGCTGACGAACATCGCGAACGCCAAGCAGGTATCCGGCCGGTCCGGCGCACCGGAGCTCGAGCGCGCGCTCGACCTCTCCCTCGAGGCCGGGATGGACGAGCACGCCGGGCGCGTGCTAGTCGGTGCCTGCTGGTGGACCACTCGAGGCCGCAACTACCGCGATGTTGACCGTAACCTCGATCGCGCTCTGGAGTTGTGCACCGAGCGCGGGCTCGAGCTGTGGCGGCTGTTCGCGTACGCGACCCGGTCTCGAGTGGAGCTCGACCGCGGCAACTGGGACGAAGCAGCCGACGCTGCAAGCGTCGTCCTCCGCGATCCCCGGAGCGCCCCGGTGCCCAGGGTTCTCGCGCTGTCGGTGGCCGGGCTCGTACGCTCCCGGCGCGGCGACCCTGAAGCCTGGCCGCTGCTCGACGAAGCATGGGCACTCGCCGAGCCCACGGGCGAGCTGCAACGGGTCGAGCCCGCTGCGGTTGCGAGGGCAGAGGCCGCCTGGCTCGAGGGCCGAACCGATGCGGTCGCCTCTGCGACCGAGGCTGCGCTCGCGCTTGCTCTGCGCAGGCGAGCCCCGTGGATCGTGGGCGAGCTTGCCTGCTGGCGTCGCCGCGCCGGTGTGCATGAGGAACTGTCGCTGGAGGTGCCCGACCCGTGGGCCGCCGAGCTGGACGGCGATCTCGGGCGCGCCGCCGAGTGTTGGGCGGCGCTCGAATCGCCGTACGAAGCCGCACTCGTCCTCGCCGGCGCGGACGAGGAGGACGTGCTCCTGCATGCGCTGGACGAGCTTCAGAGGCTGGACGCGCGTCCCGCCGCAGCGATCGTCGAGCGGCATCTTCGCGAACGCGGAGTCCGCGGGCTGCCACGCGGCCCGCGCGCCTCTACCTCGGCGAATCCGGGTGGGTTGACGGCACGCGAGATGGAGGTGCTCGTCCTTCTCGCCGGAGGCCTGCGGAACGCCGAGATCGCGGAGCGGCTGGTGGTCTCGCGGCGGACGGTCGACCACCACGTATCGGCGATCCTGCGCAAGCTCGGGGCGCGCACGCGCGCTCAGGCCGGCGCCGAGGCGTTGCGGCTCGGCCTCGTCGCTCCAACATAGGCAGCCGAGCTAGCCAACATAGGCAGTCCCACCGAGGTCGCGGCGGAGGCGGCGTCGTAGCGTCGAGGGCGTGCCGCGTTACCTCGTCGAACGCACCTTTTCCGGTTCACCCGACGTTCCGGTCGACGCCGTCATCGAACGCAATGCCGACGACGGGGTGACGTGGTTCCACTCGTACGTGGACGAGGACAGCGGAACGATGCTCTGCCTCTACGAGGCGCCGAGCCCGGAGGCGATCCGCGCCGCCGCGCGCCACAACGGCCTACCCGTCGACCGAATCATCAAGGTGCGCGTCCTCGATCCCTACTTCTACAGCTGAGGAGGAGAGATGTTCCTATCGATCCGCGGAATGAGGTGGCAGCGAGCTGCCGTCATCTTCGCCGCGCTCACCATGGGCCTCGCCGGCGGGGCCCTTGGCTTCAGCTCGACCGCCAAGGCCGAGAGCAGTTCCTGCGCCGAATCGGTGACCAGTGCCCCCACCGGACCGGCGACCGTGTCGGCCGAGACCAAAGCGCCGTTCGGCAAGGTGCTGGTCGTCGGCTCAGGCGCCTACGAAGGCTGCTCGCTGTACCTGCTCACCTCGGACGAGCTCCACTCGCTGTCGGGCGGAGCGACGCCGTTCGGGTGCAGCGACAACGGGAACCCCCTCGGAGCGCCCTGCGACACCGTTCTCTGGCCCGCGCTCCTCACCGAGGGCGCACCGATCGCCGGGCCGGGAATCAACCCCACCCTGCTCGGAACGGTGACCCGTACCGACATCACCGGCCTGCCGGTGCAGCAGGTGACCTACGCGGGCCAGCCCTTGTACCGCTTCATCTTCGACGAGTCGCCCGAGAGATCGAAGGTGCCAACCTGTTCGACCCGGTGACGAGCCCTGCGGGCACCTGGTTCCTGGTCGATCCGGCCCGCGGCCGCCCGCACCCGGCAGGCTCAGCTGTCGCTCGAGACCGCGCCGGTCAACGGCACCGGGCCGGACGCGACGGTCCTGGCCGCGACGATGAACAATGACTTCACCACTCTTCCCGCCCGAGGCGAGCTTTCCGGTCTACACCTTGAGTGCCGACAGCGGCCATCAGAGCGCCTGTCAGGGAGTGTGCGCCGCTGCACTGGCAGCCGGTCCTCACCTCGGGGCGTGCCGTGGCCGGGCCCGGCGTCGATCAGCGCGCTGTCGGGATCATCGTCAGGCCCGACGGGTCGCACCAGGTGACCTACAACCGCAAGCCGCTGTACCTGAACTACGGCGACGCCTACCTCGCCGGCGTTCCGTTCTGGAACAACGGGACGCCCGCGATCAACGGCGCCGGCACCGTCACTCCGTGGGGCGTCTTCAACACCATCCCCGCGCTCTAGCGGCCTCGACCCATCCGCCTGCACCGAAGCCCCGGCCGCTCGGTCGGCCGGGGCTTTCTCCCGTACCATGCGCGCCTCTTGCGGCGCTCCCTCCTCCCCCTCGTGCTCGCCCTCGCCGCCGCTCTCTCCCTGCTTGCAGGCGGAGGAGCCGCCGCGCCGTCGCACCCGTCCGGGAAGCTCGTCGAGGTCGTCGTGACCCTGCCGCGCCCGTCTCTCGCAGCGGAGCTCGGCCGGAACCGGACACTCGCGGCCGCAGTGCGGCGAAGGCATTCCGTCAGCGTCGCCGCGCCCGCCGCCGTCTCCTATCTGCGCTCGCTGGCGATGGCTCAGAGCACGTTTGCTGCACGGCTCGCGGTCGACGTTCCGTCAGCCCGCGTCCACTGGCGCTACGGCGTCGCCCTCGACGGCGTCTCGGTCGTTCTCCCCGCATCCGAGCTGCCCCGGCTGCGCGCGCTCCCGGGCGCGACCGTCTGGCCGACCGTCACGTACCACGCCTTGCGTGACGCGACCAAACAAGCGACCGCAACGGCAAGAGCTCAGTCGAACCCAGGGCCGACGCTGATCGGTGCGACGTCGCTCTGGGGCCCCAGCCTCGCCACCGCGGGCCAGGGAATCAAGATCGGGATCGTCGACGACGGTGTCGACCAGGCGCACCCGTACTTCGGCGCCTCCGGCTTCGCGTACCCGGCGGGCTTCCCGAAGGGCAACACCGCCTACACCACGCCGAAGGTCATCGTCGCCCGGGCCTTCCCGGCACCGTCGACGCACTGGAAATACGCCGACCGGCCGTTCGACCCGAAGTACTCCTTCCACGCCACCCACGTCGCCGGGATCGCCGCGGGCGACTACGACACCCGAGCCGACACCGCGGGCGTGTCGCTCGTCTCGGGTGTCGCGCCGAAGGCATATCTCGGCAACTACAAGGCGCTGACCGTTCCCACGCAGGGCTTCGGCCTCGACGGCAACTCGCCGGAGATCGCGAAGGCGATCGACCAGGCGGTGGCCGACGGGATGAACGTGATCAATCTCTCGATCGGGGAGCCCGAGGTGGAGCCGCGCCGCGACATCGTCGTGCAGGCGCTCGACAACGCCGCGAAGGCCGGCGTCGTCCCGGTGGTCGCGGCCGGCAACGACTTCGACGCCGCCGGGCTCGGCTCGATCGGCTCGCCGGCGAACACACCGGCCGCCATCACCGTCGCTGCCTCGACGCTCGGCGGCGGCGGAACGCGTCCCGACGTCATCGCCTCGTTCTCGTCGGCAGGCCCGACGCCCGTGTCGCTCCTACCGAAGCCCGACGTAACCGCGCCTGGGGTCGGCGTCGTGTCCTCGCTGCCGCCGAACGAGTTCGGCTCGTTGGACGGGACGAGCATGGCGACGCCCCACGTCGCCGGAGCCGCTTCGCTCCTGCTACAGCGTCATCCGGCCTGGACGGTGTCGGAGGTGAAGTCGGCGCTGACTTCGACCGGAGAGCCGGTGCATCCGTCGCGCAGCTCCGGCGAGGTTCCTGTGCTGCGCGAGGGCGGTGGCAGGATCGACCTCGTTCGGGCCGACCAGCCGCTGCTCTTCACCAACCCGACCTCGCTCGGCTGGGGCCTCGTCCGCCGTGGGTTCGCGAGCACCAAGCAGATCTTGACGACGGACGCCGGCGGCGGCGGCGCGCCGTGGAACGTCTCGCTCGACGCGACCTCGATGGCGCGCGGCGCATCGCTCAGACCGCTCGCGACGACGCTCGTGGCCGGTGCGTCTCTGTCTCTCCGTCTCACGGTGTCGCGGATGGCGCGCGCCGGAGACGGCACGGGCTTCGTCGTCCTCACGCGAGGCAGCGACACTCGGCGCGTCGCCTTCTGGTTCCACGTCGAGGTGCCGAAACTCGGGCAGGACCCGCACCGGACGCTGAGTAGACCCGGCCTCTATCGCGGCAACACCGCTGGGAAACCGTCCCGCGTCTCCGCGTATCGGTACCCGGAGCGCGGTTTCGCGGCAGGAGTCCCGACCCGGCTCGGCGGGCCCGAGCAGGTGTTCCGGTTCACGCTGCGGAAGCGGGTCGCGAACTTCGGCGCCGTCGTCGTCAGTCGCGCGCGGGGCGTCCAGGTCTCGCCACGTCTCGTCGCCGGAGGGGACGAGAACCGCCTCGTCGGCTACACCGGCTTGCCCGTGAGCCTGAATCCGTACCAGGAGTTCGGCCGCCCCGAGCCGGTCGTAGCTGCCGTGTTGCCCGACCCCGGCACGTACGACCTCGTCTTCGACACGCCGACCCGCGCGAAGCCGGGCGCCTTCAGGTTCCGCTTCTGGGTGAACGACACGTCACCACCCACGATCCGGCTCATCGAACGGGCGGTGACCGCCGGACGGTTGCTTCGCGTTGCCGTTCACGACCCGGGCTCGGGGGTCGACCGGCATTCGCTCCGCGTGAGGGTCGACGGGAAAGCCTTCCCGTTCTTCACCTATTCGGGCGGTGTGCTGTCGATCAGGACGAAGGGGCTCGCAGCGGGCAAGCACTCCGTCGCCGTCACGGCGTCGGACCACCAGGAGACGAAGAACATGGAGGACGTCGGGCCGGTGCTCCCGAACACGCGCGTCCTGCGCGCGACGGTGACGCTCAGGCGCTAGCCGTTGTGGCGTTCGCGGTCGTCGATGGTCGGGAGGTTCGCGAGATCCCGTTCGACGCTGGCGGCGAACTCGTCCGCCTCATCGTCGCGGACGACGCGAAGACTTGCCTTCCGCCGCGCGCGCTGCCGACTGCGGCGCGAGTCGACCCCAAACCGCTCTCCCAGCCGCGGCCACTCGGCGCCCGCGACCAGTACCACAGCGACCGCGAGCAAGGCGATGTACAGCCAGCTCACGCCGCGAGTCTACCGAAGCCCCGCCGGCGCCCGTTTAGCGCGGCTCGAGCGCTTCCACCTTGGAGCGCAGGTAGGCGAGGTACGGCTCCGCGTCGAGCGGGCCGCCCACCGCACGCTCGAGCAGCTCCGGAGGCTCGAGCGCCCGGCCCCAGCGGTGAACGTGCTCCCGCAGCCATTCACGCAGAGACCCGAAGTCTCCTTGCTCGAACTCGCGGTCGAGGCCGGGCACGTCGCGAGTAATGCGTTCCCAGAGCTGCACCGAGATCACATTGCCCAGCGCGTAGGTCGGGAAGTAGCCGAAGTTGGAGTCCGACCAGTGGACGTCCTGCAGGACGCCGTCCACGACTCCCGCCGGCTCGACCCCGAGGTACTCACGAACCTTGGCCGCGAACGCCTCCGGCAGGTCGGCCGGCGTCACGTCTCCGGCGAGCATCTCCCGCTCGAGCTCGAAGCGCAGGACGATATGGAGCGGGTACGTGACCTCGTCGGCGTCCATGCGGCTCACGCCCGGCGCCACCCGGTTCAGCGCACGGTGGAAGGTCTCGAGCGGAACGCCCTCGAACTGCCGCGGAAACGCTTCCTGCAAGCGGGGATAGAAGAAGCGCCAGGTCGAGAGCCCGCGCCCGACGACGTTCTCCCAGAGCCGGCTCTGCGATTCGTGAAAGCCCGACGAGGCGCCTTCGTGAAGCGGCGTCCGCGCGTACCGCTCGTCGATCTGGCGGTCATACAGGCCGTGCCCGAACTCGTGCAGGCACGAAAGGAGCCCGATGAGGCTTTCGCCGTCGAAGCGCGCCGTGATGCGGATGTCCGACTCCCCGATCGCAACCGCAAATGGGTGGACGGTGTCATCGAGCCGCCACGCCTGATCGTCCATCCCCCAGCACGAGAGGACCGAGAGCGAGAACGCCCGCAACTCGTCGGCCGGGAATTCCCCGTGCAGGCACGAGTCGTCGACCGGCTCGCCGATCCCGGCGACGAGCGGCACGAGCTCGTCCTTCAGGCGCGCGAACACGGCGGCGACGTCCGCGGTTCGCATGCCCGGCTCATGATCGTCGAGGAGGACGTCGTAGGGATCGTCGAACGGCTCGTGACACGCGATGTACTCGTGGAGCAGCGCGATCCGCCGCTCGAGATTGGGCCGGAGAATCTCGAAGTCCGCTTCAGCGCGCGCCTTGAGCCACGCGCGGTAGCCCAGCGACGCGGCCCGCGTCATCTCCGCGCGCAGCTCGCCCGGGATGCGACGCTCCTTCTCGTAGTCGCGCCGCGCCACCCGGATGACACTCGCCTCGAATGAGTCGCGGTCGGAGCTCTCCTCGAGCTGCCTCAGCTCCTCGAGAAGCGCGCCGAGCTCGGCGGCCGTGCCGAGCTCGTGCGCGAGGCGGGCGAGCGTCGCGCTCTGCTCGGCCCTCGCAGGCGCGCCGAGCGGCGGCATCTTCGTTTCGTGATCCCAGGCGAGCAGCCCCGACACGCGCCGGAGGTCGGTGATCTCGCCGAGGCGCCGCAGGAGCTCGTCGAATCGGGATGACTGATCCGGCACGCGGCGGGAGCGTAACCGGAGCGCTAGAGCGCGGTCAGACCTGAACCCACTTCGCGTGGTCGCTCGTGTCGATCGCAACCTCGACCGGCACGACCTGCCCGGCGGGCGGGGGCACATCGACGGTCAGGCCGAGCTGCTGTGCCAGGAAGGGGCTCAGGTGGCGGCCGACGATCTTCGCGGGCGGCCACCAGAGCGGTTGCGAGTCGACGACGGAGGATCGCCCCTCGCGCTCGCTCCGGAGGAAGCGCGGGTGCATCCCGGTGAGAAGCAGGCCGCGCAGGACGGGCTCGAAGGTGCGCGGGCGGACGGAGGCGCCGGCGTCGGCGGCGATCGCGCTCGCGACCGTGTCAGCCTGTTCCGCCGCGATCCCACCCTGCTTGACGGGGAAGTCGGTGATGTCGCCCGCCGCATAGACATCGGTCAGCCCAAGAACCCAGCCGAGCTCGTCGGTGGCGACGAAGCCGGAATCGTCCTGCGGCAACCCCTCGATCGGCTCTCCCACGAGGCGCGGCAGCGAGACGACGGCGTCGGCGTCGAGGGATCCGCCGGGGGCCAGGTGCAGTTCGCCGTCCTCCCAGCGGAGCGGGACGACATTCGGCCGGAACTCGATCGACCGGATCTCGAGCAGCCGTGCGATTTCGTCGCTCGCGGCCTGGCCGAAGAGCGCCAGCGGCGCGGGCTCCGGCGTGGCAACCACGATCTCGATCCCGCGCGCGAGCTCGTCCGTCAGGCGCTCCGCGGTCTGGAACGCGAGCTCGTAGAGCGGCAGCGGCCAGATCGGCGTCGGCGGTCGCGTGAAGACGATCCGCTTCACCTCGCCTGCCTTCGCACGGTCGAGGAGAGCGCCGATCGACTCGCGGTCGCCGGGGCCGCCGAATGTCAGCGCGCCCGGCACGGCCTCGCGCGCGCCCACGCCGGTGGCGACGAGCAGCGTGTCGTAGCCGATCGTGGTGCCGTCGGCGAGCGTCACCTCTTTCGCGTCGGCGTCGAGCTCCGACACCGAGCCGTGGCGCAGCTCCGCCCCCGCCGCTTCGACGAGGCGATCGAGTGGGAAACGCCGCATCTCGCCGTAGCCGTATGGCTCGGCGACCGAGAGCGGCCGGTAGCTGAACTCCCGCTCGGGCGCGACGAGCTCGACCCTGACGAGCTCTCCCGCCAGCTCCCGCAGAGCGAGCGCCGCCTCGAGCGCTGCGACTCCCGCGCCCGCAATGACGACGTGCAGCGGTCGATCAGTGCTCATCGTGAGATCGAGAATTGACGGGCGCGCCGCCAAGGGCATCGGGGGATCCACTGATGTAGCGCCCTCGGCGTTCGTCAGCTCCCCGGGTTGGACTCGAACCAACAACCCTCCGGTTAACAGCCGGATGCTCTGCCAATTGAGCTACCGGGGATTGGCGGCGCCCAGTGTAGCGGGGAGGGGTCGGCGAGACAGTGCTCGTCGCAGGGGTGCGATGGGCGTCGCGAGGCAAGAACGCGGGGAGCGTTCGTAGCTGGAAGCTACGGGCGCGACCGAGGACGCAGCAGCCGGCGAAGCCGGCCGACGAGCGAAGCGAGGAGTCGCGGCGTCCAGCGCGGCCCTGCGGCACAGCCACTGTTTCGCCAACCCCTTCCTACTACTAGGCGAACGCTCGGATCTCGTCGCGAAGCTTCGAGAGCGCCTGCTGCAGCTCGACGAGGCGCTCACCGTCGGCCTCCGCGAGCTCCCGGTCGAGCTTCCGCTCGCGCAAGCGCAGGAGAAGCTGGCTCGCGGTCTCGATCGTGATCTCCTCCTCGGCTCCGAGCGCGTAGAGCTCGGCAAGCAGCGAGGTCAGGTCGCCGTCGGCGGGCTCCTGGCCGAGGAGGTACGCCCGCGCGCGCCGGTGCAGCTCCTCGTCGAGATGCTCCGGGCCGAGGAGCTCGAGGTCGGGGAGGAGCGATTCGTGTGCGGCGACTCCTGCGAGGGCAGTGCGCTCGAGCCGCGCGCCCGCATCCAGAAGCCGAGGCGAGACGACCCCCGCGGTGCGTGCGCCGCCGCGGGCCGGCGCAAGACCGGCCTGAGTCTCGGGAGGCAGGTCGAGAAGGTCGGCCGCCACGCGAATCGCCTCGAGATGCTCGGGCGAGTCGGGCAGCGAGGTGAGAAAGGCGCGAATCGCCGCGAACGCCGCCTGCGGGTCGGTCGCGCGCGCGTGCTCGAGGCGGACGCGGTGCACTGGGTAGCTGACGGGCTTCGCGAGGCGCTCCTGGAAGGCGGCCGGGTCATCCGCGGGGTCGGTGCCCGGGGGCAGCGGCACGACGCGAACGCTGAAGCCCTGCCGCACCGCGAGCTCCATCCCTCGCAACGTCGCGTCCGTGCCGGCAGCGTCTGCGTCGAAACAGAGGAAGAGGCGCTTCGTCAGCCGGGTGAGCTCGCGCAGGTGCCCCTCGGTCAGCGCAGTCCCCATCGAGGCCACGACGGGCGTGAACCCGCCTTGCCGCAACGCGATGACGTCCGTGTTGCCCTCGACGACGACGGCCCTGTCCTCGCGGGCGATCACCTGCTTCGCGAGGTCGAGCCCGTAGAGGAGATCGCCCTTGCGGAACAGCTCGCCCTCCGGCGAGTTGACGTACTTCGCCTGCAGCGGATCGTCGTCGTGGAGCTTTCGCGCCTGAAAACCGCGGACTCGCCCGCCGCGGTCGGCCAGCGGAAAGACGATGCGCCGCTGGAAGTAGTCGTTGCCGCGGCGGTTCCCGAGCCCGACCGCGAGCAGCTCCTCCTGCGAGTACCCCTCCTGAATCGCGCGCGAAGCGAGCAGCGCGCCGCCCGGTGCGTACCCGAGCCGGAACTCGCGGCAGACCTCCTCGCGGAGCCCGCGCGAGGCGAGGTAGTCGCGCGCGCCGGCGCCTGCCTCCGACTCCCAGAGCACCCGCGAGTAGAACTCCGCGGCTCGCTCGAGCAGTGCTCGCAACCGGTCTTCGCGCCTTCGCTTCTGCTCGTGCTCGGGCGACGCCTCCTCGTACTCGAGCTCGACTCCGAACCGGCGCGCAAGCACCTCGATCGCCCCGACGAAGTCGACGTTCTCCGTCTTCTCGACGAACGTGATCGCGTCGCCACCCTCGCCGCAGCCGAAGCACTTGAACGTGCCTCGTCCCGGCGAGACGGTGAAGCTCGGCGTCCGCTCCTGGTGGAAGGGACAGAGCCCCTTGTAGGTGCTCCCCGCCTTCCGGAGGCGGACGACCTCCTCGACGAGCGGGAGGATCTCCATCGTCGCCTTGACGCGCTCGACCGACTCGTCCTTGATCCGCGCCATGCCTAATTCAACTCGGCGGCGTAGGCAAGCGCGAAGCGGTCGGTCATCCCGGCGAGGTAGTCGGTCGCATCCTGGACGTCCATGCCGCGCTCGTCGACCAGTTGCTCGAAGATCCGCCGCACGGCCATGTCGGCAGGCCCATGATCCTGCGTGAGGTAGACGCGCTCGAACATGAAGGCACGGAGCGCGAGCATCGCCTCGCCGATCTCGTCGCTCTGGACGATGTCGCCGGCACGCGCCGAATTCTCGACCACGTCGTGGACGAGCGTGTCGATGCGGCGCGAGCCGTTGTCGCCGAGCAGCGCGATTGCCTCGGCCGGGAGATCGCCGGGGGCAAGATGTCCCGCGCGTACCGCGTCGTCGATGTCGTGGTTGATATACGCGAAGCGGTCGACGAGCCGGACGATGCGTCCCTCGAGTGTCTCCGGCTCCTCGGGGCCGGTGTGCTTGAGGATGCCGTCGCGCACCTCCCACGTCAGATTGAGGCCGCGCCCGCCGCGCTCGAGCCGCTCGACGACTCGCAGCGAGTGCTCGTTGTGGCGGAAGCCCGAACCGCCGCGCTCGCGCAGAAGCGCGTCGAGCGCCTGTTCGCCGGCATGACCAAACGGTGGGTGGCCTACGTCGTGCCCGACGGCGATCGCCTCGGTCAGGTCCTCGTTCAGGCGCAGCGCGCGCGCCACTCCACGCGCGATCCCGGCCGCCTCCAACGTGTGCGTGAGACGCGTGCGAAAGTGGTCACCTTCGGGATCGACGAAGACCTGCGTCTTGTGGCGGAGGCGGCGAAACGCCTTCGAGTGGACGATCCGGTCGCGGTCGCGCTGGAACGGCGTCCGCAGCCGGCACTCCTCCTCCGGAACCTCGCGCCCACGAGTCTCGTACGAGCGCACGGCGAGCGGCGAGAGCCACCGCTCCTCGTGCTCGCGAACCGCGTCCGCGAAGCCGTCTGCGACCTGTCCTGCGATCTCCGGCATCGTAGGCCAGCCTAGCCCGGTTGCCGGAGGGCGGGAAGCGGCCCGAATCAGTGGCTGCGGGCGCGAAGCCAGTCGACAGCGAAGTCGACCGCGACCCGCTGCGAGAACAGGCGCGCGTCGGCCGAGCCGACGCGACCGCGCGCCACAGGATGCTCCTGCTCGAAGTCGCGACCCAGCTCGTCGAACACGTCCGCGTTCATTTCGATGTCCTCGAACCACACCCACTCCCGGCGCCCGTCCTTCATGATCGGCGCCCCGAGCCGAGCCGCTCGCGCGGTGCCTGCGCGGTACTCCGCGAGGTGGAAGGAGGTGCAGCTGCCGTAGCCCGCGCCGAGCAGCAGTACCTGCGCATCCCGTTCGTACAGCCGCGCCAACGGCGACCTCTCTCCGAGCGAGTGCTCCAGCCCGTGGCCGCTCGTGACGGCGTCGGCTTCGCGACCCCACGCAGAGAAGGAGACCTGCGGATGGTCGCTGCGGACGACATCCGGCCAGGTACGGAAGAGCTCCGCGATCACGCCGACGTGGCGAGATGGCGTGCGGCCGCGGTCGAAGGCGGGCATCTCGGCACGGATCGTCTCGACCCACGGTTCAGGCACCGGCGGGTGCTGCCATTTCGCGGGATCGGAGAGCTCGCCGCTGTGGGCAGGCATGACGATCGTGCCTTCCGGACCGACGGCGTCCAGGAGAGCCTGGATCACCGCAACCGGGCCGCCGGCGACCCAGCCCAGTGACGACAGCGATGAGTGGACGAGCACGGTCGGGCCGTTCGCCAACCCGAGAGCGCGCAGA
>CAWBQC010000031.1:0-26226 GCA_963790845.1 uncultured Actinomycetes bacterium | reverse complement strand
CGGCGATGCGGTCATCTGCTCACACGAGTGCACGTTCTGCCGCTCGTGCGCCGAGGCAATGGATTTCGTCTGCCCGAACTGCAGCGGCGAGCTCGTTACGCGGCCGAAGCGGGTGCCGGCGTGAGGCATCTCTACGTCCACCTGCCGTTCTGCGCGCACCGCTGCGGCTACTGCGACTTCGTCACGGCGACCGGCCGGGATCAGCTGCACGGCCCTTACGTCGACGCGCTGCTGCGAGAGCTCCACTCCGAGCATGACGGCTCCCCGGTCGAGACGATCTTCCTCGGCGGCGGGACGCCGACCTTCACGGCGCTGCCGGAGCTGCTGCGGCTGCTTCGCGCGCTCCCGCCCGCGCGGGAGCTGACGGTCGAGGCGAATCCCGAGACCGTCACGCCCGAGCTCGCGCGTGAGCTACGCGGCGCCGGTGTCAACCGCGTCTCGCTCGGCGCGCAGACCTTCCAACCCGACCTCCTCCGCGTGCTCGAGCGGCGCGCGACGCCGGCGGACGTCGAGCAGGCGTTCAGCGCATCTGCGCGACGCCGGTTTCGACAATCTCTCGCTCGACCTCATCTACGGCATCCCCGGCCAGACGCCCGCGCAGCTCGCCGACGATCTCGCGCACGCGATCGCGCTCGGCCCAGAGCACATCAGCGCGTACGAGCTCGAGGCGAAGCCCGGCACCCGGTTCACGATCGCGCACGGCGCCGAGCTCGAACGGCAGGCCGAACAGATGGAGGACTACTTCGAACGCGTCGTCGCAACGCTCACGGACGCCGGCTACCGCTGGTACGAGACCGCGAACTTCTGCCGTGACGGCAAGCGTGCAGAGCACAACCTCGGCTACTGGCTCGGTCGCGACTACCTCGGCCTCGGCGTCGGCGCGGTCTCGACCCTCGGCAACGAGCGCCGTCGCAACACACAGAAGATCGCGCGCTACCTCCGGGGCCGCTACGACCGCGAGATCGAGTTGCTGGACGAGGAAACCCGGGCTCGCGAACGCGTGATGCTCGGCCTGCGGCTCGACGAGCCACTGCCGCTCAACGGACTGCGGCCGGCGCTCGACGCGACCGGGCTTGCACGCGCCGAGAAGCTCGGCCTCGCGGTCGACGGTGGGGAGACGCTCGCGCTCACCCGGCGCGGCCGCTTCCTCGGCGGCGCCGTGACGGCCGAGATACTCGCCTAGTTCTGGACAAGTCAGCGGCTAAAATCTCCTGCAAATGCGGCAGGAAACGGTGCAGCTGAGCGAACGGCAGCGGGAGGTCCTCCGGCGTGTCGTCGAGGAGTTCGTCGGCACGGGCAAGCCCGTCGGCTCGAAGACGCTCGTCGAGCGAGCCGACCTCCGCGTCTCGCCGTCGACCGTCCGCGCGGAGCTGGCGGAGCTCGAGAATCTCGGGCTGCTCGCACATCCGCACACGTCGGCCGGCCGGGTGCCGACCGAGCGCGGCTACCGCTACTACGCCGACGAGCTGCTCGGGCGGCTCGAGCCGCATCCGGCGGTCTTCCCGCTCGACCTGACCTCGACCAGCACCGAGGTCGAAGCGGCGCTCCAGGCGACGACCGAGATGCTCTCGCAGGTGACGCGGCTGCTCGCGCTCGTCTCGGCGCCTCCGCTCGAGGCGACGCGCGTGCGACACGTCGAGGTTCTGCTCCTGCAGCCGCAGCTCGTGATGGTCGTCGTGATCACCTCCACCGGCGGCGTCTCGAAGCGGCTCTTCCACTTCGACGATCCCGTCGATGCCGGGCTTGCGCAGTGGGCGAGCGACTACCTGAACGAGGCCGTGACCGGACTGCAGCTCGGAACGGGCCTGCTTCGGCGGCGCTTCGAGGATACGGGGCTGAGCCATGCAGAGCGTGCGTTCCTCGCAGCGCTCCGGCCGGCGTTCATGGAGCTCGTCTCCGCGGAGCAGCGACTGTACGTCGGCGGCGCGGCCGATCTCCTCGGCGAGGTGCGCGCGGAGGAGCTCGACGCGTATCGGAGCTTGTTCGAGCTCGTCGAGCGCCGGGCCGACCTCCTCGACGTGCTCGGCCAGCCGCGCGGGTCCGAGCGCCCGTTCGTACGCGTCGGCCACGAGCTCGTGCACCCGGCGCTGGCCGAGATCGCGCTGGTGGGCGCGTGCTACGGGCTCGTCAGTCGCACGCTCGGCGCCGTGAACCTCGTCGGTCCCGTGCGGATGGACTACGAGAAGGCGCTCGGCGCCGTGCGCTCGGCCGCGCTCGAGCTCTCCCGCTTCGTCGAGTCCATCTACGACGAAACCTAGTAGGAGGGCCCGCAGGGCCCCTCGCTACATTCAGGGCGATGGCGACGACCGACCGCGACTACTACGAGCTGCTCGGAGTCGGGCGCGACGCGAGTGAGACGGAGATCAAGCGCGCCTTCCGGCAGCTCGCGCGCGAGCTCCATCCCGACGTCTCCGAGGCGCCGGACGCCGACGAGCGCTTCCGCGAGGTCGTCGAGGCGTACGAGGTGCTCTCGAAGAGCGAGACGCGCGATCTCTACGACCGCTACGGCCACGCGGGGCTGCGGAGCGGCGGCTTCCAGTCCGGTCACGTCGACTTCGGCAACCTGGCCGACCTCTTCTCGGCCTTCTTCGGCGACGACGTGCTCTTCGGCGGGCGCGCCCGCGGCGGAGGAGCCCGCGGCGCGGACCTCGCGGCGACGGTCGAGATCGATCTCGTCGAGGCTGCGCACGGAGTCGCTCGCGAGGTGCCGTTCGAGGCCGCGGTCACCTGCGCGCAGTGCGGCGGAGACGGCGCGGAGCCCGGCAGCGAGATCACGACCTGCTCGACCTGCAACGGGACCGGACGGCTCCAGCAGGTAACGCGGAGCGTCTTCGGCGAGTTCGTTCGCACCCAGACGTGCCCGACCTGCGCCGGTTCGGGACGGACGATCGAGCAGCCGTGCACCGAGTGTCGCGGCGCGGGGCGGGTCGTCGAGGAGCGCTCGGTCGAGGTGCAGATCCCGCCGGGGATCCACCACGGCCAGCGCATCCGGCTCAGCGGCGAGGGCCACGCCGGGCACGTCGGCGGCCGCGCCGGAGACGTCTACGTCGAGGTGCGCATCCGTCCCGACGAGCGATTCGTGCGCGAGGGCGACGACATCTACGCGACGGTCGACCTGACCCTCACGGAGGCTGCGCTCGGCGCCACCCTCCAGGTTCCGACGCTCGACGGGGAGGAGAAGCTCGAGCTCGTCGCGGGGACGCAGCCGGGCGAGATCGTCGTCCTGCGCGGCCGCGGCATGCCGGTCCTGCAGGGGCACGGCCGCGGCGACCAGAAGATCCTCGTCAACGTCCTCGTGCCGCGGCGGCTCACCGACGAGCAGCGCCGGCTCCTGCGCGAGTTCGACGAGCACGCCGACGAGCACACCTACGAGCGCTCCGAAGGCCTGTTCGGCAAGCTCAAGAGCGCGTTCCGCTGAGACGGTACGTCGTCGTCGGCGGGGAGGCGGAGCTCGTGCTGCTCCTCCACATCTTCCCGGAGGGCGTCGAGGAGCTGGACGGCGCGTTTGCCGTGTATGCAGACGAGCCGCCGCTCGGCTTCGACGTCGTCGAGGTCGAGGACGTCGCCGAGGGTTGGGAGGACGCCTGGCGCGGCTTCCATCACGGCGTCCTGGTCGGCCGCCTGTGGGTCGGGCCTCCGTGGGAGGAAGCGCCTGCCGATGCGCTCGCGGTCGTGATCGACCCGGGTCGCGCGTTCGGCACGGGCGCGCACGCGACGACGCGGCTCTGCCTCGAGCTCCTGCAGGACGTCGAGCCGACGAGCCTGCTCGACGTCGGCTGTGGCTCGGGCGTCCTTTCCGTCGCCGCTGCGAAGCTCGGCTTCGCGCCGGTCACCGCCGTCGACATCGACGAGGTGGCGCTCGACGTGACGGGCTCGAACGCAACCGCGAACGGCGTCGCGGTCGACGTCACAAGCGAGTTCCGGCCGGCGAGCCTCGCCGTGATGAACATCGCGCTCGACGTCGTCGAGCGGATGCTTCCGGCAATTCCCGTCGAGCGCGCGATCACCTCGGGCTACCTGGAGCGGGACGAGCCGCGGGTCGACGGCTGGCAGCGCCTCGCGAGGCGCGTGCGCGACGGCTGGGCCGCGGACCTGCTCGAATTGCGGCCGTGACGACGTTCTCCGTCCGCTTTCTCGGCTGCAAGGTCTCGCACGTCGATGCGCATGCGGTGCGCGAGCGGCTGCTCGCGGACGGACACGAGGAACGCGCCGACGCCGCCGACGTCGCCGTCGTGAACACCTGCTGCGTCACGCACGAGGCGGTCGCCAAGTCGCGCAAGGAGGCCGCTCGCGCGGCCCGCACGCACCGCCGCGTCTACGTCACGGGTTGCGGCGCCAACCTCGCGGGCAACGCCTTCTCCGGGCTGCCCGACAACGTGGTCGTCGTCGCCCGCCGCAGCGAGGAGACGCCGGAGTTCGTAGCGGGAGACGTCGGCGCGATCGGCTGTGTGCAAGCCGATGCGCGCCTCGACCGCGTTCGCGCCTTCGTCAAGGTGCAGGACGGCTGCTCGTTCTCCTGCCGCTTCTGCGTCATCCCGCTCGTGCGCGGTTCCTCGCGCAGCCGTCCGGCCGACGCCGTGCTCGGCGAGATCCGCCGCCGCGTCGAGCAGGGCCATCGCGAGGTCGTTCTCACCGGGATCAACCTCGGCTGCTACCGCGACCGCACCGCCGGCTACCGGCTCCCGCGGCTCGTCCGGGAAGCCGGCGCGATCCCCGGCCTCGAGCGGCTCCGTCTCTCCTCGATCGAGATCAACCACGTCGACGACGAGCTCGTCAGCGCGCTGCGCGAGACGCCGGCCGCGAGCCGCCACCTGCACGTGCCACTCCAGTCCGGGGACGACGGCGTCCTGCGAGCGATGGGCCGCCGCTACTCCACCGCCACCTACCTTCGCCGCCTCGAACCGCTGCGGGAGGACTTCAACCTCACGAGCGACGTCATCGTGGGCTTCCCTGCGGAGGACGAGCAGGCGTTCGGGAACACGCTGCGCGTCGCCGCCGAGGCCGGCCTGACCAAGGTGCACGTGTTCCCGTACTCGCCGCGCCCCGGCACCGGGACGGCCGCCGAGGATCCCGTGCCGCCGCAGGTGAAGAAGGAGCGGAGCGCGCGGCTGCGGGCCGCTTCCCACGCGGCGTGCCTCGCGCACTGGCGCTCGAAGGTCGGCCGCGACGACGTCGTCCTCGTCGACCGTCCCGGCCGCGGCTACGGCGACGACTACTCCCCGTGGCTCGTGCCCCACTCGGCTGCCGTCGGAGAGCTGGTCGGCGTCCGCGGCGCCGCCGTCTCGGAGGAGGGGATCCTCGCCGCGTGAACGACGACTGTCTCTTCTGCACGCTCTACCGCGAGGGCGACCACGTCGCCGCCGCCGACGGCTTCGTTGCGATCCGCGACATCAACCCGCAGGCGCCGGTGCACCTCCTCGTGCTGCCGGAGCGCCACGTCGACTCGTTCCGTGAGATCGGCGAGTTCCCGCCCGAGGAAGCGAAGCGGATGCTCGAGTTCGTCGCCGACGTCGCTGCACGCGAGGGGTTGACGGATTACCGTGTCGAGGTCAACGTAGGCCCCAGCGCGGGCCAGACGGTTTTCCATCTCCACTGGCACATCAAAGGCGGCTGGGCGTGAGCCTCATCGAAGAGATCGACGACGAGCTGAAGGATGCGATGCGCGCACGCGACGCCGAGCGGCGCGACGCGCTGCGCCTGATCCTCAACGCGCTCAAGAACTCCCAGAAGGAGCTGCAACGGCCGCTGAGCGAGGAGGAAGAGCTCCAGGTGCTGCAGCGCGAGCGGAAGCGGCGAGTCGAGGCCGCCGAGGCGTTCCGCAGCGGCGGGCGTGAGGAGCAGGCCGAGGCGGAGGAGCGAGAGCTCGAGATCCTCGAGGAATTCATGCCGGAGCCGCTTTCCGAGGACGAGATCGACGAGATCGTCGACGACGTGATCGCCGAGGTCGGCGCGACGAGCATGGCCGACCTCGGACGCGTGATGGCCGACGTCATGCCCCAGATCGCAGGCCGCGCCGACGGCTCCCAGGTCAGCCAGATCGTCCGCGAAAAGCTCGCATAGGGGCCGGGCGAAGAGCTGCGCTCTTCGCCCGGGGCTAATCGAACTGCGCCGACGGGAGACGCGGTCTCCCGTCGGCTTCGTGCTGAGGGCACATTGGGCTGCTGGGGTTCAGAGCGCCTGTTCCGTCGCGGGCGGACGGGCTGCGCGCGTCCGCCCGCTGGTTCGCGGCGTCGTAACGTGCCGTTACGCCGCCGCCGTCGCGCCAAGCGGGTTCTAAGCGCTCTAGATCGAAGGAGCGCCAAGGGCCGGAGGCTAAGCCTCGCGGAGCGGGCTTAGCCGGAGGCCGGACCGCGCTCGCGCCGGCCTCTGCCGCGCGCGAGCGCACGAGAGTGGACTCCCGTCCAGGGATCGACAAAGCAAAAACAGCACGGAGCCGCCGGGAGACCGCGCTCTCCCGGCGGCGGAGTTCCGTCTCCCAGCGCGCGAAGCGCCAGCTTCGCGAGCTACGACACGCGGCGCGCGCCGACGAGGTTGCTCGCGTAGTAGCCCGAGAGCGAGGAGATCTGGACGACGGTGCCTGTGTGCGGCGCGTGGACGAACTGCCCGCCGCCGATGTAGATGCCGACGTGCCCGAGGCCGTCGAAGAAGACGAGGTCGCCGGGCTGCAGCTGCGAGGTCGAGATCGGCAACGTTGCGTTCCACTGCGCGACGGTGTAGTGCGGGAGCGAGATCCCCAGCTGCGCGTACACGTACATCACGAGGCCCGAGCAGTCGAACCCGCTCGGGGTCGAACCGCCCCAGACGTAGGGGACGCCGAGATACCGGAGCGCGATCTGCGCCGCCTCGGGATGGCCGACGCCGGAGTTCCCGACCGGGATGCTCACGGGCGGAGTCACGACGCCGTTCGACGGCTGCGACTGCGCGGCCTGCGCCGCTGCTGCGGCCTGGGCTGCAGCAGCGTGCTCGGCCGCGAGCTGAGCCCTCAGCCGCGCCTGGGCCGCGGCCTGCGCCCTCCGCTCGCGCTCGGCCTCCTGCTGCTGGAGATGCTCGATCGTCGTGTGGATCGATGCGAGGAGGCGCTTCTGCTGCGCGAGCTCCGACGCGACGGTCCGCTTCTTCGCTTCGAGCTCGGAGAGCGCCTGTTCGCGCGTGCTCTTCAGCTGCTGGAGCTGCTGCTCCCGCTGCTGCACGGAATGCTCGAAGCCGAGCGCCTGCCGGCCCAGAGCCGCGTCCTGGTTCGACAGCACCTGCGCCGACTCGGCGCGGTCGATGATCTCCGAGAGGCTCTTCGCGCCGGCGATCACGTCGACCGCGCTCGGCGAGCCGTTCACGTAGAGCGAGTAGAGGCGCTGCATGACCCGCTGCTGCGCGGCGTGGAAGTTGCCCTTCGCGATCTTGAGCCGGTACTCGTTCTGCCGCAGGCTCCGCTTGACCAGATTGAGCCGCTGCTGCGCGTTCCACGCCTGGTCCTCGACCGCCTGGAGGTGCTGTCCGATCTGGCTCACCTGCGCGAGCACGGCCTTCTCGTGCGCTCGCTGCGCGCGGATCTGCGGGGTCGAGTGGGCCCAAGCCACGGTGGCCGCGAGCGAGGCGAGGCCGAGCGTGGAGAGGAGGACGAGACCGCGATGTCGCATGGAAAACGGCATAGGGAGACGACCCGAGGCCGAAGACGGTAGCGCACCGAGCCGACAGAGTCACGTTCGTGACCCTCGCCACGAACCCTTTTCGGCCCGCCGCGACTCCTACACTGACGCCGTGCAGACCGTTCTCGACGTCTCGAACGAGGTCGCCGCGGAGCTCGCGGGCATCGGCGACGGCGTGCTCGACGCGCTGCGCGACCGGCTCGGCTGCACCGTCAACCTGCGCGGCAATCGACTGACGCTCGCGGGCGACGACGTGAAGGTCGCCGAGGCGCAGGCCGTCGTCGAGGAGCTCGTCGAGCTCGTCGAGGGAGGCCAGGGGGTGAGCGCCGGCACCGTCGACGCAATCGTCAGCGCGATCGACCAGGCCGAGGACGTGCACGAGATCTTCGCGGACGTCGTCTGGTCGCACCGCGGCAAGCAGATCACGCCGAAGACGGTGACCCAGAAGCGCTACGTCGATGCGATTCGCGACTGCACCGTCACTTTCGGCATCGGCCCCGCCGGCACCGGCAAGACGTACCTCGCGATCGCGCTGGCCGTCGCGGCACTCTCGGAGCGCCAGGTCGGCCGGATCATCCTCACGCGTCCCGCCGTCGAGGCGGGCGAGCGGCTCGGCTTCCTGCCCGGCGACGTCCTCGCGAAGGTCGACCCCTACATGCGGCCGCTCTTCGACGCGCTCTACGACACGATGGACCCGGAGAGGCTCAACGCCTACATGGAGCGTGGCACGATCGAGGTGGCGCCGCTCGCGTTCATGCGCGGTCGCACTCTCAACGACAGCTTCGTCATCCTCGACGAGGCGCAGAACACCTCGCCCGAGCAGATGCAGATGTTCCTGACGCGGCTCGGCTTCGGTTCGAAGATGGTCGTCACCGGCGACGTCACCCAGGTCGATCTCCCGCGCGAGCAGGCCTCCGGGCTGATCCAGGTGCGCGAGATCCTCTCGACCGTGGACGGCATCGCCTTCGTCGAGTTCAGCCACCAGGACGTCGTCCGGCACAAGCTCGTGCAGCGAATCGTCGAGGCGTACAAGCGTCACGCCGAGCAGACGGGGACGCAACGGAGCCGGTGATCGAGGTAGAGGTCGTCAACCGCTCGGGCAGGGAGGTGGACGAAACAGCTGCCGCCGAGCTGGCGCGCTCGGTGCTCGCGGGGGAAGGCGTCGGCTCCGGCGAGCTCGGGCTCGCGTTCGTCGGGCCGGAGGAGAGCCGCTCGCTCAAGCAGGAGCACCTCGGGATCGACGAGGCGACGGACGCGCTCGCCTTTCCGATCGACGGGCTGGCCGCGCTGCCCGAGGGCATGCCGCGGCAGCTCGGCGACGTCGTCGTCTGCCCCGAGGTGGTGGGTGCGGAGTGGCGTGCGCCTCTCATCCATGCGCTTCTTCACCTCGTCGGCTACGACCACGGCCCCGAGATGGAGGCACGCGAGGCGGTGTACGCAGCATGACCGTGACGCCGCTGCCGCGCGATCCCGAGAAAGACCAGCCCGCGCGTCGCTCGCCGCTGCCGGCTCCCGGCCGTGCGCCGTCGCTGCTCGAGAGCTTCAACTACGCCGTCGAGGGCGTCATCCATGTCCTCCGCACGCAGCGGAACCTCAGGATCCACTTCCTCGCCGCCGTCCTCGTGTTCTCCGGTGCGATCGCAGTCGGTGTGTCGCGGCTCCAGCTGATCGCGCTCGTGATCGCGATCGCGTTCGTCCTCGTCGCGGAGATGCTGAACACGGCGATCGAGGGCGTGATCGACGTCTCGACGACCTCGTTCGACCCGAACGCCAAGCTCGCGAAGGACATCGCCGCCGGCGCCGTGCTGATCGCCTCGGTCACCGCGGTGGCCGTCGGCTTCCTCGTCTTCCAGAGCGCGGTCGGCCAGCGCGCCACCAACGGGCTCGACCGCGTTCGCGACGCACCGGCCGACATCACGCTCGTCGCGCTCTTCGTCGTCGTGCTGCTCGTGATCGCGACGAAGGCGTGGACCGGGCGCGGCACGCCGCTGCGCGGTGGTCTTCCGTCGGGCCACGCCGCGATCGCCTTCTCCGGCTGGGTCGCCGTGACCTATCTGATCGGCGACCATCACCGCTTCGTCGTCTCGGCGGTGACGCTGATCATGGCGCTGCTCGTGGCGCAGACGCGGGTCGAATCGGGGATCCACTCGGTGCTCGAGGTCATGTACGGCGGCGCGCTCGGTGCGCTCGTCACGCTCGTCGTCTTCCAGGTCGTCGGATGAGCGACGTCCTCGCGGAGCAGAAGCGGTACTACGCGGAGCGCGCCCCGGAGTACGACGACTGGTGGTACCGGCGCGGCCGCTACACGCGCGACGCGGAGCATGAGCGGCGATGGCTGCTCGACGTCGCCGAGCTCGAGGAGCAGCTCCGGAGCGTTCGCTCCGCGCGGCGACGTCCTCGAGCTCGCCGCGGGAACGGGGATCTGGACGCGCAGGCTCGTGCCGGCGGCCGACCGGGTGGTCGCCGTCGATGCGAACGCCGAGACGTTGTCGCTGAACACCCCGGCGGCCGAGCTCGTCGTGGCGGACATCTTCAGCTGGCGCCCGCCGCAGCAGTTCGACGTCGTCTTCTTCTCGTTCTGGCTCTCGCACGTGCCGGAGGAGCGGTTTGCCGAGTTCTGGGCGCTTGTCCGGTCGGCGCTGCGGCCGGACGGCCGTGTGTTCCTGATCGACAGCGGGCCCCCGGAGGCGGCCGGCGCCGGCGAGCTTCAGGTACGACAGCTCGCGGACGGGCGCGAGTTCACGATCGTCAAGCGTTTCTGGCAGCCCGACGAGCTCGCCGAGCGGGTGGCGGAGCTCGGCTTCGAGCTCGACCTCGCGCTGACCGGTACCGGCCTGTTCCTGTACGGAGGCTCGGCATGACCGGCGAGGAGCTGCTCGCGCGCGCGGACGAGGCCGCGCTGAACGCCTACGCGCCGTACTCGGAGTATTTCGTCGGCGCCGCCGTGCTCACGCGCGACGGGCGCATCTTCGCGGGGGCGAACGTCGAGAACGCGGCCTACCCGCTCGGCATCTGCGCGGAGCGCTCCGCCATCGCGAGGGCCGCGAGCGACGGCCTGCGGCCGGGAGACGTGGAGGCGATCGCGATCACCGCATCGCCGTGCGGGGGATGCCGCCAGTGGCTCCACGAGTGGCGGTTCGACCGCGTCTGGTTCCGCCGTGGCGATGGATCGCTTGCCGAATACGCCGCCGACGAGCTGCTGCCGGACACGTGGGATCTGCCGGAACGATGACCGAGCCGCGCCTGCGGCCGGCGACGCAGGCCGACCACGAGCGGCTGCGGGAGCTGACATTCGGAGTCGAAGGCTCACTGGGGGTACGACCTGAAGCGTGTCCGCAGCTGGGCCGCGACGCTCGATTTCGCCCGCGAGATCTGGGTCGCGGAAATGGGAGGCGAGATCGTTGCCTGGGTAGCCCTGCGTCCGCCCGATGACGGAGTCTGCGAGCTCGATGACCTCTGGGTTGAGCCGGCTGAGATCCGCAGCGGGATCGGAACAAGCGCTCTTCCGCCATGCCGCCGACCAGGCGCGCGCGGCCGGCGCTCGAGCGCTGCGCTGGGAGGCGGAGCCCAACGCGGTCGGCTTCTACGAGCGCATGGGCGCCGAGACCGTCGGCACGGTGACGAGCGAGTGGGGGCGGACGCTCCCTGTCATGCAGGTCGAGTTGTGAAGTCGGGCATCGTCGCCATCGCGGGCCGCCCCAACGTCGGCAAGTCGACGCTGCTGAACGCGCTCTGCGGGGGCAAGGTCGCGATCGTTTCCGACAAGCCGCAGACCACCCGGCGGCGCATCTTCGGGATCGCGAACGGCGACGACTACCAGCTCGTGCTCGCCGACCTCCCGGGCTTTCAGCGCCCGCTCGACGCGCTCACCGAGCGGATGCAGAAGACCGTCGACGCCGCTTTCGAGGAGATCGAAGCGGTCGTCTTCGTTCTCTCCGCACGCGAGCGGATCGGCGCAGGCGACCGCTTCATCGCCTCGCGGGTCTTCGCGCTCGGCGTGCCGGTCGTGATCGCGCTGAACAAGGTGGACCGTCTCAAGGCCGGCCACATCGCCACGCAGATGAACTCGGCGGCGAAGCTCGGGCCTTTCCACGCCCTCCATCCGGTGAGCGCGAAGACCGGCGACGGCATCTCCGAGCTGCGCGACGAGCTAGTCGGCCTGCTGCCCGAGGGGCCGCTCTACTTCCCGGAGGAGCAGCGCACCGATCTCTCGCTCGAGCACCAGCTCGCCGAGCTGATCCGCGAGAAGGCGCTCTGGCTGACGCGCGACGAGGTGCCGCACGCGATCTCGGTCGAGGTGGAGGAGATCGAGGAGAAGGTCGTGCGCGCGTCGATCCTCGTCGAGACCGAGTCGCAGAAGCAGATCGTCGTCGGCAAAGGCGGCGCGCTCGTGAAGGACATCGGGACACGCGCCCGGCCGGAGATCGAGGCGCTGCTCGGCCATCCCGTCTTCCTCGAGCTCAAGGTGAAGGTACGGCCTCGATGGCGCCGCGACGCCGCGACGCTCGAGCGGCTTGGGTTGTGAGGCGGCAGCGCGGCGAAACGATCGTGCGGCGGGAGATCTGGCGCGGCCAGCCGAAGGTCGGCTGGGGCGGAGTCGTCGTCGAGGACTCGCCATCTCTCCTTGTCCTCTACATGCCTGAAGGCAGTCCGCTTGCCTTCGCGGACGACTTCTTCGGAGGGCAGGTGAGAGCGCCGTGCTCGGCGAGCCAGGCCTTCAAGGCGCGGATCCGCGCTGCCGCCTGCGTGAGCCGCGCCTCGAGGCGCGGCGAGCTTGCGGCGTCCGCGAGCAATGTGGCGTAGCCGCGCTCGCTCGCGCTCTCCGCGCCGAAGATGAGCAGGTCCGAGCCCGCGAGCATCGCCCGTGTCGCGGTGTGCGGGATCCTGTCGGCGGCCGGCGCCGTGAGCGAATCGGTCACGGTGACGCCCTTGAAGCCGAGCTGTTTGCGGAGCAATCCGTTGATGATCGTGCTCGAGAAGGCGGCCGGCTTCTGCGACGCGTCCAACTTCGGGTAGATCGCGGTCGAGACCATCACGAGCTTCGCGCCCGCGGCGACCGCGCTCTTGAAGGGCAGCAGGCCTTGCCGGACCTTCCACGCGGCGGAGCCGATCGCGATTCGTCCGTGGTCGGTGTTGCCACTCGCGAGGCCGAGGCCGGGGAAATGCTTCGCGGTTCCGGCGACCCCACCCGTCTGCAATCCGGTGACGAAGGCTCGGGCCATCCGTGCGTTCCGCGTGCGGGAGCGCGAAAATGCGCGGGAGCCGAGGAAGTTGTGCACGGAGCTCGGCGTGTCGACGACCGGTGCGAAGTCGATATCGATCCCGACGGAGTGGAGAGCCGAAGCCGTCTCGGCCGCCTGCGTGTGCGCGACGGACGGGCTCGACATGTATGCCGGCGCCTCGGTCGGAGGCGCCCACGGCAGCCGTCTCACCATCCCGCCTTCCTGGTCGACGGCGATCGAGCAGCGGCTCGCCGCGCGTGCACGCCGCCCGCTGCAGCTCCGCGGTCACCGACGCCGCCGTGCTCCGGGTCAGCCAGTCGTTGCGGAGGAGGACGACTCCGCCCATCTTGCCGTTGCGAATCCGAGTGAGGAACCTCTGATTCGGGGGTCCGACGAGGGTCCCCATCACGGTCTCGGCGGTGTCGCTGAAGCCGAGCCTCGCCGTGTGATGGGCGTTCGGCGTCGCCTTCGAACTCGTGATGCCCAGCGTGACGGACGCCGCCATCACCGCGACCGCGGTCGTCGCGGCGAGCACCCCCGCAGCCCTCCTCATGAAGCTCAGGGTAGCCCTCGAATTGCCTTGACGCGGCCCGGGACTAGACTCAGTTCATGGCCCAGGCGCCCGCACTCCCGGCCGGGTTCGAGCTGCCGCTCGAAGCCCGCCTGCCGCGGATCGGCGCGGTCGACGCGGTCGCGCTCGAGGAGCGCGCGGCGTCGCTCGCGAAGCGCTCGATCAAGCGCGAGTCGAAGGTCTGGGCGCTGCTGCTCGCGATCCGCACGACCGACCTGACGACGCTCGAAGGAGCAGACACGCCGGGAAAGGCGGCGGCGATCGCCTCGAAGGCGCTCCGGCCGGATCCGTCGGATCCGTCCCTGCCTTCATGCGCCGCCGTCTGCGTCTACCCGAACCTCGTTCCCGCGGTGCGGGAGCGGGTTGCGGGAACCTCGGTGAAGGTGGCTGCGGTCGCTACGGGTTTCCCGTCGGGGCAGTACCCGACGCCGGTGAAGGTCGCCGACGTGCGCGCGACCGTCGAGCTGGGAGCGGACGAGATCGACATGGTGATCGACCGCGGCGCGTTCCTCTCGGGCCGCTACGCAAAGGTCTACGACGAGATCGTCCAGGTGAAGGAGGCCTGCGGCGAGGCACACCTGAAGGTGATCCTCGAGACAGGCGAGCTCGGCACCTACGACAACGTTCGCCGCGCGACCCTGCTCTCGATCGCCGCGGGGGCGGACTTCGTCAAGACGTCGACGGGAAAGATCGCGCCCGCCGCGACCCTGCCCGTCGCGCTGTGCATGCTCGAGGCGATCCGCGACGTGTACGAGGAGACCGGGCGGCGCGTCGGGTTCAAGGCGGCAGGTGGGATCCGGCAGGCGAAGCAGGCGGTGCAGCACCTCGTGCTCGTCCACGAGACCCTCGGGCCGGAGTGGCTGACGCCGCAGCTGTACCGGCTCGGCGCGTCCTCCTTGCTCAACGACATCCTGATGCAGCTGCGCAAGGAGCGGACCGGCGCCTACCAGAGCGGCGACTACTTCACGCTCGATTGAAGCTCTCTCATGACGCAGGCGACACACTCTCGAGACGCTTTCGGCCCTAATCTGGCCCCCTCCCATAAGGGTGGGGGGTGGGTTTGGGGTCCGCGCCCCCTGCGCCCAGCACCCGCCCGTATTCACCACGTCCGGAGCGGGCGTGGCTGAGCTCGACAAGACCCACACCGAGGTCGGCGTTCCCGGTGACTGGACGTACGCGAGCGCTCCCGAATCGCGCGACATCGTTCACATCGCCGACCGCTACGGCTACTACGTAGGCGGCGAGTGGCTCGAGCCTGCCGAGACCTACGAGACCATCGCGCCCCGCGACGAGGAGCCGCTCGCCGCGATCGGCCAGGCCACGACCGAAGACGTCGGCCGCGCGGTCGTCGCGGCGCGCGAGGCCTTCGCCGACGGCTGGTCGTCGCTCCCCGGCTCCGAGCGCGCGAAGTACCTCTTCCGCATCGCCCGCATCCTCCAGGAGCGCTCGCGCGAGTTCGCCGTCCTCGAGTCGCTCAACGGCGGCAAGCCGATCAAGGAGTCACGCGACGTCGACCTCCCGCTCGCCGCGGCCCACTTCTTCTACTACGCGGGCTGGGCCGACAAGCTCGAGTACGCGTTCCCGAACCGGCGCCCGCGCCCGGTCGGAGTTGCCGGCCAGATCATCCCCTGGAACTTCCCGCTCCTGATGCTCGCGTGGAAGATCGCGCCGGCGCTTGCGTGCGGCAACACGGTGGTCCTCAAGCCGGCGGAAACGACGCCGCTCACCGCGCTCCTCTTCTGCGACGTCCTCCGCCAGGCGGAGCTGCCTGCGGGCGTCGTCAACATCGTTACCGGAGACGGCCGGACCGGGGCCGCGATCGTCGAGCACGAGGACGTCGACAAGATCGCGTTCACCGGCTCGACCGAGGTGGGAAAGGCGATCCAGCGGCAGGTCGCCGGCACCGGCAAGCGGCTCACGCTCGAGCTCGGCGGCAAGGCCGCGAACATCGTCTTCGACGACGCGGCGCTCGACCAGGCGGTCGAGGGGATCGTCAACGGCATCTACTTCAACCAGGGACATGTCTGCTGCGCCGGCTCGCGCCTCTTCGTGCAGGAGTCGATCTACGAGCCGCTCGTCGCGAAGCTCGAGCGGCGCCTCACGACGCTGCGCGTCGGCGATCCGCTCGACAAGAACACCGACGTCGGCGCGATCAACTCGGCCGCGCAGCTCGAGAAGATCCGTGAGCTCGTCGCGTCCGGCGTCGAGGAAGGCGCCGAGATCTACCAGCCGCCGTGCGTCCTCCCGGAGAAGGGCTACTGGTTCGTGCCGACCGTCTTCACGAACGTGGCGCAGAGCTATCGGATCGCGCAGGAGGAGATCTTCGGCCCGGTGCTCTCCGTCCTGACCTTCCGCACGCCGGAGGAGGCGGTCGAGAAGGCGAACAACACGCCGTACGGGCTGAGTGCGGGCGTCTGGACGGAGAAGGGCTCGCGCATCCTCTGGATGGCGCAGCGGCTGCGCGCCGGGGTCGTCTGGGCGAACACCTTCAACCGCTTCGACCCGGGCTCGCCGTTCGGCGGCTACAAGGAGTCCGGCTTCGGCCGCGAGGGCGGGCGCCACGGGCTCGAGCCGTACCTGAGGTTCGAGGAATGAGCGTAGGCGCCGACAATGAGCGAGCGGCTCCCGGTCAAGAAGACGTACAAGCTCTACATCGGGGGAGCCTTCCCGCGCAGCGAGTCCGGCCGCACCTACGAGGCGGAGGGGCAGAACGTCGCCCGCGCATCGCGCAAGGACGTCCGCGACGCCGTGCGTGCCGCCCGCGGCGCGCAGCCGAAATGGGCCGCCGCGACCGCCTACAACCGCGGGCAGGTGCTCTACAGGCTCGCGGAGATGGTCGAGGCGCGCGTCGCCGAGTTCGCCGAGCTCTGCAGCGGGCGCGACGAGGTGGAGCGCTCGATCGATCGCATCGTCTGGTACGCGGGCTGGGCCGACAAGCTGCCACAGGTGCTCGGCGGCTCGAATCCGGTCGCCGGGCCGTACTTCAACTTCACCGTCCCGGAGCCGACCGGTGTCGTCGCCGTGCTCGCACCCGACGAGCCGCCGCTGCTCGGGCTCGTCACGCGCGTTCTACCGCCGCTCGTCGGCGGCAACGCGGTTGTTGCCGTGGCATCGGAATCCCGGCCGCTCGCGGCGATCGAGCTCGCCGAGGGACTCGCGACAAGTGACGTGCCCGGCGGGGTCGTCAACCTCCTGACCGGCCAGCACGCCGAGCTCGCCCCCGTGCTCGCGTCCCACATGGACGTGAACGCGATCGACATCGGCGGCGCCAACGGCGACGCGCCCGAGCTCGAGCGCCTCGCCGCCGACAACGTGAAGCGCGTCGTGCACGGCCGCGCCGACGTGCAGAGCCCGTGGGAGATCGCCTCCTTCCTCGAGCTGAAGACCGTCTGGCACCCGATGGGGCAGTGAGTTGCGAGAATCGCCGTTCGTGAGCGCAGAACGCGACTTCAGCCACGCGATCGCCGAGGGTGACGGCATCTCCGTCATCGCCGCGGTCGAGAACGCCGACGCGGCGCGAGCCGCCGAGGCACAGCGCGCGGAAGCACTCGTCGTCGCCCGCGATCCGGCTGCGCTCCGCGCGGCGACGCGGGCTGCCGATCCTCTGGCGGGCCGACACCGACCTCGAGCAGGCCGCCGAGGTCGCCGATGCCGTGATCCTCACGCTGAGCGACGAGGAGGGACAGGAGATCCGCGAGCAGCAGCGCCACCAGCAGGCGCTCGACCTCGGTCTCGACTGCGTCGTCGAGGTACGCACCGAGGAAGAGCTGGAGCGCGCTCTCGAGATCCTCGAGCCGGAGATCTTCCTGCTCGTCCCGGCGCCCGACGCGCCGGACGGGCCGCTCGACGCCGTCCTCGAGCTCCTCGCCGAGGTGCCCGCCGGCAAGCTCGCGATCGCCGACCTCGCCGTGACGACCGAGGACGAGGTGCATGAGCTCGAACGTGCCGGCTGCGACGCGGTGATCGTCCACGCCGAGGACGTCTCGCCGCTCGTCGGCGACGCGGTTCCCGAAGTTTGACCGACGGCGCCACCGCGATCCCGGAGGTCCAGGCACTGCTGTGTGTGCTCGCGGCCGGTCGAGATGTGGTCGAGATGGGCGCCGCGTACGGCGAGAGCGCGGCGTTCATGGCCGAGACCGCGCGCTCGGTCGTCACCGTCGAGCGTGATCCCGAGCGCGTCGCGATCGCTCGCGAGCGCCTCGCCGGATTCGACAACGTCGAGCTGCTCGAGGGCGACGTGTTCGAACAGCTGCGGGGCCGCGGCCCGTACGGGCTCGTGTTCGTGGACGGCGGCCTCCGGCCGGTGTCGAGCGAGAAGTGGGAGGCGATCCTCGCGCTCGCCGAGCCGGGCGGCCTCCTCGTCAAGGACGACCTGTCTCCGGGCCGGCCCATCCACGGCGACGAGATCCGTGAGTTCCTCCTCCGCGACCCACGGCTCGTCTCGACCGAGATCCTTGCGACGCCCGAGATGGCGGTGATCGTCGCGGCGAAGCGGGGTCAGCCGTAAAACGCGCGCGCGACGTCGTACCACTGGGGCGGCACGACCTTCAGCTCAGCGGTCGCCTCAGCGAGAGGAACCGACACGACGTCGTCGCCGTGCAGTGCGGCCATCTGCCCGAACTCGCCGGCAAGGGCGAGGTCGGCGGCCTTGAGCCCGAAGCGCGTCGCGAGCACACGGTCGCGTGCAGTGGGCGAGCCGCCGCGCTGGATGTGGCCGAGCACGGTGACGCGCGTCTCGTACCCGGTGCGCTGCTCGATCTCGCGTCCGAGCGCGTCTCCGACGCCGCGCTTCGAGAGGATCACGTGCCCGAACTGGTCGCGCTCCTCGGCGTCCGCCAGCCCGGGCAGCTCGCAGCCTTCGCTGATGACGACGATGGAGAAGTTCTTGCCGCGCGCGTGCCGCTTTCGGATCGACTCCGCGACCTCCTCGAAGTCGACGGGGATCTCGGGGACGAGGATCACGTCGGCGCCGCCCGCGATGCCGCTCATCACCGCGATCCAGCCGGTGTGGCGGCCCATCACCTCGACGACCATCACGCGGTTGTGCGACTCGGCAGTCGTGTGCAGCCGGTCGATCGCCTCGGTCGCGACCGAGACGGCCGTGTCGAAGCCGAAGGTGTAGTCCGTCCCCGAGAGGTCGTTGTCGATCGTCTTCGGAACGCCGACGACGGGAAGCTCGTGCTCCGCGTAGAGGCGAGCAGCGACGCCGAGCGTGTCCTCGCCGCCGATCGCCACGAGCGCGTCGAGGCCGCGGTCGCGGAAGTTCTGCAGCACCCGTTCGACGGCGCCTTCGAGCTTGAAGGGATTGGTGCGGCTCGTGCCGACGATCGTGCCGCCGCGCGGCAGGATCCCGGAGACCTGGGCAGGGCCGAGATCCTCGAAGATCGGCTCGACGAGCCCGCGCCAGCCCTCGCGCACGCCGACCGCCTGCCAGCCCGCGGCGTCCGCCCGGCGGACGACGGCGCGGATGACGGCGTTGAGGCCGGGGCAGTCGCCGCCCCCGGTGAGGATGCCGACACTTTTCGCCATCGGAGCGAGCCTAGACGCTTCGCGCCCGGTCGTAGGATGTTCTCGTGCGTCATCTGCGTGGCTGCGTGGGCTTCTGGCTGTGGGCGCTCGTGGGTGCCGGCGCTGTGTTGGGTTTCCTCACCCTCGGGTTCCTCGTCCTCATTCCGGTCCTCGCGTTCGGCTATCTCCTGCAGCGCCGTTCGGAGTGGAAGGACGGCCCGGTCCTGCTCGGCCTGATAGCCGGTGCCGGCCTGCCGCTCCTGCTCGTCGCCGGGCTGCAGTGGAACTCCTGGCACAACCGCATCTCCGGCGACAACACGCCGAATCCCTACGACTGGGGTGCCGTGGGTCTTTGCTTGCTGATCGCCGGCGTCGTCGCCTACGCGATCCGCGGGCGCCGCAGCAACTAGATCGAACGATGCGGCGGGTGGGATTCGAACCCACAAGCCCCGAAGGGCACCGGATTTTGAGTCCGGCGCGTAGACCAGTTCCGCCACCGCCGCGCGGCGCCATTCTAGGCTGAAAGAGCGCGCAACAGATTACGTTGCGCAACAAGAAGTGTTGCGCTAACCTGAGGCCATGGCAGTCGCGATCGCAGCGAAGGTCGATGCGCTCCGGATCGACTTCGGCTCGGCGGCACGCCTGGCCGACATGCTCGGCGTCAGTCGCGCGCAGGTGACGCGCTGGTTGCGCGGCTCGGGCATCGATCCCCTCAATGCCGAGAAGGTCGATCTGCTCGAGCTCGTCTGGTCGAACTTGCTCCGGCTCTACGAGCGGGAGGCGGCGCTCGCGTGGCTCTTCGGGCTCAATCCCGTGCTCGGAGACCGCCGGCCGATCGATCTGATCAGGGACGGGCGCACCGAGGAGCTGATGCGGGCGATCCGGGCCGAGCGCTCCGACTCGTTCGCGTGATCCTCTACCGGTGCCTGGCGTGGAGCGAGCGTGCCGCGCCGGATTCGGCCGACGGCCCGCTCTGGTTCCCGCGGCCGTACCAGGGCGAAGGCCGCCACGACAACCCGGCGGCGTACGGCTGCCTCTACGTGTCCGACCAGCCCCTCTCGTGCGTCGTCGAGCAGCTCGCGCGCTTCCGCGGGCAGCGGCTGACGGCGGCACTTCTCCGCCGGCGCGGGCTTCCGCTGGCGCTGGCCGAGCTCGAGCTGCCCGACGACTCGGAGCTGGTCGACCTCGACGAGCCGGCGGTGCTGCGGCGTGAGCGGCTCCGTCCCTCGCGAGTCGCAACACGCGAGCGGGACGTCACGCAGCCGCAGGCGCTCGCCCTGCACGAGCGCCACGCGGACGCGGCCGGGCTGCGCTGGTGGTCGACATTCGAGTCGCTCTGGGCGAACGTGACGCTCTTCGACCGCGCAGCGCCCGGGCTGCGACTCGCCTCGGTCAGAGCGCTCGATCTGGCCGCCGATGAGATCGCGGCGGCGGCGGAATTCCTCGGCCTACGCTTCGCCTGAGCCCACACGCAGAGGGAAGTACGGCGGCGCGAGGAGAAAGCCGATCCGTGCGTCGGGGCCGCGGTGGCCACGGGCCATCTGCAACGCCCCGCCGATGCCACCGATCGGAACGAAGCCGAGCTGCCGGACGGCGGCCGCGTCGCGCGCGCCCGCGACGTAGACGGCGCCGAGTCGCTCGAGCGCGGGGCGACAGGCGTCCCAGTCGCGGAACGGCAGGAGCGGGTGCACCGTGCTTCCGGCGCGGTACTCCTCGAGCGCGCGCGCGTCCGCGACCACCGCCTCCTCCGCGGCGATCAGCAGCTGCGGATCGCGGGCGATCGGGTCGGCGCGGAAGAAGACGTGGTACGGCTGCTGCGTCGGCCGCGCGAAGACGCGCCGGAACCGGTGGACGAGGATGACGATGCCGCCGTCGGCGACGGGGAATGCGTCGCGCCACAGTCCGAGCGCGTGGGCGAGGCCGAGGTGGGCCGCCAGGAGCGGGTTCGGCTTCTCCCGCGGGAGGAAGGGCGTGGTGCCGGGAATCCCGACCACGAGCGCGTCGAGCGGCTCCTCGAGGGTTGCCCGTCGCAGCTCGATCGCCCGGAGCAGAGCCTCGGCGTGTGCAACCGACGGCGGCCCCGCGAGCACGGCCGCCGCCGTTCGCGTGCCGCGGAGCGAGCGGAGGACGCGGAGACGCACGGCCTCCGGCGCCGCGCCGAACGCGAGCCGCAGCGGCGAGCGTGCGATCCGCTCTGCCGCCTCGCGCTCGTACGGGTACCCGCGCAGGAGCCCGGTGAACTGGGGGTGGTTGAGCACGAGCGAGACGCCGAAGAGCGGTACGCGGGTCGCGAGGGTGCGCTCGACGAGCGTCGCCAGACGCCAGCCCTCGGAGCCGCGGGTTTCGAGCAGGGATTCGGCGGTCGCGCGGCGCTGCGTGTCGGCGTCGGTCGCGGCGAGCAGCGTCGCCGGGCCGCCGTGCAAGACCGTCTCTGCCGCGCTCACCACGACGACGAGGTCGGTCTCGACGAGCTCGCGGGCGACGCGCACCCGCGGCGCATCGGCGGGTATCCCGGCGAGGTCGGGGTCGGCGGCGTCGTGCACCGCCACCATGCCGTGGAAGCGGCGCCGAAACTCCGGTGTCACGAGCGCCGTGATCTCCGACCGGCTCACGCGGCGGCCGAGCCCTCCGGCGACCAGCAGTGTCTGGCGGCCGGTCGGGACGCCGAGCTCCTCCAGAGCCTCGCTCACGGCGGCGATCGCGAGTCGCCGGGGGTCGGCCACCACGCTCCCGATCGGCAACGCAGGTGGCTCGACCACGATGGTCGCCCGTGTAACCCGCGCTACGAGTGCCTCGAGTGGTTCTCCGTCGAGCGGGAACCGCAGTGCCTCCCGCGTAGCGGCTGCGACGTCTGTCGCGCGGCCCGGCGACGGGGGTCGCAGGATGCGCGCGTCGGCGGGGACGGATGCCACGACGAGGCGCGTGCCGGACAGGAGCGGGACGCGCGGCATTCGGGGGATTCAACCAGCGACATTCTCGGCGGAGTACGGATTTGCCCTCCGTCATGCCGGAGGTAGAGGATCGCGCCATGCCGGACGACAAGCGTCCCGAAGCGCGAAATCAAATCCTGCCGGCGGTGATCGCCGCGGGGATTGCGCTCGCGATAGCCGCCGGCGCCGTCGCGTACGCCGCCGGCCACTACGGGGAACGCACGAAGACCGTCACGGTTCAAGGTGCCGGCCCGACGACCACCGGGCCGCCGGCCACCACGGTCTCCCCGGCCGTCGCCGCCGGAGCGCACACGTTCGTCCAGTTCGCCTGCTCGCAGTGCCACGGCCCGCAGGGCGGTGGTGGAGTCGATCCGGCCGTGCCTGCGCTCACGACGGTCGGGAAGACCCTGACGGTCGCCCAGCTCACGCACATCATCGACCACGGCCTCGGCGAGTCGGCGAACCCGAAGGTGCCCTACATGCCCGTCTGGGGCGAGGTGCTCTCGAAGACGCAGGTTGCCAACCTCGTGGCCTACATCCGCGCCGGGCTGCCGTCCGTCGCCGACACGCAACCGGTTTCGGTTCCCACGGGACAGGGATCGGCCGTCGCGGGTGCAGCGCTCTACCTCCGCTACGGCTGCGTCAACTGCCACGGGCCGAACGGGCTCGGCGGCGTTCCGAACCCGCTCTCCCCGGACAAGACGATTCCGCCGCTCTCGGGCGGCGTCTTCCGGGGCGAGTTCAACACCGACGCGAAGATCGCCGCCGTGATCCGCAGCGGCAGCGTGATCGGGCGCGCGCCGATCGTGAGCATGCCGCACTGGGGCGGGATCCTAAACGGGCCACAGATCGCCGAGCTCATCGCCTACCTCAAGACGCTGAAATAGCGATCCAGCGGTGCAGGCGAAGGAAGCTTGTGCGGAAGCCGCGACGCGGCCAGAAGCGCGACGCGAGCAGGTTCGTCTCGCGCCAGTCGGTGACCATCGTCTCGTAGCCGCGCTCGCGGGCCCAGGCGAACGAGGCGTCGGTCAGCGCGGTGCCCGCTCCGGTGCCGCGTGCCTCGGGAACGGTGATCGCGAAGCCGAGGAAGGCAGCGCCGGGCGGCCGGGCGAGTCCGCTGTGCGCGCTCGACAGCTCGAGCGGGCAGACGAAGAAATTGCCGACGATCCGGCCGTCCAGCTCGTAGACGAGGTTCGCGACTCCCTCGGTGGCGAAGTCGTCGAGGACGTCGGCGCGCACGTCCTCGGGCGTCTGCTCCGGCACCGAGGAGAAGACGGGCGACTGGCCCTGGTGCTGCGAGAGGGACGGGCCGATCTCGACGAGCTGCTCGATGTCTTCCATCGTCGCCTCGCGCACGTTCTCGGGCCAATCGCGCTCCGGGATCTCGATCAGGCCGTGTCCCTGCTGGGCGCCGAACCCGAGCCGGAACCACGCGTCGAGGAGATCCGGATCGGTTGCGGGCACGATCACGTAGTGCGCCTTCAGGCCCTGCTCGACCCAACTGGTTGCCGCGTGCCCCCAGACGTCGCGCAACAGCTCGGGGTCGTTCGCCGCGTGCCCGGCTGACTCGAGCCAGATGTTCGGGCCCCAGCGATCCTCGGGACCCGAGCGGCCGAGCACGTACGCGCCGTCCGTGAACGCGCCGGTTGCTCCCTCGGCGAGCAGCGCCGCGATCTCCGCGCGGTAGTCCACATCGGCAGGAAGCTGCGGGAATGCGCTCCGGTGCCGCTCGTGCCGCGCCGCGAGCAGCTCGGCCGCCGGGTCGACGTGCTCGTCGGCGAAGGGGACGATCTTCATGGGGCCGTACACTCGCAGAGATGTCTCCGAAGACGCTCACGGGAGCCGAGCTCGACCTCAACGACGCCCCGGCGCGCGACGCCGAGCTCTTCCTCGTCGACGGCAACAACCTCGCGTACCGGGCGTTCTTCGCGCTGCCCGAGGAGCTCGCGACGACCGAGGGCTTCCCGACCGGCGCGCTCCTCGGCTTCGCGAACATGCTCTTCAAGCTCCTCTCCGACTACCGCCCGAAGGGGGTCGCGGTGGCCTGGGACACGCGGCCGGTGCACCGCGCCGCGCAGGCCGAGGCAGCCGAGGTCGTCTACAAGGAAGGCCGCCGGCCGATGCCGGATCTGCTCGCCGAGCAGTTCCCGCACTTCCGGCCGATCGTCGAGGCGTTCGGCTACCGCAACCTCGAGTTCGAGGGCTGGGAGGCCGACGACGTGATCGCCACGCTCGCGACGCGCGCCGACGGCGAGGACATCAAGACCTGCGTCGTCTCGACCGACCGCGACGCGTTCCAGCTCGTCTCGGAGAACGTCTGCCTGATGATGACGCCGCGCGGCGTGAGCGACGTCAACGTCTACACGCCCGATCGCGTCGAGGCGCGTTACGGGATCCGGCCCGAGCAGATCCCCGACTTCATCGGCCTCAAGGGCGACACGTCCGACAACATTCCGGGCGTCCCCGGGATCGGGGACAAGACGGCGGGGCAGCTCGTCGCGCAGTACGGGTCGCTCGAAGGCGTGCTCGAGCACGTCGAGGAGCTGTCGCCGGCGCGCAAGAAGAACCTCACGGAGTTCGCCGAGCAGGCGCGGGCGGCGAAGGGGCTCGCCACGATGCGCCGCGACCTCGAGCTCGACTGCGACCCGGCCGAGCTCGTGCTCGCGCCGCCGGACCGCGCGCAGCTGCGCGAGACGTTCCGGCAGTTCGAGTTCCGCGCGCTGCTGGGACGGGTCGACGAGCTCGACGAGGCGGTGCCCGCGCGCGAGCGGATCTCGGCGGGCACGGCGGTCACCTGGCGGGAGGGCGACGTGCCGCGCGCCGACGCGATCGCGGGAATCGCGGCGGAGGACGACCGCGTCGCCGTCGCGCTCGGCGACGAGGTGGTCGTCTCACCTCGGCCCGAGCGGCTCGAGGGAACGTTCGTCGCGCACGACGCGAAAGCGCTGCGGCGTCGAGGCGGCCGACGACACGATGATCCTCGCCTACCTGATCGAGCCGGCGCGCAGCGAGTACCTCCTCGACGACCTTGCGGCGGAGTACGCGGTCGAGGCAGTCGCCGAGCCGGAGGCCGAGGAGGAGACTGCGCGGCTCGTCCGTCACGCGGCGGTCACGCTGCGCCTGCGCGACCCGTTGCTCGACCGAGTGCGCGAGCGCGGCGCCGAGCCGCTCTACCGCGACGTCGAGATGCCGCTCGTCGGCGTCCTGCGCGGGATGGAGGAGGCCGGCGTCTCGATCGACTCGTACCGCATGGGGGAGATCACGGCGCGCCTCGCCGACCGCGTCGAGGAGCTCGAGTCGCGCGCGTACGAGCTCGCGGAAGAGGAGTTCGTGCTCGGCTCGCCGCAGCAGCTCGGCCGCATCCTGTTCGAGAAGCTCGAGCTGACCGCGGGCCGCAAGGGCAAGACCGGCTACTCGACCGACGCGAAGGTGCTGCGGGCGATCCGCGCGGAGCACGAGATCGTCGCGGTGGTGGAGGAGTGGCGGGAGCTCACGAAGCTGCTCAACACATACCTCCGCCCGCTGCCGTCGCTGCTCGGCCCCGACGCCCGCCTCCACACGACCTTCAACCAGACGGTCGCGGCGACCGGCCGACTCTCGACGACGAACCCGAACCTCCAGTCGATCCCGATCCGCACCGAGCTCGGCCGCGAGATCCGCTCCGCGTTTGTCTCGGAGTCGGGCTCACGGCTCATCTCGGCCGACTACTCGCAGATCGAGCTGCGGATCCTCGCCCATGTCTCCGGCGAGCCGAAGCTGCGCGAGGCGTTCGAGCGTGGGGAGGACATCCACACCGCGACGGCGGCCGAGGTGCTGGGCGTCGACCCGGCGAAGCTGACGTCCGGGTGAGCGCTCCATCGCGAAGATGATCAACTTCGGGATCGTCTACGGGATCTCGGCCTTCGGCCTCTCCGAGAACCTCGAGATCCCGCGCGAGCAGGCGCAGGAGTACATCGACGCGTACCTCGCGCGGTTCCCGCTCGTGCAGGACTTCATCTCCCGCACGATCGAGCAGGCGGAGCGCGACGGCTACGTGACGAGCCTGCTCGGGCGGCGCCGTCCGGTGCCCGAGCTGCGGGTGCGGAACCGCGCGACGCGCGCGTTCGGCGAGCGCGTGGCGGTCAACTTCGTGATGCAGGGCTCGAACGCGGACATCATCAAGGTCGCCATGGTCGCGATCGAGCGGCGCCTGCGCGCGGAGGGCCGGAGCGCTCGGCTCGTCCTCCAGGTGCACGACGAGCTGCTGCTCGAGGCGCCCGACGCCGAGACATCGGTGGTGAAGGAGCTCGTGCGGGAGGAGATGTGTAACGCGTATCCGCTCGACCCACCGCTGGCCGTGGACATCGGCGCCG
>CAWBQC010000030.1:0-28361 GCA_963790845.1 uncultured Actinomycetes bacterium | reverse complement strand
CGTCTCCTCGTCGGAGACGAGATCGAGAATGACCGTGTCGTCCGGAGCCACGGGCCGGCCCTCGACGGGGACGAGCTCGGCAACCGTCGAGCGCAGCGCGTCGAGCTCGGCCTGGACGAGCTCCCCGGGCACCTCGACCTCGGCGACCCCGACCTCGAGCTGCGTCCAGTCGGGCAGCTCGGGCTTCGCCTGGACCGCGAAGGTCGCAGCGAACTTCCAGTCCGCGTCGGCCGACGCGGGCAGCTCGAAATCGTATTGCGGCTGTTCGATCGGCCGGAGCCGCGTGCGCGCGGCCGCGTTCCAGAACCAGCCGCCGATGTGGCTCTCGACCGCCTCGGTCATCAGCCGCTCGCGACCCACCCGCTGCAGCAGCACCTGCCGCGGCACCTTCCCCTTGCGGAAGCCGGGAACCTTGACGCTCTGCGCGAGATCCTCGGCGGCGTGCTCGACGGCGTGATGGACGTCGTGCGACGGCACCTGCACCGTCAGCCGGACCTTGTTCTCCGCCAGCTCCTCGACCTGGGTCTCCACGGAGCCATTCAAGCAGGGAGCGGCCGGACGAGGTCGAACGTCCAGTGCGCGTGAGCGCATGGATCCTGTGCATTCTGTCCCTCGCCGGTGCGATCTGGATCGCGATGTTGTCGGCGATGGTCTACGCGGTCCGCGTCCGCGCCTGATGCGGGCGAGAGGACTCGAACCTCCAAGGGCCGCGTGGCCCAACGGGACCTAAACCCGCCGCGTCTGCCAGTTCCGCCACGCCCGCGCGAGTGGCGCGAACAGTCTAGAGTCGCGCCTCTGTGGGGGGAATGCGGCCCGAGGACGTCTACGCGCTCACGAGCGTCGGCGACCCGCGCATCTCTCCCGACGGCACGCTCGTCGCCTACATCGTCAACTGGATCGACCGCGAGGAGAACGGCTACCGCTCCGCGATCTGGGTAGCGCCGCTCGACGGCTCGGAGGAGCCGACACAGCTCACCTCCGGCACGCGGAGCGACAGCTCGCCGCGCTGGTCTCCGGACGGACGCTGGCTCGCCTTCGTCTCCAACCGCGACGGCGAGACCGAGACGGCGCACGGAGAGCTCTACGTCCTGCCGGCGAACGGCGGCGAGCCGCGGCGCGCTGACCGACGGCAAGGAGGGAGTCGAGTCGATCGCATGGTCTCCCGACTCGACCCGGATCGCCTTTGCCCGCCGCGTCCGCGACGAGGCGTACGAGGAAGACGACGACAGGCGGCGGCCGCCGCGGCGGTTTACCCGTGTCTTCCACAAGCTCGACGGCGTCGGCTGGACGGGCGACCGCCGCAAGCACGTGTTCGTCGTCGATCTCGAGGGCGGTGAGCGGCAGCTCACCGAAGGTGACTGCGAGAACGGCGAGCCGGCGTGGTCACCCGACGGACGACACATCGTCTTCACCTCGTCGCGTGGGGAGCGGTGGGACGTCGAGCTCGTTGCGGCGCTCTACGAGCTCGAGGCCGACGCCGAGAACGCGGAGCCGACGCGGCTGTCACAGCCCGACGAGTCCTGCGGGCTCGCTTCGTTCTCCCCCGACGGCGCCCTCATCGCCTATGTGCACACGCCCGAAGACGGCACGTATCCGCATCACAGCCAGATCGCGGTGATGCGGCCCGACGGAAGCGAGCGCCGCGTCCTGACCGCGTCCCTCGACCGCCAGTGCGGGCCGTTCCCGCCCCTCCGCGAGCCGGTCTGGGACGGCGACCGCATCACATTCGGCGTCGAGGACGGCGGCAACGTCCACCTCTACACCGTCGCCGCTGACGGCTCGAGCGCGCCGGAGCTCCTCGTCGGCGGGGAGCAGACGACCGGGCTCTACGACCTGCGCGACGGCCGGCTCGTGTACACCGCGGCAACCCACACGCGCCCCGCCGAGCTCTTCGACCGAGACGGAACGCGCAGGACCTCGGTCTGCGACGGCTTCGCCGCCGGACGCGAGCTCGCGGACGTGGAGCGCTTCACCGCCGCCTCGGCCGACGGGACGGAGGTCGACGCGTGGCTCGTGCGACCGCCCGGATTCGACGAGGGCAAGCGCTACCCGGTGCTCCTCACGATCCACGGTGGGCCCTTCACGCAATACGGGACGGGCTTCTTCGACGAGGTCCAGGTCTATGCGGGAGCCGGCTACTGCGTCCTCTTCTCGAACCCGCGCGGCGGCTCGGGCTACTCCGAGGCGTGGGGCCGCGCGATCCGTGGGCCGGGCGGCGACGCCGGGCCCGGCTGGGGCACGGTCGACTACGAGGATCTGATGGGCGTCGTCGACACGGCCCTCGAGCGGTTCCCGTTTCTCGACGCCGAACGGCTCGGCGTCCTGGGCGGCTCGTACGGCGGCTACATGACGTCGTGGATCGTCGGCCACACGAAGCGCTTCAAGGCGGCGCTTTCGGAGCGTGCGGTCAACCACCTCATCAGCGCGTTCGGCTCGAGCGACGTGTTCTGGATCTTCGAGCGCCAGTTCGGCGGGTCGATGTGGGAGCACGTCGACGAATGGCTCCGGATGTCGCCGGCGACGTACGCACGCGAGATCGAGACGCCGCTGCTCGTCGTCCACTCCGAGAACGACCTCCGCTGCAACGTCGAGCAGGGGGAGCACCTCTTCACGCTGCTCCGCCTGCTCGGCAAGGACGTCGAGATGCTCCGCTTCCCGAACGAGGGCCACGAGCTTTCGCGGTCGGGCTCGCCGGTGCACCGCGTGCAGCGCTTCGAGGCGATCCTGGAGTGGTTCGGCCGCTACCTCGCCCCGGCCGAGAGCTGATGCGTGCGCTGGCGACGGGCGCCGGCATGTTCGTTCTCGTGCTCGCCGTCCTGCTCGCCGCCGTCGGCCAGCTCGGCAAGATCGATCACCAGACCCTCGTCGTCGTGCTTGCGGGCGCGCTGGTAGCCGCCCTTGTCGCGGTCTGGCATGCGCGTCGTCGTCAGCCCTGATCTGACGCCGTTTCCGAGCTCGTAAACAGCGCGTAAATCGGCGGCTCCCGGTCTTGCGGTTTGCCGACGCGTGGCGAACATTCACAGTGCATGACGATTGTGCGGGTAATTGCCCAGATCCATACGAGGTGACATCGATGCGTAAATTCGTGCTTCTTTTGGTCGGTACTGCGGTTCTGTGCGTGCCGGCCGTCTCCGCCGCTGCCACGCCGACGCCGGCGCAGCTCGCGACCCAGACGTGCAAGTCGATCCGGGCGCAGGAGACGCGGTCGACGTTCAAGCAGGCGTACCACTCCTTCGCCGGTTGTCTCAAGGCGCAGAAGTCCGATTCGAAGCAGGACGTGACCAACGCTGCCAAGACCTGCAAGGCTCAGCGGAGCGACCCGAACTTCGCCACCGGCCACGACGGCAAGACGTTCAACCAGTTCTACGGGACGAACGGTGGCAACGGCAAGGGCGCAGGCGCGAACGCCTTCGGCAAGTGCGTCTCGACGATCGCGAAGCAGAACGCGCAGAGCGACGCCTCCAGCGAGGTCGCCGCGGCCAAGACCTGCAAGGCCTTGAAGGCTGACTTGCCGACGTTCCAGGCCGCCTACGGCACAGGCAAGAACGCTTTCGGCAAGTGCGTCGCCAAGCAGTCGAAAGCCTCGAACAGCTAAGCCGCAGCGGATTCACTGCGGAGCTCGAGCAGCCGCGCCGAAAGGCGCGGCTGCCGCTTTCTCAGCCCGTCGAGGTTGACGTCGTCGTAGCAGCCGAGGTCGAGGTGGTTGCCGCGGTGGTGGTCGGCGCCGTCGTTGAACCGGTCGTCGTGCTCTGAGTCGTCGTCGTTCCCTGCACGGTTGTCGGCGCGGTGGTTGTGGCAGGCGCCGTGGTCGCTGCGTCGTCGTGCGCCCTGTCGTCGTACGCGCGGTGCTCGTTCTGCCGGTGGTACCCGCGTGTGTTCGCGTCTGACGCGTACGCGTTGCGCTCGCCGTCGGCACCGAGGTCTGAGTTGAGCCGGCTTGCCGGTTCGTCTGCGTCCCATCCGACCGAACCGGTAGAGGCCACCCCGGGCGCTGTCGAAGGTGGCCGCGCGACAGCCCACGCGACCAGGCCTCCCGCTACGGCAAGAAAGACGAGCCCGAGGACAACACCGGTGGTGAGCCGAGCGGGGCGCCCGTCAGGCTCATCGGGTTGGAGGATGAGGCGCGTCTGCTCGGTCTCCGGCGCGACTTCGACCGGGCTCGGCGCCGAGCCGAGAGCGGCCAGGAGGGCTGCGCCGTCCGGCGGCCGCGCGGACGGATCCTTTTCCAACGTGACGGCCGTGAGCGCCGCCAGGGACGGGGGCGCCTCCGGGTTCAGCTCCTCGACGGTGGGTGGAGGTTCACGGCGGTGCAGCTCGATGAGCCGCAGCGCGTCATCGGCGACGAACGGCAGGGAGCCGGTGAGCATCCGGAAGAGGACTACGCCGAACGAATAGACGTCGCTCGCCGGCCCGGCCGGCTCTCCTGAAGCCTGCTCGGGGGAGATGTAGGCGGCGGTTCCGAGCACCGTTCCAGCCTCGGTCAACGTGCCCGAGCCGAGAGCGTGCCGGGCGAGGCCGAAATCTCCGACCTTCGGCCGGTCCTCTATGTCGAAGAGAACGTTCGCAGGCTTGAGGTCGCGGTGCACGAGGCCACGCGAGTGGAGGTGGGCGAGCCCCGCAGCGAGCCCGCTTGCGATTCGCGCAGTCTCAGCGGGCGGCAGCGCGCCGGCGGCGAGCCGGTCTTCGAGAGTGCCACCCGGTAGCCACTCGAGTGCCATGAAGGGCCCGGCAGCGTCCTCGCCGTAGTCGAACACGCGCATCACGTTCTCGTGCGCGAGCTCCGCCAGCGAGCGCGCCTCGCGGCGAAAGCGCCCGAGGTCCGCCGTCGGCGACAGCATCTTCACGGCGACCGTGCGGTCCAGAGTCTGGTCGCGAGCCCGCCAGACCTCCGACATGGGGCCGTGTCCCTGGAGTTCCTCGAGCCGGTAACGGCCGGCGACCTCGTCCCCGGGCTGCACGACTCCTCTATCTCCACGGAGTCGATAGCTACTCGCGTGTCGTCGCGGATGCCGCGAGCGACAGCATCGAGACTCGAGTGGCCCCGGGAGGAATCGAACCTCCGCGCGCAGCTTCGAAGGCTGCCGCTCTATCCGCTGAGCTACGGGGCCGAGCCGACAAAGCGTATCCGGCTACTCTGTCGAGGCTCGGTGGCGGTAGCTCAGTTGGTAGAGCTCCGGGTTGTGGTCCCGGTGGCCGCGGGTTCGAGTCCCGTCCGCCACCCTTCCTCAGTCATGCAGCGGCGGGGCCGCGTGGGGCGACCCCGCCGCGCTGGCTGTCAAGCCGGGACTCGTTCGCCCGAGAAGATCCGAAGCATCTCGCGGTTGAAAGCCGGGATGTCATCCGGCTTCCGGCTCGTTACGAGGTTGCCGTCGACGACAACCTCGGCATCGACCCATTCTCCGCCTGCGTTGCGGATGTCGGTCTCGAGCGTCGGCCACGACGTGAGGCGCTTCCCGCGGACGACGCCGGCTTCCACGAGCACCCATGGGCCGTGGCAGATGACCGCCATCGGCTTGCCGGCCTCGTGGAACGCGCGGACGAACGCGACCGCGTTCTCGTCGCCACGCAGCTGGTCGGGGTTCCCGACTCCGCCGGGAATCAGGAGCGCGTCGTAGTCGTCGGGTGACGCGTCTTCGACGGTCCGGTCGACCTTCACCGTGTTCGCCGGATCGAAGTGGTCGAAGCCCTGGATCTCGCCGTCGTGGATCGAGACGATCTCGCACTCGGCACCCGCGTCCTCGAGCGCCTTACGCGGCTCCTCGAGCTCGACCCGCTCGAACATGTCCGCGGCGAGGATTGCGACCTTCTTCTGCTTCAGCACGTCTGCCATGAGACCCCTCCTTCGGTTTCGTCCCTCGACGCCTACCCGCGCGAGGCAGGACCTATGCGTACGTGCTGCGGAGGTAGTCCAGGTACGGCTGTGCCGAAAGTGACGAACCGGTCGCCCGGCGGAGAGTCTCCTGCGGAGAGAACTTGCGGCCGAGAGCGTGGACGTGCCCGCCGAGCCACTCGCGGAGCGGAGCAAATTCGCCGCGGCCGACCTGCTCCGGGAGATCCGGGAGATCGCGGCCCGCCGCCTCCCAGATCTGCACCGAGGCGACGGTTCCGATGAGGTAGGTCGAGAAGTAGCCGATCGAGCCCCCGGACCAGTGGACGTCCTGGAGGACGCCGTGCCCGTCGTCGGGCACCTCGACGCCGAGGTACTCCCACATCTTCTCGTTCCAGCGCTGCGGGAGGTCGTGCAGCGCGACGCGTCCCTCGACGATGTCCTGCTCGAGCTCGAAGCGGAGCATGACGTGCATCCCGTAGGTCACCTCGTCGGCCTGGATCCGGATCAGCCCCGGCTTGACGCTGCGGATGCCGGCGTGGAAGCGCTCGAGGTCGATGTCCGCGAAGACTTCCGGGTACGTCTGCTGCAGCCGCGGATAGAAGAAGCGCCAGAACGGGAGGCTGCGGCCGACGAGGTTCTCCCAGAGCCGGCTCTGCGACTCGTGGATGCCGAGCGAGCACGACTGGCCGATCGGCAGTCGCTCGAGATGCTGGGGCAGCTGGTGGTTGTAGAGGCCGTGGCCGTACTCGTGCATCGTCGAGAAGAGCGACTCCAGCGAGTCCGGGTGGTAGTTCGTGGTGATGCGGACGTCGTCACGTCCCGGGCCGGAGGCGAACGGATGCTCGGTCGGGTCGATCCGCCAGCTGTCCGGCCGATGACCGAAGAGCTCGAGCACCTCGTGGGCGAGCTCCCGCTGGCGGTCCGCCGGAAAGTCCTCGTGGAGGAACGAGTCGTCCACCTCGCGTTCCCGCAGCTCTGCGATCAGCTCGACGAGCGGTGGCTTCAGCTCCTCGAACAGCGTCCGCACCTCGGCGGTCGTCGTCTGCGGCTCGTAGTCGTCGAGCAGGACGTCGTAGCGCTCGGCCGCCCGGGCGCCGCCAGCGACGCAATCGACGTACTCCAGCTTCAACTCGACGATTCTTTCGAGGAACGGCAGGAACGACGGAAAGTCCGACTCTGCCTTCGCTTTCACCCACACCGGCCGCGCCTCGGCGGCGGCTCGGGTCATGGCCGCGCGCAGCGAAGCCGGCACGTTCACCGCCTTCTCGTAGTCGCGCCGCACGACGCCGATCAGCGCAGCATCGTCCGAGTCCGGGTCGAGCGACTCCTCCAGCGGCCGCAGCTCCTCGAGCAGCCGGCCGACGGCGGGGTCGGTGAACCGCTCGTGCGCGAGGCTGTACACCGTCGCCATCTGGTCGGCCCGATGCCCGGTGCCGGCGAGCGGCATCATCGTCTGCTGGTCCCAGGAGAGGAGACGTCCGACCTTGCCGAGGTCGGTGACCTCCGCCAGCCTCTCCTTCAGCTGCTCGAGCGCGTCCGCCACCCGCGGCACAGTACCCGCGCCGCCGAGCGCTCTACTCTTGTGCTCGCGCGCCCGTAGCTCAGTGGACAGAGCGGCGGACTTCTAATCCGCGGGTCGGAGGTTCGAATCCTCCCGGGCGCATCTCTCGTGGGTGCCGAGGGTAAGAAGCCGACGATGACGCAACGCGGCCCGCTGCGGATGCTGCTCGCACACCACCGCGAGCACGAGGCGCACCACGTCGTGATGCTGATGATCCTCGCCGGGGCGCTCTCGCTGATCGCGACGATCCTCGTCGCGGGGGCCGCCGGCTACGTGGCCGTCGCCTCGCACATCAGGCACGCGCACACGTACTGGTTCCCGTTCGCGATCGTGGGCGCCGTCGCCGCCCACATCGGCTACACGTTCGCGTACCGGGAGGTCGCGCACGTCGGCCGCGGCGTGCGGCTGGGAGCGCTGCGCGCCGCCGCCATCGTCGCCGCGGGCTTCGGGATGTTCATCCCGCGCGGCGGGTTCGCGGTCGATCTCGAGGCACTCCAGGATCTCGGCGTTCCGCCTGAGGAGGCCCGGGTTCGCGTGCTCGGTCTCGGTTCGCTGGAGTACGCCGTCCTCTCTGTGGGCGCCTGCGCCTGCGCGATCCTCTTGCTCGCTGCAGCACGCCGATGCCCAGCGTGCGGTCTTGCTCTCGTGGACGATCGGCGTTCCCGCCGGCACCGCTCTCGCCCTTCTCGCCGTCCGCTATCGCCACTGGATTTGCCGCGGGCGCCTGCTCAAGCGAATCCTCGGCCCGCCGCTCGAAGCGATCGCGGTCGTCGGGCAGATCGTCGCCTCTCCGCGGCGCCACGGCGCAGCCGCATTCACCGGGATGGCGGTCTACTGGGCCGGCGAGGTGTTCGTCCTCTGGGTCTGCCTCGCGGCTTTCGAGCGGCACACGCCCTCGGTCGAGGCCGTCGTCGTCGGCTATGCGACGGGATACGCGTTGACGCGCCGGACGTTCCCGCTCGCCGGCGCGGGAGCGGTCGAGGCTCTGCTGCCGTTCGCGCTCACCTGGGTCGGCTACGGGCTACCGGCCGCCGTCCTCGCAGTGTTCGCCTACCGCGTCTTCAACCTCTGGCTGCCGCTCGGCCCGGCTGCTGCCGGGCTCTACGCGCTGCGACGCCGGCCTCCGACGCAACAGCCGGAGGGCGGACTACCTGCGCGGACGCCGAAGTCGGTCGTGATGATCGTGACGCGCCGCCCGCCATAAAGGCCGCCCGCGCCTCGCGACGGTGACCGCTGAGACGCCGAGGTCGCGCCACTTCGCCGTCTCGAGATTCTTGAGATGCGGCGGGCTCTTGATCCACTGCTGCAAGGCGGTGGCGGCGGAGACGGACGGAGCGTCCCAGAGGAGGTTCTCCCCCACCGTCCAGTGCGCGTAGCCCGCCGCGCGGTAGTAGCGCCTGATCCGCACGCAGAACTCCTCTCCATCGGCCGAGTTGTGGCCGAAGAAGCTCTTCGCGGCCCATCTGGAGCGAGTGCGCGAGCGCAGACCTGGTCGAGCTCCTTCGACTCGCTGCAGCGCAACGAGACCATGCGACGTGCGGAGCTGTTGATGGCGGCGAAGACCCGCTGGTTCAGCGTCGGCAAGCTCTGCTCGGCCGATCTGCTCGTCGCAAATGCCGACGATGCGAGGAGGCCGATGGTGACGAGCCCCGTCGCGACGACGACAAGCGTCGCCCGTGCTACCCCCCGGTTCACGCCCACAGCATTACCGAGATTCGCGAGCCCCGCGATGGGCCCTTTGGCGCAGATTCGCATTCCCGAGGTCCTAGTCGTCCGTGGTTTCGACCCGGTCTCCTTCGGCAGAATCAGGCATGTCCTTAAGCGGAGAGCCGCTCAAAGACGTAGCAACGCTGCCGGACGGCCGCGTCGTATCCGTCCGCGTCGGCATCGCCGAGGACTCGTACATCCCCCGGCGCGAGCTCGACACCGTCGTGCTCGAGCTCTGGGACGAAGGTCGTGGCGAGCACCTCGCCGGCGTGACGACCGTCCTCTCGGCCGACGACGTCGACGCCGCTCGCATACTCCTGCGAACGGTCGTGGAGGGCCTCGAGGATGGATCGCTCGAACCTACGGCGGGCGCGCTCGAGCCGTTCGCAGATAGCGTTCCGCCGCAATGAGCACGGCGACCCTTCACACGAACCATGGCCCTATCGAGCTCGAGCTGCATGACGGCGACGCGCCGAAGACCGTCGAGAACTTCCGCAAGCTCGCCGCAGACGGGTTCTACGACGGCGTCATCTTCCATCGCGTGATCCCCGACTTCATGATCCAGGGCGGCGACCCGACCGGAACCGGCTCGGGCGGGCCCGGCTACCAGTTCGAGGACGAGTTCAACGACCACCCGGTCGCGCGCGGCGCGCTCGCGATGGCAAACGCCGGCCCGAATACGAACGGCAGCCAGTTCTTCATCGTCACCGCGGATGCGTGCCCGTGGCTCGACGGCAAGCACACCGTCTTCGGCCGCGTCACGAGCGGCATGGACGTGGTCGACACGATCTCGCAGGTGCAGACGGGCGGCGCCGACCGTCCAAGCGAGGACGTCGTCATCGAGCGCGTCGATCTCTGAGCGCGGCCGCCAGCGGCAGCCCGTACCAGAGCGACGCGACGACCACGAACAGCGAGGCCGCGGCCGCGACCGCGGCTCCGAGCGAGAGCACGTAGTCCATCACGAGGAGAACGACAGCCTCGAGCGAGACGGCTGACGCGGCGATTCCGGCGATCGACAGCCGGTTGCCGATCCTGACCATGTCCTCCTTGTTGCCGTGACGGAAGCGGAGCCGGTGGTACGAGCTTGGCGCGGTGAGGAGAGCGACAGAAACGGCGGTCGCGAGAAATGCGACCACGAACACGTCGCGCTGGAACACCGTGACGCGCGACCATCCCTTGGCGAACGGGACAGCCAGGAGGAAGGCGAGCAGCACAGTGACGCCCGGAAGCACGACCCGCAACTCGTTCAGCAGCTCGATCAGCTCGCGGTTGGCCCGTTCCTTCGGCGTTTCGTCCTCTTGACGCCCCTCTTCCGCCACAGGCTGGACGCTACTGCTTCACACTCAAGGTGACCGGGCACGTCTGCCGATGGAACCCCCGAACTACGCTTACATCGTGCTTTCGAATCGCTTAGATCCCACTCATCGATGCTTGCTCTGATGCTCCCGTGCCCGGCCTGACGCGACGCCTTCTGCTCGCCGTCCTGGCGACGCTCGTGTCGGCCGTAGCCGCCTCTCCGGCCGGCGCGGCCGGGCACACAACGCGCTTGGTGCGCACGACGACGAGCGCGAACGTCGGCATCGTCGACATCTACACCACGCTCGGCTACCAAGACGGCGCCGCCGCCGCGGGCACCGGGATGCTCATCTCGCGCACGGGCGAGGTCCTCACGAACAACCACGTGATCCGCGGCGCGACGAAGTTCAAGGTCGTCGACGTCACGACCCACCGCTCGTACAACGCCACCGTAGTCGGCTACTCGGTGTGCGCACGACGTCGCCGTGCTCCAGCTGGCGAACGCCTCGCACATGCAGACGATCAAGCTCGGCGGCTACGTGAAATTGCACGTCGGGCAGCAGGTCGTCGCCCGCGGGAACGCGCAAGGACGAGGCGGAGCGCCGAAGGCGGCTCGCGGACAGGTCATCGCGCTGCACCGGAAGATCGTCGCGCGGGACATCACCGGCGAGTCCGAGACGCTCCACAACGTGATCGCGACGAACACGGCGGTCGAGCCCGGCGACTCGGGCGGGCCGCTCGAGGACGCGCACAACCGTGCGATCGGGATGGTGACGGCCGGATCGACCGTCGGCGCCGCCCGCGGCTTCGCGATCCCGATCAGGCAAGCGCTGCTGTACGCGCGAACGATCATGAAGGGGAAGTCGAGCGCGACCATCCACGTCGGGCCGACGGCGTTCCTCGGCGTCGTCCTCAAGGATGTCTCGGGCGGCACCCAGATCCAGCAGGTCCTGCCGAATCTGCCGGCCGCCGATGCGGGGCTCGTCGCCGGTGACGTCATCACCTCGCTGAACGACGCGCCGATCGCCTCGATGTCGGACGTGCGGGAGGCCATGCTCTCGCTCGTGGTCGGGACGGCCGTCTCGATCGGTTGGACCGACACGAACGGCGTGGCCCAGACCGGCACGATCACGCCGGCGAGCGGCCCACCGCAGTAGCGGGATTTCGCCCGTCTAGCAGAGCGTTTCCCTCGAACGAAGGATTGACGGCCTAGCGAGCCGCGCTCTACGGTCGGCTGACTACAACGGACTGCGGCGTCCAAGGTCGACCGAAGGAGTGGGCGCATGCTTGGAGCACGAATCGCGGTCGCGATCTGCGCGGCCGTCGCCGCAGTCATGTTGTCGTCCGGAACGGCGTTCGGGGCGACAGTCACGAAGACTCTGAACTTCCCGCTCAGCGGGAGCTCGACGACGAACATCTTCAACGAGCCGTTCTCGTGCTGTCACATCGTCATCGGCGATCCGCTCGACATCGACACCGATATCCACGGCGGTGTCGCTCTCGACATGAAGACGACCGCCAACGCGGGCACGCACAACGACCTGACCTTCACCGACACGAATCTCCGTCAGGGCAGCACCCTCGACCTGACGAACACCTTCACGCGTGACTCGCAGTCGCTCGGGGTCGACTACACGCTGAGCGGCGATCTCAACGTCTTCGGCTTCGACCTGGCGTACAACCACACCGAGGGCGACGTGATCGCGAATTGCGGGCTGCCGCTGACAACCGACAGCTGCTCCGACACGAAGAACATCACGCTCTTCTCCTTCACGCCGATCGACATCGGCGTCGCCTACCTGCAGGTGAGCTTCGACGCGAACATCACGACGTCCGCGAACATCAGCGGGGACGGCGTCACCTCCCACCGCACATTGGCGGCGGGCGGTAGCGATGTCCTGCCACCGACCGACCTCACCTTCACCTCGACCCCGCAGACGCAGGACGAGAGCGCACCGCTTTCGTGCAACGTTCCCGCTGGGCAACCGGTGAACTACGCGATGGGAGACGAGTCGAGCAACGTCAACGGCTCGCTCACCGAAGGCTTCGGAGTCAGCGTCCAGGGCGATGCCTACGTCCGAGACATCCCACCGTTGCCCGACATCCACCTCTTCACCGTCGGGCCGTTCGCCCTGCCGAACCTGTTCAGCCTGCCACCGGTCACGTTCAACACGATCACGCTCAGTGCACCCGCCCAGAACGTCGACCTGGGCACCCTGTTGCCGAACGAAACTGCGCCCACGGTCGCGATGGACACGATCCCGACGGGAACCGAGGGCAACTCGGTCCAGCTGGGCGTCGTCGGAACCGGGCCGGGCGGCAGCCTCAGTCCGTGCGGCACCAGCGGCCTCACCTTCGACTGGACGTTCGACGACGGCGGCACCGCCACCGGACAGAACCCACAGCACACGTTCGCCGAGGAAGGCACGCACACCGGCACGGTCGTCGTCACGGATCCGACCGGGCTCTCCACGACGCTGCCGTTCTCGGTGGTCGTCGTGGACGCGCCGCTGACTCTGAGCTGCGCAACGCCGGCCGTCTCACTGCAGGCGTTCAACGGGACGGTCGCCGACCTGCACGACGGCAACCCAGCGGCTCCGCTCAGTGACTTCACCGCGACGATCGACTGGGGAGACGGGTCGACGTCGAGTGGAACGGTGAGCGGTAGCGGCGGCGACTACACGATCGCCGGCGGCCACACGTACGCGTCGACCGGCTACTTCGACGTGAACGTCCACGTCGCCGACGAGGGCGGCAGCACCGCCGACACGGCGAAGCCGTGCACGGTGCTCGTCTTCGCGTTCGCTCCCGGCGGCGGATCGTTCGTCGTCGGCGACGGCTCGAGCGGCAACGGCAACGCGGTCACCTTCTGGGGAGCCCAGTGGGCCGGTCTGAACGTCGTCAGCGGCGGGACCGCGCCCGCGGCCTTCAAGGGCTACGCAAAGAGCCCGGCCACGCCGACGTGCGGAGGACCCGGCTGGGCGACCGATCCCGGTAACAGCGCGCCGCCGCCTGCCGGCCCGCTGCCCGCGTTCATGGGCGTGATCTCGACCGACTCGGCCGTGAAGAGCGGCTCACAGATCACGGGCACGACACCGCACATCGTCGTCGTCCAGACCAACCCCGGCTACGCGCCCAACCCGGGCCACGCCGGAACAGGGGTCGTCGTTGCCCAGGCCTGCTGAGCACTCGATCCACGCGGCGGGGAGCACTCGTGCTCCCCGCCGCCGGCCAACGAGGGAATACGCGCCGACCCGGGAAAGACTCCGTATGAGGCGACTCGTTCTGACCCTCCTGGTTGTGACCTTGATGGCGGCAGCGCCCGCCGCTGCCCGGATCGACCGCGCGTTCCCGCGGGAGCGGCTCGGCATGAGCCTCACGGTCACCTCGGGCGGAGGCGTGGTCGCCGGGCACCCGTACGTCACACGCTCGGCGGCAATCGTCTGGAGCCGCAGGTGGAACACGCTGACGCTCTATCTCTTCCGCCGCAGGAAGGTGAGCTGCCGGGCGTTGGTGCATGCGGTTCAAGTCCCGGGTCACCTGATCCAGATCCACGTCGCCGGCACGCCGCGCGTCCACATCACTCGCCCGATGGCGCATCCCCAGGTCGCCTTTCTCACCGTCTACAAGAACCGGAGCACCCCCACCCACGTCGCCGGGCTGAAGCACGGGGCAAAGCTGATCTTCGAGAGCGTGAACTCGTATCCCCACGGCATCTGGCGGGGGCGGTTCGCGCTCCCGACGCGGGTCTACGGCGACGGCTTGATCTACGGCTACCGCGGGACGTTCGCGGCCCGGTTCTGCCAGGTCAAGAGATAGCTCACAGTGCCCGAAGCGGGTGGCGGGAATCGAACCCGCATAACTAGCTTGGAAGGCTAGGGCTCTACCATTGAGCTACACCCGCGGAGCGCTGGGTACGGTAGCGAGATGCATCCCTCGGCGGAGGCGCTCGGGCTCGCGCCGGCGCTGGCAGTAGGGCTCGCGCTCGCGACCCGGGGGAGCCGGGTATCGCGGCCACGTCTCGTCACCGGTGCGCTCGGCGTCGTGCTCGTCTTCGCCGCCTTCGTCACGCAGCTCGAGCCGCTCGCGAATCACACGTTCCTGTGGGCGCACCTGCTGCAGAACGTCGTTCTCGCCGAGTGGGCTCCCGCGCTGCTGTTGCTGGCGATCCCGCCCCGCCTCGCCGATCGGGCGTCGGGCTTCCCGCTCTTCCGGCCCTTCGTCGCGCTGCCGCTCTGGCTCGCCGTCTACTACACGTGGCATCTGCCGTGGATCTACGACAGTGCTCTCCGGCATCCGCACTCGCTCCTCCATGTCGAGCACCTCACGTATCTCGCCGCCGGCGTCTGCGTGTGGTGGCCGGTCGTGCACGGGAAGGGATCGGCCGGCGCGAAGGCCGCCTACCTCTTCGCCGCCTTCGTCCTCTCCTCCCCGCTCGGCCTCCTGCTCGCTCTGATCCCGCGCGCGATCTATCCCTTCTACGTCCACGCGCCGCGAACCTGGGGCCCGAGCCCGCTTGCCGATCAGCAGATCGCGGGCGTGACGATGGCGGCCGAGGAAGCGCTCGTCTTCTTCGGCGCGTTCGCCGCCTATCTGTTGCGCTTCCTCGCCGACGAGCAGGCGAGCGGAGCGTTCAGCCCGAGCCCGAGCGCGTCGGGGCCAACAGCTCGCGCTCGGCCGGCTGCCCTTGGCGCAGCTCGCGGCTCCGCTCCGCCTCGGCGTTGATCTCGGCCCCCAGCAGCAGCGCGATCGCGGCGAGCCATAGCCAGGTGAGCATGATGATCACCGCGGCGAGCGATCCCCAGGTCTTGTTGTAGGAGCCGAACATCGCCGTGTAGACGGCGAAGCCGCCCGACGCCGCGAGCCAGACGACGGCGGCGAAGACCGACCCGGGAGTCACGAACCGCCAGCGCGGATGCGCGACGTCGGGCCCGAGGTAGAGGAGGGTCGCGAACGCGGCCAGAAGCCCCGCGACGAGGATCGGCCACTCCGCGATCCACCAGATCCATCCGACCGCACCGGAGACCGGGCCGGCGTGGGACGCGACGAACCGCTCGACCGGAGGGCCGAAGATGAGGAGCACGGCCACGAGCAGGAATGCGACGCCGATCACCGCGACCAGCTCGACCGCGATCAGGCGCTTGCGCACGAACGACCGTCCGTCCTTGCGCTCGTACGCCAGGTTGAGAGCGGTCATGTACGACGTCATCGCGCCGGTCGTCGACCAGACCGCGAGCACCGCGCCCACGATCGTCATCGCGACACCCGTGGAGGGATGCTGGTCGAGGCGGTGCAAGCTCCCGCCGAGCAGGTGCGTCGCCTGGCTCGGCATGACGTGGGAGAAGTGCCCCATCAGAGCCGAGATCGTCTGCGGCCCGGCGAGGAGCGTGAAGACGCCGACCACGACGAGCAGCACCGACGGGATCGCGAAGAACGTCGAGTATGCGAGCGCCGAGGCGAGCATCGTCCCGTTGTCGGAGAGGAACTCCTTGAACCCGCGGACGAGAATCGCGCGCCAGTCCCGGAAGGAGAGATCGCGGAGCCCGGGATCGACGAGCCGCGGCTCGTCGCGTTCCGGCTGCGGCATGGGCTCGCGCCCGGCACGTTCTTCCTCGAGCGGCGCCTCGTCGGGGATGGGCCGCACGCCGCCGCGTTGCGCGCTCGCACGCATGCCGTAAGAACGAGGCTGATCGCTATCCGGTTGCGGAATCGGGGCGGGCAGATTCGAACTGCCGACCTCCCGCTCCCAAAGCGGGCACTCTAACCAGGCTGAGCTACGCCCCGAGGTGCGTCAGTGTAGGTGTCGCCGGCTCGGCGCTACTCGGATTCGATGAGCGTGCGCAGCTCGGCGAGCTTCTCGACGCGGAGCTCGTCGCGCTCGCCCCGGTCGATCCGGTCGAGCAGGTCGCGCACGAGCGGAGCGAGCTCGAGCGGATTGAAGGGCTTCGTAACGTAGTCGATGCCCCCGATGTCGAGGCCACGCGCCCGATCGCGGAACTCGGCGCGCGCGGTGAGGAAGATGATCGGAATCCCGCGGGTCTCGTCGTGCTCGAGCAGCTCCTCGGCGACCCGCCAGCCGTCGAGGCCGGGCATCATCACGTCGAGGAGCACGACGTCGGGATGCTCGGCGCGGGCGAGATCGAGCCCGCTCGTCCCGTCCGCGGCCTCGAGCACCTCGATCCCCTCGGCCTCGAGGTTCACCCGGCAGAGCAGCCTGATCGGCGCCTCGTCGTCGATCACGAGGACGCGTACCTGACCCCCGTCTGGCATCGGCCGCGTATTCCCATCCATCTCTCTTGTCATTCTCGTCCACCAGACGTCGATGCTTGAGCGGCAACCGCCGCCGGCAGCTCAAAGGCGAAGCGAGAGCCCTCGCCCTCCTGTGACGAAACCCAGATCCGGCCGCCCATCGCGGTCACGAGACCGCGTGCGATGAAGAGCCCGAGCCCGGTTCCGCCCGCACCTGCGCGCAGCTCGGCGTCGGCACCGCGGTAGAACTTGCGGAAGATCTGCTCCTGGTCTGCCTGTGGGATGCCGATGCCTTCGTCCTCGACGCTGACCTCGACCCTGTCTTCGCGCCGCGCGGCGCCGACCGTCACCGTCCCGCCGTCCGGCGAGTAGCGGAGTGCGTTGTCGACGAGGATCGAACAGACCTGGCGCAGCTTCTCCGGATCAGCTCTTGCTGCGAGCGGCTCGTCGGGCAGCTCGACGACGAACCGATGCCCGTCGACCTCGGTCGGGGAGACCGTCTCGAGCACCTGGCCGACGACGTCGCGCACGTCCGTCTCGGCGAGGTTGACCTGGAGGTCACCGGTGTCGAGCCGGGCGACGTTCAGGAGCGTGTCGACGATCGACGTCAGCCGCTGCGACTCGGAGGCGATATAGCGGAGGAACGTCTGCCGCTCCTCCTCGCCGAACATGACGTCCTGGCGAAGGAGTGTCTCTGCAAAGCCGTAGATAGAGGTGAGCGGCGTGCGCAGCTCGTGCGAGACGGTGCTCACGAAGTCGGACTTGACCTGCTCGACGAGCCTGTCGCCGGAGATGTCGCGGAAGGCGAAGATGCGGCCGGAGACGGCGCCCAGCGGGTCGCGCATCACCGCTTCGGTCACGGACAGCCACACCTCCTCGCGGCCACGCGTGATCGAAACGAGCCGGTCGCCGCGCGCGCCGCCCTCGGGCACCTCGAGGCTCCGCTGCAGCACGTCGACCGGAGCACGGCCCAGCGCGACCGAAGCGGGAATGCCCGTGATGCCCTCGGCTGCGCTGTTCCAGAGAACCACCTTGCCGTCACGATCGACGGCGACGATCCCGTCAGCGGTGTTCGCGAGGATCGCGACCGACCGCTCGCGCTCGAGCGCGACGCGCTGGTAGAGCTCGGCGTTCGAGAGCGCGGCCGACGTACTGGCCGCGACGGCGAGCAGCGCCTCGATCTCCTCTTCGCGCCACTCGCGGGCCACGGACGCGTAGACCGCGAGGACGCCGAGCGTCGTCCCCTCCGCCCCGCCTACCGGGACTCCGAGAAAGGCTGCATGGCCGGCCTGGAGCATCGGATCGAGGCCGCGGAGGCGGTCGTCTTCGCCGGCCTGCGCGAGCGCAACCGGCGCGCCCGACTGCACGACATCGCCCGACAGCCAGCCTCCCGCCGGGCTGCGAGAGCCGAGCGCGGCCGCCGCTCCGGCGCCGCCCGCGGCCGTCACCACCAGCTCGTCGCCGTCGAGCAGCCGGAATGCTCCCGCGTCGGCGTTGACGAGTGCCGGCGCCTGCTCGACGACCTCGTCGAGCACAGCCGCCGGATCGAGCTCGCTCGTGAGCAGCCGGCCGGTGCGCGTCAGCTGCTGCGCGAGAGCGCGCGCGCCTCGCTCGGCCTCGAACAGCTCGCTCCGCTCGAGCGCGCCGCGCGTCGCGTCGGCGAGATGCCGGGCGAGCTCGAGATCGTCGTCGCTGAACGAGCGTTCCTCGTCGAAGAAGATGAGGACGAGCCCGCGCCCGGCTTCGCGGGGCGAGTCGACCGGTACGGAGATCAACGAGGGGTAGCCGTGCGCAGCTGCGGCCGCGCGGAGGTCGGGGAGCAACCGCTCGTCGTCCGAGATGGAGGATGAGACGAGGATTCGGCCGTCGGCGGCTGCCCGGAAGAGCGGCCCGTGCTGCTCGGCAGCGCGCGCCTCGAAGATGCTCCCGAGATCCTCCGGGAGCTCGTACGCCCCGCCGGCCTCCAGTCTCCCGCTCGAGGGCACCAGCACCGCCGCCGAGCTACCGCCCAACGCCTCCGCTGCCGCCTGCGCGATCGATTCGAGCGTCGCCGCGCGGGAAAGCGATTGGCCGAGAACCGACGCGATCCGGTAGAAGCCGCGCTGGATCCGGGCCTGGCGCGCACGCTGCGTGAACATCTCGGCATTGCGCAGTGCGAGCGCCGCGAGGCCGGCGAACGCCTCGAGGACGGTCGCATCCTGCTGCTCGAACCGGCGTCCCTCGCGCCGGCCGACACCGAGCACGCCGAGCACCTCGCCGCTCCAGAACATCGGAGCGGTGATCACGTCGGTGAAGCCGTCGTACGCGGGATGGGGAACCGGCGCCGCGATCTCGCCGTATGAGCTGTCGATCAGGGGCCGGCCCTCGCGGGCCGCCGCCCCCGCGAGGCCGTGGGCCGCGGGAAACTCGAAGCCCACGACCGAGCGGTCGAAGCCGTGCACGGCGACGCACCGGAAGTGCCCGCGCTCACGGTCGAGGAGGTAGCAGTCCGCCGCGTCCGCGTCGAGGAGCTCCGCGAGCTGGTCGGCGAGCCGCTGCAGGACGACGGCCAGATCCAGCTCGCTGCTGAGGACGTGCGCGGCGCGCAGGAGGGCGGTCTGCTGCGCCAGTTGCTCCTCGTTCCGCTTCAGAGCCTCCTCGAGCGCAACGCCGGCACGGAGCCGCTCGAGTGCGGAGGCCGCCTCCGTGGCAAGGGTCTGCATCACCGCGAGATCCTCGTTCGTGAAGACGCGCGGCTCGTCGAGCGTGGCCACGGAGATCACGCCGATGACGCGCTCCTGGACGAGCAGGGGGACGAACGCGGCGCTCTTCGCTCCCACGGCGGCTGCGAGGCGAGAGCTGACGACGCCGGAGCTCTCGGTGTCGTAGACAGCGAGTGCCGTTGCTTCGAAGACCGTGCTCGCGATCCCGGACGGCTCACGCTCGAGATCGAGACGCATGTCGCGCCACCAGTCGACGTCCTCGCCGTTCGAGCGCGCGAGATAGCCGGACGCTTCGTGCCCGTCATCCGAGACGAACGTGAGCGCGACGAAGGCGACGTCGAACAGGTCCGCGAGCTCGTCGAGCAGCGTCCGCGCGACGCCCTCGACATCGACGGTCCGCGACATCTGGTCGGCGACGCGGCTGACACTCTGGAGCTCCTGCGCCGTGAAGGCACGCCGCTCCTCACGCGCGCCCCCACGGCGGAGAATCGCACGCAGAAACACCGCTGCGGCCGCGGCGCGGCCGAGCGTGCGAACGGTCAAGAGCTTGTCCGGAATCCTCACTGGGGCGCCTCAGATTGTACGAGGCCGGACCCGCCGCGGCACCCGAAATCCGACCCCAGACATGGAAAAGCCCGCCGCTCGGGGGGTCGGTGCGGCGGGCTCTCCCGATTGCTCCCCGCGAATCGTCCGAAGACGCCGCGGTTCGCATCGCCCAGTGACAGGGAGGCTAGAGCGCGCTCGAGAAGCGGACAATGGGCCGTCCGGCCCATCTTTGCAAGGGGTAAATATCGCCTCGCGCGGTTCCTCTCACGCCCTCCTAACGCTTCCCGGCTATGGTGGCCGGGAAGTGGTGAAACGCCTTCTCCTCGCCTCTCCGCGGGGCTACTGTGCGGGAGTCGAACGGGCGGTCGAGACGGTCGAGCGCGCTCTCGCGCTGTACGGAAGACCGGTCTACGTCCGGAAACAGATCGTGCACAACTCGCACGTCGTCGACGATCTGCGGAGCCGCGGTGCTGTCTTCGTCGACGCGCTCTCGGACGTCCCGGAGGGGGCGACCGTCGTGTTTTCCGCCCACGGCATCGCGCCGGCGGTGCGCCACGAGGCGCAGGAGCGGGCGCTGACGACGATCGACGCCACCTGCCCGCTCGTCACGAAGGTGCACGCGCAGGCACGTCGCTACGCCGAGGCCGGGTACGCCGTCGTCCTCATCGGGCACGAGGGGCACGAGGAGGTCGAAGGCACCCTCGGCGAGGCGCCGGATGCGATCGTCCTCGTCCAGTCGATGGAGGATGCGGAGCGTGTCTCGCTCCCGCAGGACCGGCCGCTGGCCTACGTCACCCAGACGACGCTCTCCGTCGACGAGACGAACGTGATCGTCTCGGTGCTGCGCCGCCGTTTCCCCCACATGGAAGGGCCGGCGCGCGAGGACATCTGTTACGCGACCTCGAACCGGCAGTGGGCTGCGAAGGAGCTCGTGCGCGAGGTCGATCTCCTGCTCGTCGTCGGTTCGTCCAACTCCTCGAACTCGCAGCGGCTGGTCGACGTCGCCCGCGCCGACGGGACACCGGCTCATCTCGTCGACGACGTCCGCGAGATCGACGAGCGCTGGCTCGACGGCTGCGAGACCGTCGGGCTCACCTCCGGGGCTTCCGCTCCCGAGCGGCTCGTCGCCGAGGTCTGTACCTGGTTCGCGGCGCGGGGCGCCGAGGTGTGCGAACAGGCGCCGGTGCACGAGGACGTGAACTTCAAGCTCCCCGTCGAGCTGCGCCGCGCAGAGCGCGCCGCGGCTTAGCTCTTCTCGAGCTTCAGCTCGTCTCCCGAGACGCGGATCTCGGTCGCAAGCACCTCGCGCGCGATCCAGTCGCCGTGCCGGTCGACGAGCTCCCGTTGGCTCTCGGGCGCCGTCAGGACGATCCGGTCCGTCAGCTCGAGCCCCTGCGCCTTGCGCAGCGAGTTGACGCGATGGATGAGCTCGTACGCCTCGCCCTCGAGCACGAGCTCGTCGTCGAGGCCGAGATCGAGCGCGACCGTAACACCGTCCGCCGAGGCGACGGCCCAGCCCTCTCGCCCACCCCGCTCCACGAGCACCTCCTCGGGCCCGAGCTCGTGGCCCGCGACGCGGAAACGCCCCTCCGGCAACTCCTCGAACTCTCCCGCCGCGAGCGCCGCGCCCACCGTGCCGAGCTCCTTGCCGAGCTTCGGGCCGAGCACCGGCAGGTTCGGCTTCACCCGCAGCTCGACCGCCTCGACCGGGCCCAGCTCGACGTTCTTCACGCGCAGCTCGTCCCCAACCTCCTCGGCATGCCCGTCGAGTCTGGCGCCTTCGACCACGAGCCGGCGGAGCGGCTGCCGCAGCTTGATGCCCGAGGTGGAGCGCGCCTGCCGCCCGAGCTCGACGACGCGCCGAACCTCGGCGATCTCGTCGAGAAGAGCCCGATCCGGCTCTGCGACCTCGGGCCAGCCGGCGAGGTGCACCGACTCCGGCCCGTCGAGGACGAGCGTGCGCCATAGGTGGTCGGTGACGAAGGGGAGGATCGGGGCAAGCACGCGCAGCGACTGCACGAGCGCGTACCAGAGCGTCCGCAGCGCAGCCTCGTCGTCCGCCCAGAAGCGACGGCGGGAACGGCGGATGTACCAGTTCGAGAGGTCGTCGACGTAGGCCTCGAACTCGCGCATCACCGCAACGGTCTCGTACGCCTCGTAGCCGGATTCCGCGGCCCTGACGAAGGCCCTCGTCCGCTCGACGAGCCAGCGGTCGAGCGGAGCGGCGAGGTCGCCGGGCGCAAGCTCCGACCAGGACGGCCGGAAGTCCCGCACGTTTGCGTAGTCGACGAGAAACTTGACGCAGTTCCAGAAAGTGAGAAACCGCCGCTTCACCTCCTCGGCCATGCCGTAGCCGAAACGAAGCGGCTGGCTCGGGGGCTGGCTGCAGTAGAGCCAGCGCATCACGTCGGCACCCATCCGTTCGAGAGCGTCGTCGAGCTCGATCGCGTTGCCCCAGGACTTGTGCATCTCGCGTCCGGTTTCGTCGTAGACCTTCTCGTAGGTCAGGACGCGCCGGTACGGCTGCCGGCCGTCGAGCGTGATCGCCATGAAGCATTGGGAGTAGAACCAGAGCCGGATCTGCTCGCGCATCTCCGTGACCCAGTCCGCCGGGAACCACTTCACCCAGTAGGCGTGGTCGGGAAGGTCGGCGCCCGAGATCCCGGCGGATGCTCCGGTCGCGTACCCGTGCGGGATCCATTCGGGGTTCTGCCAGCCAAGCGTGGAGAAGTGGACGATGCCCGCGTCGAGCCACGCGTCGCCTACCTCGGGGATCCGCTCGACCTCGGCGTCGCAGCGCCTCGCAGCGGATGCGGACGGCGTCGATCCACGGTCGATGGAGCTCCCGCAGCTGGTCGAGCCCCGAGACCGCCCGCGCTTCGAGCTCCGCGCGTGAGCCGATCAGGTTGAGGTGCCCGCACTCGCACTCGTAGAACGGGAGCGGCAGGCCGAAGTAGCGGCGGCGAGAGATGTTCCAGTCGCCCATGTTGCGTAGCCAGTCGTCCATCCGCTTCTTGTACTGCGGCGGGGTCCACTCGACGGTCGCGTTCCCGTCGAGCATCGGCTGCCGGATTTCCTCGGCCGAGATGAACCAGTCGTCGACGACGCGGAAGACGAGCGGCGTCGAGCAGCGCCAGCAAACGGGGTAGCGGTGGACGATCGACGTCGCCTCGACCAGGCGGCCGCGCTCACGCAGGGACTCGATCACCGGCACGACGACCTGGTCGGTGGTCTTGCCCGCGAGCCGGCCGTACTCCGGCAGCATCACGCCGGACTCGTCGATCGGCGTCAACACCGGAAGGTCATGGACGCGCGAGAGCTCGAAGTCCTCGGCACCGGCGCCGGGAGCGATGTGGACGATGCCGGTTCCCTCGTCCAGCGAGACCTCGTTCCACGGGATGATCCGATGCACGATCCCCTCCTGTGCGGCGAGGTCGTCGAACGGCCCCTCGTACTCGAGACCGACGAGCTCCTCCCCGCGCATGCGGGCCTCGAAGTGCTCATCCGGATATCTGGCTACGGCGACCCACTCGCCCACGTCGTTGCGCCCGTATTCCGCATCCGGCCTCACAGCGGCGGCGACGTTCGCGGGCAGCGTCCAGGGAGTCGTCGTCCAGACCACGAGCGACTCGCCCGGCCGCCCACGCAGCGGGAAGCGGACGAAGAGCGAGGGATGCTCGAGCTCGGCGTAGTTCTCCTCGCCCGCCTGCTCGTGCTTCGAGAGCGAGGTGCCGCAGCGCGGACACCACTGCGTCGCACGGTGTCCCTTGTACAGCCAGCCGCGCGAGTGCACCTCCTTGAGGAAGCCCCAGATGTACTCGATGTTCGTGTCGCTGAAGGTGTAGTACGAGTTGTCCCAGTCCATCCACATGCCGAGCCGCTTCGACTGCTCGGTCTGGATGCCCGCGTAATGAGCGACGCGTTCCTTGCAGCGCTCGGCGAACTCGGCGAGGCCGTAGCTCTCGATCTCGCGCTTCGAATTGAGGCCGAGCGACTTCTCCACCTCGACCTCGACGTGCAGCCCCTGCGAATCGAAGCCGTTCTGGTAGCGGAGGTCGTGGCCCCGCTGCGCCTTGTAGCGCTGGAAGACGTCCTTCAGCGTCCGCCCGTGGCCGTGGTGGACGCCCGCAGGGTTGTTCGCCGTGATCGGCCCATCCATGAACGAGAAGACAGGGCCGCCGCGGTTCTGCTCCCGGAGCCTGGCGAACGTGCCTTCCTCGTCCCAGCGAGCGAGCATCTCCCGCTCGAGCGCGGGATGGTCGGGTTTGTCCGGCACAGACTGGAAGATTGGCTCCGGCATCGGGAAGCCAAGTCTAGGCTCAGGCGTTCTGACTTACGGCAGCGTGGGTACAAGCGCTTCCTCTACTGAGACACCGAAAGGAAACGATGGCAACAGAGGTCACCGACACCACCTTCGAAAGCGAGGTCCTGCAGGCCCACGAGCCCGTGCTCGTCGACTTCTGGGCCGAATGGTGCGGACCGTGTCATGCGGTTGCGCCCGTGCTCGAGCGGATCGCCGACGAGCACAACCTCAAGCTCGTGAAGGTGAACATCGACGAGAACCAGGATCTGGCGATGCGCTACGGGATCCAGTCGATCCCGAACATGATGCTCTTCGAGGGCGGCGCGCCGAAGGCCTCGGCCGTGGGCGCGATGCCGAAGGGCATGCTCGAGCGCCAGCTCGGGTTCGAGGGTTAAGCGACAGAGCGCGGCGTACTGCCGCGCTCGCCGCGCCCTCGAAATCTCTGCGAGCTACTCCGCCGGCTGAGGCGCTTCGCGCCCCTCGACGAACCGCAGAAAGTCCGCGTGCTTGGCGAGGTACGCCTCGAGCTCTCCAAGACCGGCACCAGCCCAGTCCTCGAGCCACGTCTCGGCGATGTCATCCTCGATGCAATGCAGGCCGCGCTCGCTCATTGCTCCGCATGATCGACGCGATACGGGGCGATGGCTATGGGCCATTCGGCTCAACTTCACCGACGGCCGGACCTAACCCATCAGGATGGCGTCGCTGAGCGCTGGCCACGCGTCCTTCGCCCAGTCGCCGAACGGTCGATCCGTGAGAACACCGCACGCGAGACCCGCATCGGGATCGACCCAGAGGAAGGTTCCGCTCGCCCCGAAGTGACCGAAGGTGCGCTCAGAGTTGCGGAGGCCGGTCCAGTGCGGCGACTTCGCATCGCGTAACTCGAACGCCAGCCCCCAGTCGTTCGGCTCCATCCGACCGAGCCCCGGGAGGACGCCCGTGAGGCCCGGGAACTGGACCGTCGTCGCCTCGGCGAGCGTCTCGGCGGCCACGAGCGTCGGCGCGAGAAGCTCCCGGCCGAGCGTCAGTAGGTCACCGAGAGGCCCGCGGTAACCGTGAGCCGGAGAGCCCCGCAGGCGTCCGGCCAGACCGAGCGGGCGCACAACCGCGCCGAGGAAGTACTCGGCAAACGGCATCTCGGCGCGCTCCTCGAGCAGCTTCGCGGCCAGCTCGATCCCCGTGTTCGAGTAGATCCTTCGCCGGCCCGGTTCGGCGATGGGATCGGGGCCGTCGACCGGCAAGCCCGAAGCGTGGGCGAGCAGGTGGCGGAGCGTCGCGCCGGGAGGGCCTGCCGGTTCGTCGAGATCGACGGTTCCCTCCTCGAGCGCGACGAGAAGCGCAACGCCCGTGAGGATCTTCGTCACCGACGCCCAGGGCACCTCGCGGTCGGTCGGGCCGTGCGTCGCGCCGATGCGGTCGGCACGGGCCACGCCCGCCGCAGCCGTGCCGGCTCCCCAGCTGTCGATCTCGCGCAACGCGTCCACGTCGCGGGATACTAGGAACGTGGCCCGCGCCGCCGTCCCAGCAGTCTCCCCCTTCGCCGAAACGGTCGGCTACTCGCGTGCCGTGCGCGACGGGCGCCACGTGTACGTGAGCGGAACCGCTCCGGTCGGCAGCGATTCGAACGATCCCTACGAACAGGCGAAGCGCTGCCTCGAGATCATCCTGAACGCGCTCCGCGAGCTCGGCGCCGGCCCCGAGCACGTCGTCCGCACCCGCATGTTCATCGTCGACGCCGCCGACTGGGACGCGGTCGGGCGCGCGCACGGCGAGGTATTCGGCTCGGTCCTGCCCGCGACGTCGATGCTCGTCGTCCGTGGGCTGCTCGATCCGGCCTGGAAGGTCGAGATCGAGGCGGACGCGCTTCTCCCCGAATGAGACTGTCGGTCCTCGCGGGGCTGTACGTCGCCGTCGTTCTCTCGGCGCAGATCGGCGCGAACAAGATCGTTCGCCTCCCGTTCACGCACCTCGAGGCGCCCGGCGGCGTCTACTCGATCGGCGTCGCGCTGGCCCTCGTGCAGCTCGCGCACCACACCGGAGTGACTCGCCGCGAGGGAGCGATCAACGCCCAGCTCCTGATCGGGCTCGGCTTCGTCGGCTCGGCGCTCTTCGCGGGGTACATCGCGCTCGTCGTCCACTCGCATCCCGCGTTCCCGGGGCAGGAGTTCGACAGCGCCGTCGGCTCGACGTGGCGGATCGTGGGCGCCAGCCTCGCAGCCTTCCTCGTCTCGGAGACCGTCGACAACCTCGTCGGCGCGCCGCTGCGCGGACGCGTCCACGACGGCGTGCGTGTCGCGGTCTCGGCCGGCGCGAGCGCGCCCATCGACAGCGCCGTCTTTCTCGTGCTCGCGTTCGGCTCGTCCGGCCTCGACTTCTTCAACGGCCAGCTCGTCGGCAAGATCGCCTCGTCGGTGGTGATCGGGATCCCGCTCGTCATGCTGGGCCGGCGCTTTCTTCCTGCAAACAAGCCCGATATCGTCCCCGCATGAGCGACTCGCTGATTCCTCCGTCGATCACGGGCAAGGGCTCGCAGTTCCCGCCCGGCGGCAGCGTGCTCGACCACGCCTTCGGCGCGAGCGATCCGTACACGCTCGGGGTCGAGGAGGAGTACATGCTCCTCGACAGCGAGACGTTCGACCTCGTCCAGCACATCGACACCGTGCTCGCCGCGGTGGCCGGGCACGAGCTCGAGCCACGGATCAACTCGGAGCTGATGCAGTCGGTCCTCGAGGTCGCGACGCCGGTCTGCCACACGCCCGCGGGCGTGCGGCAGCAGCTGCTGCGCATCCGCCGTTACGTCACCGACGTCGCCGGCGAGAAGGGGCTCCGCGTCGGCTCGGCGGGCACGCACCCCTTCTCGCTCTTCGAGCGGCAGCGGATCACCGCCAAGGATCGCTACCGCGCGATGGTCGACCAGATGCAGTACATCGCGCGACGCGAGCTGATCTTCGGGATGCACGTCCACGTCGCAGTCGACGACGCGGAGAAGGCGATCCAGGTCGTGAACGGCCTGATCGCCCATCTCACGGAGCTCGTCGCGCTCTCCGCGAGCTCGCCGTTCTGGCGAGGCGAGCCGACCGGGCTCCGCTCCTCGCGCCACATGGTCTTCGCCGCGTTCCCGCGCTCGGGCCCGCCGCCACGCTTCCGCGACTACGCCGACTACGCGCAGGTCGTGAACCAGCTCGAGAAGACGGGCTGCATCCAGGACTACACCCACATCTGGTGGGACATCCGCCTCCACCCGCGCCTCGGCACGGTCGAGATCCGGATCTGCGACGCGGTGACGCGGCTCGACGACGTGATCGCGATCACCGCGTACTGCCAGGCGCTCGTCAAGCACTACGCGGAGCTCGTCGAACGCGGCGAGGAGATCCCCTCCTTCCACCGCATCCTCACGACCGAGAACAAGTGGCTCGCCGCCCGCTACGGGCTCTCGGCACCCGTGATGGACCTCCACACGGGGCGCCGCAACCGCATCCCGGTGGCCGCGCTGATCCGCCGCACGCTGAAGACGCTGCGCCCGCACGCGCGCGACCTCGGCTCGGAGGAGGAGCTCGCGGGCATCGAGGAGATCCTGCGCCGCGGCAACGGCGCCGACCACCAGCTCCACGTTTTCAACGCGAACCGCGACATCATCGAGGTCGTGCGGGAGATCGCGGAGGCGACCGAGGTCGCCTCCGAGCCGGAGCCAGAGCCGGCGGCCGCTGCGTAGGATCGGCTCGTGCTCGAGATCGGGCAGAAGGCGCCGCTCGAAGCGGTGGTGTGGACGACGCCGCGCGAGCGCGCGAGCATCGGCGACCTGCTCCATGAGCGCCCGCTCCTGCTGCTCTTCTACCTCTTCGACTGGTCCTCGACCTGAACGAACGAGCTCGAGCTCCTGCGTGACAGGAGAGCGGAGCTGCAGGACGCGGGAGTGGAGCCGTTCGCGATCTCCCGCGACTCGCCGTACACCCACGTCGCGTGGATGCAGGCGCTCGACCTCGACTTCCCGCTCCTCTCCGACTGGAACGCAGAGGCGACGCACGGCTTCGACGTCGCGTTCGAACACAACGGGATGCGCGACGTCTCGCGGCGCAGCGCGTTCCTGATCGACGCGGACGGCATCGTCCGCGGCGCATGGGCGTACGAGACGAGCGAGCTGCCCGACCTCGACGAGCTGATCGCGGC
>CAWBQC010000029.1:0-12351 GCA_963790845.1 uncultured Actinomycetes bacterium | reverse complement strand
GCGGGAAGGCGATCGTCCTCCAGCGCGTCGATGGTCGCGGCGGGCGGGTCAAGATCGGGGGCGAGGAGTGGAGCGCCCGCTCTTACCTGACCGACGAAGCGTTCGACGTCGGCACGGAGGTCGAGGTCGCACAGATCCAGGGCGCCACCGCCCTGGTGTATCGATAGAGATAGGAGAAGCTGAACCAGATGGTCGCCCTGATCGTCATCCTGATCGTCGCAGTCGTCGTCCTCGTCACCCTGGCGCGGACGATCCGCATCGTCCCGCAGGCCCGCGCCGGCGTCGTCGAGCGTCTCGGCCGCTACTCGCGGACGCTCACGCCGGGCCTCGCGATGGTCGTCCCGTTCATCGACCGCGTGCGGCCGCTCCTCGACCTGCGCGAGCAGGTCGTCTCGTTCCCGCCGCAGCCGGTGATCACCGAGGACAACCTCGTCGTCAGCATCGACTCCGTCATCTACTTCCAGGTCACCGACGCCAAGGCTGCGACGTACGAGATCGCGAACTACATCCAGGCGATCGAGCAGCTCACCGTCACCACCCTGCGCAACGTGATCGGCGGGCTGGCGCTCGAGAAGACGCTGACCTCGCGCGACGAGATCAACGGGCAGCTGCGCGGCGTGCTCGACGAGGCCACGGGCAAGTGGGGCATTCGCGTCAACCGCGTCGAGCTGAAGGCGATCGATCCGCCTGCGTCGATTCAGGACTCGATGGAGAAGCAGATGCGCGCCGACCGGGAGAAGCGGGCCACGATCCTGCAGGCGGAGGGCGCGCGCCAGTCGCAGATCCTCATGGCGGAGGGCCAGAAGCAGGCGGCGATCCTCTCGGCCGAGGGCGAGAAGCAGGCGGCGATCCTCAAGTCCGAGGGCCAGGCGAAGGCGATCGCGACGGTCTTCAACGCCATCCACGAGGGCAAGCCCGACGCCGAGCTGCTCGCGTACCAGTACCTCCAGACGCTCCCGCTGATCGCGCAGGGCGAGGCGAACAAGGTCTGGATCATCCCGAGCGACCTCCAGCAGGCGGTGGGCAGGGTCGCGGGCGCCGTCAAGAATCTCGCGCCTGGGCCGTCAGACGGCCAGAACCCGGAGTAGGCTCTTGGCCGCTTTGAAAGAACGCACGCAGGGCGTGGAGGACAAACGGCGTCAGCTCCTCGAGGCCGCGGTGCGCGTCTTCGCGCGGAAGGGGTACCACGCGAGTCGCGTCGGCGACATCGCCGAGGAGGCGGGCGTCGCCCACGGGCTCCTCTACCACTACTTCAAGTCGAAGGACCAGGTTCTCGAGGCGGTCTTCCACGAGAACTGGAGCGTCCTGCAGGCGCGCATCGCGAGCGTGGAGGAGACCGACGAGCCGGCCGCCGACCAGCTCCGTCACATCTCCGCGATCGTCCTGCGCACCTGGCTCCACCTGCCGGACGTCGTCCGCGTCGTGATCCGCGAGTTCGGCCGGAGCCCGGAGCTGGCCGAGCGGATCGGCGAGCTCGCGCAGCCGATCGACGTGATCGAGCGCGTGATCGCGCGCGGCGTCGAGCGCGGCGAGTTCCGCAAGGACATCGAACCGCGCGTCGCGGCGACCGTCGTCTACGGCTCGATCGACGAGCTCCTCACCGCGTGGGTGCTCGACCGGCTGCCGGCGGCAGAAGAGGACGTTGCGGCGGCGGAGAAGACGTTCTTCGAGATCACTCTGAACGGGCTGCAGCAGACCTAGCGACCAGCTCTGCGAAGCGCGCGGCGCCGACGTTGCCGCCCGAGATGACGACGCCGACCCGGCCGCCGCGGGCGTCGAGCTTGCCGCTCAGCAGCGCCGCGACCCCGGCGGCTCCGCTCGGCTCGGCCACGAGCTTCAGCCGGTCGAAGAGAAAGACCATTGCCTCCACGATCTCGTCGTCGGTCACCGTGACGACCTCGTCTACGAGCCGCCGGTTCACCTCGAACGTCAGCTCGCCCGGCTCCGGCGCCTGCAATCCGTCGGCGATCGTGCGCGGCACGTCGATGCGGATCCGCTCGCCGGCTTCGAGCGAGCGCCGTGTGTCGTCGCCGGCCTGAGGCTCGACCCCGACCATGCGGATCTGCGGGCGGCGCGCCTTCGCCGCGGTCGCGCAGCCGGCGATCAGGCCGCCGCCGCTCACGGGCACGAGGAGTAGGTCGAGCTCCGGCGCGTCCTCGAGCAACTCGAGCGCCGCCGTTCCCTGGCCGGCCATGACGAGCGGGTCGTCGTACGGCGTCACGAGCTCGAGCCCGCGCTCGGCTGCCAGCCGCGCGCCGATCTCCTCGCGGCTCTCCGTCCAGCGGTCGTAGGGGACGACCTCGGCGCCGTAGCCGCGGGTCGCCTCGAGCTTCGCGGCCGGGGCGTCGCGGGGCATGACGATCGTCGCGCTCGTGCCGAGCAGTCCGGCGGCGATCGCGACGGCCTGCGCGTGGTTGCCGGACGAGTAGGCGATGACGCCGCGACGGAGGGCGTCCTCGTCGAGCGACGAGATCTTGTTGTAGGCGCCGCGGAACTTGAAGGCGCCCCCGCGCTGGAAGCACTCCGCCTTCAGGTGGACGCGCGCGCCCGTTCGCTCGTCGAGCGTCCGCGACGTGAGGACGGGCGTGCGGTGGGCGACTCCGGCGAGCCGTTGCGCCGCGCGCTCGACGTCCTCGAGCTCGATCACCGGCATGGAGTCGCGCCGCGACGGAAGAGCCCGAATCCCCAGAGGCGCCCGGCGTAGAGGAAGTACGCGGTGCGGGCCCCGAACGTGTCTCGCACGAGCGCGCTGTAGCCCTGGCAGGTGATCGTGCGCAGCGTGCCGACGCGGTCGTGCACCGTGAGCGGCGTCGCGCCGAACCGGAGCCCGCGCGGTGCGTGCCAGCCCTGCGGGCGCCAGAGCGTGTAGACCGCCGAGACGCGACCGCGGTCGAACTCGACCGCGAGCCCCTGCTGGCTGAACAGGTGATACGTGAAGTACCACGTTGTTCGCGGACAGCCGCGGCACCTGCCGTGGGAGCCGCCCAGTGAGGAACGGACCGCTCCCGGAGATTCCCCGAGCCGGATGCCGCCGAGCGAGTGTCCCGGCACGAGCGCGCCCGCCTTCGGCAGCCTGGCCGCCGCCGGCCCCACCAGCACGAGAGCGGTCACCGCGCTGGCGATCAGGCTCCGCCTCATATGCTCGCAGTATGTCGCTGTGGGACTCCGTGGCCGGGCTGGAGGTAAAGGTCGACGGGTACGCGCTCGAGCGGCGCGAGTCGCAGACTCCCTCGGGTTGGACGCGAGTTACGACGACCGTCGTCGTCGAGGGCGAAGGCAGGACCGGCCGGGGCGAGGACGTCACCTACGGCGCCGACGACCACGATCACGTCCCGACCGGTCTGATGCTCGCTGGGACGTGGAGCCTCGAGGACATCTCGCGCCGGCTCGACGAGCTAGAGCTCTGGGACGGCGATCCGGAAAACCACACCGGGCAGGATCACCGGCGGTGGGCTTTCGAGAGCGCGCTCTTCGATCTCGCGCTTCGCCAGAATGAGCTCGGCCTTGGTCAGGCGCTCGGGCGGCAGGAGCTTCCCGTTCGCTTCGTCGTCTCGACCCGCGCCGCGCCCGATCGGTGGCTCGAGGTCGAGCCGCGGCTCGAGTTCAAGCTCGACGCGGAGACGGAGTGGGACCGTCCGTTGCTGCAGCATCTGCACGGGCTCGACCGTGTCCGCGTCGTCGACCTGAAGGCGTACTACCGCGGCACGACGGTCGACCTCGCACCGGATCCCGAGCTGTACCGCGCGATCGTGGAGGAGCTTCCCGACGTGATCATCGAGGACGCGTGGCTCGAAGACGGCCTCCGCGAGGCGCTTGCGGGCGCCGAGGATCGCCTGAGCTTCGACGCGCCCGTCCACTCGCTCGCCGACCTCGACGCGCTACCGCTCGAGCCGCACTGGCTGAACATCAAGCCGTCCCGCTTCGGGACGGTGCGTGGGCTGCTCGAGACGATCGAGGCCTGCGAGGAGCGCGGTATCCATCTGTACGGCGGAGGCCAGTACGAGCTCGGGCCGGGCCGTCCGCAGATCCAACGGCTCGCGAGCGTCTTCTACCCGGAAGGTCCGAACGACGTCGCGCCGTCGGCATACAACGAGGGCGACCCCCGCGAGGGCCTGCCCCAGAGCCCGCTGCCCGTGCGCGAAGACCCGGGCTTCTAGCGGAACGTCTCGCCGGTCGGCAGCCGAACGACCGGTGGCAGCCACCGTCGCAAGACCGTCGCGACTTGCTCACGCCTCTCTGGTCGCCCGCCATTTCGCGGCCTCCGGCCCGTTACGAAGACGTCACGGTGGCTGCTACCGGCCTTACTAGCCGCGGAACGCGTTCTCCCCGGTCAGTGCCTTGCCGACCGAGAGCGTGTGCACCTCGTGCGTCCCCTCATACGTGAGGACGGACTCGAGGTTGTTCATGTGCCGGATCACCGGATACTCGAGCGTGATCCCGTTGCCGCCGAGGACCGTTCGCGCCGAGCGGCAGACCTCGAGCGCGCCGCGGACGTTGCCCATCTTTCCCATTGACACATGCTCGGGCAGGAGCGTCCCTTCGTCCTTCATCCGTCCGAGGTGGAGCGCGAGCAGCGAGCCGCGGTTCACCTCGAGCGCCATCTCGGCGAGCTTCTGCTGCGTGAGCTGGTAGCCGGCGATCGGCTTGCCGAAGACGATGCGCTCCTTCGCGTAGTCGAGCGCCGCCTCGAAGCACGCGCGGCCGGCGCCGACGGCGCCCCAGACGATGCCGTAGCGCGCCTCGTTGAGGCAGGAAAGCGGCCCGCGCAGGCTCGAGATCTCAGGGAAGCGGTTCTCTTCGGGCACGCGCACGTCGCGGAGCACGAGCTCCGAGGTGATCGACGCGCGCAGCGACATCTTCTTGTGCATCTCCGGCGCCTCGAATCCGCTCATGCCGCGCTCGACGAGGAAGCCGTTGATCTCGCCGTCCTCGGTGCGCGCCCAGACGACGGCGACGTCGGCGATCGTGCCGTTCGTGATCCACATCTTCGTCCCGTTGATGATCCAGTCGGAGCCGTCGCGCTTCGCCGTCGTGCGCATCGAGCCGGGGTCCGAGCCCGCGTCGGGCTCCGTCAGGCCGAAGCAGCCGATCGCCTCGCCGGTGTGCATCGGCGGCAGCCAGCGCTGCTTCTGCTCCTCCGAGCCCCAGCGCCAGATCGCGAACATCGCGAGCGAGCCCTGAACCGAGACGAAGCTGCGGACGCCCGAGTCGCCGGCCTCGAGCTCCATGCAGGTGAGCCCGTACATGACGGAGCTCGCGCCCGGAAGGCCGTAGCCCTCGAGGTGCATCCCGAACAGGCCGAGGCGCCCGAACTCCTGCGCGAGCTCGCGCGGCAAGATCGCCTGCTCGAACCAGTCGCCGACCTCGGGGAGGATCCGCTCGCGGACGAACTGCCGCACGGTGTCGCGGATCGCGCGCTCCTCGTCGTCCAGCAGGGCGTCGAGCGCGAGGAAGTCGCGCGGGTCCAGCTGGGTCTTCTTTGCGGTCGTCGCCACCTCCGCATCGTACGGATCTAGACGGTTTCGCGGTTCGCGAGTATCGTTTGACTGACCAGTCAATCAAGGTCGAAGCGCGGCGGAGGACTTGATGGTTGCAATCGAAGAGAGCAAGGCGGCTGCTGCGGCAGGGGGCGTTTCCTTTGCCCTGACGGAGGAGCAGAAGGAGCTGCGCCGGCTCGCACACGCGTTCGCCGAGCGCGAGATCCGGCCGCGCGAAGCCGAGCACGACGCAGAGCAACGCCACCCGGCCGAGCTGGTTGCCCACGCACACTCGCTCGGCCTGATGAACCTCCACGTGCCGGCCGAGTACGGCGGTCTCGGCCTCTCCGCCTTCGACGGGATGCTCGTCGGCGAGGAGATCAACTGGGGCTGCACCGGGATCGGAACGTCCATTCTCGCGAACGGCCTCGGCTCCGCTCCGGTCATTCTCTTCGGCTCGTCCGAGCAGAAGACACACTGGTTGACGCCGCTCGCGGAGCAGCCGATCCTCTGCTCGTTCGCGCTCACGGAGCCGGGCGCGGGCTCCGACGTCGCCGCACTGCGCTCGACCGCGGTGCGCGACGGCGACGAGTACATCCTCAACGGTTCGAAGACGTTCATCACGAACGCGGGCCACGCACAGTGGTCGGTCGTGTTCGCAAAGACGGATCCGGCAGGCGGTCGCCGCGGGATCTCGGCCTTCCTCGTCCCGATGGGTCTTCCGGGCGTGACGATCGAGAAGCATCTGGAGAAGATGGGGCAGCGCGCCACGGACACGTCGGCGTTTGCGCTCCACGACGTCCGGGTCCCGGCCGAGAACCGCCTCGGCGAGGAGGGAGACGGCTTCAAGATCGCGATGGCGACGCTCGACTTCACGCGCCCGGGGACCGCGATCGGCGCCGTGGGCGTCGCGCAGGCGGCGTACGAGCACGCGCTCGCCTACTCGAAGGAGCGCGTGACCTTCGACCTCCCGATCGCGATGCACCAGGCGGTCGGCTTCATGGTCGCGGACATGGCGACCGAGATCCAGGCAGCGCGGCTCCTCTGCTGGCAGGCCGCCTGGATGCTGGACTCTGCGCTGGAAGCGTCGTCGGCAGAGCCGACGACGCCCGGCGAGAAGACCGCGCGCGTCCCGCGCGCGGGGGGGATGGGCCGCGAGGCCACGCTGGCCTCTTCGTTCGCCAAGCGTTTCGCCGCCGACACCGCGATGAAGGTCACGACCGACGCCGTCCAGGTGCTGGGTGGGTACGGGTACATCAAGGAGTACCCGGTCGAGAAGCTCATGCGCGACGCGAAGCTCTTTCAGATCTACGAGGGCACGTCGCAGATCCAGCGGCTCGTGATCGCCCGCGAGATCTACACGCCTAAGAGCTAGTCGCTGCGCTCTCGGCGGCCTCGATCGCTTCGACGAGCCAGTCCGGAGTGCGCGTCGGTCGCAACGTCACGGCGTCCACGCAGGCGTGCTCGGTGTGGCCCTCGGCGATGAGCTCGTCTCCGCGGACGATCGCGTACTCGTACCGAAAGCGCGCACCGCGCAGCCCGACGCAGCGGGTGTGCACGACGAGCTCGTCGTCGAACACCGCCGGCATGCGGTAGCGGCAAAGGGACTCGAGGACGAGCGCCTCGACCCCGTGGTCGCGCAGCGCCTGATAGCCACCGGCGAATTCGCGCAGGTACTCGACGCGCGCAACCTCGAACCAGACGAGGTACTGGGAGTTGTGCGCGACCCCTTGCGCATCCGTGTCGGCGAAGCGCACGCGAATCGGGACCGAGTAGGTGTAACCGTCCATCTCCTGTTCAGTATCTCGACATGAGCGTCGACCGTCTGGCAGAGCTGTTGCGGGAGCGGCAGCCGTGCGTCGTACTCACGGGCGCCGGCATCAGCACCGAGTCGGGGATTCCGGACTTCCGGTCGGCAGGAGGCATCTGGGAGCGCTACGACCCCTTCGAGGTCGCGAACATCGACTCACTGCGCCGCGATCCCGCACGGGTCTGGGAGTTCTATGCGCTCCGGCTCGACGTGCTCGCGGAGGCTGAGCCGAACGACGGCCATCGCGCTCTCGCCGAGCTCGAGCAAGCGGCTTGGATCCGCGCGATCGTGACGCAGAACGTCGATGGGCTCCATCAGCGCGCGGGCTCCCGCGAGGTCGTCGAGGTGCACGGCTCGCTCAGCGAAGCCGAGTGTCTTGCCTGCGGTGTGCGAGTGCCGATGGCGGACGCGATCGCCTCGCTGCCGCTCCCGGCATGTCCGGAGTGTGGCGAGGTCCTGAAGCCCGGCGTCGTGATGTTCGGCGAGCTGCTTCCGGTCGACGCGATCGAACGGGCGCAGCAGTTGGCGGCCGAGGCGGGTCTTCTCCTCGTCGTCGGCTCCTCGCTCGAGGTGCACCCGGTCGCCGCGCTGCCCGGCGAAACGCTCGCGGCGGGCGGGGCTCTCGCCGTCGTCAACCGCGGCGGGACGCCCTGGGACTCTCGGGCCGAGCTCGTTCTCGACGCCGGTGTGGGCGAAACGCTGCGCGCGGTTGTGGCCGCACTCGATATCTTGGGGAGCGATGGCTGAGCGGAACAAGGATCTGCTGGGCCGGCTGGCCGACCTGAGCGAGGAAGCGGTTCAGCGGCTCGCCGAGGCACCGGGTGCCGACCGCGCCCTCCAGGCGCTCAAGGCTCTGGGCGACAAGGTCGACGAGCTGCAGCGGCGGACGAAGGGGTTCGAGGAGCTCGAGGGACGTCTGAGCGCGCTCGAGAAGAAGGTCTCAGCCCTCTCGAAGAGCCCGCCCGGACCGGGTCGATCCACGCCGAAGAAGCCCTGACCCTGCGAGCGCGACGGCCGCCGTCGCGAGGAGCAATCCGCCGGCGATGTCCGTCGGCGTGTGAAAGCCGGCGAGCTCGAGCAGCACGGCAACCGCCACAAGCCAGACGGCGAGCACCGCGCGCAGCCGCGGCCACGCGGCAGCGACTGCAGCGGCGACGATCGCGCAGCGAAGCGCGTGGCCGCTCGGCCATGACGTGTCGAACGCGACGAGATGCACGCCGTGCCGGTAGAGCGCCGGACGCGTCAGCGCATGCCGAAAGACGAGCTCGACGGCCACCGCGGCCACCCACACCACGATCCAGGTGACGTTACGCAGCTTCCACGCCGCGGCGGCGACGAGCAGGAACGAGATGACGACCTGCCCCGGCAGCGTCACGAGCTGAGCGACCGCGGCGCCGACCGGATGGAACTGGGCGTGCAGGAGGGGCACGGCCGACTCGAGCAGGGTCGGCGGCGCTGACGAGCCACCTGCGAAGGGCATCGCGTGGTCGGCGGCCCACTGGTCGAGGCCTGTGAGCGCTCCCGAGGCAACGAGGCCCGCGAGAGCGGCAAACGCAGCGCCGGCGGTGGCGGCGAGGCTACGCAGCCGGCACCCGTAGCCGGAGCGCACCCGGCACGACCTCGAAACGCGCGGGCGTCGTCCCGATCGGCTCGCCGTCGACCTCGAGTGGCAGCGGCTCGGCCGCCTCGATCACCACGGTCGAAGACCGCAGCAGCTCCACCTTCGGGATGCGAGAGGTAGCGACCGCTGTACAGCTTCGGCGCGGTCGTGAGGAAGTCGAGCTTGTTCACGTCGCCGATCGTCACGACGTCGAAGAGGCCGTCGTCCTGGCCGGCGTCGGGCGCCAGCTTCATCCCGCCGCCGTGGAAGTTGCCGTTTGCAACGATCACGTCGTGTAGCCGGCCTTCGCGCCGCACGCCGCCGTCGAGCTCGACCGCCACGTGCGTGTTCTGCCAGGCGAGGAACTCGCGCGTCAGCGCGTAGAAGAACGTCGCCTTCCCGCCGAGCACCTTCGACATCGCGTTCGCCCGCCGCGCCACCGAGCCGCTCATCCCCGCAGAGCCGACGTTCGCGAAGAAGCGCGGCGGGCTGCCGTCGCATTCGACGCGGCCTACGTCGATCGTCTTCGTCCCACCGTCGAGCACGGTGCGGACCGCGTCCTCGAAGCGGTCCGGGATGCCGTGCGTGCGGCCGAAGTCCTCGCCCGTGCCCGAGGAGAGGAGCGCGATCTCCGCACCCGTCCCGGCGACGCCGTTCACGACCTCGTTCACCGTCCCGTCGCCGCCGACCACGACGAGCAGCGAGTCCTGGGCTTCCCGCGCAGCCTCGCGCGAGGTGTCCGGGGAACTCCGACAGCACCTCCTCGCCGCGCAGGCCGAGGTCGGCTGCCTGTTCCCGCAGCTTCGGCCAGCGCTTGCCGGTCGCACCGTTCCCGGACGGCGGGATTGACGAGGAAGAGGATCGCGCTAATCGTGGGTGACGGTCATGAGCGCGACGCGGGTCATCCGGTCGACCGCGGCGCGCAGCTCGTCGTCGGAGATCCGCTGGAAGACGCCCTCGACGACGATGTCGGAGACGGTGAGGAGGCATCCGCCATGGATTCCCTGCACCCGGCCGATCCCGCCGAGAGCCGCGACCGTGAAGAGCGCCGCAGCCTCCATCTCGACCCCGAGGACGCCGCGGCTCGACCACCGCGCGTACTGGCCGTCGTCCGAGTTGTAGAAGACGTCGCTCGAGACGATCGGCCCGACGTGCATGGGCTGGCCGAGCTCCTTCGCCGCATGCACGGCGCCGTGAATGAGCTCCCACGACGCGGTCGGGCAGTGGGGCTCCATCCCGACGAGGTGCTGCGCGGTCGAGTCCGCGGGGACGGCTGTCAAGGCGACGATCAGGTCCCCAAGCGCGTGGTGCGGTTGGAGCCCGCCGCAGGTGCCGACGCGCATCAGGCGCGTGCACCCGAGCTGGATCAGCTCCTCGAAGACGATCGTCGCGCCGGGGCAGCCCATCCCGGTCCCTTGCACCGAGACCGGCTTCCCCTCCCAGGTGCCGGTGAAGCCGAGCAGCCCACGCTCGCCGTTCACCTGCTTCGGGTCGTCGAGGTATGTCTCGGCGATGTACTTCGCGCGCAGCGGGTCGCCGGGGAGAAGGACGGCGTCGGCGTAGTCGCCGGGTTCGGCTCTGAGGTGAATCGGCATCAGCGCGACTCTAACCGGATGGAAGAATCCGGCCATGGGCGAGACGGTGTCGCCGACGCTCGACCAGGTGCTCGCCTTCTGTGCCGAGGAGCCGGTGGAGCGCGTGTTCCTCGAGGACATCGCGCGGCGCGGGCTCGGGCGCTTCTCTGCCGTGTCCGACTCGGCCGGGCGGCTCCAGGCGCTGTGCCACGTCGGCGCGAACGTCGTGCCCTCGGGCGCCGGGTGCGCCGCATTCGCCGAGCGCAGCCGCGCACGGCGGCGCGCGGATGATGATCGGCGAGGAGCGTGCGGTCGGCGAGCTGTGGGAGGCGGCGAGCCGCGGCATGCCGCAGCCGCGCGACGATCGTCCCGGCCAGCCGGTCTATGCGCTCCGCGAGCCGCCGCAACCGGGCGAGACCGGGCTCCGTCCGGCCCGTCTCCTCGATCTCGAGCTACTGGTGCCGGCGTGTGCCGACGCGCACCGCGAGGAGATCGGGGTCGACCCGCTCAAGCGCGACGCCGAGGGCTTCCGCTGGCGAACGCGCCAGCAGATCGAGGAAGGACGTTCCTGGCTCTGGCTCGAGCAAGGCGTGATCCGCTTCAAGGCAGAGGCGTCGGCGTGGACGCCTGCGGCGGTGCAGCTGCAGCAGGTCTGGGTCGATCCGCGCGCGCGGCGGCAGGGGTACGCGCGCCGTGCGCTCGCCGACTTGTGCCGCCTGCTGCTCGCGCACGTGCCGGCCGTCTGCCTCTTCGTGCGCCCCGAGAACGAGCCCGCGCTTCGCCTGTACGACTCGATCGGGATGGTCCGCGAGCTGACGTATCGCTCCCTCGTCTTCTAGGCACAATCGACGGATGGAGGAGCTGCGCGAACGAGTCGAGCGGTTCATTCGCGAGCACGAGCTGATTCCGTCCGGCGGCGAAGTCACCTGTCTGGTCTCGGGCGGCGCCGACTCGACCTGCCTCTGGCACGTCCTCGACTCGCTCGGCTACCGGGTCTCGGCGCTGCACGTGAACCACAAGCTCCGCGGAACGGACTCCGACGAGGACGCCCGGTTCTGCGCCGACCTGCTCGGTGCGGAGGTGGTGGAGCTCGACGGCAGCGGCCTTCCCGAAGCGGCTCTGCGCGAGCAGCGGCGCTCGGTCGGCAGCGACCGGCTGCGCGCGACAGGGCACACGGCCTCGGACCAGGTCGAGACGATCCTCTACCGGCTCGTCTCGCGCGGCGCGGCGACCGGCATGACACCGCGCAGCGACGACGGTGTCGTCCATCAGAGTTTCGGGAGCGGCAGGCTTTTGCAAGGCTCGGTAAAAGTCTGCTGCGCGTGCAGAGGCCCACCATGGCCCCGCTGGCGTCCACGACAGGAAACGCTCCCTTCCTTTGACTTTGGGCTTTGCGGAGGGCTTCGGCGAACGACAGCGATTCTGAGAGCGTCGCGACGGGTTCGCTCATCGCGACGCGACGGGCGTCGTTTGCATGCCGGCACGGCCTTGATACGCTCATAAAAGCGCCGCCGCCGGAGCGATGGCTTCGCCTCCGTCAACTCCAGTGCATTACGCAGCAATTCGAGGTTTTGCGTCAATTGGCCAAATGAGGATTTGTCCAAGATAAGGACATCGAGCGGTTCTTCCGCTTTGATGGACGCCGGACGCGGCGCGGATCAGCAAGGCCCCCTCGCCGAAGTGATCGCCGGGATGGAGTTCGGTGACGGATGGCTGTTGCTCGTCGAGATAGACGCCGGCGCGGCCGCGCACGACGACGAAAAACTTGTCGCCTGCATCCCCCTTGTGGAAGACGAATTGACCGGGCTCGAAATGGCCCCGCCGATGCTCCGTAGGCCGAGGTGCAGTTGGGCGATGTCGCGCGGGAAGATGAGTTGCCAGGCCCATCGA
>CAWBQC010000028.1:0-55369 GCA_963790845.1 uncultured Actinomycetes bacterium | reverse complement strand
GCGCCGTGTCCGGGATCACGACCTTGCGCCGCTGCTCTCCCTCGCCTCGCGCGGCGAAATAGGCGCGGACGAGGAGAAGCCCGGTCAGCTCGCCCTGCGAGCCCGCTGCGGGCTGAAGCGAGACCGCGTCGAGGCCCGTCACCTCGGCGAGGATCTCCTGCAGCCGCCACATCAGCTCGAGCGCGCCCTGCGCGCCATCCTCTTCCTGGAGCGGATGGAGCCGCGCGAACCCGGGTAGCGCCGCGAGGCGCTCGTTGATCCGCGGGTTGTACTTCATCGTGCAGGAACCGAGCGGATAGAAGCCCGTGTCGACGCCGAAGTTGCGCGTGGACAGCTCCGTGAAGTGGCGGACGAGCTCGAACTCCGGCACCTCGGGAAGGCGTGGAGGCTCGCTGCGACGGAGCTCGTCCGCGATCTCCGGTGCCGGAGGCAGGTCGTCGTAGCTGGGCAACGCCGAGGCGCGGCGGCCCGCCTGCGACTTCTCGTAGATCAGCTTCATCCGGCGACCTCCGCGAGGACGTCGGCGAGCCGATCGATCTCCTCAGGCGTCCGGCGCTCGGTGACCGCGACGAGCAGGACGTCGTCCAGTCCCTCGTAGTCGCGGCCGAGCGCGTAGCCGGGATGAACACCGCGCTCACGTGCGGCCGCGACGACCTCGCGGGCGTTCCGTCCGACGCGAACGGCAAACTCCTTGAACGTTGCCTGTTCTGCGAACATCTGCTCGAGCCCGGCCCGCTCCTCGATCCGCTGCTTCGCGTACGCCCCGAGGGACAAGCAGGTCTCCCCCAGTTCGCGCAGCCCCTGCGGCCCGAGCCACGTGAGATAGACCAGCCCGCCGAGAGCGAGCAGAGTCTGGTTCGTGGTGATGTTCGAGGTGGCCTTCTCCCGCCTGATGTGCTGCTCCCGGGTTTGCAGGGTGAGGACATAGCCGCGCTCGCCCGCGGTGTCTACCGTCTCGCCGACGATGCGACCGGGCATGCGCCGGATGAACTGCTCGCGCGCAGCCAGGAAGCCGTAATGCGGCCCGCCGAAGGACGGGAAGTTCCCCGCCGCCTGTCCCTCGCCGAGCGCGACCGCGGCTCCGTACTTGCCGGGCGCCTCGAGTACGCCCAGCGAGAGGAGGTCGACGTGCACCATCGGCAACGCTCCGGCCTCGGCAGCTCGCGCAACGAGATCCGGCGCGGGCTCGAGGCAGCCGAAGAAGTTCGGCTGCTGGAAGATGACAGCAGCCGCGTCCGCTGCCGCGCGTTCCAGCTCGTCGGGGTCGGTCACCCCGTCCCGATGCGGCACCTCGACGATCTCGAGCCCGAAGCCGACGGCGAAGGTCTTCACAACCTGCCGAACCTGCGGGTTCGTCGCCTCTGTGACGACCACCTTGCTGCGGCCTGTCGCGTGCTTCGCGACGTAGCACGCGTCCGCAGCGACGCTCGTGCCGTCATAGCCGGAAGCGTTCGAGACGTCCATCCCGGTGAGCTCGCAGATCGCCGTCTGATACTCGAAGATCGCCTGGAGCACGCCCTGGCTCATCTCCGGCTGGTACGGCGTGTAGGCCGTAAGCAGCTCGCCGCGCTGCAGGATCGTGTCCACGACCGCCGGCACGTAGTGGTCGTAGATGCCCGCGCCGAGGAACGACAGCTCCTGACTCGCGTCCGCGTTCCGCTCGGCAAGCGCGGCGAGGTGCTCGAAGACCTCCTGTTCCGCCAATGCGCGCTCGAGGTCGAGCTCCCGTCCGAGCCGAACCGCCTCGGGCAGGTCGCGGAAGAGCTCGTCGACCGTGGCGACGCCGATCGTCGCCAGCATCTCCTCCCGGTCGGAGTCCGTGAGCGCGAGGAACGGATGCGTCACTGGTCTGCGAGAACCTGCCGGTAGGCAGCTACATCGAGCAACGCATCGACCTCGCCCGAGTCCGAGAGCCGGATGCGAATCAGCCAGCCGTTGCCGTACGGATCGTCGTTCACCGTCTCCGGCGCGCCGACCACCTGCTCGTTCACGGCGAGCACCTCGCCGGAGAGCGGCGCGATCACGTCCGAGACGGCCTTGACCGACTCCACCTCACCGTAGGACTGATCCTTCGTCACGCTCGCGCCCACCTCGGGCGGCTCGAAGTGGACAAGCTCGCCGAGCGCGTCGGCGGCGAACCACGTGATCCCCAGTGTCGCCTCGTCACCTTCGACGCGGGCCCAATCGTGCTCCTCGTGGTACTTCAGATCGTCGGGATAGCTCTCGGCGGCTGCCACTCAGTCCTCCCTCTGGTAGATCGGCTTCTTGACGACGCGCGCCCGGCGCGGCCGGCCCCGGACGTCGATCGTCAGCTCGGTGCCGGGCGACGCCTGCGCGGTCGGCACGTAGCCCATGCCGATCCCGACCTCGAGCATCGGCGAATGCGAGCCGGAGGTGACCTCGCCGCCGCCCTCGATCGGCATCCCCTGCCTGGGAATCGCCTTGTCCTCCATCACGAACGCGACGAGCCGATGCTCGGGCCCCTCGGCCTTGACGCGCCGCAGAACCTCGACGCCCTCGAACTCCTTCTCCAGCGCGCACACCCAGCCGAGGCCTGCCGAGATCGGGTCGGTGTCCGGCCCGATGTCGTTGCCGTGCAGCGGGTAGCAGACCTCGAGGCGCAGCGTGTCGCGCGCGCCCAGCCCACACGGAAGAGCGCCGCGCTCGAGCACGGCGTCCCAGAGCTGCACCGCGTCCTCGGTCATGCAAAGGAGCTCACAGCCGTCCTCGCCGGTGTAGCCGGTGCGGTTCACCATCACCTCGATGCCGTCGAGCACGGTCTCGGCGTACGTGAACGGAGCCGCAGGCGGCAGCCCGAGCCGCTCGATGGCGCGCGGCCCCTGCACCGCGAGGAGCGCGCAGTCGTCGGAGACGTCGCGAACATCCGAGCCGTGAATCTCGCGTTCCTTCAGCCAGGCGTAGTCGATCTCGCGGTTCGCCGCATTGACGACGAGGAGGTACGAGCACTCGCCGACGCGGTAGACGATGAGGTCGTCGACGATCCCGCCGTCCTCGTTGGTCAGCAGCGTGTACTGCGCCTCGCCGATCGAGAGCCGGTCGAGGTCGTTCGAGAGCGCGCCCTGCAGGAGGTCCCGGGCACGCGGCCCCTCGACCTCGAGCTCGCCCATGTGTGAGACGTCGAAGACCCCGGCATCCGTCCGGACCGCCCTGTGCTCGGGGATCACTCCGGCGTATTGCACCGGCATCTCCCAGCCGGCAAACGGCACCATCCGCGCCCCGAGCTCGACGTGCCGATCGTGGAGCGGCGTGTGCAGGAGCGTCTCGGGCATCGGCACGGCCGATCCTAGTTGTGGCCGGGAAGCCGGGGTTCACCGGAAACGTCCCCCAGAACGGAGCCGCCCCGGCTCGTCCAAGGACGGGCCGGGGCGGCGGACCGGGTCGTGGGGTTGACTCGAATGGGGTCAACCCTGTTGAGGGCACCGACGATGTGCCCCGTTTCAACCGGCTCAAACCTCGCCCGGCAACGGCGGCGAAGACGCCGCGCGCAGCCGCTACTCGTTGCGCAGGAAGGACGGCACGTCGAGGGTTTCGTCCCCAACGTGCTCCGGCGCGCCCGACGAGACCGAGACCGGTGCCGCCTCGAGGCTGCCCCGGCGCCGACGGCGGCCGCCGAAGCCGGTTGCGATGACGGTGACGCGCACCTCGTCGCCCATCGCCTCGTCGATGACGGCGCCGAAGATGATGTTCGCGTTCGGGTCGGCAGCGCTCGTCACGACCTCCGCCGCCTCGTTCACCTCGAACAGGCCGATGTCGGGGCCGCCGGTGATGTTGAGGAGGATCCCGGTCGCGCCCTCGATCGACGACTCCAGCAAGGGAGAGGAGACGGCGGAACGCGCCGCCTCGGCCGCGCGGTTGTCCCCGCTCGCAACGCCGATACCCATCAGGGCCGAGCCGGCCTCGCGCATGATCGTCCGCACGTCCGCGAAATCCAGGTTGACGAGCCCGGGCACGGTGATCAGATCGGTGATCCCCTGGACGCCCTGGCGGAGGACGTCGTCGGCCATCCGGAACGCGTCGACGACCGAGGTCTGCTTCTCGACCACCTGGAGCAGGCGGTCGTTCTCGATCACGATCAGCGTTTCGAGCCGGTCACGGAGGTTCTCGATTCCCTGCTCGGCCTGCTGCGCGCGCTTGCGACCCTCGAAGTTGAACGGCTTCGTTACAACACCGACGGTCAGCGCCCCGAGCTCTCGTCCGAGCTCGGCGACGACCGGAGCGGCGCCCGTGCCGGTGCCGCCACCCTCGCCGGCGGTGATGAAGATCATGTCGGCGCCCTTCAGCGCCTCTTTCAGCTCGTCGCGGCTCTCCTGGGCGGCCGCCAGGCCGACGGCCGGATCCGCACCGGCCCCGAGGCCGCGGGTGGCCGCGGATCCGATATGGATCTTCACGTCCGCATCGCAGACCATCAGCGCCTGCGCGTCCGTGTTCACCGCGATGAACTCGACGCCCGAGAGACCGGCGTCCACCATCCGGTTGACGGCGTTCGTGCCACCGCCGCCGACGCCGACGACTCGGATCAGGGCGAGATAGTTACCGGCTGCGTCGCTCATGCTCATTCGCTCGGACCCTGAACCTTCAGTAGAGGATTGGGGCAGAATTCAGCAACAACGGGCCGCAGGGTATGCGTCCACAGGCTCGTTGTCAACTGGAGGTCGAGCTTCAAAGAATCAACCTCTACTTGAGCCTTGCGGTGCTGCTGACAACGGAGACGCGGTGCCGGAGACAGCTCGGCCGGGAACGCTCACGTCGAGGAAGGTCGATCCCGCGGGCACGAAGGCAAGCGCGTGTTCCGCCACGGCGACCTTGAGCTTGACGTCGCTCGCGGCGCCCAGCAAGAGCTGAATGCCCGACCGGAGGTGAAAGACGAGTGCCTCCTGGGTGTACGTAACGGTGGCGACGCGGGGAGCAAGAGCTCCGGCGAGGCCGGCCGCCCTGACGGCCACGCGCGCGCGGATCGGGCCGACGATCGAGCCGACAGGCGACGAAACGTGAGCAGGGAGCCACACGCGCGGCAGGCTCGGGTCGGCCGCAGACGGGAGACGCTCGATGATCCGGCCCCGGATCGAAACGAGCCAGCTATTCGGACCGCTGCGCAGAACGGCCGCTGGGTCCTCCGGCACCACCGAGACGCGAAGCGTGTGTGGGAAGTCGCGGTCGTAGGTCGCGCTGACCACGGTGGGGAGCGCCTCCACGCTGCTCACCACGGCCGAGCCGTCGAGGCCCACAAGCGGCTTTCCGGCCAGCGGGGAAAGCGCCTGGCGCACCTGGCCGGCGACGCGAGGCGAGCCTCCCTGGACCTCGATTCGCTCGATCGCGAAGAGCGGCGTCTCCCGAGCAAGCATGTATGCGCAGAGGGCAAAGGCGACAATGCCCAGGCCCACGGCAAGCGAGCGGCGGGTCGGAACGATCCGAGCGAGCCACGCTCGCGGATGCACGTGCGGCCAACTCGGACGCCACGGCAGGACGGCAGCCTCTGCGCGCGCCACGGACCGACTGAAACGAGCCCTCGCAGGCACCCGTAGAAGTTCGGCGCCGGGGCGACCGCTCCTACAGGTCGGGCAACTCGAGATCGCCGAGGAACTCGACCTCGTGCTCGAGCCGGACGCCGTACTGCTCGTGTGCCCGCCGCCGGGCTTCCGCCATGAGGGCGAGCGCGTTGGCCGTCGTGGCGGCGTCGGCGTTCTCGATGAAGTTCGCGTGCTTCGGCGAGATCCGGGCTCCGCCGATCCGGTAGCCCTTGAGCCCGCACGCCTCGAGCATCCGCCCAGCGCTCAGCTCGTGGTCGGGGTTCTTGAACACACTGCCGAACGTCCGCCGGTTCGTCGGTTGGGCCGCCTTGCGACGCGTGTTCATCTCCCGCACCTCTGCCTTGATCTCGTCCGGCGGGCGGGGGCGCAGCCCGAGCTCGGCCCGAAGAACGACCTGTCCGTGCCGCAGCTCCGAGTGCCGGTACGTCAATCCCAGCTCTGAGGGCGTCAGCCAGCCGCTACCGCCGGCCGTCGCGACGAGCACACGCTCGACGACGCCAGCGAAATCGCCACCGTAGGCGCCCGCGTTCATCCACACGCCGCCGCCGATGGTGCCCGGGATTGCGCACGCAAACTCGAAGCCGCCGAGCCCGGCGGCGCGGGCGCGGTGCAGGGCGACGGCGTTGGCCGCTCCACCCCCCACGTGCAGCAGCTTCCCCGTCGACCTCGACCGCGGCGAGCTGCCCCGTGAGCTTGAGAACGAGCGCGTCGACGCCTTCGTCCGCTGCGAGGAGGTTCGACCCGAGCCCGACGACTGCGACGGCGAGAGACCGCTCGCGCGCCCAGAGCAACAACTCACCAACCTCTTCGTCCGACTCGGGCCGCGCGAAGGCGCGCGCCGGTCCACCGCTGCCGAGCGTCGTGAAGCGGGCCAGCTCGACTCCCTCTTCGATCCTCATCTCAGCGCCTCGAGGATCAGCGGAGCGGCGCTGTCCACGTCTCCGGCGCCGAGCGTGAGCACGGTGTCTCCCGGCCGTGCCCAGGCGGCGACGAGACGAGCTGCATCGTCGAGCCTCGGCGCCCAGCCGATGCGCATGCCAGGGCGACGCCGGGCGAGCTCCTCCACGATCAGCCTGCCGCTCACGCCGGGCAACGGCTCCTCGCGCGCGGGGTAGATCTCGGTGACGCATGCTGCGTCGGCCCCGGCGAGCGCCTCGGCGAAGCCGTGCGCCAGGTGGAGCGTCCGGGAATAGAGGTGCGGCTGGAAGAGCGCCAGCACGCGGCCCCCGTTGCGGATCGCGGCGAGGTCGGCGGCAAGCTCGGCCGGATGGTGGGCGTAGCTGTCGAGGACGGTCACGCCTCCGGCCTCCCCCCTCGCCTCGAGCCGCCGGGCGGCGCCGCGGAACTCGAGTAGCGCCGTCTCGGCGTCGGCGCGCGGCACGCCCGCGAGCTCGAGCGCCGCGAGCGCGGCAGCAGCGTTGCGCCGGTTGTGCTCGCCGGGCACCGCGAGGTTCATGTCCACCGGCTCGAGCTCCTCGGCCCGCACGACGTGCGGCACGCCGCGCAGCCAGTCCTCGAAGAACGTCACGACCTCCGCACGCGAGACGAACGTCGTGTGGTGGTCGAGGTCGACGTTGAGAAGCACGGCGACCTCCGGGCGCAAAGCGCCGACCGAGCGATCCGACTCGTCCCCCTCGACGACGAGCCAACCGGAGCCGGCCCGCGCGTTACCGCCGAGCTGCGGCACGTCGGCGCCGACGAGGAATGCGGGGTCGAGGCCGAGCCGGTCGAGGCAGAAGGCGATCATCGCCGTGGTCGTCGTCTTCCCGTGCGCGCCGGCGACGACGATCGTGCGCCGCTGCGCGACGAGCTCCGCGAGAAGGTCGGCGCGCGGCCTCCCCTCGACACGGCCCGCGAACGCCGTCGAGACATACGCCTCCCATCCCGAAGGCGGCGACGGCGGGTCCGGCGAGATCTCGACGGCGACGTCGTCGAGATGGCGCAGGTACGGGGTCTCGACCCGGTCCCAGCCGGCGACCTCTGCCCCCCACGCGCGCGCGAGCAGCGCGTAGCCGCTCATGCCGGCGCCGCCGATCCCGGCGATCCAGATCCTTCTACCGGCGAGCGGCTGCGAGGGAGACGAGCTCATCCGCGATCTCTTCCGCTGCGTGGGGTTTCGCGACCGCGCGCATCGCGACGGCCATCGCCGCAAGACGGTCGGCGTCGCCGAGCAGCTCCTCGACCGCCTGCGGCGCCCGCGCCGCCTCCGTCTCGGGTATCACGACTGCACCGCCGGCATCCACGAACCAGCGCGCGTTCTTGTCCTGGTGGTTCGCGGTGGCGAACGCGCCGGGCACGAGCACCGCCGGGAGCCCGGCGGCTGCGAGCTCCCAGACCGAACCACCGGCGCGGGCCAGCGCGATGTCCGCCGCGCCGTAGGCCACGCCGATCTCGTCGATGAACGGCCGGAGGATGTAGTCCAGGCGCGTGACGCGGCCGCGCAACTCGGGGAAGTCGCGCTCGCCGCAAAGGTGGATCACGGCCGGCCCGGACGTCGGCCCAGGCGTCGAGCGCGAGATCGTTCAGCAGCCGCGCGCCGAGGGATCCGCCGAAGACGAGGACGACACGCGCGTCCTCGCTCAGCCCGAGCCGGTTCCGGGCCTCGTTGCGCTCGATCGCGTTGGACGCGGCCGGGATCGGCCGGCCGACCGCGCGGTACTTCTCCCCGTGCAGCCCGAGCGGAAGTGCGAGGAAGACTCGCTCTGCGAGCGGCGCAGCGAGCCGGTTCGCGAGCCCGAGATGCGCGTCGGCCTCGGTGAGCGCGCACGGGATCCGGCTCAGCCGTGCAGCGAGCACCATCGGCCCCGCGACGAAGCCGCCTGCACCGAGGACGGCGTCCGGCCGGCGGCGACGGAGGATGCGGAGGCACGCGAGCGGCGCCGCGACGGCCTGGCCTGCCGCACGCATGAGCCGGACTCCCGGCCGCCGCGGCAGTCCGGAGACGGCGAACGCGTCGAACTCGTAACCGAGCTCAGGAACGAGCCGCGCCTCGACGCGATCCGGCGACCCGGCGAACGTCACGAGCCCGCCGCGGCGCCGGAGCGCTTCGGCGACGGCCAGTGCCGGCGCGACGTGTCCGACCGTCCCTCCCGCCGCGATCAGGAACCGCAACTGCCGCTCGTCCGCCATTACGCGCGATGTTAAGGAGGACGCCGACCGCAGCGAGCATCACAACGAGACTCGAGCCGCCGTACGAGACGAACGGGAGCGGGATCCCGGTCAGCGGCGCGACGCCGATCGCAGCGGCCATGTTGATCGCCGCCTGGCCGCAGACGAGCGCCGTGATCCCGGCTGCAAGGCGCTTCGCGAACGGATCGCGGCATGCGATCGCGAGCCGCACGCCCGCGTAGGCGAAGGCGCAGAAGGCCATGAGGACGAGCGTGACGCCGACGAGTCCCAGCTCCTCGCCGATCACGGCGAAGATCATGTCGGTATGCGCCTCGGGGAGGTAGTAGAGCGGCTCGATCCCCTGCCCCAGCCCGCGCCCGAAGACCCCGCCGGAGCCGAGGCTGATCAGTGCCTGCACATTCTGGAGGCCGGCGCCCGTCGGATCCTTCCAGGGGTCGAGGAACGTGAGCAGCCGGTCGCGCCGGTACGGCGACGTCCACGCTGCGACGGCGGCCAGGCCGAAGACGAGGCTGTACGCCGACCCGAGCAGCGTGAGCCGCGTCCCCGAGACAAGCAGGATCGCGCCGACGACGAGGAGAATCGTCAGCGCCGTGCCGAGGTCAGGCTCGACGAGCACGAGCCCGGCGAAAGCGAGGACGAGGATCCCGATCGGCCGGCCGAGCTCCTTCAGCGTGCGGGGCGGCTTGTGACGCGAGAGGTACGCGGCGGTCCAGACGACGAGTGCGAGCTTCGCGAGCTCCGACGGCTGAAAGACGAGCGGCCCGAAGGAGATCCACCGCCGTGCTCCGTTGATCCGGGCGCCGACGGCCAGCACGGCGAGGCAGAGGAAGAGCGAGGTGACCACGAGCGTCGGCGCGAGCTGGCGGATCCGCTCGAGCTCGACGCGCGAGATGACGACGAGCAGCGCGACGCCGATGATCGCGTACGCGACCTGCCGCTCGACGTAGCCGAACGGATTCGTATCGCCGAGCGCAGCGGATCCCGACGTCGCGCTGTACACCATCACGAGGCCGAACAGCACAAGCGCCGCCGTGACCAGCACGAGCAGGTTCCACTCGAACTGCAGCCGCTTCGGGCGACCGGTCATTTCCCGCTCCGGCGCCGGCCGAGCCGGCGCCTCTGCTCTTTCGTGAGCGCCGTCGAGCCTACGCTCACGCGAGCTCCTCCACCAGGCGGCGGAACGCGTCGCCGCGGTCCTCGAAGTTCGCGAACTGGTCGAAGCTGGCGCAGGCCGGCGAGAGCAAGACGATGTCTCCCGGTTCGGCGTCGGCCGCGGCGTGAGCGACGGCGGCCGGGAGGTCACCGGCGCGGACATACGCGCGTCCCGTGGCATCGAGCGCCGCCGCGAGCTCGTCGGTCGCAGCGCCGATGAGATAGATCGAGCGGACGTTCTGCGGCAGGTCGCGGGCGAAAGGCCCGAAGTCCTCGCCCTTGAGCGAGCCGCCAAGGATCAGGCGAAGTGGCGCGTCGTAGGCGGCGACGCCGCGGCGCGCAGCGGCTGTGTTCGTGGCCTTCGAGTCGTTGACCCAGCGCACTCCCGCGAGCTCGCGGACGAGCTCGAGGCGGTGCGGCACTCCGCGGAACGTGCGCAGCGCCTGCGCGATTGCGTCGTCGGGAACGCCGGCCGCGCGGGCCGCTGCGGTCGCGGCAGCGGCGTTCTCGCGGTTGTGACGGCCGGGGATCAGCGGCTCCGCGGGCAGGCGGTCGTCGGCGGAGAACTCGATTCCCTCGATCCCGAAACCGCGTGGGACGACCTTCGCGCGCGCCCGCTCGAAGATGCGCAGCTTTGCGGCGCGGTAGGCGTCGAAGGTGCCGTGCCGGTCGAGGTGGTCCGGCTCCAGGTTGAGTAGGACGGCGACGTCGCACGAGAGTGTGTGGACGTCCTCGAGCTGGAAGCTCGAGAGCTCGCAGACGATCCACGAATCTTCCGCTGCGGTCCCGGCTGCGTCCGTGAGCGCGCGACCGACGTTGCCCGCGACCTCGACGGGTTGGCCGGATGCGCGCAGGATCGCGCCGAGCAGCTCCGTCGTCGTCGTCTTGCCGTTGGTGCCGGTGACGCCGATGAGCTTCGCGCCCTGTGGGAGCAGCCGGTAGCCGAGCTCGACCTCGCTCCAGAGCGGGATTCGAGCGGCGCGCGCGGCCGCGACGAGCGCCGACTCCTCGGGTACGCCGGGACTCTTGACGACCAGTTCCACCCCTGCCAGCAACGCCTCCTCCTCCGTTCCGAGTCGGAGTTCGACGCCGAGGTCACCGAGCCTGCCGGCGTCTGCGTCCGGCGAGCGGTCGGCTGCGACGACGTGCACGCCGCGGCGCGCGAGCGCAGCTGCAGCAGCGCGGCCCGACCGCGCGAGCCCGAGAACGAGCGCGCGCCGCGGCAGCCATGCCTCGCGCGAAGACGGCTCGTCTGGACGTGGCCCGCTCACGACCCACGCTCCCCCCCAATGGGGGGCGCAAGTCCCCTGAGGTCAGCGTACGCGCTGAGAAGTGACGGCATGTTGGAGCGTTGCTCGAGGATGGGATACGGATTCGGCGTCCGGCGTCCGCTTCCTCAGCCGAGTCGGCCGCTCACCACTGCCTCGTCGCCGGCCTGAGTCACCTCGACTTCCCCGAACCCCGAGGCGGTGAGCGAGCGGGCCAGCTCCTCCCCCGCCTCCGAGCTCGGCTCCGCGAACGCGACCCGTCCCCCGTCCGCAAGCACCCGGGCGAGCTCCTCGGCCGCCGCCGCCAGCGCGCCGTCCTCCGTGGCGATGCGTCCCAGGGCCGCCGCAACGGCCTTGTCCGGGAGCGGGAGCACGGGCGCAGCCCCGACCAGGTATGCGACCCCGCTCGCCCCCACGGCGTGCGCCTCCTCGAGGAGCTCCTCGAGCTCGTCGACCTGCGACCGCACGACATAGACCCAGCCGTCTCCAACCCGCTCATGCGCCGCCAGCGCGAGCGATCCGCCGCCCAGCACGAGCACGTCCTCCTCGGGCTGCAGCCGGACGGCGTCGATCAGCGCCTGCTCCACCTCGCCGCCGCTCATTTCCCGCTCCGGCGCCGGCAAGGCGCCGCCTCCGCTCCCTGAGGAGCTCCGTCGAGCCTACGCTCATCGCTGCCCGAAGTAGTAGCGGTAGTAGAAGGCGAAGCCCAGCGCGCACAGCAACCCGGCGATGATCCAGAAGCGCACGGTGATCTTCGTCTCGGACCACGCCTTCATCTCGAAATGGTGGTGGATCGGCGCCATGAGGAAGACGCGTCGCCCGAAGCGTTTGAACGAGAACACCTGGATCATCACCGACAGCGCCTCGATCACGTAGATGCCGCCGAGCAGGAGCAGCAGCACCTCGACCTTCATCATGATCGCGAACGCCGCGAGCGCGCCGCCGAACGCCATCGAGCCCGTATCTCCCATCTGCACCTCGGCCGGGAAGGCGTTGAACCAGAGGAAGCCGACTGCGGCTCCGATCAGCGCCGCGCCGACGATCGCAAGGTCGAGCTTCGTCAGGTTCCGGTGGGAAGGGATGTTGCTCGAGCGAACGTACGAGACGATGTTCATCGCCATGAAGGTGAAGAGCGTGATGATCCCGGTCCCCGCGAGGAGCCCGTCGACTCCGTCGGCGAGGTTCGTCCCGTTCGAGGCGCCGGCGATCACGAAGAAGAGGAAGCCGTACCAGCGTACGACAACGGCACCGTGACGTCGACGAGCGGGATGTAGACGTCGGTGCTCAGGTGCAGGTGCCGCGCCACGATCGCCACGACCAGGGTGACCAGGGCCAGGAGCAGGAGCTTCCAGCGCCCCGGCAAGCCAAGCGATCGCTTGTGCGTGAGCTTGATGAAGTCGTCGAGAAAACCAATCGCTCCGCAGGCGAGCGCGGTGAAGAGCACGGTCAGGGACTGGAGCCGGAAATGACTGACGGGCAAGAACGCGACGGTGGCCGCGAACAGGATCAGGATGCCGCCCATCGTCGGCGTCCCCTGCTTGGCGATGTGGTGGCTCGGGCCCTCCTCGCGAATGTGCTGGCCGAAATCGTGACGACGGAGGAAGTCGATGAACCTCGGCCCGATCCCGATCGAGATGGCGAGCGCGACCGCGGCTGCGATGACGACGCGGATCACGGGCGAGGCTCCGTGAGCGCCTCGGCTACGAGCTCGAGACCCACCGAGCGCGAGCCCTTGACGAGAATCGCGTCTCCCGGTCGCACGAGACCGAGCGCGACGTCCACCGCTTCGGCGGCGGTGGCCACCCACTCGGCCGGCCCGTAGTCCCGGGCGAGGTCGCCGACGCCGAGCACGACGTCGATTCCGGCCGCGTCCTCCCCGATCGCCCGGTGGTAGCGCGGAGCCTCCGACCCAAGCTCTGCCATGTCACCGAGGATCGCAACGGTGCGGCGTCCGCCGGCGCGCTCGCGGAGGTGTGCCAGTGCAGCGTGCATCGCCAGCGGATTCGCGTTCCAGGCGTCGTTGATGAGGAGCCCACCGCCCGGGAGCTCTGTCTCCTGCGAGCGCCAGCGGGAGAAGACGACCTCCACCGGCTCTTGCGGCGGCTCGACGCCGAGCGCCTCGGCCGTCGTCAACGCCGCCGCGGCGTTCGCAGCCTGGTGACGCGCTGCGAAACCGAAGACGACGTCGCGGCCCTGCCAGCGCACGTGCGTGCGGCCGTCGCGGACTTCCGCGTCCGGCGCCGCGAAGCGGCGCACGTCGAGACCCTCCGGTACGAAAGGCTCCAGTTCCGGCACATCGTCGGGGAGGATCGCAACCGCACCGGTCGGCAGCTCCTCGAGCAGCTCCGCCTTGGCGCGGGCGATGTTCTCGAGGCTTCCGAGCGCTTCGAGGTGAACCGGCGCGATCGAGGTGATCACGCCGATGTGCGGGCGCGCTGCTCTGGCGAGATCCCGGATCTGGCCGGCGCCTCGCATAGCCATCTCCGTCACGAGAACGTCCGTGTCCGGCTCGGCCCGGCAGAGGGTGAGCGGCAAGCCGATCTCGTTGTTGAAGCCGTCCTCGGCCGCGACGGTCCGCAGGTGAGGCCGCAGGAGCGCCGCGAGGATGTCCTTCGTCGACGTCTTCCCGACCGAGCCGGTGATCCCCACGACGCGAGCATCGCTACGGTCGCGGACGGCGCTGCCCAGAGCCGCGAGAGCCGCGAAGGCGTCGTCCGGCACGAGCGTCGCAGCCGCTCCACGCGTGCGAGCGTCGTCGAGGAACGCCTCGCCGCCGGCTACCGCGACAAAGAGGTCGCCCTTCCGGATCCGGCGCGAGTCGACCTGGACGCCGGTGACCTCGTCCGCGTCGCCCTCGACCACCCCAAGCGAGAGCGCCCGCACATCGGCGAGCGGCAGCGGGATCAGGTGTTCGTCTCCAGCATCGCCTTCAGCGCCTCCTTGGCCGCCTCGCGGTCGTCGAACGGGACCGTTCGATCCGCGAACTCCTGGCCCTGCTCGGCGCCCTTTCCGGCGATGACCACGACGTCGCCCGCCCGGGCCAGCCCGATCGCCCGCGCGATCGCCGCGGCGCGGTCGAGCTCGACCTCGGCAGCCCGGTTCGCTCCGGCCATGATCTCGGCGGCAATCGCCTCCGGATCCTCGCCGCGCGGATTGTCGGAGGTGACGATCGCCACGTCGGCGAGCTCCGACGCCAGGCGTCCCATCGGCGCCCGCTTTGCGCGATCGCGGTCACCGCCCGCGCCGACGACGCAGATCACACGGTTGCCGTTCGCAAGCTCGCGCGCCGCCCGCAGCACGTTCTCGAGCGCATCCGGCTTGTGCGCGTAGTCGACGATGACGTGGAACGGCTGGCCCGCGTCGACCGATTCGAAGCGGCCCGGCACGCCGCGCACGGACTCGAGACCGCGCTTGATCGCGTCGTCGTCGATGCCGAGAGCGCGGGCAGCGCACAGCGCGCCGAGAGCGTTCTCGACGTTGAACCGCCCACGAAGCCTCAGCTCGATCCCGTCGAGCGCGCCCACGTCGTCAGCGCTGAAGGTGACCGCGTCCGGGAGCTCCTTCGCCAGCCGCCGGCCGTGCTCGTCGCCGACGTTGACGACCGCGAGCGGCCGCGGCTCGGTGAAGAACAGCCGCCGCTTCGCCTCGAAGTACGACTCGAGGTCGCCGTGGAAGTCGAGGTGGTCGTGGCTGAGGTTCGTGAAGACGAGCGCGGCGAAACGGACTCGGTCGAGACGGTGCAGGACGGACGCGTGCGACGACGCCTCCATCGCGCACGAGCGGTCGCCCGCGTCGAGCATCTCGCGGAACAGCCGCTGCAGGTCGATCGCTTCCGGCGTCGTCCGCACGACGCCCCGCCGCTCGCCGCCGACGCGTGCCTCGACCGTCCCCAGCAGCCCGGGTCGCCTACCGGCGGCGGCGAGGATCGCGAAGAGGAGGAAGCTCGTCGTCGTCTTACCGCTCGTGCCGGTGACGCCGACGACCTCGAGCTCGCGGGTCGGCTCGCCGAAGAAGACGTCTGCCACGGGCGCCATCGCTGCGCGGGAGTCCGCGACGACGACCTGTGGCACAGGCAGATCGAGCCGGCGCTCCACCACGAGACCGACCGCACCTGCCTCGACCGCAGCACCGGCGAAATCGTGGCCGTCGGCGTGCTCGCCCGGAACCGCGAAGAACAGGGCCCCGGAAATGACGGCGCGAGCGTCGTACGCGAGATCCCGTACCTCGACCGCAGGGCTCCCGACCACCTCCAACGGCTCGAGCGCTGAGACGAGGCGCTCCAAGTCCATCCGGCAGAATCTACTCGTGCGCGGTGACGGGCATGCCGGCTCGCTACCTGGCGGCGTGCTTGCGAGTCAGTTCCACTCGAGCACGTGAATCACCGGATCTTGAGGTCGGGAGGAACCTCGAGGTACTGGAGGTCGAAGGAGGCGATCTGCTCGAACGCGGGCGCCGCGACGGTGCCGCCGTAGATCCCTCCGCGCGGCTGGTCGACGCTGACGAGGACCACGAGGCGCGGGTGCAGGGCCGGCACCATCCCGACGAAGGTCGCGACGTACGCGCCCGGGATGTAGCCGTTCGAACCAGGCTTCTGCGCGGTGCCCGTCTTGCCCGCGACGGTGTAGCCGGGGATCGCGGCGAGCTGCGCTGTCCCCTGATCCGAGACGACGCCCTGCAGCATCCTCCGCAGCTCGTAGTCGATGTCCGGCGTGAGGACCCTGTGCCGGCGCAGGCGCGGGGGCGCGCTGCCGAGGACGTGGTCGACGAGATGCGGCTCGATCCACACACCGCCGTTCGCGATCGCCGCGTAGCTCGCGGCAAGCTGAATCGACGTGACCGAGACGCCCTGTCCGATGGGAACGTTGCCGATCGTCGACCCGGACCAGTACGACGGGAGCAGGCCGGGGCTCTCGCCGGGGAAGTCGATGCCCGTCCGCCGGCCGAACCCGAAGCGCGCCATCCACTTCTTCAGGCCGGATTCGCCGAGATACCGCTCCGCGATCGTGATCGCGCCGACGTTCGACGAGCGCTGGAGGATCTGAGCGACCGTCATCCGCTCGGTCGGGCGGGTCTCGGCGTCGTGGATGACACGGTCGGCGACGTGCAGCGAGTACGGCAGCGTGAACGCCGTCTGCGGCGTCACCTTGTGCTCGGACAGGGCGCCGCCGACGGTTACGACCTTGAAGACCGAGCCGGGCTCGAAGACGTCGTTCACCGCGTGGTCGACGGTCAGGCCGTGCTGAGCGGCCTGCGGGAAGCCGTTTGCGTCGAAGCCGGGCTCCTGGGCCATCGCAAGGACCGCGCCGGTATGGGGGTCGAGCACGATCGCCGTCGCAGATTTCGCATGCCACTGGCGCACCGTCCGGTCGAGCACCTGCTCGGCGTTCGCCTGCATGTGGCTGTCGAGCGTGAGGAAGACGTCGCGTCCGTCGCGCGCCGGGCTGTTCTGGATCGTGTTCACGGGCTGACCGAGCGCGTCACGTACGACCGTTGCGCTGCCCTGGATCCCCTCGAGCTCCTTGTTCAGCTCACGCTCGACCCCAGCGAGACCGGTGTTGTCGACGCCCGCGTAACCGAGCACCGGAGCGGCCACCGTTCCCTGCGGGTAGACCCGTTTCTCGTCGCGGTTGAACGTCAGGCCCGGCAGCTTCCGCGAGGCGAGAGCCGCCGCCCGCGCCGCCGGCGCCTTCCGCCAGATGTAGACGAATCCGCGGCTGCGGTCCGAGAGCAATCGGTTCACATACCGAACCCGGAGCCCGAGCACCTTCGCCACGATCTTCGCCTCGTGCAGCGGATCGGAGATCTGCAGCGGGTCGGCGACGACATCCGTCGCCTGCTCGCCGATCGCGAGCGGGGTGCCGAGCCGGTCGTAGATCGTCCCACGCCCGGCGGGGAGCACCAGATCTGCCTTCGTCTGCTTCTGCGCGAGCGAGGTGAGCGACGACGCGCGGATGGTCTGGATCCACGCGGCCCGCGCCCCGAGGGCCGCGAAGGTCAGGAGGATGATGAGAAGGAGAAGACGAAGCCGCGAGTTGACGACGCGCGGCTTCAACGGCGGCCCGACGGAAGGACGAGGTACGACGTGTCAGCCGCGGGCGCCTGCACCATCCCGAGCCGGCGCGCCGCCTCCTCGATCCGGGGCGCCGAGCTGGCGGCTGAGAGCCGGGACGCGAGAGCCTGGTTCTGGGCCTGGAGCTGTGCGCGCTGCTCGTCGAGCTGAGTCACGGCGACGTGCGCACGCAGCACGGCGACGTTGACGGCGACGACTCCGGCGAGGAGAAGCGCAAAGAGGATCATCCAGACGATGTGCGCACGGACGCGGCGCTGCGTGGGCTTGCGCCGCGAGCGCGCGGGCGCCGACCGGCGCTGGGCCGGCGGTCGCCGCTGACGCGGAGCCCGAACCGGCTCCGCGACCTCCGCCTGCGCAAACCAGTCCACCGCCGCCAACTAGTCCTCCTCCGCCCCGGTCTTCACCGCAACGCGCAGCCGCGCCGACGCGGAGCGCGGATTGGCCGCAACCTCCGTCTGGCCCGGCCGGATCGGCCGCCGTTGGAGTGCGCGCAGCTCGGGCTCGTTTCCGCAGACGCAGACCGGGAAGTCGGGAGGGCACGTGCAGCCGCGCTCCCGCTCGCGCAGGAACCGCTTCACGATCCGGTCCTCGAGCGAGTGGAAGGAGATCACGGCGAGCCGGCCGCCCGGCCGCAACATCCCGAGTGCAGCCGGAAGCGCGCTCTCGAGGGACTCGAGCTCGTCGTTGACCGCGATCCGCAAGGCCTGGAAGACGCGCTTCGCGGGATGCCCGTCGCCGAAGCGCGCCGGCGCCGGTATCGAGGCTCTGATCGCATCGACGAGCTCGCCCGTTCGCTCGAAGGGCTGCTCACGCCGGCGGCGGCCGAGCCCCCGCGCGATCTGGCGCGCGTACCGCTCTTCGCCGAAGCGGCGGAAGATCGTCACGAGGTCGCGTTCGCTCCAGGTATTCACGATGTCGGCGCGCGCTCACGTCCTGCGTGGGATCCATGCGCATGTCGAGCGGCGCGTCGGCGGCGTAGGAGAAGCCGCGCTCGGGCCGGTCGAGCTGCATCGAGGACACGCCGAGGTCGAGGAGGATGGCATCCGCCTGAACGCCGTTTCCGGCGAGCTGCGGCAGGACGACGCCGAAATCGCCCCGCAGAAGTCGCGTGTTCGCCGTCGTCCGTTTCGCGAGTTGCTCGAAATACGTGCGAGCCGTCGGGTCGCGGTCGATCGCGATCAGCTTCCCCTTGCCGCGCAGGTCGGCGGCCAGGATCGCGGCGTGACCGCCCGCGCCGAAGGTTCCGTCGATGACGGTCTCGCCGGGCTGCACGGCGAGATAGGCCCGCACCTCCTCGGCGAGGACGGGGACGTGGTCAGCTTCCCTGGGCTGCAAGACGTTCGGCAACATCCTCAGCACTCCCTTCGACCTCGGCGAGCTCGCGCTGCCAGGCGGCGCGGTCCCAGATCTCGAGGCGGTCGTTGACCCCGGCGACGACGACGTCGCGGCCGAGCTTCGCGTGGGCGATCAGTGCGGGCGGGATGCTCACCCGCCCTTGCTTGTCAGGCGACGTCTCGCTGGCGCCGGAGAAGAAGAGGCGATGCATCCGCCGGCCTTCCCGGCTCAGCGGATGCAGGCTGGCGAGGGTCGAGTCGCGGTAGTTCTCCCAGCCCGCGGGCGTCCACGCCCAGAGGCAGCCGTCGAGGCCCCGCGTCACGACGATGCCGTCCTCGAACGCCCGGCGGAACTTCGCCGGAAGGGTGAGTCGGTTCTTGTCGTCGATCGTGTGCTCGTACTCGCCGAGAAGCATGGGGCCGCCTTCTCCCTATCTCTCACCACCGCGCCCCACTATAAACCACAATCTCCCACAAGTCCACCCCTTTTGGTCCACGCTGAAGCACGCCGCGCGAGGAGAACGGACGGGTCAGACGGTTTTCTCGGCGGCGCGGAGGCGGGCGGCGAGCGTGCGCAGGAGCTCGAGCGCGAGGGCGGGCTCGCTCCGCAGGAGCTTCCCGAACGCGCTGCGGCTTATCGTCATCGTCAGGACTTCCCCGTCGGCAACCACGTCGGCGGAGCGCGGCGAGTCGTCGAGCAACGCCATCTCGCCGAAGAAGTCGCCGGAGCCCAGCCGCCGCGCGCGCCCTTTGGACGTGACCACACGAGCCGTGCCGTCGAGGAGCACGAAGAACGCGGAGCCCGCATCACCGGCGCGGACGATCGTCGTTCCCGGACCGTACCGACGCATGCGGGCGAGAGAGGCGACGCGCTTCAGGTGGCGCCGCGACAGGTTCCGGAAGAGCGGCACGTCGGCGAGCACGGGAACCCACTCGTCCGCGGTTCGACCGGTGTCGCGCGGAAGGGAGATCGCCGCCCGAGCGGCAACACCGGCACCAAGCTGGCTCATGCGCGGAGCCTAACGCCCGTCAGTCGGCCTGTACATCGTCGGCCGTCAACTGATAGCCGTACGCGCCCTGGCCTGTGAGGACGGCCGCGCCGCAGCGCGCCCCGAGCGCGACCGCCTCGTCGACGGGCTTCCCGAGCGCGAGCCCGTACGTCAGCCCGGCGGCGAAGCAGTCGCCGCAGCCGTAGGCATCGGACACCGGCCCCGGCGGAGTCGCTGCGCGAAAGGGACCTCCGGGACGGATCCAGCCGCCCAGTCCGGCTGCGGTCGTAACGACGATCCGGGGCTCCGGCTCGAGCTCGCCGGACTCGAAGCGCTCGGCTGCGTCGTCGCCGCTGCCCACGAGCACGTCCACCTGTACAGCGCCGCGCCGCAGGACCGGAAGCTCGCGCGCGGCGGCGACGAGAACGGGGCAGTGGCGCGCCGCACGTAGAGCGGCGACGTCCCCGCTCACGAAGTAGACGGCGTCGCAACCGCCGAGCTCCTCCCACGGGAGCGACCCGTCCTCTCCCGAGGGGCGCAGCTTCTCGCCGAGCACCGTGATCGTCCGCTCGCCGCCTTCATCGACGTGGGTGAAGGCGCGGCGCTGCGTCCCGCGGGTGTGGCCGGCGTGCACCGTCACGCCGCGAGCCTCGAGCTCTTCCCGCGACCGGCGGCCCAGCTCGTCGTCCGCGAGCCCGGTGAAGAAGAGACAGGAGCCCGCGAGGTTGGTGAGCTGGACAGCCGCGACCGCGCCGCCGCCGGCAGCCTCCTCCCAGGTCTCGAGCGCAGGAACGATCTCCCCCGGTTCGGGCGTGTGGTCGACGCGCGCGAACTCCACCCACTCGATGTGGCCGACGACTGCGACGTTCATGACCTCACATCTTGAAGCCGGAGTACGTTTCAGTGCTCGATGGCCCGCACCGCAATCCCTCCGTTCGAGTGGTTCTACGAGTCCCACAGCGGCGAGGTGCTCGCGTTCCTGCGCCGCCGCGCGGGCCGCGACAGGGCGGACGACCTCTTCCAGGAGACGTTCCTGCGGGCGCTACGGGCCTACGACCGGCTCGAGCACGGCGAGCACCTTCGCGCCTGGGTCTTGACGATCGCCGCGAACGCGGTCGTCGACGCGGCGCGCAGAGAGCGACCTACGGCCGAGCTCGCGATCGAGCCCGTGAGCGAGGACGAGCGCCCGGCCATCGAGGAGCTGGCGCCGTTGACGGACGATCTTCCGCCGACAGAGCGCACGGCCGTCGTCCTTCGCTACGGGTACGACCTCGACTACGACGCGATCGGCGCCGCCCTCGGCTCGAACGAGCAGGCGGCGCGGCAGGCAGCCTCCGCCGGCGTGCGGCGGTTGCGGAAGGAGAAGGAGCAGCGATGACCCCAAGCCCGACCGGTTCAGTCCCGACCGTTCTCGACGAGCGCTTCCGCGCGGCGGCTGCCGCGTCCGGCGACCTCGACGTGGCCTACGACGTCCTCGAGGGCACGCCGGTGGGCTCGCTGCTCGTCGGCATTTCAGACCGCGGCCTGTGCCGCGTCGGCTTCGACCCGGAGCCTGAAGCGGAGCTCGAGCGGCTGGCCCGGCAGTTCGGCCCACGCGTTCTCCGCACTCCAAAGGCTCTCGATCGTGTGCGGAGCGAGCTCGACGAGTACTTCGCCGGTCATCGGCACGCGTTCGACCTGGAGCTCGACCTCCGGGCGACCCCGGAGTTCCACCGGCGCGTCCTCGAGGAGCTGAACCGGGTCGAGTACGGCCAGACGACGACCTACGGCGCTCTCGCCTCGCAGGTCGGCGCCCCGCGCGCGGCGCGCGCCGTCGGAACCGTGATGAACCGGAACCCGCTCCCGATCGTCCTCCCCTGCCACCGCGTGGTGGGAGCCAACGGCAGCCTCACCGGCTACGGCGGCGGCCTCGACCGCAAGGAATGGCTCCTTCGCTTGGAAGGCGCCATCCTTTAGCCGGGGCGAAGAGCTGCGCTCTTCGCCCCGGGGCTAACCGAACTGCGCCGACGGGAGACGCGGTCTCCCGTCGGCTCCGTGCTGAGGGCACATTGGGCTGCGCGGTTCAGACGCCGGTTCCGTCGCGAGCGGACGGGCTACGCGCGTCCGCCCGCTGGTCCGCGGCGTCGTAACGCGCCGTTACGACGCCGCCGAGACGCCAACAGGGTTCGAAACGCTCAGATCGAAGGAGCGCCCAGGGCCGGAGGCTAAGACAGCCGCGAAGCGGCGACTTAGCCGCAGGCCGAACCGCGCTCGCGCCGGCCTCCGCCGCGCGCGAGCGCACAACAGCGGACTCCCATCCAGGGACCGAACAAGCAAAAACAGCACGGAGCCGGCCGGGAGACCACGCTCTCCGGCGGCGCAGTTCCGTTCTCCCAGCGAGGAAACGCGCAGCGTTTCCGAGCCTAATGACTCATGGTCCCCGGCACGTGGCCGACGTTGAGGAGGCCGACTTCGCCGAGCTGGACACTCGCGAAGCTGTGTGACACGAACGGGTAGATCCCGGGCTTGTCGATCTTCACGTCGAAGGCACCGCCGCCTCCGGCGGGAACGACGGCCGTCTGGATGAGGTGCTGCGGTGCATCGACGAGGTCGGCGTTCAGCCAGGCGCGGGAGAGAACCGTTCCGACGACGTGGAACTCGGTGTTCAGGCTGGGGCCGGCGTCGACGACCCAGAAGCGAACGGTCTGTCCTGGATCGGCAGTGAGTGGATGCGTCTTGTACTGGCCGGCGTAGCCGTTCCAGGTGACCCAGTCCGGAGTCATCTGCTCGGCCTTGGTCAGGTCCAGTCCTGCCGGCGAGCCGAGGCCGGGCTTGTTGAGGTACCACTCGCTCGAGACGAGCACGTACTCGCGGTCGGCCTTTGGCAGGTTGTCGCGCGGCTCGACGATGATCGCGCCGTACATGCCGTTCGCGATGTGCACGAAGGCCGGCTGCGGTCCCGCAGTGGTACATGAAGACACCGGGCGCCTTCGCCACGAAGCGAGAAGGTCTTGCTCTGCCCGGCTGCACGTCGCTGAACGCCATGTTCGGAGCGATCTCGCGCAGCGTGGAAGTCGACCGAGTGCGCCATCGGTGCGCTGTTCGTGCAGCGTGACGCGGACCGTCTGACCGACGCGCACGTGGATGACGGGCCCGGGTGCGGTGCGGCCGAAGGTCCAGGCGTCGTAGTGGATGCCAGGCGCGACCGAGATCGTGCTGTGCCGGATGTCGAGCGTCACCCGCGCGACCCCGCCGGCAGGAGCGGCCGGCAGTGCGGCCGGCACGGCTGCGTGCGCCATTGCGAGCGCATCGGCGTTCGCCGGCGCCACACCGGCGAAGCTCGGTGTCGCTACCGAGCCGGCGGCCGAAGCACTGGTTGACATCCCGGGCATCGACGACGTCTCGGTGGCCGCCGTCTTTGCGGAAGCCGCGGCCTCACGTGCGTCGTTGCTCGCCCTGTGCGCCGACACGGCGAGCCAAAGCCCCACGATCATCACGAATGGGATGAGGAAACCGGCGAAGACCGCGAACACTTTCCAGCCGAAGCCGCCCTCCGATTCGGAATGTCCGACCGAATACGTGCTCATGGCATCTCCTCGCTTCGATTTTGTACGAGCAACCTAGGAGTAAGAGAGGAGCCGCGAATCCGTACTTTCTACGAATCTTGTAGTGATAAGCTCGCGGCAGGATGCAGCGTGTGAACGGAGAGCGGCAGCGGGAGATGATCCTCGAGGCACTGAGGCGCGCGAGCGACGGTCTCGACACGAACCAGCTCGCCGAACGGCTCGGGTTGCACGCCAACACGATCCGCTGGCATCTCGGCGTTCTCACCGACGGCGGCCTCGTGCAGGCCCTCCCGGAGCGACGGCACGGCCGCGGACGGCCGAGCGTCGTCCACCGCCTCACGGGCGAGGGCATCGCTCGAGGTCGCGACGAGTACCGACTGCTCGCGACCATGCTGACGGATGTCGTCGCCGGCGACCGCGACGGCGAGGCCCGTGCGTACGAGGCCGGCGTCCGCTGGGGCCGGCACCTCCAGCAGGCCGAGCCCGATGCCAGCCTCCCGCAGGTCCTCGACCAGGAGGGGTTTGCGGCCGAGCAGCACGGCGACCGGCTGGAGATGCGACGCTGTCCGTTCTACGCGCTCGCCGAAAACTCACCACAGGTGATCTGCACCCTCCACCACGGCATCATCGACGGCGTGCTCGCCGAGGCCGGGTCCGAGGAGACGGTCGAGCGGCTCGATCCCTTCGTCGAGCCCGGTCTTTGCGTGGCCCAGCTGCGTTAGTGGAAGTGGCCCCAGCGGGTGGCGATGACGAGGCAGACGAAGCCGATCGCGATCGCGAGCCCGCCGACGATCTCTCCGGCACGGCGGCCGAACGGCGTCAGTCCGCCGACGAGCAGGGCGAGCCCGCCGACCGCGCCAACCGCCTCCCCGACCTCTGCCAGCCGGATTCCGGTGTGGGTCTTGATCGTGATTGCGAGTGTGAGCATGGCCCGATGATCGCCGCCGCAGCGGACGGTGCCGCCGCACGGCTCTTGAAGCGGGCCGGTTGGAGGAGTAGCTTCCGGCGTCCGACCCGGTCGGGTCGCGCGGGAATCGGCCTGCCACCACCGCCGGGGAAAGGGGTTAGGGGCTCAACATGACACTGGACCAGAAGAGAGCGCGGGTCTTCGGCGTGCTCTACCTCATCACGTTCGTCACGTCGATCCTGGGGCTGCTGCTGTACGAGACCGTGCTTCGACACCCCGTGGGCTACATCGCGGGTGCGGGGCACGACAAGCAGGTCTTGTTCGGCGCTCTGCTCGAGCTGCTGCTGATCATCGCCAACATCGGCACCGCGGTCGTGATCTTCCCGATCGTCAGACGGCAGAACGAGGAGCTCGCGCTCGGCTACGTGACCGCGCGGCTGTTCGAGTGCACGTTCATCCTCGTCGGCATCCTCTGCGATGCTCGGGATCATCACGCTTGCGCAGCAGGCTGCCGGCGCGGCTGAGGGCACGGTCGCCTACACCCTCGCGGCGATCAAGGACTGGACGTTCCTGCTCGGGCCGGGCTGGGTCGTCGGCTGGGGGAACGGCCTGATCCTCGGCTACCTGATGTACCGCTCGGGGCTGGTGCCGCGACGGGCTGTGCTGGCTCGGCCTCATCGGCGGGCCGCTGATCATCATCACCGGGACGGCGATCCTGTTCGGCGGCAACGATCCGAGCGGCGCGCTGCGCTCGCTGCAGGCGATCCTGACGATCCCGGAGTTCCTCTGGGAGCTCTTCCTCGGCCTCTACTGCACCTTCAAGGGCTTCAGGCCGTCGTCGCCGATCCTCCGGGCCGACGCTCGCGAGGATCGCACGGCGGCCATGCCTGCTGCGTCACCGGCCTAGCTCTCGTGCCCAGGGAGGCGGCTCCGTGTCGCCTCCCTCATGGCACTGCCGTCAGGGGCCGAAGTGTTTCCGCCCCCAACCGACGAGCGCCTGGACGTCAGCCGGGTCCGGATAGTCGCCGGGCAGATCGTCATCACCCGGCGAATACGTGTGTCCGGGCCAATCCGGTTCGCCCCCGTCCGGGTCCCACGCAAGGCGCCAAGCCCCGGTTTCGGCGTCTTGGCAGAGGACGATCCAGCCGCGCGAGAGCCGCTCTCGCTGGTAGACGGCGGTTTCCATCATCCCATTGCCTCCCTCGCGTCGGCGATGTCGTATCCGACTTTATCGATCATCGTCAGCGAGGCCCAGATAGCTCGCGAGAGGTAGAAGAGGCTGACCAAGGCTGATCAGCCGGGCACGTGACGGAGCTTGTAGCCGACTCCCCACACGTTGACGATCCAACCCGGCAGCCCGGCGGCGGCAAGCTTCCGCCGGACGCGCGAAGCGTGCGACTCGAGCGTGCGCGTCGGGACGTACGTGCGGAAGCCCCAGACATCGCGGAGAAGTTGCTCGCGCGTGAAGACGCGGTCGGGATCGGACGCGAGCTTGACCAGCAGCGCGAACTCCTTCGCCGACAGCTCGACCTCCTGCCCGAGCACCGCGACGCGGCGCGCGGCACGGTCGATTGCAAGCGTCCCGATCTCGAGGAGCTCGACGCGCGGCGGGCAGCGACGCAGAAGCGCGTGGATCCGCGCCAGCAGCTCTTCGTACACGAACGGCCTCGCCAGGCAGTCGTCGGCGCGGGCCAGCGCCCGAACGCGCGCTGCCGGATCCGCGCCGCCGAGCACGATCACCGGGCAGTCGGGAACGACGCCGCGATCGAGCGCCTCGGCGTCTCCGAGGAGCAGGACGTCGGGATCCGCCGCACGCGGCAGCTGCTCGGCGCGCTCGCAGGCGACGACGTCGAAGCCGTCGTTGCGCAGCTGGCGCTCGAGGAACCCCCGGACGGCAGGTTCCGGCTCCGCGAGGAGAAGAGCAGTCATGGCTCGAGGCTAGGCACCCGACCTCAGCCGCGCCAGATGTCCTTTCGCGCTAAAGCGTGACAAGTCCGGGCGAAGAGCTGAAGTCCGGGCGAAGAGCTGCGCTCTTCGCCCGGGGACAAACGAACTGCGCCAACGGGAGACGCGGTCTCCCGTTGGCTCCGTGCTGAGAGCACATTGGGCTGCTGGGGTCAGAGGCCCGTTCCGTCGCGGCACAAGGTTCGAGCGCTCGAACCAAGAGAGCGCCAAAGGCCGGAGGCTAAGACAGCCGCGAAGCGGCGACTTAGCCGCAGGCCGAACCGCGCTCGCGCCGGCCTCCGCCGCGCGCGAGCGCACGAGAGCGGACTCCCGTCCAGGGACCGACAAACAAAAACAGCACGGAGCGGGCCGGAAACCACGCTTTCCGGCCCGCGCAGTTCCGTCCCCCAGCGAGCGAAGCGCCAGCTTCGCGAGCTACAAGCGGCCGGACCGGACCACGCCCCAGAGGAGCCAGAGCCCGAGCACCGACGAGAGGGCGAAGCCGACGACCGAGAGGACGTTCACGCCGAGCAGTTGCGGGCCGCCCTTCGCGAAGATCCCGATCAGGCTCGAGCCGATCAGCCCGCCGACGACGATGAGCGCGATCACGAGCCGGTTGAAGGCGACGTCGAGCTTCTGCATGAACTCCTCGAGCCCCTTGTGCACGAAGCCGACCTCGATCTGGCCGTCGCGGATCTCCTCCATGAAGTCGTGGAACTGGTGCGGCGCCTCGGCGAGCACCTGCGCGTACCGGAGTGCCTCGCGCCGCGTGCGCCGCACCACCCGGTCGGGCCTGAACCGGTCCAGCATCAGATCGCGCGCGTACGGCCTCGCGACCTCGAAGACGTTGAAGTCCGGATACAGCTCGGTGGTGACCGAGCCGAGAGTCGCGATGGCGCGGTCGAGCAGGAGGAATCGCGCCGGCAGGTGGAGGTTCATCGAGTAGATGAGCTGGAAGCCCTCGCGGATGACCTGGATCGGATCGACCTCGCTGAGGGTCGACCCGTAGTAGCGGTAGTAGAGCTCGCGGATCTCAGCGAGGAACTCCCCCTCCCTGTCCTTCGGATACCGCACGCCGAGGTCGGCGAGCCGTCGTGGAATCAGTTCGATGTTCTCGTTCGCCGCGTCGATGAAGAGGCCGGTCAGCTTCGACATGTCGTCGTCGGTGAGCGTCCCGACGGCACCGAAGTCGACCAGGCCGATCGTCCCCGCTTCGTGCGGCACGAGGATGTTCGCCGGGTGCGGGTCGCCGTGGAAGAAGCCGTGCCGGAAGATCATCGCCATCCACGTCTCGGTGATCCGGGTGGCGAGCTCGCGACGATCCTCGAGCCTCGTGCCGACGAGATCGAGGTCGGCGAGCTGGATCCCGTCGATCCACTCGAGCGTCAGCACACGCGGGCGGCTGTACTGCCAGTAGACCTTCGGCACCCGGACATGCGGGTCGCCGGCGAAGTGCCGGTGGAAGTTCTGCGCGTTGCGCCCCTCCTGCCTGTAGTCGAGCTCCTTCCGGATCGACCGGGCGAACTCGTCCACGACCTGGCGCGTGTCGACGAAGTCGAGCGCCCGGACCCGCTCGCGCACGAGGCGCGCCGCCTGGTAGAGGAGCCCGAGGTCGGCCTCGATCTGGCGCGGTGCCCCCGGCCGCTGAATCTTGACGGCGACGCGCCGGCCGTTCGGCAGGGTCGCGCGGTGCACCTGGCCGATCGACGCCGCCGCGACCGGGGTCGGCTCGAAGTCGATGAACAGGCGCTCCAGCGTGTTCCCCAGCTCCTCCTCGATCACCCGCTCCGCCTGCTCGAAGGGGAACGGCCGCACGTCGTCCTGGAGCGCGCGGAGCTCCAGGACGATGTCGGGCGGCACGACGTCCGGGCGCGTCGAGAGGAGCTGCCCGAACTTCACGAACGTCGGCCCGAGCTCGTCGAGCACCTCGCGCAGATGCTGGCCGCGGGCCGAGGCGGCGCCATGCTCGGCCGCGACATTCGCGAGGCGATCCTCGGCCGAGCGGCCCGGCAGGAGGTCGCTGAGCTTGTGCGCCTCGAGGAAGTAGCCGAAGCCGTGCCGCACCATGACCTGCGCGATCTCGGACAGGCGGCTGATGCTGCGTGTGGTGCTCACTGCGAACAGGCTACGCGGCCGTGCGGGCGCTTGTCAGGCCGCAGCGCGGCGCCGACCGGCTTCGCGCTTCCGGGTCCACGGGCCCGGCGGGACGAGCAGGGACTCGGCATGGAGATACGCGAGCCCGACCGCCGGGAGGTCGGTGAAGTGCTCCACGCAGATGTAGCGGCGGCGCCACTCGGGGAAGAACTTTCGGTTGAACGAGTAGAGCCGTTCGAGCTGGAAGAGATTGTCGACGAGGAGGAGCCCGCGCCGGACGAGGCGGCGCAGCGGCGTCGTCACCCGCTCGGGGGCGAGGAAATCGGTCAGCGCGCAGAAGTTGAGAGACAGCTCGGTCGCGCCCGTTTCGCGCGCCCAGACGAGCGCCTCGACGACGAGGAACTCGGTGAGGCCGTTCGGCGTGTGTGGCCGGCGCCGCATCGCGCTCAGCGACCAGCCGCCTCCGGCCGGCGTTGGCGCGAGGTGGAGGAAGCCGCCGACGCGGCCGGCTTCGTCCTCGGCGAGCGCAAGAACAGTTCCCGGGACGTGAAGGTCGTCGATCGCCATCGAGAAGCCGCGCTCGCGCTGACCGCCCCGCCAGGCTGCAGACAGCTCTTCGAGCTCGGCCTCGAGCGCCGGCCCGACCTCGTCCGCAGGGACGACGCGGAAGGAATAGCCCGCCTTGCGGAGCCGTGAGACCGACTGCCGCACCTTGCGGATCGCGCGGCCTTCGAGCGAGAACTCTTGCGGCCGCAGCACCGCCTCTTCGCCGATCGGGACGGGTTTGAGGCCGAGCGCGCGGTAGCGGCCGAGATTGCTTTCCGAGGCGCCCACGACGGCGAAGCGCCACCCGTGCGCGCGCACGAGGCGACGCAGCTCCACGAACAGCTCGTCGATCTCCGCCTCGTCCCCGACCGGGTCGCCGCTGACGAGCGCCGTCCCCGCCACCACCCGGTACGCGAGGAACGCGCGCCGGGACGGCGAGAACAGATAGCTCTTGTCGTGGCGCAGCGCGAAGAACGCGAGGCTGTCGCTGCCGTACGTATCCACGAGCGTCTGCGCGAGCCGCCGCTCGCCCATGGTCTGCGCAACGGCCTGCCCGAAAGGCCGCAGCCAGAGATAGAGGGCGAGGGAGCCGACGGCGACGCCGAGGCCGAGCAGCGCGTCGCCGCTCCGGGGCGAGAGCTCGACACCGCGCAGCTCGGCGCCACCGACGACCGCCGCGATCCCCGCGAGCCCGACGCAGACGCCGACCAGCGGGCGAACGCTTGCCGGGTCGCCGGGCACGTCGAAGCGGCGACGCCAGCGGAGGAGCGCGCCGAGCAGGAGCAGGGAGATGGCCGCCTCCTCGAAATCGAGGCCCTTCGCCAGGTGCGCGGCGGCGGACGCGACGACGACGGCGACCGCAAGCTGCCAGGCGCGCCGCCGGCGCCTCGCCAGCGAGCGCGAGAGCCAGATCAGGCCCAGCCCAAATGCAACCGTGAGCACTCGCGCGGCTTCCGGCCAGCCCGGCGGCAGGACTCCCGCCGACGATCCTGAGCCGGTCGCACCATCTCCGGCGTGAGCGCCGATACGAGGCCGATCACCCCGACGAACGCAGCGGCCCCGGCCAGGATCCGCTCAGCGCTGAGGTGACGCAGCGTCACGCGGCCAGGGTACAACGTGCCCATGAAGGAGCTGCACGCCCACGAGCCGGTCCGGATTCCACTTCCGCGCTGGATGACGGTCCTGCTCGCGCTGGTCGCCGTCGGGCTCGTTCCCTGGATCCTCTACCTGACCTTCACGCTGCCCTCCCGGCACGTGACGTACCACTACGACGTCGCCTGGGTCGGCTTCGACGTCGGCCTCACCGCCTCGTTCGCCGCCACGGCGTGGGCCGCGTTTCGGGGCTCGCGCTGGCTCGTGCCGCTCGCGGCCGTGACCGGCACGATGCTCTGCTGCGACGCCTGGTTCGACGTCGTGACCTCGCAGAGCGGCGGCGACATGTGGGAGGCGATCGCAGAGGCGGCGCTCGCCGAGCTGCCACTCGCGGCCGTGTGCGCCTTCATCGTCTACGACGCCGAGACGTTCCTCGCCGCGACGGTGACTCGCTTCCGGAGAGCGGGGCCGAGCTAAGCCGCAGGAGGCAGGTCGGGCGGCTGCCCTTCGAGCAGCCTCAAGCGGTGCTCGAGCTGTGCGACCCTCAGCTCCAGCTCGTCGAGCTCGTCGCGCGTGACGAGGTTGAGCTCGTCCGAGATCCCGCGTAGCGCCGCCAGAGCGCTCTCGGACAGCCGCTCCTTGCCGCCGCGCATGCGGCCCGGCAGCTCGGCGATCAGCTCCTCGACCGTGTCGAGGAACAGGCGGCCGCTGCCGCTACCGCGCTCTGCCATGCGGTCTCGAGCGCCGCCGCTGGCGCCGCTTCTCGCGCCGGGCGCTCGCCGTCGCGGGCTCGGGCGAGATCGCATCGACGAGCCCGGGCGTCGGCTCGGCGGCGAGCGCGGCCTCCGACTCCTGCAGCGCAAGCGTCCCGGTGTCGATCGCCGGGCCGCCCTTCGGACGCAGCGGCCGCCGGCGCGCCGGCATGCCACCGTCCGGCTCGCCGCCGTCGTCGGTGGCGTGCTTGCGCCGGGCGTACTCCGGCTCGCGCTCCTTCAAGATCGTGAGCAGCGGAGCGGCGAAGAAGATCGAGGAGTAGGCACCCGAGGTGACGCCGACGATGAGCGCGAACGCGAAGTCCTTGAGGGTCGCGCCGCCGAGGATCTCGAGACAGATGATCGGCAGCAGCGTGATGAACGTCGTGGCCAGCGAGCGCCTGATCGTCTCCCACAGCGAGACGTTCGCGATCGTCGCGAACGACGAGCGGCGCATCAGCGGGATGTTCTCGCGGACGCGGTCGAAGATGATGATCGTGTCGTAGATCGAGTAACCGAGGACGGTCAGCACCGCGGCAACCGTCGCGACCGACACCTCCTTCCCCACCAGGGCATAGACCCCGATGGTGACGGCTATGTCGTGCAGCATCGCGAGGATCACGGGCATCGCGAACTTGAACTCGAACCTGACCGCGATGTAGAGCGTGATCAGCAGCAGGGAGACGATGATCCCGTAGATCGCGTCGATCGCGATCTGGTGCCCGAACGTTCCCGAGACGTTCTTCGCCCCCTCCTTGAAGGCGCCGAAGTTGGTCTTGAGCCCCTGGCCAAGGGCGGCCTGCTTCTTGGGCGTGAGCGACTTCGTCCGGATCTGGAACTGCTTGAACTGGCCGCTCACGCTCTTGCCACGCCCCTGCACGACCGCGTCGCGCTGGCCCTGCAGCTGCATGAATCCTCGTGACCGAGCCTTGCGAGTACGCCTTGTGCGTGTTGAAGGTGATCTGCGTGCCGCCCTTGAAGTCGATCCCGAGGTTGAGCCCGCGCGTGCCGAGCGCGATCACGCCGGCGAGGATCACGGCGCCCGAGAGCCCGAACCACAGGTAGCGGCGCCGCATGAAGTCGATCTGGAGCCACTTCGCGGTCTGCTGGCCGTGCGCGCCCATGAAATGCGGGTTGTCGAACCAGCGGAAGCCGCTGAGCAGGCCGAGCATCGCCCGCGTCGCCGCGACCGCGGTGAGCAGCGAGATCATGGTTCCGATCAGCAGCATCAGGGCGAAGCCCTTCACGTCCGCGACGGCGATCAGGAAGATGACCATCGCCGTGATCACGGTCACGACGTTCGCGTCGAGGATCGTGTGGAAGCCCTTGCCGTAGCCGGCCGCGATGGCCGCCCTCACCGATCGCCCGGCGCGCACCTCCTCCTTGATGCGTTCGAACACGACGACGTTCGCGTCGGCCGCGACGCCGATCGTGAGGATCAGGCCCGCGAAGCCCGGCAGGGTCAGCGTGACGTTGAAGAGGAGGATCGCCGCGTAGTAGAGGAGGCCGTAGATCGCGAGGCCGAATACCGCGACGAGACCGAGGAAGCGGTAGAGCAGGAGCAGGAACAGCGCGACGATGAGCAGCCCCGCGCGGCGGCGAGAATCGCCTGGTGGAGCGAGCTCTTGCCGAGCGTTGCGGTAACGCTCGTCGACTCGACCTGCACGAGCTTGTACGGCAGCGAGCCGCTCTGCAGGACGAGGGCGAGATCCTTCGCCGCCTTGAGCCCGCCCGTGCCCATGCTGATCCGCGCGTTGCCGCCCGCGATCCCGAGACTGAGCGTGTTGTCGGTGTAGTCGATGTAGGGCGTGGACTGAAGGACGCCGTCGAGGACGATCGCGTTGTGCCCGGCGTACCGGACGACGACGTTCGGGTCGTTGTTGCCGGCCTGGCCTGCGACACCGGCCGCGAACCTGCCGCGGTCGTACTCCAGCTTCGTGATCCTCTGGAACTCCTGCGCGCCGTGCTTCTTGAAGGACAGGAGCACCTCGGCCTGGCCCGAGTCGGAGGCGATGTCGGCGCTGATGCCCGACTCGTTGAGGTCCTGTCCGGTGATCTCCGGCGGCCCGTTCGGATGCGCCGCGGACGTCGGGAAGTACTTGAAGACGTACCAGGCCTTGCCGCTCGTCGAGCCGACCACCTCGCGGTGCGCAGGCACCTTGAGGATCTCGGTTCCGGCGGGCGTCTTCCCCTTGTAGGGCAGGAGCAGGTCGCGGAGCTGCGGATCAGGCCCGGCCAGCCTCGCGTGCTTGATCGTCTGTCTTCTGCTTCTTCGTGACTTCCTTGCCGTTGACCGTCGTCGTGACCTTCTTCGTGACCGTCTTCGGGCCGAAGAGGTAGTACTGCTCCGGCGTGCCCTTCTTCGCCTCGTCCTGCAGCTGCTTGAGCAGGCCGTAGAGCGACGTAGCCGGCTGGGGCTGGCCCGAGCCGTTCAGGCTCTGTGGCGCGAGATCCTTCTCGAAGTCGAAGAACTGCAGCTGCCCGGTGGAGCCGATGATCTTGGCGGCCTTGGCCGTGTTGTGGATGCCGGCGAGCTGGACGACGATCTCGTTTCCGCCCTGGATCGCGACGTTCGGCGACGCGACGCCGAGCTTGTCGACGCGGCTGACCATGACCTGCTGCGCCGTCTGCATCCCGGCCGAGTCGACCTTCTGCCCCTTGTTCGGCACGGCGCGGAGGACGACCTCGATCCCACCGCGCAGGTCGAGGCCCAGCGTCGGCTTCTTGTACGCGGGTGAGCCGGGAACGGCCAGCAGAGCCGCGCCGACGAGCGCAGCCCCGATCGCGCCCATGAGCAGGAGATAGTTGCGCCGTTCTCTCACGAAGGATCCTTCAGACCGCGAACAGGTTAGCCGCGGTTCTCCTCATTCGATGCGTCGCGAGCCTTGCCTGCATCGTCCTCGTCGAAGGCGGATTCCCACTTCTCGTGGCTGTCGTCGGCGGCGGCCTCGTCGTGCTCGCCGGTCTCCTCTTCCTCGTCCTCGCGGGTGATCCCTGCGATCGCGCGCCGCGCCACGCGGACCTCGGTCTTCGGCGCGATCTCGACGGTTACCTCGTCGTCGTCGATGCGCGAGACGGTGCCGTAGATCCCGCCGGCGGTGAGCACTTCGTCGCCGACCCGCAGCTCGTTGATCAGCGCCCGCTGCTGGTTCTGCCGCTTCCGCTGCGGCCGGACGACGATCAGCCAGAGCAGGAGGAACGCGATGATGATGATGAAGAAGAACCCTCCACCGCCACTGCTTGCTGCAACGATCACACGCTCGCTCCCTTCGCTCGTTCGAGCGCCTCGTCCTTCCATGCGAGGAACTCACCGCGCTCGATTGCCTCTCGCGCCGCGGCGACGAGATCGAGCAAGAAGCGCAGATTATGCAGGCTGAGCAGGCGCAATCCGAGCATCTCCTGCTGGTTGACGAGGTGGCGGATGTACGCGCGGCTGAAGCGCGAGCACGCCGGACACGCGCAACCCTCCTCGAGCGGACGCTCGTCGCGGGCGAAACCCGCGTTGCGGAGGTTGAGCCGCCCCGCGCGCGTGAGCGCGCTGCCGGTGCGCGCGGTGCGGGTCGGGAGGACGCAGTCGAACATGTCGACGCCGCGCGAGATCACCTCGAGCACTCCCTCCGGGTCGCCGATCCCCATGAAGTAGCGGGGCTTGTCCTCGGGCAGGAAGGCGGCGGCGGTCCTCGTTGCCTCGAACATCGGCTCGCGGTGCTCCCCCACGCTGAGCCCGCCGATCGCGTAGCCGTCGAAGTCGAGCGCGACGAGCTCCTCCGACGAGCGGCTGCGCAGCTCGTCGTCGAGGCCGCCCTGCGTGATCCCGAAGCGCAGCTGCCCCGGCGCGCGCGGCAGGTCGCGCTGGCGCTGCGCCCACAGCGTCGTGCGCCGCACCGCCTCCTCGAGCTCGGCGCGGGACACGCCGGCCGGCGAGCAGATGTCGAGGCACATCGCGATGTCCGAGCCGAGGAGCTCCTGCACGCGCGCGGCCAGCTCCGGCGTGAAGCGCTCCGGCGCGCCGTCGTAGACCGAGCGGAAGGTGACGCCGTCGTCGTCCACCGCGAGCAGCGTGTCGCGGAGCGAGAAGACCTGAAAGCCGCCGGAGTCGGTGAGGATCGCGCCGTCCCAGCCCATGAAGGCGTGGAGCCCGCCGAGCTCCGCGATCAGCTCCTCCCCGGGCCGGAAATGGAGGTGGTAGGCGTTGCCGAGCACGATCTCGGCGCCGAGCGCCCGCAGCTCGACCGGATCCACGGTCTTCACGGTCGCCTTCGTCCCGACCGGCATGAACGCCGGTGTGCGCACCTCTCCGTGCGCCGTGCGAAGGACGCCGGCGCGCGCCGCTCCGTCTCGCGCCGTGACCGTGAAGGTCTCGCTCACACGACGAGCCTAGACGGGTAACCTCGGGGCATGGCCAGGTGGGGTCCGTACTTCTTCTCCGCGCGCCGGCGCTACCGCGAGGAGCGGCTCCTCTCCTACATCCACCGGGAGCACCAGCAGGGCCGGCACCTCACGGACATCCTCGAGGACCCCTACGTCAAGCGCTGCGGCTCGCGCGAGTTCGTCTGGGAGACGATCCGCGACACGCCGCTGATCGAGCTCCTCGACGAGGACGTCCGCGAGGCGATTCAGCGCGAGAGCGCGGACGCCTCGAACCAGACGTAGACCCGCCCGGCGAGCTCTGTGTCGCGCTGCGGGTCGGCCGGCACGCGCAGCTCGTGCTCGCGGATGCGGCCGAGCTCGGCGACGAGCGCCCGCAGGGGCGCGTTGCTGCCGAGCAGGGTCGCGATCCGGACGGAATACGGCGCGAACTCGTCGAGCTGCGCGTGCAGCTCCCGCTCGCCGCCGTCTCGCCAGAAGTCGCGCCACTCGTTCGCGCTCCGCGGCCTCACGGGGCCTCCGCCACGTTGCCGTCCGGATCGGTGACAGCCGCGAGAGGTGCCTCCGCGGCCACCTCGATGCGGACGCCTGTCGTAGGCGGACGACCGTCGGCGACGAGCATGAGGTGCCGCCCATTCGCGGCGAGCACAGTCTCGTAGAAGCGGCGGCTCGCCTCGAGATCCGAGGCTGCGACGGTGACCCGGTGGAACATCAGAGCAGGAGCATCGCATCGCCGAAGGAGTAGAAGCGGTACCGCTCCTCGACCGCGAGCCGGTAGAGGCGCCGCGTCTCCTCGACCCCCGCGAACGCCATCACGAGCGCGAGCAGTGTCGAACGCGGCAGGTGGAAATTGGTGAGCAGCGCGTCGACGCGCCGGAACTCGAAGCCCGGCGTGATGAACAGCTCGGTGCGGCCGGCGAGCGGGCCCCCGCGGGCGAGTGTCTCGAGCACCCGTACCGTCGTCGTGCCGACCGCGAGAACGCGGTCCGCCGCGCGGATCCGCTCCCACGCCTGCGGCTCGACCTCGTATCGCTCGCCGTGGATTTGATGGTCTTCAAGCCGACTCCTCGGTGACTGGCCGGAACGTGTCGAGCCCGACGTGCAGCGTCACTCGCACAGGTTCGAGGCGGTCGAGCAGCTCCGGCGTGAAGTGCAGGCCGGCCGTCGGCGCGGCCGCCGAGCCCGGCTCGCGCGCGTAGACGGTCTGGTACCGGGAGGGATCGCTCAGAGGCTCGGTGATGTACGGCGGCAGCGGCGTCTCGCCCGCGGGCTCGCCTTCGAGGCGGACGCGCCAGCGCCCCTCTCCAAGATGCTCGAGGAGCTCGACCGGCCCGTACCGGCGGCCCGCCTTCAACCGGCGAGTGGGACGCGCGAGCGCTTGCCACGTCCCGTCCTCGAGACGTTCGAGCAGCAGCACCTCTCCGCGGGGCGAGGAGATCGGGATCCGCGCGGGCACGACCTTCGTGTCGTTGACGACCGCGAGCTTTCCCCGCAGCTCGTCCGGTAGCTCCGCGAACGTGCGATGGCGAACGGCACCGTTCTCGCGCTCGTAGACGAGCAGCCGCGAGGCGTCCCGGCGGTCGGCCGGATGCTGCGCGATCAGCTCCGGCGGCAGCTTGTAGTCGAGCTCCGAGAGATCCATCCGACGCCAGTTGTACCGTCGTCTCCGTGGACATGGACGCGATCGCCCGCGCGCAGCGGCGCATCGAGGACGCGGCCGCGGGCCGCACGGACCCGGCAGCGTTCGACTCAGCTCTGCAGCGAGCGCGTACCGCAGTCGAGGCGCTCGCGACCACGACCGCCCGGTTCGAGGCGGGCCTCCCCGTGGCGATCCAGGACGGTCTTCGGGAGCACTTCCGGCCGAGCGCGCGCCACCTCGCCGAGGTGCGCGGGCTGACGAACCAGGTCATCCGCCGGCTCGAGCGGATCGAGGGAGACCTCCTGACCGAGCGGCACGCGCGCGTGGACGACCTCTCACTCCTCGTCGATCTCATCAGCTCCGGCTGGCGCAGCGTCGAGGAGCGGCTGGCCCGGCTCGAGGAAGGCCTCAAGCGCGAGAACGGCGCGGTGGTCTACAGCCTCGAAGGGCGTCAGGCCGGCTGAGCCGTCTGCACCGGTAGGACGAGCACGAACCTGCTGCCGCGGCCGGGCTCGCTCTCGAGCTCGAGCCGGCCACCGAGGGCGAGCGCAAGCTCGCGCGCGATCGTCAGACCGAGCCCTGTGCCGCCGCCGTCACCCGACCAGAACGGCCGGAAGATCCTTTCCACCGCATCCGGGTCGACGCCGGGGCCGGTGTCCGTGACCGCCACCGTCACCTCGCCGTTCTGCGCGTTCAACCCCAGGTCGACGCGACCTCCCTCAGGCGTCCAGCGAAGAGCGTTCGCGATCAGGTTCGAGACGATCTGCAACACGCGGTCGCCGTCGGTCACCAGCACCGCTCCCTCCCCGAGCTGGAGGTCGTACTCGATGCCGCGGGCCCGCGCCTCCTCCGCGAACCTCGCGTAGGCGCGCTCGCAGAGCGCCCGCATGTCGACCTCCTCGCGCAGCAACGCGAAGCGGCGGGCGTCGAGCTTCGCTAGATCGAGGACGTCGCCCACGAGCCGCTCGAGCCGCAGCGCCTCCTCGGCGACCACCTCGAGCGACCGCTCCTGTGCCTGCTCGTCCTCGAGGACCCCCTCGCGCAGAGCCGCGACGTGTCCGCGGATGGCCGTCAGCGGCGTGCGCAGCTCGTGCGAGACGGACATGAGGAAGTTGCGCGTGAGCGCCTCGGACTCGGCGATCCTCGCCGTCATCTCGCCGAAGCGGGCGGCCAGCCGCTCGACCTCGCTGCCGCCCGTGCGCTCGGGTAGCGCGATCTTGTAGTGGCCGGCAGCGACCTCGTCCGCGGCGGCCGTGAGCGTCTCGAGCGGCCGGACGATCCGGCGCGAGAAGTAGACGACGAGGGCGCCGGCAACCGGGATCCCGATTCCGAATGCCAGGGCGAGCTCCCAGGCGAGCTGTACCCAGCGGCTACGCAAGTCCGCCTCCGGCTTGGCAACGACGAGCGCGCCGACGGGGAGCTTTGCGAGCCGCACGACTTGCCCGACGCCGAGATACGCCTCTCCCCGGTAGTGGAAATCGAAGGCCGGGGGCTGGTCGCCGCGGAGCTTCGCGAGAGTCACCTCGCTACGCGGGAGCTCGGGCAGCGAGCCGGCGAGCAGCGAGGCTCCCGGCACGACGGGCACCCAGAACACCTTGTCGCGGCCGAGCGGGAGCTTGAAGACCTGGCCTTCGCCTGCCTGCCGCTGGTAGAGCTCTACGATCCCGACCGATTCCGCTCGCAGCTCCGAGGCCGCATGCGTGCGGGTGTAGCTCTGGAAGAAACGGACGGCGATCAGCGTCGCGACGACGCCGGCGAGCACGATCCCGAGCAGGAACAGCGCGGGCAGCCGGAAGCGCAGTGATCTGAGCACTGCAGCCTCAGTCGGCAGGAGCGGGAGCCGGCCCGGCCTTGTAGCCGATGCCCCACACGGTGACGATCGGCGCCGCGTCGCCGAGCTTCCGCCTCAACTGGCGGACGTGGACGTCCACCGTCCGCGTGTCGCCGGCGAACGTGTAGCCCCAGACACGCTCGAGCAGCTGGTCGCGCGTGAGGACGAAGCCTCGGTGGTCGAGCAGCTCCCAGAGCAGATCGAACTCCTTCGGCGCCAGCCGGATCTCCTCGTCTCCCACCTTGCACTCGCGGCGGCCCGCGTCGAGCACGAGGTCACCGTGGGTGAGGACGCCGGCCTCGGGCCGCGACTTCCCGCCCCCGCGTCGCAGGATCGCGCGCACCCGCGCCACGAGCTCGCGCGGGTTGAACGGCTTCGTCAGGTAGTCGTCGGCCCCGACCTCGAGGCCCGCGATCTTGTCCAGGTCGTCGTCGCGCGCCGTGAGCATGAGAACCGGCAGCGTGCTCGTCTCGCGGATCCGCCTGCAAACCTCCATCCCGTCGAGGTCGGGAAGCATCAGGTCGAGGATCACGAGGGACGGCGGTTCCGAGCCGACGAGGGTCAGCGCCTCCCGCCCGCTCGCGGTCATCTGAACGGCGAAGCCGTCCTTGCGGAGGTACGCGGCGACGAACGACGCGATCGCCTGCTCGTCCTCGACGACGAGAATCGTCTGCGTTGCCATCAGCCTCGGCCGATCTCGCGGGTCAGCGGATTCGTGGGCATCGACTTCGGCAGTTCGCCGTCGATCGAGTACCTCCCGTCGGAGTTCTTGTACCGAGACGAGCCGCGAAGCTGCACGCTGCCGTTGCCGCCGGCAAAGAGGTAGACACCCGCCCCACGCACGACGACGCGATATGCGCCGTCGATCGCCCGGAAGCGGAAGCCGCTGCCGCTGTACTCGATTCCCGGTTTGCCGCGCCACCGGATGGGGTGGTGTGAGACGTCGAGGCCGGTCGCCTGAGGCGAGCCCTCCTCCGTCGCCGACGGCAGGTGGTAGATGTCGACCCGAGCCTCGGCCCCTTGCGGAACACGGCCGAGCACGAATCCCTGGACGACGAGCGTGACGACCGGACGGCCGTGGACGGCGCCGTCACCGCTCGCCCGCTGCACGACCAGAAAGCCGGCGTGCCCGCGGGCACCCGCCGACGCCGCGGCCGGGAGCGTGAGCACCGCGACAGTGGCGCAGCTGAGCAGGATCCGGCGCATCTGCGTCCCCAGGGTACTCCGGCACGAAAGGAACGTCCCATTCTCCGCCGAAGTTCCGCTGCCATGGGAGACGTTGCACTGCAGCGTCGCGCTGCCGACCTCGCCGCGCGCGTCGAGGCGTTCGCGAAGGCGCTGGATGAAAGCGGTGTTCCGGCGGACACGTCCGCGGCGCTCCTGGCGAACGTTTCGGCAGCCGTGCTCCAGGCGCTCAGCCTCGAGCTGCTGATCGAGCAGCCCGCCTAGCCGTACTCGTAGAACCCGCGGCCGGTCTTGCGACCGAGGAGACCGGCGTTCGCCATCGCGACCAGGCGTGGCGGCGGCGCCATCCGTGGCTCGCGCAGCTTCTCCCAGAGAGCCTCGCTCGCGTGCACGTGCACGTCGATCCCGACGAGGTCGACGAGCTCGCACGGGCCCATCGGCCAGCCGGCGCCATGCTTCATGCCGGCGTCGAGGTCGGCGGGAGTCACGCGCGCTTCGTCGAGCACGCGGACGCAGTCGTTGAGGAGCGGGATGAGAACCCGGTTGACGACGAAACCGGGCGTGTCGTTGCAGCGGATCGGATGCTTGCCCAGCCGTTCGCCGAGCGCGTAGGCGGTCTCGAACACCGCGTCGGACGTCCGCTCCGCGCGGACGATCTCGACGAGCGGCATCAGCGGAGCAGGGTTGAAGAAGTGCATCCCGACGACGCGCTCCGGCGTCGAGGTCGCGCCGGCGATCTCCGTCACCGAGAGCGCCGACGTGTTCGTCGCGAGGACGGCATCGGGACGGCAGATCCGGTCGAGCTCCGCGAACAGCTCCCGCTTCGGGTCGAGCTCCTCGACGATCGCCTCGATCACGACGTCGCAGTCGGCGAACGCGGCGAGGTCGGTGGTCAGCGAGAGAAGGTCGATCTCGAACGAGTCGATCTGGCCCTTCTCGATCTTGCGCGTGAGGAAGTGCTCGATCCGGCCGCGGGCCGTCTGCCCCAGCTCGTCGGTCACCTCACGCCCGACGGTTTCGAGCCCGGCCTCCACGGCGAGCTGCGCGATTCCCGCGCCCATCGTCCCGAGCCCGACGACACCGACCTTCATCCCTGAGACCCTAATCGTGGGCCGAGGAGCGCGATCACGAGACCCGCCGCGCCGACGAGCCCGAGCGCGCCCGTCAGGCCGACGCCGCGCGCGAGGAAGCCGATCGCCGGGCCGTTCACGACCGCACCGGTGTAGCCCGCTGTCGCGACCGCGGCGATGCCGGCGGCGGCAGAGGTGCGGGCCGTCGTGCCTGCGACGCGGAAGATGGCCGGGACGAGGGCAGCGCAGCCGACGCCGACGAGCGCGAACCCGGCGAGCCCGGCCGCGGGAGTCCGCGCCGCGAGCGCAATCGCGACTCCCGCGCAGGTCAACGCGCCGCCGCGGCGCGCGAGTCCGGCGACCCCCCAAAGCGCGAGCAAGCGGTCGCCCACGAAGCGCGAGAACGCCATCGCCACCGAGAACGCGACGACTCCGGCCGCTGCAACCGCCGCGCTCGCGTGCGCGGGACCGGCCAGGAAGACGGCGCTCCAGTTGATCGTCGCGGACTCGACGAACATCGAGCAGAACATCAGGAGCGCGGGCAGCGCTACCTCCCGGCGCGGGAGTGCGAAATGTGTTCCGGCGGCGTCCTCGGTCTTCGGCAGGAGCCGGGGCACGGCCACGACGGTGATGACGACGACGCCGGCAGCGACTGCCGGGAAGTTGGCGCGAACACCGACGGACGCCGCCGCCGCTCCCGCTGCGATGCCGGAGCCCGCGAGAAGCCCGACGCTCCACATCCCATGGAGAGCCGAGAGCACGTGGCGTCCGAGCCGGCGCTCGAGCGCGACCCCGTCCGCGTTCGCCGCGACGTCCACGATGCCGAAGCCTGCGCCGAGAACGACGGCAGTGGCGGCGAGCGTGCCGTGGCCGGGGACGAACGCGGCGGCCGCGAGAGATCCCGCCGCGAGCAGGAGCCCCAGAGCTGCCGGAGGCCGGCTGCCGAAACGGGCAGGAAGCCAACCGGCGAGTGGAAGCACGAGCGTCGCCGCGCCCGACACCGCGAAGACGATGAGCCCGAGCTCGCCACTGTCCAGTGCGAGCCGTTGCTTCAACGCGGGAAGGCGCGCCGTCCACGTGCCGTCGACGACGCCGAAGGCGACGAAGGTGAGCGCGAGCGCCACATGCGCCCGACGCAGCCGCAGGTCATCCCTCACGGCGAGGAGCGTAGAGTCGCGCCGTGGAGGTGCGCGAAGACGCGGTCGACTTCTCCGTCTCGTCGGCGAGGGGTTCGGGCCTGGTACGTGGCGACCTTTCTCTCGGCGATGCTCCCCGCGCCTGGGGTGTTCCGGATCGATGACCACGGTTGGCTGGGCCTATCGGGTGAGCGCGGCTGCGCTGATATGAACATGGCCGCAGTCGTCGGCTCGGCATCGCCCGGCGTCGTCGACGCCTATGTCGATGCTGTTGAGGAGCGCGGAGTCGACGCGATCCTGTTCCTAGAGGACGACGCTCCGCACCTCGTGGACGCTGCACTCGCGCGCGGCCTCACGGCCGCCGGAGAGGTACCGCTGATGGTCTGGCGTCACGACACCCTCGCGAACACGAGAACCCGTTCGGCGCGGCAGGCCACCGAAAGCGAGATCTCCGCCGCCAACACCGTCGTCGCCGACGCGTTCTCGCTGGACGAGGATGCCGTACAGCGCACGATGCCGCCGTCCCTGCTTGCTCGAGGGGCAGACGTATGGATCGTTGAGGAGGACGGTGCGATTGCGGGAAGCGGCACCTTCGTTCGCTCCGGCGACCGCGTCGGGATCTACTGCATGGCCACAGGAGCAGCGTTCCAACGGCAGGGAGTAGGGCGCTCCGTCCTGGAGACAGCGATGGACCACTACCTCAAGCACGGTGCGACGACATTCACCCTCGGGGCGACCGCAGCCGGGTTCCGTCTCTACGAGCAGATCGGCTTCGAGCCGGTCGCGTCGGCACCCGCGTTCGTGATCGGGGTCTCGACCCAGTTCTCGACAGCCCCGATGCTGTCCAGGGTTGGGGCTGCTCGGACGAGTCCTCGCACATGCCGCACGTCGAGGAGCGCGAGCGCTACATGCAGGTCGTGGGCGACTGGCTCGCCCGCTACGACTGATAGCACGCCGCCGGAGTCTATCCTCAGTCGCGTGGCGTTCCGCTCGTGAGCCGCCTACCCGATCCCTGGCGGAAGGTCGTCGACTGGGTCGTCACGCTCGCCTTCGCGGTCGGGTTCGTCCTCGCTTTCGAGGCGGAGGTGGCGAAGCCGTTCCGGATCCCGTCCGGCCTCGATGGAGCCCACGCTTCACTGCGCACGCCCAGGCTCCGGCTGCGAGGCATCGACGAGCGACCGCGTGCTCGTGAACCGGCTCGCCTACGACTTCGGCAGCCCGCAGCGCGGGCAGATCGTCGTCTTCAAGGCTCCGGCGAAGGCGAACCTCTGCGGGCCGGGCGACGCCGGAACGACCTTCGTCAAGCGACTGATCGGGCTGCCGGGCGAGACGGTGCGCGAGGACCGCGAGGGCTTCCTGTGGATCCGCCGGCCCGGCGGCGACTCCTGGACGAAGCTCGCGGAGCCGTACCTCTCCCCTAACGTGCGCAGCGCGGACACGACCCACTTCGGGCAATCCTGGCGCGTGCCGCAGGGCGAGTACTTCATGGTCGGCGACAACCGGGCCGACTCCTGCGACTCGCGCAGATGGGGCGCCGTTCCGAGGAGCAACCTGATCGGCCCGGTGATCCTCACGTACTGGCCGCCCGGCCGAGTCTCGTACCACGCCGGCGGCTGGTAGGCCGTTCGGCTCAGACGCGTTCGATCACGGCGGCGATCGCCTGGCCGAAGCCGATGCACATCGTCGCGAGGCCGTAGCGCGCGTTGCGGCGCTCGAGCTCCGAGACGAGCGTCGCCGTGATCCGCGCGCCCGTGGCGCCGAGCGGATGGCCGAGGGAGATGCCGCCGCCGTTCGGGTTCACGTCGCCGGCCTCGTAGCGCTCCTGCAGGCCCGTGTCGGCGAGGAACTGGGCCACGACCGAGGCGAACGCCTCGTTGACCTCGATCACGTCGATCTCGTCCCACGTCAGCCCCGCCTTCGCGAGCGCCTTCGCCGACGCCTCGGGGTTGCCGTGCAGCATCAGGTGCGGGTCGACGCCGACGACGCCGAAGGAGACGAACCGCGCCCGCGGCGTCAGCCCGAGCTCCGACGCCTTCGCCTCCGAGGCGACGAGCACCGCCGCCGAGCCGTCGACGATCTGGGACGAGTTCCCCGCCGTCACGACGCCGTCCGGGATGAAGGCCGGCTGCAGCGCGGCCATCTTCTCGAGCGTCGTCTCGCGCCGCACCGCCTCGTCGACCGCGAAGCGGACGCGCGTCATCGTCGCGGAGCCGCCCGACGCCTCCGGCTCCGGCACGTCGAGCTCGATCGGGACGATCTCCTTCTCGAACCGGCCCTCGTCGATCGCGCGCGCGGCACGCTGGTGCGACTCGTACCAGATCCGGTCGAGCTCCTCGCGGGACAGGTCTCCACTGCTTCGCGATCTCCTCGGCCGAGATGCCCTGCATCACGATGTCGTGGCGCTCCCAGACGAGCGGGGACATCGAGCCGTTGTTCGACCCCATCGGGACGCGCGACATCATCTCGACGCCGCCCGAGACGACGAGGTCCAGCTGCCCCGACCAGACCGCCGCCGCGGCGTTGAAGTTCGTCTGCATCGAGGAGCCGCACTGGCGGTCGACCGTCGTCCCCGCGACGGAAACGGGCCAGCCCGCGGTGAGCGCGACGTTGCGGCCGATGTTCCACGCCTGCTCGTCGACCTGCGTCACGCAGCCCCACTGCACGTCCTCGACCTCGCCGGGATCGACGCCGTTCCGCGCGACGAGCGCGTTCACGACCTGCGCCGAGAGCTCGTCGCCGCGGATGTGCGAGAGCGTGCCGTTCTTCCTCCCGATCGGGCTGCGCAACGCATCGACGATCATTGCGCCCGGCCTTGTTGCACCGGATTGGGTCATGCACGAGACTGTACCGCGGTCGATGCTGCGCAAGAACGCCAAGATCGAGCTGCTGAAGCGGGTTCCGCTGTTCGCCGCGTGCTCGAAGCGTGAGCTCGCGGAGATCGCCTCGCTCGCCGACGAGCTCGACCTTCCCGCCGCCCGCGACCTGACGCGGGAGGGTGCGAGCGGGCAGGAGTTCCTGATCCTCGTCGAGGGTGAGGCCGACGTGCTTCGCAAGGGGCAGCTCGTCGCCGGGCTCGGCCCGGGCGACTTCCTCGGCGAGATCGCGCTCGTCACCGGCGCGCCGCGGACGGCGACGGTGCGGACGCGCGGGCCGGCGCGGATTCTCGTGGTCGGCGCGTCCGCCTTCAGGACGCTGATGAAAGACGTTCCGTCGATCCAGTCGAAGGTGCTGACCGCGGTGGCCTTGCGGATTCCGCCCGAGTACGACTGAGATCTAGGCGCGCGGCCGAGGCACGCGTACCTCCTCGACGTGCGCGAGATACGTCGGCGCGGCGAGCTCGAGGACGAGCCGCCGCCCAGGTGTGTCGCCGAGCCCGATCTCTGCGAACGAGTAGCCGACGTCACCGCCGAGGACGACGGGCCCTTCGTCCGTCTCCACGACCACGATCTGATGCCCGGCCGTGTGGCCGGGCGCCGGCAGTAGGCGAACGCCGGGCAGGATCTCCGCCTCTCCGTCGTGCTCGACGTACGTCGCGCCGGCGAAGTCGACCCATTCGCGGATCGTGTAGTCGTCCTCCGTGCGTGCGTCGGCTAGCTCGCGCCGCTGCACGTGGATCGGGACGCCCGGGAAGAGACGGTTGCCGCCGCAATGGTCGAAATGAAGGTGCGTGTTGACGACCATCGCGACGCGGCTCACGAGCTCTTCCGGGAGCGGATGCGGCGTCGGCTGCCAGTCCTCGCAGCTCGGGCGCCGAATCGATCATCCCGGTGTCGACCAGGACGAGCCCGTCCGGATGATCGATCGTGTGAACGAGGCCCGGCCAGGTGACGCCCTCCACCACGACCTCGCTGCCCAGGTGAATCCCGATATCGTCGCGACTGAGCACCAACGCGAGCATATGGCCACCACGACCGAAGAGATCGAAGTCCGTTCGCCGTACAACGGCGAGGTCGTCGGTCGCGTGCCCAAGTCCGGTGCCGACGATGCGCGGCGCGCGGTCGACGCGGCTGCACACGCACTCGAGTCTCCACTACCGGCGCACGAGCGGGCGGCGATCCTCGACCGCGTCGCCGGCCTCCTCCGCGAGAAGCACGAGGACATGGCGCAGACGATCTGCGCCGAGGCGGGCAAGCCGATCAAGACCGCCCGGGTCGAGGCCTCTCGCGCCGTCTCGACGTACACGTTCGCCGCGGTCGAGGCCCGGAAGCTCGCAGGGGACGTGATCCCGATGGGAGCATCGGAGGCGGGCGAGGGCAAGATCGCCTTCACCCTGCGCCGCCCCATCGGCGTGATCGGCGCCATCTCGCCCTTCAACTTCCCCTGCAACCTCGTCGCCCACAAGCTGGCCCCGGCGCTCGCCGCAGGCTGCCCCGTCGTCCTCAAGCCCGCGAGCGCCACGCCCCTTTCGGCGCTGCTGCTCGCGGAGCTCGAGCAGGAAGCGGGACTCCCGGCCGGCTGGCTCACAGTGCTCGTCGGGCCGTCCGCCGAGATCGGCGACGTGCTCGTCGAGGACGAGCGCGTACGGATGATCACCTTCACCGGCTCGAGCGGCGTCGGCTGGGGAATCGCCGAGCGCGCGGCGAGGAAGCGCGTGCGGCTCGAGCTGGGCAACTCGACCCCGGTCATCGTGGCCGCCGACGCCGACATCGATCTCGCGGCCACGAAGCTCGCCGCGAACGCCTTCTCCTTCGCCGGCCAGAGCTGCATCTCGGTGCAGCGGATCTACGTCGAGCGACCCGTGCTCGACGGCTTCCTCGAGCGCTTCCTGCCGAAGGTCGAGGCGCTCGTCGTCGGCGACCCGGCCGACGAGGCGACAGACGTGGGCCCGGTCATCGACGAGGACTCGCGCACGCGGATCGCGGCCTGGGTCGAGGAGGCGCAAGGCGCCGGTGCGAAGCTTCTTGCCGGGGCATTCCTGGTCCCCGAGGCGACGATGAGCCAGCGGCTGCTGCGCGCCAAGCAGCGGATCGCGCACGCCGGCATCCCCTACCGGGTGCCCGGCGCGGCCGACCTGCGCCGAGCGGCTCGACGGCGTGCTCGCGGTCGTCTACCTCGTCTTCACCGCAGGGGTACGCCGGCGCGGCGGCGCCGGAGCTCGGCCGAGGAGGCGATCCGGCTCGGCCGGCTGCTCGTCGCCCTGATGCCCGACGAGGACGAGGTCACCGCGCCTGCTCGCGCTGATGCTGGCCCAGCACGCCCGGCGCGACGCCCGGCTCGTCGACGGCGAGCTGGTCACGCTCGAGCACCAGGACCGCTCCCGGTGGGACCGCGCCGCCGTCGACGAGGCGCTGGCCCTCGCCGATGCCGCACGGCCGGGTGCCCGGGCCGCTACCGGCTGCAGGCCGAGCTCGCCCTCACCCACCTCCACGCCCAGCGACGCCGCGGACACCGACTGGCGGCGCATCGTGCGGCTCTACGACGGCTGCTCGACCTGCAGCCGTCGCCGGTGGTCGCGCTCAACCGGGCGGTCGCGGTCGGCATGGCGGAGGGCCCCGCCGCCGGGCTGCTGCTCCTCGACGACCTGGCCGCGTCACCCGGCGCTGCAGGGGCTGCACCTGCTCCCGGCGGCCCGGGCCGACCTGCTGGCCCGGGCCGGCCGGAACGACGAGGCGGTGGCCGAGCTGGACCGTGCCATCGCGCTCGCGCCGACCGAGCGAGGAGCGACGCCAGCTGGCGCAGCGACGCGGGTACCGAGCTGTCCTGACCCCTGTCTCAGGCTGCGCCGGAGAGTTAGCCTGCAAGGGGGACGGGGCATCGCGGGGGTGCTCGACCCAGGGGGGAACAACATGAAGATGCGCAATTTCCGGGCCGCATCCGCGGCCATCGCGCTGTCGTGGCCGGTGGTGTCGCCACCACCAGCTTCGCCAGCCATGCACAGGAAGCACCACGCGCCGCGCAAGGCCAAGGCCAAGGTCGTCGTCGGACAGATCGCGATCGTCCAGGCGGTGCCGAAGCTGACGCTCACCGTCACGGTGGACGGGAAACAGGTCCAGGCCGGTGTCGTCGAGGGCACCATCGTCGGGCCGCTCAAGCTCGCGGCGGGCAGCCACGAGATCACGTTCAGCGACGGCACCGGCGACATCGCGTCGACCGTCGACGTCACCGCCGGCGAGTCCAGCGACGTCGTGGTGCACCTGCCGGCCGACGTCGGTGGCACCCGGTCGTCCACTCCTACCCGCCCCGAGCCGACCCGATCGGTCCCGGCAAGGCCCGCGTGCTGCTGGCCCACACCGCGACCACCGCTCCTGCCGACGTCGTGGTCGACGGCCAGACGGTGTTCACCAACATCGCCAACGGCGAGTTCGCCGACGCCGACGTGGCCGCCGGCCCTCACGTGGTGTCGTTGCTGCCCGCCGGCGTCACCGGCAAGCCGATCCTGGGCCCGCTCGACGTCGCCCTGAAGGCCGGCACCATCACCACGTCTACGCCGTCGGCAACCCCAGGACGGTTCGATGAACGTGATCGTCCGCACCATCGGGGGCACCGAGTCCGGCGCAGCGCCGCCCAGCGCATCGACACCGGCTCGGCCGGACTGGTCAGCGGGGTGCATGTGTGGACCTTCTCGGGACGCTGGACCTCGTTCGCGCTCGCGGCTCTCCTGGGAGTCGCGGGCGCGACCGGCTGCGCGGTCGGCGACGCTGCACCGACCGTCGCGCCTCCTCACCGTGGCCGGCCGGGCCGACGCCGCCGCCGCCGACGCGGCGCCGGCCTCGGTGGCCCAGCGGGTCGGCTCGGTGGTGCCCGAGCCGCCCACGCGCGATCGAGCTGCCCGGACGGTCATCGGGTCCCCGTCCGCGCCGTCGGTACCACGCGCAACGGTCTCCTCGACGTACCCGAGGACATCCGCATCGCGGGCTGGTGGAGCGGTGGCTCTCGGCTCGGCGACCCCTTCGGCAGCACGCTGGTAGCCGCGCACGTGGATTCGCGCACCCAGGGGCTCGGCCCGTTCGCCAGCCTGCTCGGCGTGCGCCCGGGTGACCGGCTCCACCTCTGGTCGAAGGGGCTGCACCAGACCTTCCGGATCACTGCCCTCCGGTTGCGGCCACAGGGCACCATCGGCCCCCGCTCGTGGCTCCACTCGCCCGGCCGGTCCCCGGCGGCTGACCCTGGTCACCTGCGCCGGCCCCTACGACGCGGCGCGCGGTGGCTACCAGAACCTCGCGGTCATCACCGCGACCCCCGTCACCCAGGCGCGGAGCCGGCCGTGACCCGGGCGATCAAGGCGCTGGGCGCGGTGGCGGTGGTGGTTGCGCTGGTCGTCCTCGGCGTACGCGCGCTGGGCAGCCACGACGGGGCCAAACCGGCGGGCAGCTCGTCACCGCGGAGCCGGGCGACCGTCCCGCCCACGCCGGCCGACGCGCCGACCGAGGGGATGTACGTCGTCAGCGACGTCACCAGCGACGGCGACGTGGACGTGAAGACCTGGGTGCGCGCACCGAAGCCGATCACCCAGCTCCGGATGACCACCACCGACCCGGACCTGCTGCCCGGCTCGGTCGAGTCCCTCGACCTGGTCGTGCGCACCATGGACGGCACGCTGCTCGCGCACCGGGACAGCGTCGGCACCAACCACCAGACGATCCGGCTCCGCGAGCCGGCCACCGACCTCTACCTCGGGAGCTACACCGTCGACGGCGGCATGGATGCCGCCACCTCCACCGTCCCCGGGCGCCGGCTGGCCCGGGTGCTGGCGATGGACGTCGACTACGAGGGCGCCTCGGGCGGCCTCGTACGCCGCCTCGTCACCGCGCCCGGGACCGTCCTCAACGTCGCCTGCCTGCGGCCGCGCAGCGGCTTCCAGGCCACGCCCCGAGCCTGCGGGCAGGCGGTCGGCGACGGCGACTGGAAGGTCGACCTCAGTGGCCCCGACCGCGGCGACCGGCTCCTGGCCCAGCTGGAGCGAGTGAGCCGACCGGGTCAGCTGCGCCTCCAGCTCGCCGAACCCGGCCAGCACCAGGTCGCGGACGGTGGCCACGGCCTGCTCCGCGTCGGCCCCGACCGCCGACACCGTGATCTCCGTACCTTGCCCGGCACCCAGCGTCATCAGCTCCAGCGAGCTGGACGCGTCGGCGCGGCGGCCGCCGGACTCGACGGCGACGTCGGCGGTCAGTCCGCCCGACCGCGGTCGCGATCTGGGCGGCCGGGCGGGCGTGCAGTCCCTGCGGGTTGACCAGCGTGAGCCGGGCGAGCGTCCGCCTCGACCGCGGCACGGCCGGCAGGCAGGCCCCGGCGTGTGCTCGGCCAGGCTGACGACCTTCGGCAGCAGCGCCGCCCTCGGCCTCGCGGGCGACGGTCTCGAGGTCCGCGCCCCCCGCGGCCGGACGACCGCGGCGACCAGGCCCTCGACCAGCGGCGCCGGGCAGAGCCGGACGGCGTGGCACTCGGCGAGCGGTCGAGCTCCAGGGCCAGCTCGGCGCTGAGCACGGCGCTGCCGAGGTCCATCAGGACGACGACCCCGTCCGGCGCGTCGGCCTCGCTCGATCGCCTCCTTGATGCGGCGGCGTCGGTGCCGAAGGTCGCCTCGTCGAGCCCGGCGGCGACCTCGATCGCGCGGCCCGCGCCGTGCACCATCTCGCGCGGCCAGCGCGACCGCGGCGCGGCCAGCGCGCGGCTGTGCGAGACGACGACGATCCCGATCATCGTCGGTCCCCTCAGGCCCGGACGCGTGCTCGGCCAGCGCCGCGAGCAGCAGCGCGGCCGACGTCGGCGCCCGGGTCCTGGTGGCCGACGCTGCGCTCGCCGAGGTAGCTGGCCCGGCCCTTGCGGGCCAGCATCGGCGTCGGTCGCGTCGCGGCCCGCCGTCGGCGGCGTCGCGCGCCGCCGCCGAGCGCCGTCGCCGAGGTCGGCGCCCGTCGGCCAGCGCCGCGTCGAGCGCGTCGACGGCGGGCGCCAGCGCGTCGTACATCGTCTTGTCGCCCGGCCTCGGCCTTGCCGCGCGCGACGACGCCGTCGAGCCCGGCCCGCAGCGCCGCGCGCGAACTGCGCGCGGCGTCGACGGTCGTCGGCGTCGCCGAGCGACGCTGCCCATCCGCAGGAAGAACGTGCCGTACAGCGGCCCGCTCGCGCCGCCGACCGTGGAGACCAGGGTCATGCCCGACCTTGCTTGAACAGCGCCGCCGGCGTCGCCGGCGGGCGGCTCGTCGAGCGCGGCCACGACGGCCTTCATGCCCCGGTCCATGTTGGCGCCGTGGTCGGCGTCGCCGATCGCCGCGTCGAGCTCGGTCAGGTAGTCGCGGTTCTCGTGCGACCAGCGTCGGCGAACGCGCGCACCCAGCTGCTCGAGGACCGCCGTGGTCACGGCTGTCGGCCATCGCGTCAGATTCCCCATCTCAGTGCCGGCGTGTCTGACCGGAGCGTCCCAGAGGCGCGAGCAGCTCGTCGTCGACCCTGAGCAGGTGACCGACGCAGCCGGCCATGTCGAGCGAGGTGATGTAGGAGCCGACCAGCGAGCGGGCGACCTGCACGCCGTGCCTGCTCGAGCAGGATCTGTCGACCTCGTTGTACATCACGTAGAGCTCGATCAGCGGCGTGCCGCCCAGCCCGTTGACGAACGCGATCACGCGGTCGCCGCTGGTGAACGGCAGGTCGGCCAGGATCGGCTCGACCAGCATGCTCGGCGATCTCGCTGCGCCGGCGCGAGCGGCACGCCGCTGCGCGGCCGGGCTCGCCGTGGATGCCGACGCCGAGCTCCATCTCGTCCTCGCCGAGGTCGAACGTCGGCTTGCCGGCCGCCGGCACCGTGCAGCGAGGTGAGCGCCACGCCCATGCTGCGGCCGTTGGCGTTGACCGTCGCGGGCGACGTCGGCGACCGCGTCGAGGTCGCGGCCCTGCTCGGCCGCCGCGCCGGCGATCTTCTCCAGCAGCACGGTGACGCCGACGCCGCGGCGCCCGGCCGTCCAGGTGCTGTCCTGGACGGCGACGTCGTCGTCGGTGACCACCGAGACGACGCGCGACGCCGGTCTCGGCGGCCGCCAGCTCGGCGGCCATCTCGAAGTTCATCACGTCGCCGGTGTAGTTCTTCACGATGTGCAGCACGCCGGCGCCGCCGTCGACGAGCTTGGTCGCCGCGAGCATCTGGTCGGGCACCGGCGAGGTGAACACCTCGCCGGCGCAGGCGGCGTCGAGCATGCCGAGCCCGACGAACCCGCCGTGCAGCGGCTCGTGGCCCGAGCCGCCGCCGGAGATGAGCCCGACCTTGCCGGGCCTGCGGCGCGTCGCCGCGGTAGATGATCTTGTTGCTGGTGGTCGACCCGCAGGTCCGGGTGGGCGGCCTCGATGCCCGAGCAGGGCCTCGACGACGACGTCGCTCGGGTCGTTGATCAGCTTCTTCATGACGTCCCTCTCGGGCTCGTGCGGGTCGAGGTCAGGCGCGGCGGACGGCGACGTCGGCTCGGGGTCGGCGAGGTCGATCCGGCGCCGGCGTCGCGGTCGGCCGGGGTGCGGGCGATGCAGCCGAACGGCAGGGCGGCGACGACGCCGGCGAGGAGCTCGGCGGCGAGGTAGACCGGGCAGCTGCTCCCACTTCACCGTCGCCGCCGGCGATCTGCTGGACGAGCATCGGGCCGACGGTGCGCGCCGGGTTGATCGAGGCGCCGGTGGTCGGGGCGACCGGGATGATCGCGGCGAAGACGACCAGGCCGATCGCGACGCCGGCGAAGCCGGCGGCCGCCTTGCGGTGGATGACGCCGAAGATCGTGAACACCAGGATGAAGGTGCCGACGAACTCGGCGGTGAACGCCTGGACCACGGCGTCGATGTCGCCGTACGACGCGACGCCGAGGCCGACGTCGCTGGCCTTCTTGCCGAGCACGCCGATGATCGCGGCGGCGCCGACGATCGCGCCGACGACCTGCGCGGCGATGTACGCCGGCACCTGCGACCACGGGAACTTGCCGGACGACGGCGAGCCCGAGCGTGACGGCCGGGTTGATGTGGTTGCCGCCGATGTGGCCGAGGGCGTAGACGGTGGCGACCACGACCGTGCCGAACGCCAGGGAGATCATGCCGAGGTCGGCCATCGTGAACGGCGCGTTGCCGTTGACGATCAAGGTGGCGGGGACCGACCCGACGCCGATGAACACCAGGAACGCGGTCCCGATGACCTCGGCGGCGAGCTTCTGCCACATCGTGTTTTCATCCATGCCTGTAACCTTCCGTGTGATGCGAAGCACATTCGACAATGTCGAATAGTGGTCAGAAAATGCGCCTCACGTCAAGAGGTTCGCGAAAATCGTCCGAGTCGGTCTATCCTCGGGGTCCGGGAACAGATCGAGGGCGGATGGCCCGAGGTGCGCGGAAGGAGACTCGGGTGATCCAGGCGATCGACCGTGCCGCGCGGGTGCTGGCCGCGCTGCAGGGCTCCCGGCACCTCGGCATCACCGAGCTCGGCGCGATCCTCGAGCTGCCGCCGTCGACGGTGCACGGCATCGTGAAGTCGCTGCTGGAGCACGGGCTCGTGGTCAAGGAGCCGCACGGCCAGCGCTACATGCTCGGGCCGACGCTGCTCCAGCTCTCCAACGTCTACCTCGACACCCTCGACGTCCGCGCCCGGGCCATGCGCTGGACCGGCGACCTCAGCGAGCGCACCGGGCTGGCCGTCCGGCTCGGCGTCGAGTTCTTCGACGAGGTCATCGTGATCCACCACGAGCCGCGTCCCGACGGCACCCGCCAGATGCCCGAGACCGGTCTCACGATCCCCGCCCACGCGTCCGCGCTGGGCAAGGTGCTGCTCGCCTACCGGCCGGCGTATCTCCAGTCCCTGCTGGCGAAAGGGCCCCTGCGCAGCCTGACCGGCGAGACGATCGTCGACCCCGACGCGCTCGAGAAGGCGCTCGTCGAGGTGCGTGGAGAAGGGGTACGCCGTCGAGGACGAGGAGGCCGTCCTCGGCGAGGCGTCGATCGCCGTACCGGTGGCCGACCGCGACGGCGAGGCGGTCGCCGCGATCGCGGTCGTGCTGCCCGCCAGCGAGCAGCCGGTCGCCGACTCGGTGCTCACCCTGCTGCGCGAGGCCGCCCGCAACGTCTCGCGCGAGCTCGGCTCGCCGACGTGGCCGCCGGTCGTGGCTCCGGCTCGACCGGCCGGACGAGGCCTGACCCGCGCAACGTCGTCAGAGCAGCGGCCGCAGCGGCGCCAGCACGAACTCGGTGAACTTGCGGTGCAGGTCGCGGGCCTCCCACTCGCCGAGGGTGAGCTCGAGGCAGTTGGACTCGTCGGTCGCGAAGATCTCCTCCATCGCCTCGGCCAGGGCGGCGTCGATGACCTCGACGTTGATCTCGTAGTTGCCGCTGCAGGCTGAGCCGGTCGATGTTGGCGGTGCCGACGGTCGACCAGGTGCCGTCGATGGTGCGCGGTCTTGGCGTGCACCATCGCGTCGCGGAAGCGCAGGATCCGCACGCCCGGCGTCGAGCAGCTGGGCGAAGTAGCCGCGCGAGATCCAGTCGGCCACGATGTGGTTGGACTTCAGCGGGCAGCAGCAGGCGCACGTCGACGCCGCGCCGGGCCGCCGCCTTCAGGGCGTCGACGAAGTCCTGGTCGGGGATGAAGTAGGCGTGGGTCATCCAGATGTTGCGGCTGGCCCGGTTGATCGCCTCGAGGTACATCGCCGCGGATCGGGAACATCCACAGCCGCGGCACGTTGCGGTGGAACCGGATCTGCGGCTCCCAGGTCGAGGCGGTCTCCAGCAGCAGCGGTCGCTCGCTGGCGCCGGAACCGCCGGCGCCGGTTGAGGTTCCAGAAGTCGGCGAAGGCCCGCTTGAGGTCCCACACGCCGGGCCCGGTGATCCGCACGTGGGTGTCGCGCCACTCGGTGGCGTACGCCGTGCCGATGTTGTAGCCGCCGACGAACCCGACCGTCGTCGTCGACGACGAGGATCTTGCGGTGGTCGCGGCCGTAGCGGCGCAGGTCGAAGAAGCGCCAGCCCGGCGGCGTAGACGGGGTAGCGCAGCACCTTCATGCGTCGGCGGGAACCGCTTGAACGCGCGGCGAGACGACGAGGTTGGCGAAGCCGTCGTAGATGCAGTAGACCTCGACGCCGCGGTCGGCCGCCGCGGCCAGCGCGGCCTTGAACCGCTGGCCGACCTCGTCGCCCTTCCAGATGTAGGTCTCGAAGAGGATCTGCCGCTGCGCGCCCTCGATCGCGGCGAGCATGTCGTCGTACAGGTCCTGTGCCGAAGGTGTACGTCGTGACCGTCGCCGTCGCCGACCGGCGACCGTGCGCGGGCGGCGTGGTCGGGAACGGCTTGGGCTTCTTGCCGCGGCGGCGGTAGGAGTCGACCAGGCGTCATCCCGATCGCGACCGCGAGCGGGACCCCGAAGACCGACCGCCAGCGTCCGCCGGAGCCAGCGCAGCACCTGCTCCACCGTCCGCGCGCTCACGCGGGCAAATGTAACCGCGCGGACCCGGACGCGAACCCCACGCCCACGGTGGCTGAGGTGCGAAGGCGCCCTGGCGCCTGAGCCTCGAAGCCTGGTGACCTCGGCTGGGACCTGGCTGGCTCGGGTGCCTTCGCTGCGGAGGCTTCGAGGCTCGTCGCTGGCGCTCCTCGCACCTCAGCCACCGTGATCCGCCGCGGTCCGGTGCCCGAGCCGCCGGGTGCCGACGGCGGCCTAGACCGCCGAGCTGCCCACGGTGGCTGAGGTGCGAAGGCGCTCTGGCGCCTGAGCCTCGAAGCCTGGTGACCTGCGGCTGGGACCTGGCTGGGTCGGGTGCCCTCGCTGCGGAGGCTTCGAGGCTCGTCGCTGGCGCTCCTCGCACCTCAGCCACCGGA
>CAWBQC010000027.1:0-25076 GCA_963790845.1 uncultured Actinomycetes bacterium | reverse complement strand
GGTCTGACCGCCGCCGCCGATCGCGCCGAAGCGCCAGAAGGCGAGGCCGACGAGACCGATGACCACGAGCAGAACTGCGGCGTAGAACGCCGGTCTGGGCTGTCCGTTTGCCATAGCTGATTCCTAATTCGTCTGCTTTTCGATCGCCGGTCCGAGATCCTTGGCCGCCTGCGAAACCGCCGCCGTTTCCGGCGACTTGAGCCCGAGCTCGACCTCGAAATTCTGCAGCGCCTGCTCGGCGAGCTGGCCGCGCATCGCCTCCTCGGCGTTGATCTCGGCGATGCCCTGCTGCGACAGATCGGCGGCGACCCGGACCTTGCCGCGATTCTGATCGATGCGCTGCTGGATGACCGATTCGATCTCGCCGAAGTCGGTCGTCAGGTTGACGTCGAACGTTTCCGACAGCTTGGCGATCTCCGCTTCGGCGGAGCTCATTTTCAGCTCGGCGTCGTACTTCTGGATCTTCTCGCGCAGCTCGATCAGCTTTTCGTTCGCGTGCTGGATCTTCTTCAGGCTGTTGCCGTAGGCGGTTTCGTGCAGCTGCAGCTGCTGCTCGTTGGCGGCGAGCTGTTCCTTGGCCTTCTGCAGCTCCAGCGCGAACTTCGACGGCGGTCGCGCGATCGCCGGCCTTGAGATAGGCCTTGGTCTCGGCTTCGAGCTTCTGCACGTGGCCCGGTTCGCCTGCGCCTGGCGGGTGACGCGCTCGACCAGCCCGCGGTACTGCTCGAGCCCGCCGCGCCCCTCCTTGAGCTGCTCGACCGCGCGATCGTACTCGTAGCGCATCTGCGCCACCGGATCGGCCTCCCAGAACAGGTTCGCCACCTTGTTGATCTGCGCGACGAATGCGGACCAGAACTTGTGAAAAATCATATGGCTCTCCTGACGTTGACGTGGCTACTTCTTCGCCGGTTCCCGTTCGCCGGCGTCGGGCGCCTCGGCGAGGATCTTGCCCTGGTAGATGCCGTCCAGCGCCTTGTGCAGCTCCTCGCCGGTGCCGGCGCCGATCACGTCGCCGCCGACCTCCTTCAGAAACGCGAACTTCTGCGGAGTCGTGTCGAACGCCACGAAGTACACCTGCACCGCGCCCTGGCTCTTGCGGAAGATCTCGCGCGCCACGCGTTCGGGATCCTGGCCGCTGGTGTTGTCGCCGTCGGTGACGACCAGGAGATACTTGCGAAAGACGCCGGCGCGATACAGTCCGGCCTGCGCCTCGCGCATCGCCTCGCCGATCGCCGTCCCGCCGCCCGGACGCGGCAGGCCGTCCAGCGCCTGCCGGATCGCGGCGCGGTCGTACGGCTGGATCGATCGCAGCCTGCGCACGCTGCTCGAGAAGCTGTAGATGCCGATCTTGATGGGAAAATCGGGACGCCTGGCGACGAACGCGTCCGTCGCGTCGAGCATCGCTTCGATCGCCTCCTGCGCCACGACGTACTTGGGCCGGTCGTCGCCCGGCCGCCGTTCCCTCATCGAGCCCGACGTGTCGACCAGGATCGCCACGGCGGCGCCAAGCCCCTCGTCGACCTCGGCCTGATACGGCGCGGCGTCCGCCTCGTCGCGGCTCGGGCGTCGCGCCGGGACGGCGCCCGCCGCCCGTCGCACGCGCACGCCAGCAGGAGCAGCAGCACCACGACGCCTCCGCCGCGACCATCGACGCGCTGGAGGACGATCGCCTTTCCGCCTTCGAGCGCCGCGGTGCCCGTGCGGATCGCATGCGGCATCTTCAGGTGCCGCCGCGCGATCGGACGGAGGAGTCCGAGCGACGCGAACGAGCCGACGCCGAAGACGGCGACCTGCAGCCAGACCGGCCCTCCCACGGCGGCCGTCACGGTGGCGGCGAGCGTGGCGACGGCGATCGGCCCGAGGAAGAACAGCCCAGGCGTGAAGATCTCGCCGACCGCGAGGAGAACCGAGACGATGGCCCAGGCGACCCAAGCGGGCATGGCCCACACATTACGCCGGAAGGCGAACAGAAACTATCCTGATCGCATCATGAAGCGGGCGCTTCTCATAGCGCTTCTCGCGCTTGCCCCGCTCGTCTTCGCCGGAGGCGCCGCCGGGGCCGGCACGCAGCCGCGCGTGCTCGCGATCAGCTTCGGCCCGGACCTCGAGGTCAACCCGGTCACCCAGGACTACCTCACCCACCAGCTCTCGCACGCCGCCGAACGACGGCTACGACGCCGCCGTGATCCTGCTCGACACGCCCGGCGGCCTCTCGACCTCGATGAAGACGATCTACACGGCGGAGCTGAACGCGAAGCTCCCGGTGATCGTCTACGTCTCGCCCGACGGCGCGCGCGCCGCCTCGGCCGGCGTGTGGATCTCGCAGGCGGCCGACGTGCTCGCAATGGCGCCGACGACGAACATCGGCTCCTCGACGCCGATCGACTCGAGCGGGCAGAACCTCGGCAAGGACCTGCGCCGGAAGGTGATCAACGACTCCGTCGCGTCGCTCACCGCGCTCGCGGCGACGCATCACCGGAACACGAAATGGCCCGAGAAGGCCGTGCGCGTCGCCTCGAACCTCACCGCTGCCGAGGCACTGCGGATGCACGTCGTCGACTTCATCGCGCCGACGCTCCCGGCCCTGCTCAAGAAGCTCGACGGCTACCACACGAAGGACAAGCAGCGACCGTTCACGCTGCACCTCGCCGGCGCCCAGATCGTCACGCGTCAAGCCCGGCTTCTTCACGCGCTTCCTCAACACGATCATCGACCCGAACCTGATCAGCCTGCTCTTCCTGCTCGGGATCGTCGGTCTCGTCTTCGAGGTGCTCCATCCCGGGGATCGTGCTGCCGGGCGCGCTCGGCGCGGTCTCGCTCGTGATGGCTCTGTACGGGTTCTCGGTGCTCACGCCGAGCTTGGGGAGGTGTCGCGCTCATCGTGCTCGGCGTGGGCCTGCTGATGTCGACCTGCACGCGCCGACGCACGGCGTTTGACCGCAGGCGGTCTCATCACGCTCGGCTTCGGCCTGTGCTTCTGTTCCAGAACGCACCCGCCGCCGTACCGCGTCAACGAGTGGCTGGTCCTCGGGATAGGCAGCGCCATCGGCGCCTTCTGGGTCTTCGCGACGGGGAAGGCGCTCGCTACCCGAAAGCTGCCCGTCGAGACCGGTGTGCAGAGAATGGTCGGGCAAAAGGCCGAGGTGCGCGCACCCGGGCTCGTCTTCGTGGACGGCGCGCTCTGGCAGGCGCACAGCGCGGACGACTCCGACCTCGTGCCGGGCGAGCAGGTCGTGGTGGCGGCGGTGAACGGCCTTCAGCTGACCGTGCGGAGATAGGATCCGATCGTGCTCGGTCGTCTGTCCGGCGTCTCTTTGATCCGGTCAGGTGAGTACGAGCGGGCCGTCTTCTTCCGCTGGGGCCGGCTGCTCGATCCGCCGCGCGGTCCCGGCCTCGTCTGGAAGATCCCGATCGTCGACCAGCTGGTGAAGGTCGACCTGCGGACGATCACGCTCAACATCCCGCCGCAGGAGGTCATCACCAAGGACAACGTGCCGGTGCGGGTGAACGCGGTCGCGTATTTCAAGATCGTCGACCCGAAGAGCGCGATCGTCCAGATCGAGAACTACATGGTCGCGACCTCCCAGATCGCGCAGACGACGCTGCGGTCGGTGCTCGGCCAGCACTCGCTCGACGAGCTCCTCTCCGAGCGGGAGAAGATCAACGCGATCCTGCAGGAGATCATCGACGAGGCGACCGGGCCCTGGGGGATCAAGGTCTCGATCGTCGAGGTGAAGGACGTCGAGATCCCGAGCGGCATGCAACGCGCAATGGCGCGGCAGGCGGAGGCCGAACGCGAGCGGCGCGCGAAGATCATCAACGCCGAGGGCGAGTTCCAGGCGGCCGAGAAGCTGAAGGACGCCGCCGCCGTGATCGAGGAGCACCCGATCGCCCTGCAGCTGCGCTACCTGCAGACGCTGCTCGAGCTGGGCGCCGGCAACACGTCGACGATCATCTTCCCGGCGCCGATCGACCTGATCCGCCCGTTCCTAGAGCGCGCCGACAAGAGCTCATAGGCCGAGCAGCGCGGCGAGCCCGCCGAGCGACTCGATCCGCGGCTCAAAATCGGGGTGCAGCCCCTCGCGGTCGACGAGGATCGCCTTCATGCCAAGCGCACGCGCCCCTTCGATGTCGTCGGAGATCGTGTCGCCGACCATCGCCGCCTCGGCCGGCTCGACGCCGAGCAGGTCGAGCACGGCGCGGAAGATCGAGGCGTGCGGCTTCGTGTGCCCGTGGTGGAACGAGCTGATGCCAGCGTCGACGTCGAGTGAGTGGTGGCGGGCGAACTCGCGGACGTCGCGCGCGGAGTTCGAGACGAGCCCGATGCCGAGGCCGGCGGCGCGGAGCGCGGCGAGCGCGTCGGGCACGTCGTCGTAGAGCTCGAAGTTCTCGTGCCGCTCCCAGCCGCGCGTGATCTCGACGGCGCAGTCGTAGGCAGAGTCGGCGTCGCCGCCCATCCCGCGGACGATCCGCTCCGTGAAGCGGAACCAGATCTCGTCGTCGTGCTCGAGCTCGGGGTGACGACGAAGATCGACGAGCGCGGCGTCGCGCGCCGCCTCGTAGCGGGCGGCCTCGAGCCGGAGCCCGTGACGCTCCCCCGCGCGGACGTAGCCCTCAGGCCCGAGCTCGGGCCCCGGTCGCGCGAGCGTGAAGTCCACGTCGAAGAGGACTGCCCGGAGCATCGCTAGCTACCCTATGGCGCGGTCTCGGGGTGTGGCGCAGCCTGGTAGCGCGCTCCGTTCGGGTCGGAGAGGTCCCCAGTTCGAATCTGGGCACCCCGATTTCTCCCTTCTCTCACCGGCCCGGCTTCTGGTGAGAGGACGCTCGCTCATGCGACCGCACAACTTCGCGAGGGGTCGAGTCGGTGCGCGCCTCTTCGCCGCCGAAGTGCGTGCGGCTGCTCCGATTCGGCTTAGCCGATGTATCCCTGTTTGATTGCTGAGTAGGGGATGGATCGTGCGCCGCAGTGGTGGTTCCCCGGTAGTCCGAGCCCGTCGCGCGCTTCGGTGTCCCTTGTGCAGATCACCCATTCGTAGTAGTAGGCCTGCACGGTTGAGAAGGTGACCGAGAAGCCAGTCTGGTACCGGGTGCCGCTGAGGTGGCGGAGCCGCCCGGTCTTGACGAGCTTGACGCGGGTGGGCGGGGTGGTTTGGGAGCCGTAGCGGACGCCGAAGTAGTAGTAGACCCGCTTCGCGGCCTCGCGTTTGGCGACCGCTGCCGGGAAGATGATCGTGTTCCTGAAGTGTTCGTGGCAGCTGAGTCCTCTGCAAGTAGCGGCGGGGAGATTGATCCAGTGTGCGCCGACGTAGACGGTGGCGACCGAACTCTGCGAGGTGGGGTCCGAGGCAAGTATCACGCGGTACTGGGTAGCGATGGTTGGCTTGGCTGTGAACGAGAAGGAACCCCCCGAGCCTGTGGTTGCCTGCGCCACCGTGCTGAAGTTGCCACTGAAGGGAAACGCGCTCTTCTGTAACTCCACACTTGTGCCCGCCTGGCCGTCCGCGGTGTTGCCGGAGATTTGCGTTGCTGTGCCGTAGGTCGCCCAGATCAGACCACCCACGGGCGTATTGGACGTCCGGACGCTGATGGTGATCGCCGTGCTGGTGATGCGTGCATTGCCGCCGGCCGGCAGAAGAGCACATACCGCGAGAGCGATAGCAACGAGCAACAGCGTCCGCATAGCTTCCCCTTTTCAGGCGCCAATCCGCAGTGGCGCAGTAGCACGAAGCTAGTACCTGCGGCAGCGAGGGTCAAGAGGAGCTGAGAGCCCGTCCCGCTCAGGGGTCATTCTGGAACACTGGCCCAGCCGAGAGTCGCCTCCTAGGAAACGGTGCGCAACATCGCTGCGACGCTGCGAGACAACGGGTAGAGCCGCTTGCCTGTCGAAACACCGTTGCCTCTGAGGCAGAGGGAACTCGGCCGACCGGCTGCCGCCGGCCCCTGCCATCGAGCGTGCAGCCGCCACCGGCATGGCGACGCAGGGGCACGACGCGCACCATGCGTCCGCAGCAGCGCAAGCTCGACCGCGACCGAATAGTTCGACGGCACCGTGTAGTGCGATCCCTTCCAGGTGAGGCTTCGGAGCCGTGTCTGCTCGGATGCAAACCAGGTCAGGTTCCGAGTCCGCTCCCAGGCCTTCGGCAAACGAGCGATCCTGAAACAGTCGCTGACCTGAGGCGACCATGACCAGCAGGCGACACCCGCGGTCGGGTAGAAACGCCCGGGTTCCATGGGCAGGCCCTCCTCCATCAGCGGGTACAGAAGAAGGTAGGAGCCGCTGCGTTGCGACACAGACGCGGCCCGTTGCGGTCGGAAGTCCTCGTAGAGAGACCAGCCGCTACCAAGATCCACCGACCGGCCGTTTGCGCCGACAACCAGGATCTTCGTGATGTCCTTCGCTGATGCCGCCGCCGGACAGACCATCACGACAAGCGCGACGACAAGCAGCCACCGCCTGATCATGAGGACTCAGATAGTACGCCTCGGGGTCATTCCGGACCAGTGGCCCAGGCGACGGTCAGCCCGCCGAGGCCGCCGACCGGCTCGTCGAGCGCCGTCTTGCCGATGTCGCCGACTACCTGGTGCAGCTCGAGATCTTGGTCGGCTTCGAGCCGTCGACCGGCACGCGCCAGGTCGTCCAGCACTTCTGGTTCCCCGGCACCGAGTTGGCGACCAGCTCGCTCGAGTCCGCCGACCAGGCGGCGGTCGGCGCGTAGCGGAGCTGGAGGAGACTGCGCACCTTGCCGGTCGCGACGTCGACGACGGCCAGCGTTCCAGTGCCCCTCTCGAAGGCGATGTACTTGCCGTCGGGCGACCAGCCGAACACGGTCGAGACGTTGCGTGGGACGAGGGCCCGGCTCTTACCGCCCCCGGCCGAGATCAGGCGGAGCGCGACGGACTTCCCCGCGGGGGCGACGTAGGCGACCTTCCCGACCGTCGGCGACCACAACGGAAGCTGGCCGATCTTCACGAGCCGGCGGAGATTGCTGCCGTTCGCGCGCGCCGTCCAGATGCCGAACGCCTTGCTGGGGCCGTGGGACGAGTAGCGGTCGAAGGCGACCTTCGATCCGTCGGGCGAGAGGCTCGGATCGACGTTATCGAGCTTCTTCCCACCCACCTTGCCGACAACGGCTCCCGATTGAGCGTCGAGGATCGTCAACGGCCCTGCGCAGGTCACGCAGGAGGAGTAGTACAGCTGAGCCGCGATGCGCGTTCCGGCCGGGTTCGTGACGACGGAAACGGCGTTGGTCCGGGCAACCTTCTGCGGCTTGCTCCCGGGCACGATCCGGAAGACGACCCCGTCCCGGAGGAAGAGGATCCCGCTCGTGCAACCAGGCGATCAGGTAGGGCGGGTCGGGGCAGTTCTCGCTGCACACCGTGTAGCGGAGGGGCTGGGCGTTCGTGCCGTCGGCGTTCATGGTGCAGAGAGCCTGCAGGATGTCGTTCGGATTGCGGTGGCCCTTCGCCGGCGGCGGCCAGCGCGTGCCGTAGTAGGCGAGCTGGGTCCCGTCGGGCGACCAGAGCGGTTGGCTGACCCGCTTGCACGGCGAGATAGTCGTGGACGACGCGCGGCTCGTGGCCGCGACGAGCGCGAGGAGGACGGCTGCGACTACGAGGATGCGACGGAACATGCTCGCAGGGTACGCCGCTCGCCTAATGACGCACTAACGGGGGTGAGTCGTTCCCTCGGGCAGGAAGTACGCCGTGATCCGCACCGGTGCCGCTTCGGTCGGGTCGATCCTCGGCGGGCCGGTTGGTGAGCGGCTCTAGCAGCCGCTCGAGATCTTCCTGCAGCCGGCGGAGCTCGTCCGGCGTGAGCTCGACACGGGCGTTGAAGAGGCCCGCGGCCCGCGCCCACGTCACGTCGAGCTGCGGCTCGATCTGGCGCACCCAGTCGGAGGGAAGCGATTCGTACTTGACGAGCATCGTGTTGCTCAGCTCCCGGGCAGCCCGCTGCGCCTCCGGCTCGTCAGGGATTTCGAAGTAGATCCCTCGCGCCTCGGTGCTCCATTTGCCGGCCGCGTCCTGCTCGATCAACCCGGCAGCGGCGAGCTGCGCGAAGGTGGCCCGCACGCCGCGTCGCGCTCAAGCCCAAACGGTTAGCGGCGTCGGCGCCGGCAAGCGGGCCTTCCCGCCGGACGAGATCGAAGAGATCGAGCCGGACCGGATCGGCGAGCGCACGCAACTCGTCCGACTTCGTCAGGACAACGTCGCCGACCGCGTTCAGTCTTGACGGATCGATCGGCACAGCCGCGAGGGTAACGGGGTCATTCCAGGACGTCCGCGGCAACGAGCGAGAACATCACGCAGTCGTGTCTCTCGCCCTGCGTCTTGCAGTGCGCCCGCAGCGTTCCCTCTCGCCGAAAGCCGGCCTTCTCGATCGCACGGATCGACGCGTGGTTGTCGACGGCGGCTTCCGCGGCGACCCGCGCGAGCCCTAGATCACGCAGGCCCCACAGCGCGGCGAGCCGTAAAGCTCTCGCGGCGATCCCTCGACCGCGTGCCTCCGGAAAGACCGAGACGGCAAGGTTCGCGACCTCCGCATCTTCTCTGAACTGCAGGTTCACAAGGCCCAGCGGCCGGTCGTCCCGTGCATCGGCGATTACGAACGGCGCACCGCTGCCCGTCGCCCACTGGTGCTCGACGCGTGCCACGCTCTCGCGTTGATTCTCCTCCCTGAGCGGGCCGTCGTTCAGGCGCCGCTGCGTCTCCGGGTCGCGCGACGCCTCCACGATCGCGCCCATGTCCTGCTCGCGCCGCAGCCGAAGCACGATCTCACCGTCCGTGAGAGGTGGTTCGGGTGGAACGAGTCGCCGCGCGGCCACTTAGCAGGTGAAGCCGAGCTGGCCCTTCGCCGTCGACTCGACAGTGGGGGCATAGTCGGCACCGCGCGTGAGCTGGATTCGCACGCCGTTGTCGTCCGGGATGATGAAGACCGCATCGTTCACGGGATCCCACGCTGTTTGCTTGTCGGTCGGCGTCGGCGTCACGAAGTACTTGTCGCCGCTCCTGATGAGCAGCGTGAATCCGTCGTAGCGGCGGCTGTACTCACCGCCGTGCAGCTTGGTGACGATGATCTCTGCACAGCCGCCGCCGTGTTGCACGGGCTGCTGCACTCCTCCACCAACCGCGAGCGGGTCGATGTTCAGCGGTTCCTTGCTGAAGATCGTCACCGAGGGATCGACGAGGATGTCGCGTGCGAGTCGCTTCGCCTCCGAGCGGCCTCGGCTGTCTGCGTACTCGGACGTCGCCCAGAAGAGGCTGACGAGGATCACCCCCACGCCGACGAAGACAGCGGCGGAGAGTGCCTGCCGGCTGACCGCGCGCCTGCGGGCCAGCGCGTAAAGCAGGAGTGAGACGCCGACCGCAGGCCCCAGCGCCTGGAGATAGCCGTACGAGCTCGCGAGCGGCCCACCGGCGAGCAGGGCAATACCGACGATCAGCGCGCACAGGCCGGCCACTGCGGCTATCGGCGCGAAGTCGACGCGGCCCGAGAGGTCGCCTGCCAGCGCGTGCAGGAAGAGCGCGCCGAAGGCGACGAGCAGGACCACGACGGCGGGAACGAAGAGAGCGTCCACGCTGCGGAGCACGTAGTCGGTCGTCGTGAAGTTGAGGGCGCTGACGTCGATCCCGAAGAAGCCCGCGAACGCGCGCTCCCGGCGGTACCCGAAGTAGTAGGCGAGCGCGGTGATCAGCGTCGTCGGGGTGACGACGGCGGCCACCAGGCCGATGACGCGGCTGCCTCCGCCGCTGGCGGGCGACGTCGTCTCTGTCTCTACGGCTTCCGGCATGGCGCGCTAGGACGCTAGGGCATCGGATGGCCGCGTGACAACTGCCGGCGCCAGAAGGCCGCGGGTGTCGCGATCACGCTCGTCGCGACGCCCGCGGCCCGGATTGATGAACAGCTCAATCAGGTCGTGCTCGGGGAGGACAGCCTCCGGCGAGCGACGGTGGCGAGCCCGCCGGCAGCCAGCAGTGCGCCGAGCATGGCACCCGCGCCGATCCCCGCGTCAGCCCAGTCAAACGAGCTCGTCCCACCGATGACTGAGTACTGCCCAAGGTGGTAGAACCGGTCGATCGCCTCGGCGCGCGCCTTCTCGGCCTGATGCGCCGGCGCGGACTGGCTGTTGGGGCCCAGCCCGTAGAAGCGGTTCATTGCCTCCGCGCGGCGCGTCTCCGCCCGGAGCACCACCCCGTCGGAACCCAGCCCGTAGAAGCGATTCGTCGCCTCGGCCCGTGCCTGCACTGCCTTCGAATCCACCGTGCCGATTCCGTAGAAGCGATTCGTCGCCTCCGCCCGCGCCTGCAGCGCCTTCGCAACACCGTTGCCGGCAAGTCCGGTGGCGGCAAAGAAGCCTGCGAGCAGCACGCCGACCGTCAGCGTCGCTGCCATCCCGTTGATTCTGTGCGTCGAGCTCATCGTGCCCTCCTCTTGCTCCCGAACCGCCCGCTGCGGTTCCTTGGCCGGCAGAATCGGGGGAGGGGCCAACGAGCCGGTGAAATGCGGTAAAGGCTCGGTAAGAGGCGGCCTTTTACCGCGGCCCTGCGAGGAGTACGGTCGGCTCTGTTGGGACGGTTGAGGTACCTGATTCTCGGACGGCTTCGAGGTCCGCGACGGCAACGCGGAGGTGCCGCTGCGAGGCGGCCAGCAGCGAAAGCTGCTCGCGATCCTGCTGCTTCATCACGGCGAGGCTGTCTCGAGCGACCGACTGATCGAGGAGCTGTGGGACGGCAGGCCGCCCGGCACAGCAGCCAAGGCGTTGCAGGGCTACGTCTCGAGCCTGCGCAAGCAGCTCGGCCCGGAGACGGTGCAGACGGTCGGGGCCGGATACCGCATGGAGGTGGCGGCCGGGGATCTCGACGCGCGGCGTTTCGAGGACCTCCTGGCCGCCGCGCGGCCACTCGATCGCGAGCCGGCGGCTGCGCAGTTGCATGAGGCGCTCGCGCTCTGGCGCGGGCCCGCACTTGCCGACTTCGCGTACGACAGCTTCGCGCAGCGCGAGATCGAGCGCCTGGAGGATTTCCGCCTCACGGCCACCGAGCGGAGAATCGACCTCGAGCTCACACTCGGCCATCACCTCGACCTCGTGCCGGAGCTCGAGGCGCTCGTCCGCGCGCATCCGCTCCACGAGCGCCTGCGTGGCCATCTGATGCTTGCCCTCTACCGGTCGGGCCGGCAGGCCGAAGCGCTCGACGTGTTCCGCGATGCGCGGGCGGCCCTGCTCGACGAGCTCGGGCTCGAGCCGAGCGAGGAGCTACAGACGCTGCAGCGGAAGATCCTCGCCCACGACGAGTCGCTCGCCCCTCCACCCCGTGTTGGCGCAACCCGCGTGGAGCGGGCCGGCCCACACTTCCACCGGCCGCTGGCGGCGGTGGTTGTCGGCCTCGCGATTCTCGGCGCCGCCGCGGCCACAATCGTGCTGACCCGCGGCAGCGCGGCGGCGATCGTCGTGCCACCCAACTCCGTGGCGAGGATCGACGAGAGCGGCACGACGGTCGAGAGCTTTGTACGGGTCGGAAGGCGCCCGACGGCGATCGCGGTCGGCGCTGGCGGGATCTGGGTCGCCAACGCCGACGACGGCACGGTGAACCGCCTCGCTCCGTCCACGGGCAAGCTCGTGACGACCATCGGGATCGGCGCCGACCTGAACGACATCGCGGTCGGCTTCGCCTCCGTCTGGGTCGCAGACGGCAACGACGGAACAGTCACGCGAATCGACCCACAGCTCAACCAGGTCCAGACGACGATCGCGCCCGACGGTCCGGCGACGCTCGCTCCGACGCCGGTTTTCTACATCGCCGTCGACTCGCGCTACGTCTGGGCGACACGCGGGGACCAGCTGCTGCGGATCGATCCGAGGAGAAACCGGGTCGACGGCCATCTGACCGTCGGCACCCCGATCGGCCTGGCGGCCGGCCGAGGTTCCGTCTGGGTGACGACGGGCGACGAGCGGCTGTTGCGCATCGATCCCCAGACGCTGCGATTGACGAGCCCGCCGCAGGAGTTACCCGTCACGGCCAAGTCCCCGGTGCTCACACGCGGCTCCTTGTGGCTCGTCGAGGGGAACCAAATCCACCAGCTCGACCCGGTCAGCCTCGGCACGCTAAATGTGGTGAACATCCCAGGAGCATGGTCGCTGGCCGTGGGCAACGGTGCCGTCTGGGCGGTCGACTTCGGCGGCAACCTCACGCGTCTGGACCCCAGCGGCAAGACCGCCGCGGGGCTGCATGTGGGCAAGAGCTTGTCGGCCGTCGCGGCCGGCGATGGCGCGATCTGGGTTGCCGTCAGCTCTGCCGGCTGAGCGTCGCCGGCACGACGATCTTCCCCTGCCTGATCTTCGCTGCAAGGGGAATCAGCTCCCGGCGGAGCGCGAGCGGCACCTCGGGGCTGAACTCCCCGAGCCCGACGCCGTTGTTGCGGAGATCGAAGACCAGGTTCCCGCCGGTTGGCAGGCGGCCGTCGACGAGTCGCTTGGCAAGGTCGTAGACGGCCACGTTCAGGTTCTTGACGACGCTCGTGAGTATGAACTTGCCGAGGTACGACTGATCGGTGTCGACGCCGATCCCGTAGACGCCCTTCCGCTTTGCAGCCTCGAGCGCGCCGATGCCGCAGCGACCGGCGACGTCGAACACGACCTGGGAGCCGTGGGCGATCTGGTCGAACGCGGCGTGCGCGCATTTTGTCGGGTTGAGGAAGTCGTAGGTGTACGCATTCAGGAGCCTGATCTTGGGGTCGGCGCGCTTTGCGCCCGCCTGGAAGCCCGCAACGAACGCCTGCACGGGCGGGATCGGTAGGCCGCCGACCGTGCTGACGACATGGGGCGGCGGGCTCCGATCGGCCATGCGCGCGGCCAGGAACCCCGCCAGGTACGCGACCTGCTCGGTATGGAACACCGTCCCTTCGACGTTCGGCCGCGAAGGCTTGACGTCCTGATAGCTCGCGTCGAGAAGGGCGAACTTCTCATGTGGGAATCTGCGCGCCGCGTGGGAGAGCGCATAGAGCTCGTCGAATCCCACCGCGATCACCAGGTCGTACCGCTGCCGCGCGAGGTAGGAGAACGGACCGACGAACGGGTCACCCACGCCGGTCGGGTTCGGGGCGACCGCCTTCGCTCCGATGTGCAGGTCGTGGTGGGCCCGCACAAGTCCCCTGTAGGCGCCGTACTGGAACGGATCGCTGGAGCGACCGACGAGCGGCTGCTCGAGGACGAGGCCGACCCGAAGCTGGCTGCGGCCGTCCGCCGCTACGGCCCCGAGAGCCAGGGCGACGACTGCGACAGTTGCGAGTGCGATCGGGCGTCTGATCGCCCGACGATAAACCCGTCACCGTCAGGCGTCTAGGATCGGCGCGTGGACGGGCTCGTCTCCCGGCGGCATCTGTCGCTCGATCTCGCCCTCTCGCTGCTCGCGCGGGTGCGGGAGGAGGCCGAGGCGCGCGATCTGTCGCTTGCGGCGGCGGTGGTCGACGACGCCGGCAACGTGCTCGCCGGCCAGCGGATGGACGGCGCTGCGCTCGGCGCGATGCAGCTCGCGGTCGGCAAGGCCTTCACCGCGGCGTCGTGGGCGACGCCGAGCGGCGAGTTCTCGCAGAGCACGCAGCCCGGCGGAGACGACTGGGGCTGGAACACGACGGACGCAAGGATCGTCGTCTACGCAGGCGGGATCCCGCTCCTCGTCGACGGCGAGCTCGTCGGCGCGATCGGGGCAAGCGGCGGAACGGCCGCCGAGGACGAGGAGTGCGCCGTCGCGGCGGCGAGCGCTCTCGGGTTCGACTAGACGTACCTCTCGCGCAGCCAGCGGAGCCGCTCGGCGAGTACGGGACCGAGCTCGGGCCGGCGCGGCAGCGCGACCATGAACGACGCGTAGATCCACGCCGCGTAGATCGGGCGGCACTCCTCGAGCACGTCCGCGTCGTGGTCGCCGTACGCCTCGAGCGCGATGCGGGACGCGTCGTCGGAGCGCACCTGATCGGAAAGCGTGAGGGCCGCGAGGTCGAACTCGCGCGGGCCGCGACACGCCGTCTCGAAGTCGTGCCAGAGCGGCCCCGGCAGGCAGTTGGCGAGATGCGCATCGCCGTGGATCGCCTGCGGCGAGCCCGCAGGCCGCCGGGTCCCGAGCTCGCGGAGGAACTCGACGTCGGCGGACGGCTGGAGGCGGTCGGTGATCGCGACGAGGTCGTCGGTATGCAGGGACGGCAGGTCGCCGGCGTAGCCGGCCAGCGCGTCGTGGATGGCTCGGAGACCTTGCCCGGCCGCCACCGGCTCGACCTCGCGACGCGGATGCACGTACTGCCAGAAGGCAACGACATGTCCGCCGTGCCGGTGGGGGCCGGGGTCGAGCAGGTCAGAGGGCGGGATGACGGGCGCGCCCGCGCGCGCCGCGTGCGATGCAACCGCCAGCTCCCGGATCACGTCGTCCTCCGGCGGCCCATCCGGGTACGGCAGGCCGCTCGAGACGCGGGCGACGAGCGGCAACGGCCGCAGGTGGACGAGGACGTGCCACGCGTCGCGCAGGACGATCGGGTCGTCGCTGACCAACCCGTGCTCTGCCGCCACCGCGACAGCAGCCTGCACGGCGCTCTCGCTCATCCGAACCCGTACGTCCCCGGGAAGCGCTCGGCGAGTAGGCGGACGAGCAGCGCGACCGGCAGGCCGACGACGTTGAAGTAGTCGCCCTCGATCCGCTCGACGAGCGCCGCGCCCTGCCCCTGGATCGCGTAGCCGCCGGCGCGCCCGTCCCACTGGCCGCTCGCCACGTACCAGGCGATGTCGCGCGGAGTGAGTCCCCGGAACGAAACGCGTGTCACCTCGTGGCGCACCTCCTCCCACGCGGGCGTGATCAGCGCCAGGCCCGAGACGACCTCGTGCGTCCGGCCTGCGAGGCTCTCGAGCATCTCCTCCGCGTCCTCGGGACCGGCCGGCTTGCCGTAGACCCGCCCGTCGAGAAGAACCTCGGTGTCGCAGCCCAGCACCGGACGCCCGTCCGCTTGGTCGAGCACCGACCGCGCCTTGCCGAGCGCGTGCGCGACCGGGTCTTCCTCGGTCTCCTCGTAGTCCGGGGCGACGATGTCGAACGGGATCCGGAGCTGCTCGAGGATCTCCCGCCGCCGCGGCGACGTCGACGCTAGGAGGAGGGGCGGTGCAGGCGCGCTCGCCATATCTCTTCCGCACGGCCATTTCCGGCGACCACGTCGGCGCTCGACGTAGTCGTAGCGCTGGTGGGTCTCGGCGCCGGCGGGCGCCTGGATCTCGATCAGGTCGAGGATCTCGAAGCCGTTCGCCCGCAGCAGCCGGATCCACTCGCCGTGCGGCAGGTGGTACTCGACGCCGCTGTCGGGCCACTGGAAGCGGAACATGCCGAACTGCGCACGCTGCAGCGTCTCCGTCGCCGGAACGTCCTCCTCGGGCGAGCAGAGGATGACGAGCGTCGAGTTGCGGAGGAACACGAGCTCGCCGCCGTCGCGGAGCAGGCGCGCAGCCTCCGGGATCCAGCGGTACGGGTCGGCCCAGATCGAGGCGCCGTACTCCGACACGGCGAGATCGAAGGAGGCGTCGGGGAGCGGCACGTCCTCCGCGTGCGCCTCGATGAGCTCGAGGCCGAGACCGAACTGCTCGTTGCAGCGCCGCGCCGTCTCGAGCTGCGCCGGCGTCGGATCGATGCCGACGACGCGCGTTGCGCCCGCCTTCTTCAGCCAGGCACCGAAGTAGGCGGTGCCGCAGCCGAGCTCGACGACGTCCTTCCCGGTGACGTCGGGCAGGGCGCGCAGCTCGGACTCGAGGACGCGCCAGACGCCCCAGTCGATCTCTTCCCTCGCCCACGCCTCCTCGGCGCGCGCGTCCGTGTACTCGGCGTTCGCCCGGGTCCAGGCCTCGATCGTCGGGTCAACCACCGAACCAGAGCGCGATCTCGCGCTGCGCCGACTCAGGCGAATCGGAACCGTGGACGAGGTTGTCGGGCATCGAGAGGCGAGATCGCCCCGGATCGTCCCCGGCGCCGCGTTCGCCGGATCGGTCGCGCCGATCGTCGCCCGCATCGTCGCGATCGCGCCCTCGCCCTCGACCACGAGCGCCCAGGTCGGGCCCGAGGTGATGAAGTCGACGAGCTCGCCGAAGAACGGCTTCTCGCGGTGCTCGCCGTAGTGCTCCTCCCCCAGCTCGCGGCTGGCGGTGATGAGCTTCGCCTCGCGAATCTCGAAGCCACGCGCCTCGATCCGCCCGAGGATCTCGCCGGCGAGGCGTCGCTGCACGGCGTCGGGCTTGATCAGGATGAGGCTGCGCTCCACGGCCACGGCGGTCAGCGTCTGATGCTCGTCCGGCTCGGACGCCGCGTGCCGAGCGCCGGCGGCGCTCCCGGCTCCGCGGGCTCGATCGGCGTCTCGCAGTACGGACAGACCTGCCAGATCGGCTCGAGCGGCGCTCCGCAGCTCACGCATGCCTGCTTCAGCTTCGTCGTGCAGACCGGGCAGACGAGATAGCCCGAGTCGACCTCGGCGTGGCAGACCGGGCAGCGGTGATCGGCGGCCGCGATGCGGTCCTCGATCGCCCTGATCTCGAGCTCCCGCTCGCGCACGTCCTCGAGGTACTCCGGCGGGCGGAAGAGCATGTAGATGAACGGCCCGATGTATGGGATGACGAGCGCGACGAGCACCGCGAGCCCGATGAACAGCGGATCCTCCATCCGCCGCTTCGCGTCCTTGTACGTCCAGAAGCCGAGGCACAGCCAGAGGACGAACGCAAAGAAGAGAAGGCCGTTGAGGACGGCGTGCGAGGTGCCGGAGCTGATGAAGCTTGCGAGGGTCACGAGCGAATCCTGCCGATCATTGACTCAGGTCGGCCAGAAGGTACAGGGAACCGGTGACGAGCACCGCATCTTCCGGGCGTGCAAGCTCGAGCGCGCGTGCTCGCGCGGCCACCGGATCGGGCACTGCCTCGACGTTCTCGAAGTGCGCGGAGCCGAGAGCGGCGAGCTCGTCGGCGGGAAGAGCGCGCCCGTTGCGGCTCTCCGTCGCAACGAGGGTCGGACCGAGGATGGACAGCGCCTCGAGCATCATTCCCGGCCGCTTGTCGCGCAGGATCGAGCAGACGACCGTCCAGCCGCCCGACGGCACCGACGGAAGTCGCGGCAGCAGCCAGCCGATTCCCGCGAGATTGTGGGCTCCGTCCCAGATCTCGAGCGGCTTCTCGCCGCGACGTTCGAGGCGTCCGGCGAGCGAGACCGCGTCGGCCGCGTGCGGGTCGACCGGACGCCCGAGGAACGACTCCGCCGCCGCGACGGCGAGGGCGAGGTTGCTGCGGCCCGTGACGACGACCGTGGCGGCGCCGTTCTCCTCGGCGAGCTCGCGCCACTCCTGTTCGCCGAGCACGACGGTGCAGCCGGGCTGCACCACGGCGAGCTTCTCGGCGGCGATCGCCTCGCGCGAGTCGCCGAGCACGTCCATGTGGTCGAGGGCGACGCTCGTGAGGACGACGACGCGCGTGCGGAGGACGTTCGTTGCGTCGTGGCGGCCGCCGAGCCCGGCCTCGACGACCGCGACGTCGACCTCCGCGTCCGCGAACGCGGCAAGGGCCGCTGCTGTGAGCACCTCGAACTGCGTGGCCCCGAGCGACTCCGCCGCCGGTCGCACGGCCGCGACCGCGGCGTCGAAGTCCGCTTCCTCGCCGCCGACCCGGATCCGCTCGCTCCAGCCGCGCACGTGCGGCGAGAGATAGGCGCCGACGTTCAAGCCGGCGTCACCGAGGAGCGCCTCGGTCAGCCGCGTCGTCGTCGACTTGCCGTTCGTGCCGACGACGTGAATCGCCGGGAACCGCTGCTGCGGATTCCCGAGCTCGCGCAGGAGCGCGCGCATCCGCTCCGTGCCGAAGCCGTCCGCCGGCCACGGCGAGAGGGACTCAACCCAGCGCGTCGCGTTCGGCAACGTATTGCGCGAGCTTCTCGCGCTCGGCGGCCACGGCTTCGGGCGCGGCGTTGGCGACGAACTTCTCGTTCGCGAGCATCCGCTCGGCCCGCTCGATCTCCTTCTGGACACGGGCGCGCTCGGCGTCGAGATCTCCGTCTCCGTCGCCGGTCGGCCGCACGACCGCTTCGAAGATCCGCTCGGAGTCGCCCGCGAGCGTGATGCGAACGCCGCTGCGCCTGTAGATGCGTGCCGCGGTCTGCGCACTCTCCACCGCTTCGAACTCGCCATCCCGCGCGTCGGGCTCGAGCCACGGCGCGACGATCAGCCGCGTCTCCCGCGCGGGCAGGTTCGTCCAGATCTCCTCGGTCACGTGCGGCATCACCGGATGGAGCAGCTTGAGGAGCCGCTCGAGTGCCGCGAGCGCCGTGGCACGCACGTCCTCCTCCTCGAGCCGAGGCTTGATCGACTCGAGGTACCAGTCGCAGAAGTCGTCGAACGTGAGGTGGTAGAGCCGCTGCACGGCGTGCGCGAAGTCGAAGGCGCCCAGGTCGGCCTCGAACTCCGCCCTCGTCGCGTCGATGCGCGCCAGGATCCAGCGCTCTTCGACCGACGACGGCCTGGCTTCGGGCTGGACCGACGCCGCTCAGCAGCAGGAGCCGGCTCGCGTTCCAGAGCTTGTTCGCGAGCTTTCGCCCCTCCTCGATCGTGCCCCACGAGAACCGCGGGTCCTGGCCCGTCGTCATCTTGAGCAGCCCGTAGCGCGTCGCGTCGGCACCGTACGGCTCCAGCGCCTCCTCCGGGTCGATGCCGGTGCCGAGCGTGCGCGACATGCGCTTGCCTTCCGGGTTCTGCAGGTACGAGTGGATGACCGCGTCCCGGAACGGCTCCTCTCCGATCAGCTCGAGACCCGAGAAGATCATTCGCGCGACCCAGAGGAAGATGATGTCGCGCGCGGTGGCGAGCACGTTGCCCGGGTAGTAGCGCGCGAGCTCGGGGGTCTCCTCGGGCCAGCCGAGCGTCGCAAACGGGTACAGCGCCGACGAGAACCACGTGTCGAGGACGTCCTCGTCTTGCCGCAGCTCGGTCGAGCCGCACTCCGCGCAGGCCTCCGGCTCGCTCTCGACGACCGTGAGGTGGCCGTCGGGGCAGTACCAGACGGGAATGCGGTGACCCCACCAGATCTGGCGCGAGATGCACCAGTCGCGGACGTTCTCCATCCAGTCGAGGTAGACACGCGCGAAGCGCTCGGGAGTGAAGCGGACGCGGCCTTCCTTGACCGCCGCGACGGCGGGCGCGGCGAGCTCCTCCATCGCGACCCACCACTGCGGGACGATGAGCGGCTCGATGCGGCTGTGGCAGCGCACGCAGTGGCCGACCGAGTGGCGGTAGTGCTCCCGCTTCTCGAGCAGGCCGCGCTCCGACGCCCAGTCGAGGACGCGCCGGCCCGCGTCCTCCTGCGTCAGTCCGGCGAGCTCGCCGGCGGCGTCGTTCATCAGGCCGTCCGGGCCGATCACCGCGATCTCGGGGAGGTCGTGGTCGCGACCGATCTCGAAGTCGGTCGGGTCGTGGCCGGGCGTGATCTTGAGCGCTCCGGTGCCGAACTCCATCTCCACCCGCTCGTCGGCGATCACCGGCACGCGGCGCTCGACGAACGGCACGACGACCTCCTTGCCGACGAGGTCGCTGTAGCGCTCGTCCTCGGGATGGACGGCGACTGCAACGTCGGCGAGGATCGTCGCGGGCCGAACGGTCGCGATCGTGACGTGTCCCGACCCGTCGGCGAGCGGATAGCGGACGTACGAGAGCGTGTCGTCGGCGTCCTCGTGCTCGACCTCCAGATCGGAGAGCGCCGTCCTGTCGCGCGGGCACCAGTTGACGATGCGGTTCGCCCGGTAGATCCAGCCGCGCTCGTAGAGGTGGACGAACCAGCGCATGACGGCGGCGTAGTAGCCCTCGTCCATCGTGAAGCGCGTGCGCCGGTAGTCGAGCGAGGCGCCGAGCAGCCGAAACTGGCTCATGATCGTGCCGCCGTAGCGCTCCAGCCATTCCTGGACGTAGGCGTCGAAGCCCTCGCGGCCGAGGTCGCGCTGGCTGCGTCCCTCCTGCGCGAGCGTGCGGCCGATCGCGGCCCACGTCGAGATCCCGGCGTGGTCGTAGCCGGGCTGGAAGAGAGTGTTGAAGCCGCGCATCCGGTGCCAGCGGACGAGCGTGTCCTCGAGCGAGAGCTGCAGGCAGTGGCCGATCGTCAGGGAGCCGGAGATGTTCGGCGGCGGGTGCATGACGACGAACGTCTCGCCCGGCGCATCCGGATCGGCCTCGTAGAGACCCTCCTCCTCCCAGGTCTTCTGCCAGCGCTCCTCGACGCCCTGTGGCTTGTAAAGCGTGTCCATCGGGCGGATGTCGTCAGGCAGCGACTATGAGGTGAGCTTAGCGGGGGAGCGCTTCGGGTGCGGCCAGGTGCCGCCGACCTGCTCGAGGATCGCTTCGAGCAGCGCGAACGAGCCGAGCACGTGGTCGCGCGCGAGCGCCCTCGCGCCCTCGGGGCTGCCGGCGACGAGCGCCTGCCGGATCGCGCGGTGCTGGTCGGCGTTCTTCGCGTAGAGGCCGTCGATCGAGTGGTCGCCCGGAGCCCAGACCGCCGGACCGGAGAACGAGCGGCGCGCGCTCTTGGCGAGCTGCTCGACGAGCGGTAGGTCGGCGACCCGGTAGATGACGTCGTGGAAGGCGTGATTCGCGCGCACCCATTCGCCCATGATCGAGCGGCGCGCCTCCCCGGGCTCGCGGGCGCGGAGGTCCTTCGAGACCTTGGCGAAGTGCTGCTCGGCCTCCTCGAGCTCGACGAGGTCCTCTTGCGTCACCTGTTTCGCCGCGACCTCGGTCGCGAGTGCCTCGAGCTCGGCGCGCACCATGAACGCCTCGTGCAGCTCCTCGCGCGAGATCGTGCGAACGCGGACGCCACGGTTCGGGACGAAGGAGACGAGCCCGAGCGCGGCGAGCCTGCGGAGCGCCTCGCGGATCGGCGTCCGGGAGACCTGGAACTGCTCCGAGAGCTGCTCCTGGCGGAGGACGGTCCCGGGCTCGAGCTCGCCGGAGACGATCGCCTCTTCGATCACGAGCGCGATGTCGTCGGCCTTGGTGCTGTCGAGAGACATGCTGGAGCTAGCCGTCGTCCTTGCGGACGTTTCGGGCCGCACGCTTCGTCTGGACGTCCGCCTGCGCGCGAAGTGCCTTCGCGTCCTCGGCGAGCGCATGGGCTTTGCGCCGGGTCGCCGCCGCAGGACCCAGTGTGTGGCCCGGCGCGAGGATCGGCTCGTCCCTCTGTCGCAGCGACTCGTACTCGGAGAGGGTCAGGGCGATCCACCTCTCGCAGCTCTCGTCGCCGCACTCGCAGAGGAAGTCCCACGTCTCCGTCCTGAGGTCGGAGAGATCGAAGCGCTTGACCGCCATGCGGATGTTGCGGTTGGTCTCAGCTCGTGCGGTGGAACGACTGCTGCGCTCGTCCTGCAACGAGGCCCTCCCGGTCGAAAGCACCCTCCGGGGGAAGGATACGCCGGTGGCTACTCGTTGTCGTGATCCCGCTCGCAGAAATCGGGACATGTGCACTCGGCGAGCTCCGCGGTGCACGGCGCGTCCGCGTCCGGCACCTCGGTGCGCTCTGCTTCTTCGATCGCGGTCAGCATCTCGGTCATCTCGTCCCTCCTCAGTCGAGTCGTTCGTAGGCGGGCAGGGTCAGGAAGTCCTCGAGCTCCTCGGACAGTGCGACGCCGGCGAACAGCTCCTTCGCCTCGTCGCCCGCGTCGACGAGCTCGATCTCGTGACGCACGACCTTCTCGTCGGCGCGGCCGTGGCGCACCCACTGCCAGATCTGGGAGCGGGAGATCTCGGCGGTAGCCGCGTCCTCCATCAGGTTGTCGATCGCGGCTGCGCCGACACCGCGCAGCCAGGAGTCGAGGTAGCGAACGCCGACGGAGACGTTCGTCCGGACGCCGGCGTCGGTCACCTCGCCGGGCGTGTCCGGGATGGACAGCAGTGCAGCCTCGTCGGGCACGACCTCCTCGCGCAGCCGCTCGACCTGGTTCGGTCGTTCGCCGAGGGCGCCGTCGAAGACCTCGGTGCAGACCGGCACGAGATCGGGATGCGCGACCCAGGAGCCGTCGAAGCCGTCTCCCGACTCGCGCTCCTTGTCCTCCCGCACCTTCGTGAGCGCGATCTCGTTCGCCTCGGCGTCCTTGCGTGAAGGGATGAAGGCGGCCATGCCGCCGATGGCGTGCGCGCCGCGGCGGTGGCACGAGCGCACGAGCAGCTCGGTGTACGCGCGCATGAACGGCACTGACATCGTCACCTGCACGCGGTCGGGCAGCACCCAGTCGCGCGTCCGGAACTTCTTGATGGCGCTGAAGATGTAGTCCCAGCGTCCGGCGTTGAGCGCGCAGCCCCAGTCGCGCAGCTCGTAGAGGATCTCCTCCATCTCGAAGGCCGCGAGGATCGTCTCGATGAGGACTGTGCAGCGGATCGTCCCGGACGGAAGGCCGAGCTCCTCCTCGGCGAGCGCGAACGCGTCGGCCCAGAGGCGAGCCTCGAGGTGCGATTCGAGCTTCGGGAGGTAGAAGTACGGCCCGCTGCCGCGCTCGAGCTGCTCGCGCGCGTTGCGCGCCATGTGCAGTCCGAAGTCGAACAGCGATGCCGAGACCGGCTCCTCGTCGACGAGAACGTGGCGCTCCGGCAGGTGCCAGCCGCGCGGCCTGATCAGGAGGGTCGCGATCTCGTCGTTCAAGCGATACGACTTGTCGGGCGTCTCGAGCGAGATCGTGCGACGAACCGCGTCGGAGACGTTGCGCTGACCCTCGACGACGTTCGCCCACGACGGTGAGCATGCGTCCTCGTAGTCGGCCATGAAGACGCGGGCGCCCGAGTTGAGGGCGTTGATCATCATCTTCCGGTCGACCGGGCCGGTGATCTCGCAGCGACGGTCGCGGAGATCGGCGGGCGCGTCGGCGACCCGCCAGAAAGCTTCGCGGACGTCCTTCGTCTCGGACAGGAAGCGAGGGTTCGTGCCTGCGTCGAGCTCGGTCTGGCGCTCACGCCGAGCCTCGAGCAACTCGCGGCGGCGCGGGTTCAGCTCACGCTGCAGGCGTGCGACGAGGTCGAGCGCGTCGCGCGTGAGAACGGCCTCGTCGGCAGGAGCGAGGATCTCGACGTCGGCCACTGCGCTCACACGTGCTCCTTGGTGAACTGCGCCTCCTCGGTCGAGCCCCGGAGCGCGAGCGTCTCGCTGTCGGGCGCGACGGCCTGCGTGACGAGGTCGAAATAGCCGGCGCCGACCTCGCGCTGGTGCCGCGTGGCGGTGTAGCCGAACTCCTCGAGCTCGAACTCGCGCTCCTGCAGCCGCACGTAGGCGGGCATCTGCTCCTCCGCGTAGTCGCGGGCGAGCTCGAACATCGCCGCATTGAGCGAGTGGAAGCCGGCGAGCGTGATGAAGAGGAAGCGGTAGCCCCACCCGCCGAGCGTGTCCTGGAAGGACGCGATCTGGTCGTCGTCGAGGTGCTTGCGCCAGTTGAAGGACGGCGAGCAGTTGTACGCGAGCGGCTTGCCGGGGAAGCGCTCGTGGATCGCCTCTGCGAACTCCTTCGCCTCGCCGAGATCGGGCGTCGAGGTCTCGAACCAGACGAGATCGGCGTACGGCGCGTAGGCGAGGCCGCGCGAGATGGCGGCGTCGATCCCGTCGCGGACGCGATAGAAGCCTTCGGCGGTGCGCTCACCGGTGACGAAGTCGCGGTCGTACTCGTCGACGTCGCTCGTGAGGAGCGCCGCCGAGAGTGCGTCGGTGCGAGCGACGAGAACGGTGGGAACGCCGCAGACGTCGGCAGCCAGCCGAGCTGCGTTGAGTGTCCGGACGAACTGCTGCGTCGGCACGAGCACCTTGCCGCCGAGATGGCCGCACTTCTTCTCCGAGGCGAGCTGGTCCTCGTAGTGGACGCCGGCGGCGCCCGCTTCGATCATCGTGCGCATCAGCTCGTAGGCGTTGAGCGGCCCGCCGAAACCGGCCTCGGCGTCGGCGAGGATCGGCGCGAGCCAGTGCGTCCCGTTCCGGCCCTCCGCCCAGTCGATCTGGTCGGCGCGCAGCAGCGCGTTGTTCAGGCGACGGACGAGCGCGGGCGCGCTGTTCGCGGGGTAGAGGCTCTGGTCGGGGTACGTGGCACCGGCGAGGTTGGCGTCGGCCGCGACCTGCCAGCCGGAGAGATAGATCGCCTCGAGCCCGGCACGAACCATCTGAACCGCCTGGCCGCCGGTGAGCGCGCCGAGCGCGCGAACCGGCTCATCGGCCTGGATGAGCTGCCAGAGGCGCTCAGCGCCGAGCTTTGCGAGCGTGTGCTCCTCGACGACCGTGCCGCGCAGGCGGACGACGTCTTCGGCGCCGTATGTCCGCTCGATCCCGCTCCAGCGGCTGTCGCCGCTCCACTGGCCCTCGAGTTGCCGGGCTGCCTCGTCGATCATCTCGCCTCCTCCGCAGTCGCGATTTCGGATCCAGAACGTACCACGCCGCGTGGAGGTTACACCTACGAAGGTGCAAAACCGGCTATTTGGGATCCAAGCTAGAGACTGTAGTAGCGATAGACGACCTCGGCGACGCAGACCGGCTTCTCTCCGTCCTCGCGCTCGATCGTCGCCGTCATCGTCACCTCGCGACCCCAGTCCTCTTCCCTCAGCGCCTCGACGCGGAACATGCCGCGAACACGCGAGCCCGACGGGACCGGCGCCGGGAAGCGAACGCGGTTGAGGCCGTAGTTGAGCGCCATGCCGGCGCCCGGGTCGTCGTGCGGGATCACCTCGTACGACATCGCCGGCAGCAGCGAGAGCGTCAGGTAGCCGTGCGCCACGGTGCCGCCGAACGGCGTCTGCGCCGCCATCTCGGGATCGACGTGGATGAAGTTGTGGTCGCCCGTCGTGTCGGCGAACGCCTGGATCCGCTCCTGCGTCACGTCGATCCACGACGAAGGCCCGAACTCGGCCCCGACCTCGATCGCTGTCATGGCGGGAACGCTACGCGATCTCAATCCCCAAGCGGCCGGCCGGAGGCTAAGACAGCCGCGCAGCGGCGACTTAGCCGCAGGCTCCCCCGCTCCCCGGCGCGCGCCGTAGGCGCCCGCCGCGGCGGGAAACGAGCACTCAGCACGAGGCG
>CAWBQC010000026.1:0-59360 GCA_963790845.1 uncultured Actinomycetes bacterium | reverse complement strand
CTCCACCACCCCCCCCCCCCCCCCCCCCCCCCCCCCCCCCCCCACCCCCCCCCCCCCCCCCCACCCCCCCCCCCCCCCCCCCCCCCCCCCCCCCACCCCACCCCCCCCCCCCCCCCCCCCCCCCCCCCCCACCCCCCCCCCCCCCCCCCCACCCCCCCCCACCACCCCCCACCCACCCCCCCCCCCCCCCCCCCCCCCCCCCCACCCCCCCACCCCCCCCCCCCCCCCCCCCCCCCCCCCCCCCCCCCCCCCCCCCCCCCCCCGCCGCCCCCGCCGCCGCCGCCGCCACGACGCCCCTGCGGCCGACACCGACGGCTACGAGTGGTTCCTCGCCACCGGCGCCGACGACGACGCCGAGTGGGACGTGCCCGCCGACGTGCCGCTCCTCGCCATGTACACGGCGGCGTTCGACGGGACGGCGAACGCCGCGCTGCTCTCGCACCAGGCGCTCATCGTGCAGAACCTCGTGATCGGACGGGTGCAGGACATCTCCGACGAGACGGTGTTCCTCAACTCCGGCCCGCTGTTCCACATCGCCACGTTCATGAGCACCAACGCCACGCTCCACCACGGCGGCCGCAACGTGTTCGTGCGCCGGGCCGACGCGGCCGAGATGTGCGCCGCGATCGAGGCCCAGCGTTGCACCCACGCGGTGATCATGGGCCCGACGCTCGACGCCATGATCGAGCACAACCGCACCGCCGGGCACGACCTCACCAGCCTGTGGCCGAGCGGCGACCCGAACGACAACCGCAGCACGATCGTCACCCCCGACACGGCGCCGTGGCGCCGCCACCCCGGGCGGCTACGGCCAGACCGAGGTGGTCGGCCTGGCCACCTTCCTCGGGCTGGGTGCGCCGAGCACCGGCCGCGCCGGGCGGCCCAGCCCGGCGGTGTCGATCCGGGTCGTCGACGAGGACGGCCGCGAGGTCGCCGAGGGCGACGTCGGCGAGATCGTGGTGCGAGGTCCGGCGGTGATGAACGGCTACTGGCGACGCGACGCACTGAACGAGGCCCGGGGAGCGAGTGGCTGGCACCGCACCAACGACCTCGGCCGTCGCGAGACCGACGGTTCGCTCTCGTTCGTCGGGCCGCGGGTGGCGATGATCAAGTCGGCGGCCGAGAACATCTACCCGGCCGAGGTGGAGAGCTGCCTGATGGCCCACCCGGCGGTGCGAGCGGTGTGCGTGATCGGCGTCCCCGACCCGACGTGGACCCAGCGGGTGCGTGCCGTCGTCGAGCTCGGCGACGGTGCGACGGCGACGGCCGACGAGCTGATCGAGCACTGCCGCCAACGCCTGGCGTCGTTCAAGAAGCCGCGCGACGTCGTGTTCGTGGACGCGTTGCCACGTACGCCGGTCGGGTTCGTGGACCGGAGCGCCGTCGACGCCGGCTTCGGAGGTGGCGGTTATCCAGGGAGTTCGTGAGACGAGCGCGGTTGCGGCCGATATTGAGTATCCTGTAATTTTCCAGCCGACCCGCCGCCCCAGGCATCGAGCTGGTCGGGGAACGGCAGAGTTCGGCAGAGTAGGTGGCCCGTTGGAGTTCGGTTGGTCAGACGAGGACGCGGCGTTCCGTGAGGAGTTGCGCTCGTTCGTCGCCTCGGCGCTCGACGGCGAGTGGCGCGGCGCGGTGCGCCAGCTCGGATCGCCCGAGAACGTCGCCAACTCGAAGGTCTTCAACCGTCGACTCGCCGAGCGCGGCTGGCTGACGCCGCACTGGCCGGCCGAGCACGGCGGGCGGGCGGCCACGCCCTGGCAGCACATCATCCTCGGCGAGGAACTGTGGTCGGTCGGCGAGCCGCGGGGCCCGCAGTACATGAACGTCAACTGGATCGGACCGTCGATCCTGGCCCACGGCACCGACGAGCAGAAGGCGACGCTGCTGCCGCCGATCGTGCGCGGCGAGGTCGTGTGGTGCCAGGGGTTCTCGGAGCCCGACGCCGGCTCCGACCTGGCCTCGTTGCGCACGAGCGCTCGGCTCGACGGCGACGAGTACGTGGTGTCCGGCCAGAAGGCCTGGACGTCGTACGCCTCGGTCGCCGACTACTGCTACCTGCTCGTGCGCACCGACCCCGCCGCCCCACGCCACGCCGGCATCTCCGTGCTCCTCGTGCCGACGTCCACCGAGGGCTTCGTCATCACCGAGGTGCCGTCGGTGGTGGGTGACCACGCCTTCCACGAGCTGTTCTTCGACGAGATGCGCGTGCCGGCGTCGTGCCGCCTCGGTCCGGAGAACGAGGGCTGGGCGGTAGTCCGCGAAGCGCTCTCCTACGAACGCGTCGGGGCCCCTCGCTACGCCCGGGCGCGACTGGTGCTCGACCAGGCGTTGCAATGGGCCGACGACAACGGGGTCGAGCTGTCGAGCGCGCAGCGGGAACGGGTGCGGGAGGTGCGCGCGTCGTGCGACGCGGCGCGGCTGCTCGCCTACCGGGTGATCGACCAGCGGGCGGCCAACCGCCCGCCGTCGCTCTGGGCGGCGAACCTCGCGATCTGGCACGTGCCGTACATCTACGACTCGGCGCTCGCGCATCCGGGCCTGCACGACTTCGAGCACGTGTGCTGGGCGATCAGCGGAATCCTCGTCTGGACGCTGCTCGTGGATCCGGGCTCGCATCGCCGGCTGAGCGTCGGCGGCCGCGTCGCGCTGGCGGCGGGGCTGTTCGCTGCGGGCCAGATCCTGACCGACGTGCTCGTCTTCTCGTTCACGTCGCTCTACCCCGCGTACCACGGCGCATACGGGATCTCGGCGGTCACCGACCAGCAGCTGTCGGGGATCGTGATGATGGTCGAGCAGCTCGTCACGCTGGGAACCTGCGTCGCGCTTCTTCTGGGGCCACGCTGGCGCGCTCGCGGGCGGCCCGCCTCGCGGCCGCAACGTGAACGCCACCGCGTTCAGCTTCGAGCCGGTCTTCCTCGCGCTCGCCGTCATCGCGGCTGCCCTCTACTTGCGCGCCGCCCGCGAAAGCCGGCCTCCGCGCTGGCGGGTCGTCGCCTTCGCCTCCGGCACCTTCCTGATCGCGGCCTCGCTCAACTCGCCGCTGGAGACGATCGCATCGAAGTACCTCCTGCTGATGCACCTGCTCCAGAACGCGCTCATCGCCGACCTGGCGCCGCTTCTCGTCGTCCTCGGCCTGACGCCGCGGATGCGCGAAGAGCTCGCCCGCCGCGGGATCGGCCGGCTCCGCTCGCGCTGGATCCTCCCCATCTGGCTCGGCGCCTGGTACCTCACGCACCTCGCCCCGTTCTACGACTGGGCGCTGCGCACCGGCTGGGGCCTGAACCTCGAGCACGGGATCCTCATCGCCGCGGGGCTTCTCTTCTGGTGGCCGATCGTGAGCGGCCGTCTCTCGCCACCCGCCGGCCTCGGCTACCTCGCGGTCGCCTTCATCGGCTCGTCCTTCCTCGGCCTCGCCTACATCTTCTCCAGCAGCCCGTTCTACTCGTTCTACGAGCACGCGCCGCGGCTGTGGGGACTGTCGACGACCCGCGACCAGAACCTCGGCGGGATCTTCATGAACGGCGAGCAGACGCTCGTCTTCCTGCTCGCGATCGGCTACTTCGTCGTGCGCCTGCTCGACGAGGAGCACGCGCCGAACCGGCTTCGCTTTCGGATTCATAGCCGCACCGGTGGTAGCGTCGGCCGGTGCTCTTCAAGCAGTTCCTGGACGACGATCTCGGCTGCGCCTGCTACCTCGTCGGGGACGAGCACGCCGGCGTGGCGGTCGTCGTCGATCCGCCGTACGCGATCGAGCCGGTCGTCGAGGAAGCAGAGCGGCGCGACGTCCGGCTCGTCGGCGTCGTCGAGACGCACACGCACGCCGACCACGTCTCGGGCCACGGCCGCCTCGCGCTCGAGCACGGCGTCCCGATCCACGTCCACTCGGAGGCCGGGGCGCGCGTTCCCGCACGAGCCGCTCGAGGACGGGACCGAGATCGAGATCGGCGACGTCGTCCTGCGCACGATCCACACACCGGGACACCGGCCCGAGCACTGCTGCTTCGCGGTGATCGACCGCTCGCGCGGCGACGAGCCGTGGCTCGTCCTGACCGGCGATTCGCTCTTCGTCGGCGATGCCGGACGGCCGGATCTCGCCGTCGAGGCGCAGGAGGGAGCCGAGGGCATGTTCCACAGCCTGCGCCGCCTCGTCGAGCTCGGCGACGGCGTCGAGGTCTTCCCCGGTCACGTCGCCGGCTCGCTCTGCGGCGCGGCGATGAGCTCGAAGGCGTCGACGACGATCGGCTTCGAGCGCCGCTTCAACCATGCGCTCCAGGGCGAGCTCGAGGATTTCGTCTCCGCCGCGCTCGGCCCGCAGCCGCCGCGGCCGCCGAACATGGAGCGGATCGTCGAGCTCAACCGCGGCGCGCTCCTCGGTGCGCAGCCGCCGCTCGAGCGCGCTCGACTCGGTGCCGGACGACGCGATCGTCCTCGACGTCCGGCCGACCGACGTCTTCGCGGCGGGACATCGCCCGGGTGCCGTCGGCATCCCGGTTTCCGGCTCGAGCTTCGCGACCAGAGCTGCCTTCGTCCTGCCCGAGCGCCCGCTCCTCCTCCACGCGACGGACGAGGCCGAGGCTGCTCGCGCCGCGCGGTCGTTGCACGCAGTCGGGCTGTTCGGGATCGCCGGCCGGCAGGAGGGCGGCGGCACCGAGCAACTCGAGCCGGTCTCGCTCGACGAGCTCGAGACGATGCTCGGCGACGACGCGATCGAGCTGCTCGACGTGCGCGAGGCGGACGAGCGGGACGAGGGACACGTCCCCGGCTCGCGGCATCTTCCCTACCGCACGGCACGCGCTGCGGCCGAGGCGGGGCTGCTCAACGGCCGTCCCGTCGTCACGATCTGCGAGTCGGGCGCGCGGGCGGCGATCGCGGCGAGCGTGCTGCAGGCGGCGGGCATCGACGCGCGTCCCGTCCTCCATGGCGGGATTCCGGACTGGCAGGCTCGCGGCGGCGAGACGACATCGTTCCGCCGCTGCGGCACCTAACCGGCGAGCAGACGGGCGATCGCCGTCACGGCCGCCGCGCCGACGACCACGACGATCATCGGCGCTCGCTTCCAGAGCGCGACGACCGCGAATGCCGCTCCCAGGACGCGCCAGTCGAGCACGAGCGAGCGTCCCTTGCCGAACGTCTCGACCACGACGAGCGCTGCGAGCAGCGCCGAGGCGAGCAACTCGACGACGTTGAGCGCGTTCGCCGGCAGCGGACGGCCGCCGAGCGCCAAGGGGCCCGCGAGCTTCAACGCCGCCGTCGCGAGTGCGAGCACGGCGATCGTCACCCAGATCGCGGTCACGAGCGCATCCTCGAGGCGGTGATCGCGGCAGCAGCCGCCGCCAGGATCGGCAGGCCGGCCGGCACGATCGGGGTGAGCGCGAGCGCGATCCCCGCTCCGCCGCCCGCCGCAGCCATCCGCCGCCGCCCGCGCACTTCCGCAAACAGGAGCGCGATGAAGAAGGCGGGGAACAATGCGTCGAGGCCGAGCGCCTTCGGGTCTCCCAGCCTCGGGCCGACGAAGACGCCGGCGACGGTGCCCAACACCCAGCCCGCGTACTGCGGGACGCTGACGCCGACCATGTACCACGGGTCGAAAGCGCCGCCACCGATGCTCGCGGCCGCCCACGACGCGTCGACCGTGCTCATGGCGAAGGCAGCCCGCGACGGCCACCGCCCTCTCAGCGAAGGAGCGAGCGCGAGCCCCATCGCGAGGTAGCGCGCGTTGAGCAGGACACCGGCGGCGATCGCGGCTCCTGCGCTTCCGCCCGCGACCAGCACCGCGAGCGCACCGAACTGGGCCGACCCGGAGAACACGACGATCGACATCACGATCGGCGCCACCGGCCCCATCAGCGGCCGCGCCAGCACGCCGAACGACATCGCGATCGCGAAGACCGCGATCCCGAACGGAATCCCGCGCCGGATCCCTGCCCTGCGCCGCTCTTCCGCAGAGCCGAGGCGCTCGGGCGCGCTCGCCGCACCCATGCGCGCCCCCCGCTACCCGCCCGCGACCCAGCTCACGAGCGGGATCTCCATCTCGTTGGCCGAGAGCCCGCCGTGCTGCCCCAGGAAGCGTTGCTCGAAGCGGCCGGGCTCGAGCCAGTACGCAGCTTCACCCGGCCCCGGCAGGACAACGAGATTCGCGAGCCGCGAGGTGAGCGCGTCCGTGACGTTGGGGCCGAACAGGCCCTCGGCGAGCATGGTCTCGACCTTCCGCACCTCCGCGACGCCGCCGAGCAGCTCGCCGAGCCGCGCGGCGACCTCGTCCAGCCGCTCCGGCACTACGTGCAGGAACAGGTCGCGACACGACCCGGCCGGCGCGAGGGGCTTGCCGTCGGCGCCCACGACGAGGTGCTGTTCGAGCTCCGGCCAGGCGACGTTCACGTACGTCGTCCGCTCGGGAGAGATCCCTTCCATCCCGTGGTCGGCGGTGAGCAGGACAAGCGTTCCCTCGGGCCAGGGCGCCTCGGCGATCGCCGACAGGGTCGTCTCCATCACCGCCGCCACCTCGGGCGCCTCCGTCCCGGCCACGTGCATCAGCGCATCGGCATCGTCGAAGTAGATCGTCCCGTACGCGCGCTCCTCGGCGGCGAGCGCTTCGCAGAGCGAGGCAAGACCCGAGCCCGTCTCGCCGAAGGGATGGATCGTCGCTTCTCGGAGGAGCGCCTTGCTCGTGAGCGAGCCCGCGAACGCGGCCGGCAACGCCACATGGCTCGGAACCGGGAGCAAACGCCGGTACAGCGTCTGCTCGGGGAAGAGATCCCGCGGCGTAAGGCCGGAGTCGCGCAAGGTCTCGGGACGGTCGTCGCCTGCGAAGGAGAACCACAGCGGCGTGACGAGGCGATTCAGCCGGGGCTCGAGAACATGCCACTCGTAGAGGCCGTGCTCGCCGAGCGGCAGCCCGGAGTGGATGGTCGTGGCGTGGACTGTCGTAGTGGACGGAAACATGGACGTCCATCGCTCCACGTCCGCGCCGGAGAACAGCACGTGCTCGCCGTGGCGCTCGAGGAAGCGCCAGCCGAACGCGTCGAAGTAGACGAGGACGACGCGCGGATGCGTCTCGAGGCTCGTCTCGATCAGGTCGGGCAGCTCGTCGAAGCAGCGGCTCAATCGAGCCGCTCGACCGGGTAGCCCCAGCCGCGCATCTGCTCCAGCAGCTGTTCGCAATGCTCGGCGTCCCGCGTCAGCAGCGTGAGCTCGATGCCCGTGTACCCGACCGGCACGCCTGCCGCCTCACGCTGGTGCTCGACCTCGACGACGTTCACCCGCTCGGCGGCGAGCAGTTCGAGGAGCTTCGCGAGCTCACCGGGACGGTCGACCACGCGCGTCCGCAACACGAGATAGCGACCGCTGATCGCGAGCCCGCGCCGCATGACCTGCACCATGAGCGAGGCGTCGATGTTGCCGCCGGACAGGAGTGGGAGAACCGGCCCCGAGCCGCCGGCAAGCCCACCGAGAACCGCGGCGACTGCTGCCGCTCCGGCACCTTCGACGACGAGCTTCGTGCGCTCGGCCAGGAGAACGATCGCCTCGGCGATCTGCTCGTCCGAGACCGCGACGATGTCGTCGAGCGTCCCGTCGAGGATCGACATCGTCAGCTCGCCGGGATCCTTGACTGCGATTCCGTCGGCGATCGAGTGGCCGGAACCTCCCGGCATCGTCCCAGCGGCACGAACGCCCACGATCCGCAATCCCGGGCGGACGGCGCGCAGCGCGAGCGAGATGCCCGAGGCGAGCCCACCGCCACCGATCGGAATCACGACCGTTTCGAGCTCGTCCACTTGCTCCGCGATCTCGAGGCCGATCGAGCCCTGGCCCGCGATCACGAAGGTGTCCTCGTACGGATGGACAAGCGTGGCCCCGGTCCGCTCGACGTACGCTGACGCGGCCTCGAGAGTCTCCGCCCAGACCGCGCCGACCTGCTCGACCTCGGCGCCGTAGCTACGGGTGGCGTCGAGCTTCGCCATCGGCGAGTAGAAGGGCATGAACACGTGTGCGTGTGCGCCGAGCTCACGGGCCGCCCACGCGACCGCCTGCCCGTGGTTGCCGGCGCTCGCCGCGACCACGCCGGCAGCGAGCTCCTCGGACGAGAGGTTCGACAGCTTCGTGTACGCGCCGCGGATCTTGAACGAGCCCGTGCGCTGCAGGTTCTCGGCCTTCAGATGGACGGGCCGGCCCGCGAGGCGCGACAGCGTCTCGGAGGGGAAGACCGGCGTGACGCGCGCGACTCCTTCGAGCCGCTCGCGCGCGCGCTCGATCTCAGGAAGGCCGGGTGCTGTTGTCGTCGCCATCGTGAATCCGGAAAACCTTCTCGAGTATCTCCTGCACGGCGGTGAGTGGGTCGAGCTCACGCGCCTGCACCGCGGCGAGGAGACGCCGCAGCTCGGCGTCGTCGGCCACCGCCTGCTCGAGATGACGGCTCGCGCGGCTCGACGCGACCGCGAAGACCTCGCGCGCGAGGTTCGCCCGCCGCCGCTCCTCCAGCTGCCCGCTCTGCTCGAGGAACGCGCGGTGCTCCTCGACCTTCTCCCACAGCTCGGGCACGTGCTCGCCGCGCACGGCCTCGGTGAGGACGATCGGCGGGTTCCAGTCGCCGCTTCGGTCGAGGGCGAGGATCGAGCGCACCTCGTTCAGCATCGTCTTCGCCGCCGGGAGATCCATCTTGTTGATCGCGATCACGTCGGGGATCTCCATGATCCCGGCCTTCAACGCCTGCACCGCGTCGCCGGAACCCGGCATCAGGACGAGCAGGACGGTGTCGGCGATCCCGATCACCTCGACCTCGCTCTGCCCCGCCCCGACGGTCTCGAGGAAGACGATGTCCTTGCCCGCTGCGTCGAGCACGAGCAGCGCCTGCAGCGTCGCCTCGGCGAGCCCGCCGAGGTGCCCGCGCGTCCCCATCGAGCGGATGAAGACGTCCGGGTCGAGGAAGTGGTCGCTGAGCCGGATCCGGTCGCCGAGCAGCGCGCCGTGCGAGAACGGGCTCGACGGGTCGACGGAGACGACGCCGACCGTGAGTGGCGCGCTCCAGCGACACGCACCAGGCGGATCAGCGCCGAGACGAGGCTCGACTTCCCCACGCCGGGCGGGCCTGTGATGCCAACCGAGTACGCGGAGCCGGTCTGCGGATAGAGATCCGCGACGACGCCGTAGGCGAGCGGATCGCCGTCCTCCACGAGCGAGATCGCGCGTGCGAGTGCGCGCCGGTCTCCTTCGCGGACACCGGCGGCTAGGTCCTCGCGTGTCCAGTCCCGGCGTCCCGCCATTGCGCGGATGCTATGCGCCGTCATGGAACATGTCCCACTTCAACGTGTCTTCCTCCGGGCAGACCGGCGAGCGGCATCCCACGCGAGGCTGGTAGGCGGCGTTCGGGAGTGGGTCAGCTCTCCGTGCTTTCGACACGGACCCCGCCGGAAACCGCGCTCTCCAGCCGGCGGAGCTCGTCCTCTCCGGGCCAGGAGCCCAGCTCTTCCTCCAGCGCCTCTTCCGCCGCTACGACCTCGGCTTTGGAGGCTGCCTCGTCGCCCTGGTGACGGGCGAGCGCCGCTCCGGCGAGCGCTGCGACGAGCAGCACGCCGCCCGCGACGCCCCAGATCCAGCGCGGCCCGACGCTGTGCACGAAGAGCCCGCCCACCGCCTGACCGACGCCGGCCAGCGCGAACGTCGCGCTCATCACGAACGTGAGCGCCCGCCCGCGCATCACGTCGAACACTCCCCGCTGGACGAGCAGGGCGTTGCACGCGATCGCCGTCCCGTTCCCGATTCCCACGACGATGCAGCAGGCGGCCGCTACCCAGACGTCGGGGCTCGCTGCCGTCGCGAAGTAGCCCACGGCCATCACGGCAAGGCCGACGCCGTACACGCGCGCGACCCCGTAGCGGGAGAGCACCTCCCCGCTCGCGAAGCTGCCGAGCACGAGACCGCCGCCGATCGCCCCCAGGAGGAGGCCGTACCCGAAGTCTCCGGCATCGAATGTGTCCTTGGCGAGGAAGATCTCGGTCACGGTCCCGGCTCCGGCGGCGACCGAGGCGATGCCCCAGCCGACGAGCACCGCGCGCATCGAGGGCGAGTGGAGCGCGGCCGCGAAGCCGTCACGGAGGTCGCTCCAGTGCCCGCGCGAGAGCGCTCGCTCGCTCTGCAGCTGGCGCGGAGGGATCTGCAGCAGGAGCGCGATCGAGACGACGAACGACGCTGCGTTGATCCCGTACGCCGCAGAGGGGCCGGCCCCCGCAGTCAGAACCCCGCCGACGAGCGGCCCGATCGCCCAGCTCGCGTTCTCGACCGTCTGGAGGAGGGCGTTCGCGTTCGGTAGCTGGTCGTCCGGGACGAGATTCGGAATGCCCGCATAGACGGCCGGCCTGAAGAACCCGGTCGCGAGGCCGGCGACGAGGGCGAGACCGACGACCGTCGCGGCGTTCGTCGCGAACGGCAGTGCGACGAAGACCCCGACCCGCAGCGCGTCGGCGGCGATCATCAGCGACCGGCGTTCGAGCCGGTCGAGCAGCGGCCCGAGCAAGAGCCCGACGACGATCGTCGGCAGGAACTCGACGATGAGCACAGCCGCGACCCAGAGACCGGAGTAGGTCGACGAGGCCGTCCGGTCCTTGACGTCGATCGCGAGCGCGACGGCGGCGAGCAGCGTCCCGGCGCTCGAACCAAAGGTCGCGAAGAAGAGGTTCCGGAAACCCGGAATCCTCAGCGGCGTGAGCTGGGCAGACGAGAGCCTCACGACTTCGTGGCCGAACGTACCACCTGTGCCCGACGGTTACGAGACGCCCGAAAGGACGTGTCCCAATGCAATCGCGAAGGCCTCGTTCTCGTCCGGAGCGCCCACGGTGACCCGGATTCCCTCCGGTGCGCCGAAGCCGTCGAGCGGGCGGACGATGACTCCTTCCCGCAGAAGCCGCTCGAACAGCTCCCGGCCGCCGCCGACGTCCGCGAAGAGGAAGTTGCCGCGGGCCGGCCCTGCCGGATCCAGGCCGTGGCCGCGCAGGATCTCGGCCAGCCGGTCCCTCCCGGTGGCGTTCAGCTCGCGCCGCCGCGCGATCTCCTGCGGGTCGTCGAGACTCGCCAGCGCGGCGGCCTGCGCCGTTGCAGAGACGTCGAACGCGCGCCGCACCTTGCTCGTCGCCGTCGCGACGTCCGCCGGAGCGACCGCCCAGCCGACGCGCAGCCCGGCGAGCCCGTAGATCTTGGAGAACGTCCGCAGCACGACGATGCGGCGTCCTTGCCGGAAGAGCTCGATCGCGTTCACGTAGTCGGGGTCGTCGATGTACTCGAAGTAGGCCTGGTCGATGACGCAGAGGACGTGCTCGGGCAGCCGGTCGAGGAACGCGAGCAGCTCGTCGCGGCCGTTCGCGGTGCCGGTCGGGTTGTTCGGATGGCAGACGTAGACGAGCTTCGTCCGCGGCCCGATCGCCGCGAGGAGCCCTTCGAGGTCGTAGGTGTGGTTGCGCAAAGGCACGCGCCGCGCTTCAGCGCCGAGCTTCGCCGCGTCGAGGACGTAGCTCGGAAACGACGGCCAGCCGCAAACGACCTCGTCGCCCGGATCGAGCGTCGCCTGGGAGAGCAGATCGATGATCCCGTCCGCTCCGGCGCCGACGATCAGCTCCTCAAACGAGACTCCGTTCCGCTCGGCGAGCGCCGCCCGCAGCGTCCAGACGCCGCCGTCCGGGTAGCGGTTGAGCTCGAGCGCAGCACGTTCCATCGCCTCGAGCGCCGCCGGGAACGGGGGAAACGGCCCCTCGTTCGAGGCGAGCTTGACGACGTGCTCCAGCCCGAGCTCTCGCTGCACCGCCTCGACCGGCTTGCCCGGCTCGTAGGGAACGAGGCCGTCGATCGAAGCGCGGAAGAGGCTCAAGTCGACTAGCGATTCTCGTCGTTCTTCTTGCGCCTGTCCGCAAAGCGGCCCTTGACCTGCTTCGCCTTCTTGCGCGCCACCATCTTCCCCACCTTCAGGGTGAGGAAGCCGACGACGGCGTTGCGTCTATTTACGATGCTCATGCACTCCTCCTGTCAAATCCGCGCAGCCTTATGCGGTCGCGGCCGCGCGCGGCTTTCGGTTCGGGATGTGGATGGCCCGTCCGAGCGCGGCCAAACCTGCTTCCTTGATGGCCTCCGAGAGCGTGGGATGGGGCGCGATGCCGTCTGCGACGGTCTCGACCGTCGACTCGGCATCGATTGCCACGACCCCCGCCTCGACCATGTCGGTCACGTGCGGGCCGACCATCACGAGCCCGAGCAGCTCGCCGTACCGCGTCTCGTGGATCGACTTGACCCAACCGACGGTCTCGTCCTGCATCACGGCACGCGCGTTCCCGACCCACGGGAACCGGCCGACCGCGACGTCGTCTCCGTACTGCTCGCGCGCCTCCGCCTCGGTGAGCCCGACGGCGGCGATCTCCGGATCGGTGTAGATCGGCCGTGGGATGGCCCGGTTGTCGAAGACGGCCTCATGGCCGGTCGCGTTCTCCGCCGCGATCTCGCCCTCGCGGAACGCGGTGTGCGCGAGCTGCCAGTAGCCGGCGCAGTCGCCGACGGCGTAGATGTGCGGAACATTCGTGCGCCGATGGTCGTCGGTCGCGACGCCGGCGCGCTGGTCGAACTCGACACCGGCGTCCTCGAGACCGATGTCCGCGACGAGCGGTCCCCGGCCCACGCTGACGAGCATCAGGTCGGCCTCGACCGTCTCGCCGTCGCCGTAGTGGACGATGAGCTGCGAGCCGTCGTCCTCGATCCTGGAGCACTGCTTGCCGAGCTGGAGGGCGATGCCGCGGCGCCCGAACTGCTTCGCGAGCTCCTTCGCCGCGTCCGCGTCCTCCTGGGGAATCAGCGTCTCGAGCATCTCGACGATCGTCACCTCGGAGCCGAAGCGCCGGAAGATCGACGCGAACTCGCAGCCGATGATCCCGCCGCCGAGGACGACCAGCCGGCCCGGCACGCTGTCCTGGGCGAGGAGGCCCGTCGAGCTGACGCAGCGCGGAGAATCCAGGCCCTCGATCGGCGGACGGAGCGGATACGAGCCGGTGGCGACGATCGCCGAGCGGAACGTGACGTCCTCGCCGCCCTCGACGGCGATCGTGTTCGCATCCTTGAAGCGGCCCGTGCCCTTCACCCACTCCACGCCGTTCGCCTTGAACAGGCTGGCCACGCCTGACGTCATCTGGTGGACGACGCCCTGCCTTCCAGACGTTCGCGGCGGCGAAGTCGAGCTTCGCCTCCCCCACCTGGACGCCGAATTTCGCGAAATGCTCCTCGGCCTCCTTGAGCGCGAACGCGGTCTGCACCCACGCCTTGGTGGGAACGCAGCCGACGCGCAGGCAGGTGCCGCCGAGCTCGGGCTCCTTCTCGATGCAGGCGACCTTTGCGCCGAGCTGCGCAGCGCGGATGGCAGCGGTGTAGCCGCCCGGGCCGCCTCCGAGGACGGCGACGTCAACTTCCATTTTCCTCCCTCACTCTCGTTCGGGCGGAGCGTACCTAGGGGGACCGGGGCGAAGAGCTGCGCTCTTCGCCCCGGGACATAAGGAACTGCGCCGACGGGAGACGCGGTCTCCCGTCGGCTCCGTGCTGAGGGCGTATTGGGCTGAGATTCAGACGCCGGTTCCGCGCGAGCGGACGGGCTACGCGCGTCCGCCCGCTGGTCCGCGGCGTCGTAACGCGCGTTACGCGCCGCCTCGGCGCCAACAGGGTTCGAACGCTTAGATCGCAGGGAGCGCCAAGGGCCGGAGGCTAAGACAGCCGCGAAGCGGCGACTTAGCCGCAGGCCGAACCGCGCTCGCGCCGGCCTCCGCCGCGCGCGAGCGCACAAGAGCGGACCCCCGTCCAGGGACCGAACAGCAAAAACAGCACGAAGCGGGCCGGAAACCACGCTTTCCGGCCCGCGCAGTTCCGTCACCCAGCGAGCGAAACGCCAGCTTCGCGAGCTACAGGTCGGCCACCATCGTGACGGTTCCGTCTTCCCTGCGATGCTCGTGGAAGCCGTGCTTCTCGTAGAAGCCCGTCTGGCCGAGCTCGGCGCTGAGGCTGACACGCGGAAAGCCGTCCGCTGCGGGCGCGCGTGAGCAGCGCCTCGAGCAGCTCGCCGCCCGTGCCGTGGCCGCGATGGCTCGGGACGACGGCGATCGTCAGCTCGGGCGTCTCCTCGTCGACGAAGCCGAAGCCGGGCGCCGCCTCCGGGAAGACCCGGTACCACGCCGCGCCGTAGATGTTCGGGCCGTCGAACGCGATCACGCCCGCGTCGCCGTGTCGCCCCCAGTTCTGGACGTAGCGGAAGACCGGCAGGTCGGGATCGCCGAGCCGCCAGTGATACGCGTGGCGGAGCATGTCGCGGAGGAAGCGCATGTCCTGGAGGTCGGCGTCGCGGAGCATCAGCCGTGCAGCTCCTGGGCGAGCTGAATCCGGTTGCCGTCCGGGTCGTAGACGTCGAGGAGACGCATCTCGCCGGTCAGCTCGAGGACGATCCCGACCTCGACGTCCTGCCTCGCGCAGCCGGTCTGCCTCCGCCTTGAGGTCGGTGACCTCGACGTGCGCGACGCCGCCGTCGTCGCGAGGCTCACCCTCCGCGAGCCCGATCTCCATCTCGCCCTGCCGGAGCTCCGACCAGCGGGCCTCGAGGTCGAGGGCGGACTCCTCGAAGCCGAGCAGCTCCTGGTAGAAACGGCGGCCCTCGTCGAGGTCGCGGACGTAGTACCAGACCGTCGGGGCCACAGCGCTCCTAGAGGGCGAGCCCCGGGTCCTCGAGGCTCTCCTTCAGTGTCTGGAGGAAGGCCGCGGCGGGGGCGCCGTCCACGGCGCGATGGTCGAACGTGCCGGTGAGCGTGACCATGGGCCGCACCGCTGTCCCGTCGCCGGCCGGTACGACGCGATCCTCCGTGGCTCCGACGGCGACGATGGCCGCCTGCGGCGGATTGAGCACCGCGGTGAAGCTCTGGACCGCGAACATGCCGAGGTTCGAGATGGTGAACGTTCCACCCTCGAGATCCTCGGCACGAAGCTTGTTCTCGCGCGCCCGCCCGACCAGGTCGCCGCGCACCCGGGCGATCTCGGTCAGCGAGAGGCGCTCGGCGCCGCGGATCACGGGCACGACGAGCCCCTGCGGCGCGGCGACGGCAAGGCCGACGTTCGCGCTCGGGTGGAGGAGAATCGCCTCCTCGGTGAACTCCGCGTTCACCTCGCGGTGGCGCATGAGCGACTGCGCGCAGACCTTGGTGAGGACGTCCGTGACGGTGAGGCGGACGTCGGGATCGCGCTCGCGGAGCTTCGCGACGAGGTCGTTGACGCGCGTCATGTCGGCCGAGGCCTGGAGCTGGAAGACCGGGATCTGCCATGCCTCGGTGAGCCGGCGCGCGATCGTCTTGCGGATGTTCGTGAGCGGCACGCGCTCGACCTCGCCTGCCGGAGCCGGCACGACTGCGGGAGCGGGAGCCGGCGGCGCGCCGGCTCCGCCGTGCTCGACGTCGTCGGCGACGATGCGCCCTTCCGGCCCGGTCCCACGCAGCGTGGCGAGATCGATTCCGCGCTCGCGTGCCAGGCGCCGCGCGAGTGGTGAAGCCTTGAGCCTGCCGTTCGTCGTCGCGGGCGCAGGCGCGCTTCAAGCGGCGCCGCCGGCGCCGGCTCGGCGACGCCCGTCCGGCTTCGGCAGAGGGAGCCGACGGCGCTGTTTCCGGGATGTCCTCGCCTTTGTCCCCGATGTAGGCGACGGTCTGCCCGACGGGGACTTCGCCCTCGGCGACGGCGATCTTGAGGAGGACGCCGTTCGCCTCGGCCTCGACCTCCTGCGTGACCTTGTCGGTGTCGAGCTCGAAGAGCGGTTCGCCCTTCGCCACGGGCTCGCCCTCCGACTTGAGCCAGCGGACGATCGTGCCGGACTCCATGCCCTGGCCGAGCCGCGGGAGGATGACCTCGGTCGCCACGGCTCAGCTCGTCTTTCCGACGGTTCGCTTGATCGCGGCGAGCACTTCTTCGGCGTGCGGGACGACGAACGCCTCCATCACGGGCGCGAACGGCAGCGGCGAGAACTTCGCGCCGACGCGCTCGATCGGCGCGTCGAGCCAGTCGAACGCCTGGTACTGGAGCACGGCGGCGACCTCGGCACCGAACCCCATCCGGGTCACGGCCTCGTGGGCGACAACGGCGCGGTTCGTCTTCTTCACCGACGAGACCAGCGTCTCCTCGTCGAGCGGCTGCAGCGTGCGCGGGTCGACGACCTCGACCGAGATGCCTTCCTTCTCCGCCTCCTCAGCTGCCTTGAGGCTCTCGTGCACGAGCCGTCCGGTCGCGATCACGGTCACGTCCTCGCCCTGCCGGTGGACGCGCGCGCGGCCGATCGGGATCGGCTCGATCTCGGCCGGTACGTCGCCCTTGATCGGGTAGAGCGTCCTGTGCTCGAAGAAGACGACCGGGTTGTCGTCGTAGATCGCCGACCAGAGGAGGCCGCGCACGTCCTCCGGCGTCGAGGCGAAGACGACCTTCAGCCCCGGGATGTGGACGAACCACGCTTCGAGCTGCTGGGCGTGCTGCGCGCCCGGCGACCAGCCGGCGCCGCCCTGCGTGCGGAAGACGACGGGAACCGTCAGCTGCCCTCCGGACATGTAGCGGAGCTTCGCCGCCTGGTTCACGACCTGCTCGGCGGCGAGCGTCATGAAGTCCTCGTACATGATCTCGGCGACCGGGCGCATCCCCTGCATCGCGGCGCCGATCGCCGCGCCGGCGAGTGCCATCTCCGAGATCGGCGTGTTGCGCACCCGCTCCTTGCCGAATTCCTCGAGCATCCCGGCGGTGACGCCCATCGAGCCGCCCATCTCGGCGATGTCCTCGCCCATGATGAAGACGTCGTCGTCCTGGCGCATCGCCGTCGACAGGGCGTCTCGCACGGCCTCCCGATAGGTGAGCTCAGGCATAAACGTTCTTCAGCGCGTCTTCGGGAGTGGGATCGGTGCCGTTCTTCGCGAACTCGACCGACGCCTCGACGATCTCCGTGACCTCGGCGTCGAGGATGGCGAAGTCCTCGTCGGAGACCTCGAGCTTCGCGCGCAGATTCTCGATCGGGTCGCGGGTCGCGCGCAGCTCGTTCGCCTCGTCGCGGTCGCGATAGACCTGCGGATCGCCGATGTAGTGGCCGCTGAAGCGCACCGTGTCGAGGTGGACGAAGACCGGTCCCTCGCCGCCGCGCGCATGATCGAGGGCCTTGCGCGCGGTCTTGTAGACGGCCTCGACGTCCTGGCCGTCCGCCTTGATCGCCTTCATCCCGAACGCCTTCGCGCGCTCGGAGAGGTCGCGGATCGGGGAGTGCTGCGACTCCGGGGTCGACTCCGCCCATTTGTTGTCCTCGAGCACGAACACCGCCGGCACCTTCCAGAGCTGCGCGAGGTTCAGCGCCTCGTGGAACGTGCCGATGTTCGTCGCTCCGTCGCCGAAGAACGCGACCGCGACCCGAGGCTCGCCGCGCATCTGGAACGCGAGCGCAGCGCCGGCGATGTGGGGCAGCCCACCGCCGATGACGGCGTTCGCACCCATGTTCCCGCGCTCGATGTCGTAGAGGTGCATCGAGCCGCCGTAGCCGTGCGAGCAGCCCTCCGTCTTGCCGTACAGCTCGGCCATCAGCTCATTCGGATGCGTCCCCTTCGCGAGCGTGTGACCGTGCGCGCGGTGCGTCGACGCCATGACGTCGCCGTCCTCGAGCGCGCGGCAGACGCCGACAGCGCAAGCCTCCTGGCCGATCGCCACGTGGAGGAAGCCCGGGAGCTCGCCGGCCCGGAAGCGCTCCTCGACCTTCTGCTCGAAGCGGCGGATGAGCAGCATCTCGCGCAGCACGTCGCCGAGCTCAGCCTTCGCAAGGCTCGTGCGGTGCTCGACTTTTGCCATGGGCCGGAGTGTACGGTTGGCGCCGTGCGGCTCGTCGAGCAGTGGAACGGCATCGAAAGCGGCCTGGATCCGAGGTGGAGCGACCTCCGGTTGAGCCTCCGGATCGACACCCAGAAGGCGCGCGAACGCGCCGCTGCGCTGCTCGGGCCGGCGGGTCCGGGCCTCTCCGGCAGCACCGTTCGCTTCTATGTCACCCGCACCGGTCACGGGATCGGACCCGAGGCCGCGCGGCGGCTGCTCGGCCGCATCGACGCCGAGGGAATCGGCGGCGCGCTGACGCTTCTCGGAACGAGCGAGGCGGAGGCGCCGGCGCAGGTCGCGCGCCCCACGCTCGCAGCCGAGTGGCAGGCGGCACTCGAGGTGCTCCCGTCCGACTGGAGCGACGTCGTCGCCGAGCTCGAGCTCGACTCGAGCGCCGACGTCGACCGCGGCGCCGTCCTCTGCGCCCCTACCCCATCCAGCTGGAAGCGTCGCCGGCAAAGCCGACGACGCCCGGCGAAAGACCCCGCACGCCTTCGACGCCCGGCGGCGGCGTCCCGGCTTCCGCTTCCGCTGCGCCAGTGCGCACGGCTACGGCGCTTCCGTCTCGATGGTCGGCCGCTGCCTGGGCCGGCTCGACGAGAACGGAATCACCGGCCACATCAAGATCACGCGGGCGCTGAGCGACGTGAACCCGGTCGGCACGCAGGGCGCCACGTTCCTCGTCGGCCGCCGGCCGGCCTGATGGCCGACCCGGTCTCCTGGATGGTCGCCGAGCGCGGCTGGAGCGTGGTCGCGAACGACGGGAACGAGGTCGGCAAGCTCGACCAGGTGCTGGGCGACCCGGAGGCGGACATCTTCGACGGCCTCGCGGTCGGCGCAGGCACAGTCCTCGACCGCCCCCTCTACGTGCCGTCCGAGAAGGTCGGCGCGATCGAGGAGGGCACCGTGCACCTCAGGATCGATGCGAGGAGTACAACAGCTGGAGCGCTACGAGCCGCCGCCTCCGAGCCAGCAGTTCCGCGCTCGCTGAGGCGAGGTTGGCTACCGTCGGGCAGTGGTAAGGATGACAACTGTGAACGGACTTGGGACTTTCGGGCGCGACAAAGCGGGTCGCCGACCATGCGCGCTCGATCGTGCAGCTCGAGCTCCAGCTTGCCGCGACCGAGCTCAAGCGCAAGGTCGCCGCGCTCGCGATCGGTATCGGGCTCGGCTGTCGGCGCAGCCGTGCTCGGGCTGCTGGCCCTCCTCTTCGGTCTCGCGGCGGCAACGGCGGGGATCGCCACCGCGTTACCCGTGTGGCTCTCGCTGCTCATCATGTTCGGCGGCCTGCTCTTGCTCGCGGCGATGCTCGGCGCGATCGGCGCTGCGCTGCTGCGGAAAGGATCGAAGCCCGTTCCCGAGCAGGCGATCGCGGAGGCTCAGCTCACGACAGAGGCGCTGCGCAATGGCCACTGAGTCCGAGCTTCGCCAGGAGATCGCCGCCGAGCGGCGCGAGCTGACGGACGCCGTCGCCTCGCTGCGCGAGGAGCTCGGCCAGACCGCCGAGCGCGGCAAGAAGCTCGCCGCAGGTGTCAGCGCCGCCGCCGGTGCGGCGCTCGCGGTGAAGACGATCGTCCGCCTCCTGCGGCGCGCCGACTAGGCGCGTAGGACTGCGTCGAAGCGCGTCGCCAGCGCATCGACGATCGACGCGCGGACCGGCGCGACGTCCTCGTCCGTGAGCGTCCCCTCGGGGGAGCCGAAGGCGAGCCGGAACGCAAGCGACCGCTTGCCCTCCCCGATCTGCTCGCCGCGGTACTCGTCGAAGACCTCGAGCTCGCGAAGCAAGTCACCCGCCGCTTCGCGGATAGCCGCGAGCAGCTCGGCCGCAGACACTTCCTCGCCGACCACGAACGCGAGATCCTGACGGACCTCCGGGTACGGGCTCACCGGCTCGAAGGCCACCACCTGCGGAGCCGCTTCCGCAAGCGCGTCGAGGTCGAGCTCGAACGCGCTCCAGACGCCGTCGAGCACCGACGGATGGAGCTCGCCGAGCCAGCCCTCGGCCGTGCGCGCCGCCTTGCCGGGATGGAGGAACTCCTCGCTCGCCCGCTCGTAGCCCGGCTCGACGCCGAGCGCGGAGTAGATCTGCTCGACGGCCCATTTCGCCTCGGCGAAGCCGCCGTCGGCGATCCCTGCCACATGCCACCGCTCCACTGGCAGGTCGGCCCCGCTGTCACGGTAGACGCGCGCGACCTCGAACAGCGCCACGTTCTCCTCGCCCGCATCGGCATTCCGGCGGGCCGGATCGAGGAGCGAGGCGTAGAGGACGGTGCGGAGAGCGGCAGCCTCGGCCGACAGCGGCTCGGGAAGGCGAAGATCGCCGTCCGCGGCGAAGGAGGGGGTGTACACCTCGGCGTACCCGGCTCCGACGAGCGCGTCCTCGACAAGACGGCGCAGCCGCTGCGGCCGGGTCAGCCGCCCGAACATCGCCTCGCGGCGCGGCAGCGTGAACGGAATCTCGGGAAGCTTGAAGCGCGCGACCTCCTCGATCAGGTCGACCTCGCGCGTCACGTCGCGCGAGCGCCACGTCGGGACGCGGAAGCCGCTCTTCAGCTGCTCGAAGCCGATTCGGCCGAGGATCTCTGCCTGCTCCTTCGCCGGGATGTCGAGACCGATCACCGCGCTCGCACGCTCGGGCCGCAGCCGGATCACGGCGGGCTTGGGCAGGTCGGTCTGCACGTCCTCCGCCCCGGTCCAGCGCGCTCCGCACAGCTCGACGATGAGCTGCGTCGCATACGTCGCCGCCTGGCCTGCGACGTGCGGATCGACGCCTTTCTCCCAGCGATTCGAGCCCTCGGTTCGCAGCGAGTGACGTTCGGAGCTGCGCAGGATCCCGACCGGCTCGAAGTTGGCCGCCTCGAGCAGGACGTTCTTCGTGGAGGCGGAGACCTCGGTCTCCTCGCCGCCCATGATCCCGGCGAGCCCGACGGCACGCTCTCCGTCGGCGATCACGAGATCCTCGGCGTCCAGCGTGCGCTCGACGCCGTCGAGCGTGCGCAGCTTCTCGCCCGCGCGCGCCCGCCGCGCGACGAGCCCACCGTGCACGAGGTCGAGGTCGTAGGCGTGGAGCGGGCTGCCGAGGGCGAGCATCACGTAGTTCGTCACGTCGACGACGTTCGAGATCGACCGCACGCCCGCACTGCGGAGCCGGCCCTTGAGCCAGAGCGGCGACTCGCCGATCGCGACGTCGCGCAGCGTCCGCCCGATGAACCGGAGGCAGCCTTCCGGAATCGTCGATCGCGATCCCGACCGGCTCGTCGCCGTCGCGCGGAGGATCCTCGCCGGGCATCGGCTGCAGCTCGCCGCCGAGCAGCGCCGCCACCTCGCGCGCGACGCCGTAGACCGCGAAGAGGTCGGGGCGGTTCCCGGTCGGGTCGAGGTCGAGCACTTCGTCGACGAGCGGCAGGACGTCGGCGAGCGGCGTCCCGGCCTCGAGCGCGTCGTCGAGGACGATGATCCCGGTGTGATCGGTGCCGAGGTCGAGCTCGTCCTCGGCCAGGATCATCCCCTCCGAGAGCTCGCCGCGGAGCTTGCGCCGCTCGAGCACGAGCCCGTTCGGCAGCGTCGCGCCGGGGAGCGCGACGGCGACCTTCGCGCCGGCGCCGAAGTTCCAGGCGCCGCAGACGATCGAGTACGGGCGGTCCTCCCCCACGTCGACCGACGTGAGCTGCAGCCGGTCGGCGTCGGGATGCTTCGCCGCCTCGAGGACGTGCCCGACGCGGAAGAGCCCGAGGTCGCCGGACACGCCGACCCGCTCGATGCCATCGACCTCGGCCGCACCGACCGAGAGCGCCTCGGCGATCTGCGCCGTCGACGCGTCGACGCGCACGTATTCGCGCAGCCAGCTGAGCGGCACCCTCATCGGAACTGCCTGAGGAAGCGGAGGTCGTTCTCCCAGAACGCGCGGATGCCGGCGATGCCGTAACGCAGCTGGGCCGTCCGCTCGATGCCCATGCCGAAGGCGAAGCCGCTGTACTCCTCGGGCCCCCAGCCGACGAACTCGTACAGGTAGGGATCGACAACCCCGGAGCCGCCCATCTCGATCCAGCCGGAGTGCTTGCAGATCGCGCACCCGGCGCCGCCGCAGTTGAAGCACGACACGTCCGGCTCCATCGACGGCTCGGTGAACGGGAAGTAGTGGGTGCGGAAACGCACCTCGCGCTCAGGGCCGTAGAGCTCGCGCATCACGTAGAGGAGCGTCCCCTTGAGGTCGGCCATCGTGATGCCCTTGTCGATGGCCAGCCCTTCGAACTGGTGGAAGATCGGGAAATGCGTCGCGCGTCGATCATGTCGCGCCGGTAGACGCGGCCGATCGAGACCATGTAGATCGGCGGACGCCGCGACTCCATCTTGTGGATCTGGGCCGGCGAGGTCTCCGTGCGCAGCACGGTCTTATCGTCGAGGAACAGCGTGTCCCGTGGCGAGCGCGCGGGGTGCCAGTCGGGGAAGCCGAGCGCGTCGAAGTTGTAGCGAGTGGTCTCGACCTCGCGGCCGTCGACGATCTCGTAGCCGAGGCCGAGGAAGATGTCCTCGACGTCGCGGCGCACGAGGGTCGACGGGTGGAGCGTGCCGCGCGGCCGCAGCTTCGGCGGCCCGAGCAACCCTGCGGGCAGCGTCACGTCCACGCGTTCCGTGGCGATCCTCTCCTCGAGCTCCGCCCGCGCGAGCTCCTGCTCGCGCGCCTCGAGGGCGGCCTCGACGGTCTCGCGCACCGCGTTGAGCGTCATGCCGGTCTCGCGGTCGCGCACATCACGCAGCGCGAGCTTCAGCGCGCTCTTGCGGCCGAGGTAATGGATGCGGATGTCGTCGAGCGCGGCGAGCGATCTCGCCTCGGCGGCAGCGGTCAGCGCCTCCTGCTGGAGGTCATCGGGATCCACGGTCGCGACCTTATCCAACGGTCTCTCCTCCTTTCGCGGGCAGGGAACGACGGCGGCTCACGCCCCGGCTCGAGCTGAGGAGACGACGCCTGCTACGACCGCGCCGACGCCCCGGCGACGAGCCGGGGCGGCATAAAGGCGAAGACGCGCGAAGTAGGCATCTGGGCCGATACTACCCGCGATGAGCGAATACGACGCCTGGGCGCCCGTCTACGACGCGTGGGCGTCCGACATGACCGAGGACGTGGCCCACTACGTCTCGCTCGCCCGCGAGGCGGACGGGCCGATCGTGGAGTTGGCGGTCGGGAGCGGTCGTGTCGCGATCGAGGTGGTGCGCCAGACCGGCAAGCCCTTCCTCGGGATCGACTCCTCGCCGGCGATGCTCGAGATCGCGCGCGAGCGCGCAGCCGGGTTGCCGCTCGAGCTGCGCCTCGGCGACATTCGTGAACTCGAGCTCGACGAGCCCGCGGCAGCTCATCTACGTCCCGTTCCGCTCGCTCCTCCACCTGCACGGCTGGCAGGAGAAGCGGCAGGTGTTCGAGCGCGTCGCCGCTTCGCTGCGGCCCGGCGGGCGGTTCGCATTCAACGCGTTTGCGTTCAGCCACACGATCGCGGCCCGGCTCGACGGGACGACGCAGGACCAGAGCGGCGTCGTGCACACGCTCCATTACGTCCCCGCGGACAACCGCATCGAGATCACGCGCGACGACGGCGCCAAGATCAGCCTCTGGTGGGCGACGAAGGCCGAGTGGGACGGGCTGATCGAGGTCGCCGGGCTCGAGGTCGAGGCGCTGTACGGAGGCTTCGAGCGCGAGCCGTTCACGGACGAGTCGATGGAGTACGTCTACGTGACGCGCAGACCCTGAGCGTCTACGACCCGATCGCGCGGCTGTACGACCCGTGGAGCGCCAGCGTCATCGAGGACATCTCGTTCTATGTCGACGAGGCGCTGTCCGCCGGTGGCGAGCTGGTGGAGCTCGGCGTCGGCACGGGGCGGATCGCCATTCCGGTGGCCCTCGCCGGCGCGCATGTGATCGGTGTCGACTCGTCTGCGGGAATGCTGGGGGTCTGCGCCCTGCGGGCTCGCGAAGCGGGGGTCGCAGAACGGCTCGATCTGCGGGTCGGCGACCTGCGGCGGCCGCCGGTCGACGAGCGCGTCCCGCTCGTGACCTGCCCGTTCCGGTCGTACCTCCACCTACGAGACGACGACGAGCGGCTCGAGGCGCTGCGCTCCGCACGCGAACTGCTCAGGCCCGGCGGGCGCCTCGTCTTCGACGTGTTCACCCCGTCGCCCGAGGACATCGAGGAGACGCACGGCCTCTGGATCGAGCGCGAGCCGGGGATCGACGAGCGCGCGGACTGGGATCTCGCAGCTCAGACGCTCACGCTCTCGGTGCGCGGCCCGCAGGGCGCCTCGACGATGACGCTCTGGTGGGTCGAGCCCGAGCGTTGGCACTCGCTCCTCGCCGAGGCCGGCTTCGAGGTGCTCGAGTGCTACGGCTGGTTCGACCGGCGACCCTTCGCCGGCGGTGAGGACAGCGTCTGGATCGCCCGCCGGAAATGATCCGCTCGCAAATTGCGACAAAAAAGTTTCCGAGAGGCCTTGATCCGGTGACCGTGTTCGCGTAGGTTCCTTCTTGCGCCGAGCACGGAGCGCGAGTAGGTCGAAACCTCGACCGAGCGGTCGGACGAAGAGGGAGCAATCCCGAGGCGAAAGGCCGGTTGGACGAGGCGGACGAAAGCGAAACCGGCTCGGCGAATTCTTTGGTCCGGCCCCCGCAAGGGGCCGGACTCTTTTCTGGACCATGTCCTGAAGAGCGACTTGCGAACAGGCGCGAGGTCGCCCACCCTTCCTGAGCATGGAGCCCGAGGACATCCGCCTACTATTCGAGGTCCTGTTCGACATCCGGTCGGGCGTCCATCGAGCCCTGTGGTTACTCGAGGAGGAGGACGATGAGGAAGAAGCGGACGGTTGAGGAACGCGCCGCCGACGAAGCCCGGTACCAGGATCAGGCGCGACGCCTGAAGGAGCGGATTGCCTACTGGCGCTCGAAGTCAGCCGAGCCGCGTCGCGCGAACTCGTAGAGCGCGATGGCGCCGGCCATCGCGACGTTGAGCGACTCGCCGCCTCCCGCCTGCGGGATCGAGGCGCGCTCCTCGCAGCGATCTAGCACCTCAGAAGGCAGTCCCTCACGCTCGGCGCCGAGCACCAGCACCACGTCTCCTCCGGACGCCAGCTCTGGGAGCGGGATTCCGCCGCTAGGCACGAACGCTATCCGCTTCCCCGCAGGCTCGTCGAACCCGCTCAGCGGCACGCGGAACAGCGATCCCATCGAGGCACGGACCGCCTTGGGGCCGGTCGGATCGGCGCACCCGTCCGAGAGCGCGACACCGGCACCGAACGCGTCCGCCGCCCGCAGCAGGGTGCCGACGTTGCCGGGATCGCCGATGTGCCACAGCGCGAGCGTCACAGGCCGGGTCCCCCGCGGAAGGTGGCCGCGACGGAAGACCGCGACGACGCGCGGCGGATGCGCGAGCGCCGACACCTCGGCAAGCAGTTCCGGCGCGACATCCTCGCCTGAGACCAGCAAATCGTCCGGCTCGAGCCCCGCGGCGAGCCCGGCGTCGACGAGGTCCTCTCCCTCGACCGCGAACAGCCCGAGCTTGTCCCGCCAGCGCCGGTCGTGGAGCTTGCGGAGGAGCTTGAGCCGCTCGTTGTCGCGGGAGGTGATCACGACCGCCACTCAAGCCATGCGCCGTGGAAATCCGAGTGCGCCACCGCGTCGCCATTCACGTAGAGGCCGTAGTAGTCGTGGCTGCCGTCGAGCGGTCGCCAGGTCTCGACGAACGCGAAGGGCCGTTGCCGCGCCGCAGCCGCGAGCAACTCGCGGACGCGCTCCTGCCGCTCGCCGGCGAGGTAATTCAGCGCCGCGGTCTGCCAGACGAGCGTGAGCGCATCGTCGCGACGTCGCGCGAGTAGCGAGGGCAGCTCCTCGACAATGTCCCCCTTCCGGATCTCGGGCGGATCGGCGCGCCAGACAGCGACGGCCTTCTCGAGCCGCTCGAGCCTGTCGTGCTCCCCGGGCCAGATGAACGCCTTGAGCAGCCGAACGTCGTCGTCGTCTCGCAGGTCGGGCGGATCCTGGTCGACGCCGATCCGCGAGCGCACGACCGGTCTCCGCGCGAGCAGCTCAGCCGGAACCGGCACACGCTCCTCGCCACCAAGTAACACAGTGTCACGACGTCCCCAGGACCCGTTCGCGTACGCGTAGCCGTAGCGATCCCAGAGCAGGTTGAGGCCGCCACTGCAGCCCAGCTCGACGCAGTCGAACACCTCGGCGCCGGTACGGCGAGCGGCCTCGAGGAAGCACGGGAGCAGCCACCAGCAGCGGCCGACCTCGTTCGTCTGGACGTGCCGCTTGATGAGCCAGCCGCGGAGGAACTCCTCCTCGGCCCGGAGCGCCGCGCGTGGGTCGTCCCACGACGCACGGCCGGCGAGGACGAGATAGTGCAGCGCCGCCATGAGCTGGAGTGGCGTCCGCCACTCGACGTCGTCGCCGAGCAGCGCTCCGACCAGCGGCTCGTCCGCGAACTCTCCCGCGAGCCGCGCGTACAGCGGCGAGGAGCCCGCGAAGTGGCGGGCCTGCTGCAGGAACGCCTCGCGGCGGTCCGTCGCTATGCCCCGAGTGCGCTCTTCGCCTGCTCGGCGATCGCGCTGAACGCAGCCGGGTCGCTGACGGCGAGGTCGGCGAGCACCTTCCGGTCGAGCTCGATCCCGGCCTTCGTGCAACCGTGGACGAACTGGTTGTACGAGAGGTCGTTTGCGCGCGCCGCGGCGTTGATCCGGGTGATCCAGAGCTTGCGGAACTCACGCTTCCGCACCTTCCGGTCGCGATACGCGTAGACGAGCGAGTGCTCGACCTGCTCCTTCGCGTAGCGGTAGTGGGTGCTCTTGCGGCCCCAGTAGCCCTTCGCCTGCTCGAGGACCTTGCGGCGCTTCTTCTGCGCGTGGACGGCGCGCTTGACCCTGGGCAAGGCTCAGCCCATCCCCAGCATCTTCTTGACGGCGCTGCGGTCGCCGCCGGTGACCTCGCGATCCTTGCGGAAGCCGCGCTTACGCTTCGACGACTTCTTCTCCAGGTTGTGGCTCCGCATCGCCGGCCGGCGCAGGATCTTGCCGCTGCCCGTCACCTTGAACTTCTTCTTCACGGATCTCCGTGTCTTCACCTTCGGCATCTCGTTTCACTCCTGCGTTCTTCGTCGGGCCGAGCAGCATCACCATGTTGCGTCCGTCCTGGAGAGGCTGGGACTCGATCTGCCCGATCTCCTTGACGTCCTCGGCGAGCCGGAGGAGCAGGTCGCGGCCCCGCTCCGGGTGGGTTTGCTCCCGGCCCCGGAACATGATCGTGACCTTCACCTTGGCGCGCTGGTTGAGGAACCGCTCGACGTGTCCCTTCTTGGTGTTGTAGTCGTGAATGCCGATCTTCGGCCGGAGCTTGATCTCCTTGACCTGGATCTGGCTCTGGTGCTTTCGGGCCTGCTTCGCCTTCTGCTCCTGTTCGTACTTGTACTTGCCGTAGTCCATGATCTTGGCAACAGGCGGGTCGGCCTGGGCAGCGACCTCGACGAGATCGAGGTTCTTGCCGTAGGCGTAGTCGCGCGCCTCGTCCGTGGTCTTGATTCCGAGCTGGGCACCGTCGTCGTCGATCAGCCGGACGCGGGGAACGCGGATCGCATCGTTGATACGCGTCGTGTCGCGCGGCGCAGGACGGGTCTGCTCGAACGGCCGGCGTCTGGGCCTCAAAGGCAAATCACCAAGTTGGGCTTATCCCTCCTCGTCTTAGCTTTCACAACATGAAAAGCCGCTGACATGCAGCGGCCCGTTTCCTCGTCGTTCTGCTGTTGGTTCGACACAGCGACTCGGTTGAACCTCCGCGGTCCTTTCGGCCCGGGAGGTGAGGAACGGTCCGCCCCTGCTTTTCAGGAGTCAGAGGGTAGCAAGCTTCGCGAGCAGATCTGGCAGCGAGACGGTCGACTGCTCGCCACCGCGTTCGCGTACGGCCAGGCTCTCGTCGCTCTCGCGGTCGCCGTAGACGATCGTGATCGGGATCTTCTCGATCTCGGCCGTGCGGATTCGCTTGCCGATCGTCTCGGTGGGCTCCATCGCCTCTGCGCGGTACCCCGCTTCGCGCAGACGACCCGCGAGATCCGCTGCCGCCTCGAAGTGAGCCTCGCCGACGGGCAGCACGCGGACCTGCACGGGCGCGAGCCAGAACGGGAACGCGCCGGCGTAGTGCTCGATCAGGATCCCGATGAACCGCTCGAGCGAACCGAAGCTCGCCCGGTGGATCACGTACGGCGTGTGCTCCTGGTTGTCGGCGCCCATGTAGGAGAGGCCGAAGCGCTGTGGCATCTGCGAGTCGAGTTGGATCGTCCCCATCTGCCATGACCGGCCGAGCGAGTCGGTCATGTGGAGGTCGATCTTCGGCCCGTAGAACGCGCCGTCGCCTTCGTTGAGCTCGTATTCGAGACCGCGCCGCTCGAGCGCGGCCTGCAGAGCGGCCTCGGTGAAGTCCCACTCCTCGTCGGTGCCGAGCTTGTCCTCGGGGCGGGTCGAGAGCTCGAACTTGTACTCGAGCCCGAAAAGCTCGTAGAGATAGGAGGTGAAGTCGAGGCAGCCGAAGATCTCGTCCTCGATCTGCTCGCGGGCACAGAAGAGGTGCGAGTCGTCCTGGGTGACGTGGCGGACGCGGGTCAGACCGTGCAGAGTTCCCGCGAGCTCGTTGCGGTGCAGCGTTCCGGCTTCGGCGAGCCGCAGCGGCAACTCGCGGTAGCTCCGCAGGCGCTCGCCGAAAATCAGCATGTGGCCCGGACAGTTCATCGGCTTGAGCCCGAACGTGCGCTCGCCTTCCGGGATGAGGAACATGTTCTCCCGGAACTTCTCCCAGTGACCCGAGGTCTCCCAGAGCGTCTTGTCGAAGATCACGGGGGTCTTGACCTCGACGTAGCCCCGCTTCAGGTTCTCGCGCCGGCGCAGGTCCTCGAGCGCGTTCCAGACCACCATCCCCTTCGGGTGCCAGAACGGCGAGCCGGGCGAAGTCTCGTCCATGTGGAAGAGGTCGAGCTCGGTGCCGAGCCGGCGGTGGTCGCGCTGTCTCGCCAGCTCGAGCCGCTCGAGGTAGGTGTCGAGGTCCTCCTGCGAGTAGAAGGCGGTGCCGTAGATCCGGGTCAGCTGTGGGTTGGCCGCGTCGCCGCGCCAGTAGGCGCCCGCGAGGCCGGTGAGCTTCAACGCCTTGATCGGCTTCGAGTTCTGCAGGTGTGGGCCGCGGCAGAGGTCGGTGAAGTTGCCCTGCGTGTAGAGCGAGATCTCGCCCTCCGCGCTGTCGACGAGCTCGGCCTTGTACGGATCCGCCGAGAAGAGCTGCCTGGCCTGGTCGCGATCGATCTCCTGCCGCACCCACTCCCGGCCCTCGGCGAGCTCGCGGTCGATCTCGGCCTGGATCGTCTCCAGATCCTCCTCGCGGATCGGCTCGGGGAAGTCGAAGTCGTAGTAGAAGCCGTTCTCGATCGGCGGCCCGATCGCGAGCTTCACGCCCGGATAGAGCTGGGTGACCGCTTCGGCCAGCAGGTGCGCGGACGAGTGGCGGAGCACGGCGAGCGCATCCGGGTCGTCCTTGTCCCGGGTCGTGAGGAACTGGATCTTCTCGCCGTCGGCGAGCGGCAGCCGCACGTCTTGCACGCGCCCGTCGACGCGCACGAGGACGGCTTGCTCGGCGAGCTTGGGCCCGATCGCGCTCGCGGCGTCGAGCCCGGTCGCGCCGTCGGGAAGTTCGAGCTCTGAGTTGTCGGGAAGGACGACCTTCATGGATGAACCGGCCAAGGATATGCACCCCCGCGAGGACGACAGGAACGAGGAACTGGAGGAGTCTCCGGTGCCTGACCCGACCGCGAAAGACACGGACGGAGAGGACGACCCGGAGGCCGACTAGCGGGGTGTCGTGATGCGCTCGGAGCGCATCGCGCGAGTCTAGCTACGAAACTCCATGAGGATCCAGGGCGCGGTGTGACCGTCGTCGGCCTCGTGACGGGAGACCTCGACGAAGCCGGCGCGCTCCCACGCGCGAACCGCGCCCTCGTTCCAGGCGTACGGGTCGACGGTGACGCGCGTACGGCCACGCTCGCCGATGAGGTGCTCGGCCATAGCGCGAGCGGCGTCTGGGCCGAGTCCGCGACCGCGCGCATCCGGGATCAGGAACATGTCGAGCCCGTCCGGATGGATCTGGAGGAAGCCGACCGGAGCGCCTCTCTCCTCGACGATCCAGGCCTCGACGTCGTCGCGCGCGAGCCGCTCCTCCATCTCGGCGCGCGTGAAGGTCTCGTCGTCCCAGTAGCGCGCGACCTCCGGGTCGGCGTGCCAAGTGACCAGACGCTCGACGTCGTCCGCGTCGGCCCGCCGCAACGCCGTCAGTCGTCCTCGTACCTGAACTCCCACTGCACCGTCACGTTCTCGGTCGCGCCGCCTGCGCTGCGGTAGAGCGCGTTCGCCGGGCCGTTGCCGGGGTCGGTGAGGACGAAGCCGACCCGGATGCCGCGTTCGCGCGCGAGCTCGGCCAGCCGCGCGAGCAGAGCCGACGCGATGCCCCCGCGCCGGTGGCTCTCGGCCACGTCCACCTCGTAGACGAAGAGCTTCGCCCGGTCGCCGTGGCGGCGAGGCAGCTCGTGTGCGAGGACGAGGCCGACCGGCCGCTCGCCGTCGAAAGCCACGAGCATCAGCGTTCGCGGATCCGCGAGCAGCCCCTCCGGGTCGCCCGGGACCGTCATGGGTCGCGAGCTTGCGAACGACATCCTCGTCGCCCGGCGCGAGCAGGCGAACCGAGATCCCGTCGAGACCCGTTGCCGATTCAGAGACCTCGTCCACCACAAGGAGGATCGCATGCCCGGCAAGAGACCGAGCGTCAAGAACGAGAAGCAATACGAGAAGCTGAAGGAGAAGGGAATGTCGAAGGAGCGCGCGGCGAAGATCGCAAACTCGCCGGGCGCCTCGAGCCGCGGCGGCAAAGCCTCGGGCTCAGGTACGCGGCGCAGCAATTCGAGCCAGGGCGGCACCACCGCCCAGAAGAAGGCCGCCGGCCGCAAAGGCGGCCGCGCCACCGCACGCAAAGGCTCGTAGCGCACGGCCGGTGGCAGCCACCGTTACGTCTTCGTCGCGAGCCCTGCGGCTCCAGCAGAGCTGCCGCAACAGACTCGCCACGCAGCCGTGACAGCTTCGCGAAGGTAGCTGCCACCGGCCGTACGCCGAAGCTGCTTTCTCCCGCGGGCATGAGAAAGGCCGGGAGAGGGTGTCTCCCGGCCTTGGTCGTTCGGTCAGCTACTAGCCGACGGGGACGACGTTGCGAGCCTCGGGGCCCTTCTGGCCCTCTGCCGGCTCGAACTCGACGCGCGCGCCTTCGGCGAGCGACTTGAAGCCCTCGGAGCTGATCGCGCTGAAATGAACGAAAACGTCCTTGCCGCCCTCGTCCGGGGTGATGAAGCCGTACCCCTTCGCGTCGTTGAACCACTTAACGGTTCCGGTTGCCATATGTAAAACACCTCCCTCCGCGGAGTTCCGAACGGACGGGAGGCGCAATGGACGCGCGACCGGGTCTCGCTCTAGTTCTAGTACCGGCCGAACGGTAGCGACAATCTCAGCTTGATGCACCTTCTCGCAGCGCCGGACAAGTTCCGCGGCACGCTCAGTGCGCGCGAAGCTGCGGCGGCAATCGCCGCAGGAGCGGCCCGCGCAGGCTGGACGGCGGCCGAGCTTCCGCTTGCGGACGGCGGGGAGGGAACGCTCGACGTACTCGGCGGCGGCAACCGGCGGACGACCGTCACGGGGCCGCTCGGCAAACCGGTCGAAACAGAATGGCGCCTCGAGGACGACGGCACGGCGATCGTCGAGGCAGCGCTCGCCTGCGGGCTCACACTCGCCGGCGGACCGGAGCGGAACGACCCGCTGGCCGCGACGAGCCGCGGCGTCGGAGAGCTCGTTGCCGCCGCGATCGCCGAAGGCGCCGCGCGGGTCGTCGTGGCGGTGGGAGGCGTGGCCTCCACCGACGGCGGCGTCGGCGCGGTCGAGGCGATCCCCACGCCGCTGCCGATCCCGCTCGACGTTGCCTGCGACGTCGAGGCGCGCTTCCTCGACGCGGCTGACGTCTTCGCGCCGCAGAAGGGAGCGGCGCCCGAGCACGTCCGGATCCTCCGCGAGCGGCTCGCGCAACTCGACGTCCCCGACCTCCCCGGCTCGGGAGCTGCGGGAGGTCTTGCCGGTGGACTGGCGGCGATCGGCGGAAGGCTCCTCGTCGGCTTCGACTTCGTGGCGCAGCGGGTCGGCTTCGACGCACGGCTCGCGGAGGCAGACATCGTCATCACGGGCGAGGGTCTCGTCGACGCGACGTCGTTGACGGGCAAGGTCGTCGGCCGGGTACTCGACCGCGCAAGCGGCGCGGGCATCGAGGCGCTTGTTCTGGCGGGAAGCGTGGCGCCGGGAAGCCCGATCGACGCGATTTCGCTCGTGGCGCGCTACGGTCCAGAACGTGCGCTCGCCGAGCCGGCGGAGTGCCTCACCGAGTTGGTCGAAACCGGTCTAGCGACTCGCCAAAACGGACCCTAAGCTGCAGGGCCGAATGCCGAAGCCAGTCGAAAGAAAAGGACCGCATCTCGCCTATCGCCCGGGCCTCGACGGCCTGCGTGCGATCGCCGTCGCCGGCGTCTTCCTCTACCACTCGCGCATCGACTGGCTGCCGGGCGGCTTCCTCGGCGTCGACCTCTTCTTCGTCCTCAGCGGCTACCTGATCACGTCGCTCTTGCTCGTGGAATGGGAGGCGCGCAACCGCATCGACCTGCGGCGTTTCTGGCTGCGGCGCGCGCGGCGGCTCCTGCCCGCGCTGGTCGTCGTCGTGCTCGCGGGGCTCGTCCTCGCGGCGATCTTCGCGCGCGACGACCTCGCGCACACTCGAGGCGACGCGGTCAGCTCGCTCCTCTACTACACGAACTGGCACGAGATCATCGCCAACCACTCGTACTTCAACCTCATGGGCCGCCCGTCGCTGCTGCAGCACCTCTGGTCGCTGGCGGTGGAGGAGCAGTTCTACGTCATCTGGCCGCTGCTGCTGGTGCCGGGGCTCGTCCTCGTGGGCCGCAAGCGGCTGCCGATCCTCGTCGTCGCCGGCATCGCGGGCTCGGCGGCGCTCATGTGGCTCCTCTACAACCCGACCGATCCGACGCGCGTCTGGAACGGCACCGACACGCGCGCCTTCCTGCTCCTGATGGGCATCCTCCTCGCGCTCGTCTGGCCCTACGTCGAGCGGATGCGACGCGCGGTGCCGCTGCTCGAGCTGTTCGGAATCGCCGCGCTCGTCGCGACGGTCCTGCTCTTCCGGCAGATGCACGACTACGACCCCACGCTCTGGCAGGGCGGAGACCTCGCTGCCTCGTTCTGCTTCGTGGTCTTGATCGCGGCGGTCGCGCATCCCAGGACCGGGCTCGGGAGGGCGCTCGGCGTGCAGCCGCTGCGCTGGCTCGGCGAGCGGAGCTACGGGATCTACCTCTGGCACTGGCCGGTGATCGAGCTCATGCGGCCCGGCGTGGACATCTCGTGGACGGGGCCGGGCGTCGTCGTCGCGCAGGCCGCGATCGTCCTCACCGCAGCAGAGCTCTCGTACCGCTTCGTCGAGCAGCCCATCCGCACCGGGAGCCTGCAGCGCCGCCTCGCCCAGCGGCCGCGGCGGCTCCGGCTCGAGCTCGTCGGCGCCGGGGCGATGGGCCTTGTCGCGGCCTTCGCGGTTCTGTTCGTGATCCCCAAGGCGGTTAACCCGATCACGAGCTACGTGAACCCGCCGAAGGTGCACGCGGCCACGAAGCCAACACACACGGCCACCAACCCACGGTCACACCAGACCTCGCACAGCACCGGCCCGACCGGCACGAAGAAACCGCAGCAGTCGGCCCTACCGAGCGGCCGGATCCTCGCGCTCGGCGACTCGGTGATGCTCGGCTGCTCGCGCCAGCTGAAAGCGGCACTCCGCCATCGGGTGCGCGTCGACGCGACGGTAGGACGCCAGATCGAGGACACGGTTCAGGAACTCGACCGGCTCCGGCACCACCACGCACTGCCGAAGACGATCGTGATCCAGATCGGGAACAACGGCCCACTCTGGTACCGCGACCTCGCCAAGCTGCGCCGGGCGCTGCGAGGGATCCCGGACATCGTCTTCGTCAACGTCCGCAACGGCACGAGCTGGCAGGACGAGTCGAATCACGCGCTCGTCAGCTGGCTGCGCGGCTGGCGGGTCGCCCACCTCGCCGACTGGTACGGCCACTCGACGAACAAGATGCTCTCCGACGGCACGCACCCGTGGCCGTATGCCTGCGGCATCTACGCGAACGTGATCAAGAACACGCTCCGCTCGACCTAGAACTCGGTCGTAGCCTTGGCTACCCGGCAGGTTCAGAAACTGACGCGAGCTCCTCCTGTGGCGAGCGGGTGATGAAAAGCGCGAGCGCGGCGCCGACCGCGTAGCCGACGAGTACCGCGGCGAGGGAGCCGCCGAAGCCCGGCTTCTGGGTCATGTTCCAGACGACACCGAACACGATGCCGAGATTCGAGAACTCGACCACCCAGAGGCCGGGATGGAGCGCCATCCGCCGCGCCTCCGGACCGAGCGGCCCCGGCCCGTTCGCCTGCAGCGCCGCCCCGAGCTTGTGCCCCGTCCGCTCGGCGATCCCGGCGCCCTGCACGAACAGCACCACGAGGGCCGCGATCCCGACGTCGACCCAGCCTGTGCCCATCGACCAGGGGAGGGTGTCTTCCGTCGTGAGGTAGAGACCGGTGCCGAAGAGGCCGAGAATCGCAATGGGGAAGAACTTCCCGACCTTGCCGGCCATCATCCCCCACGGCACGGCTTGCTCGAGCGTGCGCGCAGCGCGGAGCTGAAGGAGGCACGCGAGGAGCACCGCGCCCGCGCCGATCCCGACGAAGAGCGCGAGCAGGTGCACGTAGAGGACGTAGTGGTACGTGTTCACAGCTGAACCCCCGTGTGTGGTGAGACGATTTGGCCGGAAAGCTAAGCCAAGCCGCGGACGGGTTCAAGGGGGCTAGGCTTGGGCGCATGGACCCCGAACGCGCAGCCGAGCTGCTCCGCGCCGAGCGGCTGAGGATCGAGCGGGCGCTCGTCACCCGCGAGCACCAGGACGACGGCGAGGAAGCGGACGTCCAGGATCCGGGCAACCTCGCCTCCGACCTCTACCAGGACGAGCTCGACGAGGGCCTGCGCTCGGACCTCGAGGCGCAGCTCGCGGCCGTCGAGCGCGCCGAGGAGCGGCTTGCGGCGGGCACGTACGGGCTGTCGGTCGAGAGCGGCCAACCGATCCCTGACGAGCGCCTCGAGATCCACCCGACCGCCGAGCTGACGGTCGAGGAAGAGCGCGCCCGCGAGGGCTAGCCGTCATGGCGGGCCGGTCGCTTTTCGTCGCGGCGTTGCAAACCGCCGGCGTCCCCGGCGACCCGGAGGCGACGCTCGCGCACTTCGAGCGAAATGTCCGCGCGCTTCACTCCACGTTCGACGGGCTGCAGCTCGTCGTCGCACCGGAGCTGCACCTCATGGCTCTGCCGCCGCTGCTCGAGGAAGACGGCGTCGCGCCCGGCGACCTCGCGGTGCACATACCGGGAAAGCTGACCGAACGGCTCGGTGCGCTCGCCCGCACGACGGGCCTCTGGCTGATCCCGGGCAGCGTGTACGAGCGAGTCGGAGATTCCGTCGCCAACACCGCGATCGTCCTCTCGCCCGCCGGCGAGCTGGTCACGACCTACCGGAAGTGCTTCCCGTGGCAGCCGTACGAGACGACGCAGCCCGGAACGCAGACCGTCTGCTTCGACATAGACGGCAGCGGACGTTTCGGGATCGCGATCTGCCACGACGGCGCGTTCCCCGAGATCTTCCGCTCGCTCGCGTGGCAGGGCGCCGAGGCCATCTTCCAGGTGACACTGACCGGGACCTCCGACCGGGACGCCGAGACCGTGATCGCGCGAGCGAACGCGATCGTGAACCAGGTCGCCGTCGTGAACGTCAATGCTGCGGCGCCGGTCGGTAACGGCCGCAGCCTCGTGATCGACCCCGAGGGCGCTGTGCGCTACGAGGCCGGCACCGCCGAGGAGGTCGTCACGGCCGTGCTCGATCTCGACCAGGTACAGCGCGTGCGCGAGCGCGGCAGCTTCGGGATCAACCGGCTCTGGGAGGAGATGGATCGCGTCGGGCCGGGGCTCGATCTGCCGCTGTACGGCGGCTACCGGCCTCGGCCGCGGTAGAGCTCCAGAACCTTCTCGCGCGGCAGCGCGCGCACGACGCGTCCTTCGCGCCCCGTCGTGTCGACCGCCGCCCACAGCGAGCAGAGCACCGCCTCCTCGGTGGCGTCGACGGCAGCCTGGAAGAGCGGATTGAGCTCCCGGTCCGGAAACGAGCGCTCGCCGGAGGTCGCGAAGGCGACGAAGATCTCGCCGCTTCCGTGATGCGCGACCGATCCCGCCCGCGCAAGCCCTAGACCTGCCCGTCGGGCGAGCCGCTCGAGCTGCGGCGGTGTGAGCGGCGCGTCGGTCGCGACGACGGCGATGCAGCTGCCGCCCGGATCGGGCGCCTCGTCGGGACGATCGTCGAGAAGCTCCCCCACGGGCACCCCGCCGACACGCAGCTGCTCGCTCGAGCCGAAATTCGTGAGGAGGAGCACGCCGACGGTGTGCACGCCTGCGCGGCGACTCGACGAGCCGATCCCGCCCTTCCAGTCGAAGCAGCTCATACCGGCGCCGGCGCCGACGGCCCCCTGCTCGAAGTCGGCGGATGCGCCGTCCACCCCGCGGGCGACGTCATCCGGCTGCACGTGCTTGATGCGCGCGTCCGAGAGCCAGCTGTCGTCGCACTCCCCCACCACCGGGATCACGACATCGTCGACGCCGACGCGCGGATTCGCGGCCATCGCGACCGAGACCGCGCCGTCGTAGACGCGGCCCACCGCGTGGGTCGAGGTGAGGTAGACCGGCGTGTCGAGGCGCCCCCACTCCCGGATCTCGAGCGAGCCCGTCAGCTCTCCCGCGCCGTTGAGGACGGCGGTGCCGGCGGGCACCGGCAGCGACGGCGGGACGACGGCGGTCACGCCGGTTCGCTCGATCGTGACGTGCCCAACGGTGACGCCGACGTCGGCGATCGAGTTCCGGGGACCGGGCTCGAGCATGCCGATGACGATCCCGTCTTCGCGCGGCCGTGACATGGTGCGACCCTAATGCCTCGCCCGATGATGGACTCGCGTTTCTGGCGCGCGAAAGACGAGCGATGCAAGGACGCAGGGAGACCCGGTAGCCGTAGCTACCGGGTCGACCGAGGACGCCGCAGCGCGACATTTTGCAGCCGCCAGAAATGCCCTGACCATTGTCGGGCGAGGCATTGATGGTGAGCTTCGTCTGGAGTGACGAGTGCCTCCGCCACGAGCCGGAAGCAGAGGTCTGGGTGGGCACGCGAACGCCGGCGACAGAGGTGCCGGCCCGGTTGCTTGCCATTCGAGGCGAGCTTCTCAGCGTCGGCGCGCACGAGGTCGCTGCCCAGGTTCACGACGACTCGGCAGTGCTGGCTGTCCACGATCCGGCTCTCGTCGAGTTCCTGCGGACGGCCTGGGACGAGTGGGCGTCCGCGCCGCTTCCCTCCGATCGCGTCGTCCCCTATGTCTTTGCCCGGGAGGAGCTGACGAGTGGCCGGGAGCCCGCGACTCCTGCGGCGGTGTGGGCCCGCCCGGGCCTCTTTGCGTACGACACGATGACGCTGATCGGCCCCGGCACCTGGGAGGCCGCGCGGGCGGCGGTCGACGTCACGCTGACCGCAGTCGACCTCGTCGCCGCCGGCACGCCGCTCGCCTACGCCTGCTGCCGGCCCCCCGGCCATCACGTCACGCGCTCTCTCTACGGCGGCTCGTGCTACCTCAACAACACGGCGATCGCCGCGGCCGCGCTGCTCGCCCGAGTCGGGGGGCCGATAGCCGTCATCGACATCGACGCCCACCATGGGAACGGGACGCAGGAGCTGTTTCTCGGGAACAGCGACGTCCTGACGGCCTCGGTGCATGTCGACCCAGGCGCCGGCTGGTTCCCGCATTTCCTCGGCTTCGCGGTCGAGAACGACAGCGCGAACCTCAACCTCCCGCTCGCGCCCGGCACCCGCGACCTCGGCTGGCTCGCCGCCGTCGGCCGCGCTGCGGACTTCGCCGCCGACGCCCGCGCTCTCGTCGTCGCGCTCGGGGTCGATGCGGCCGCAGGCGATCCCGAGAGCCCGCTCGAGGTGTCGGCCGCGGGCTACCGCGAGGCGGGCCGGATCATCGCCGAGCTCGGCCTCCCGACCGTCGTCGTCCAGGAGGGAGGCTACGACCTCGAGACGATCGGCCCGCTCGTGGTCGAGACACTCCGCGGCCTCGCGACGGTGTAGAAAGCGCGAATGAAACCGCTTCCGGCAGGCGGCACGATCGGCGTCGGCGCGTTCGCCAGCTCGTACGACATGCGCTCCGAGGTCGAGCGCGGCGTCGAGTGGTGGCAGAGCCGCGGCTACCGGGTCAAGCTTGCGCCCGGCGTCTACGCACGCGACGACTACGTCGCCGGCGACCCGAAAGCCCGGGCCGACGACCTCCACGCCCTGTTCGCCGACCCGGAGGTGGACGTCGTGCAGGCCCTCCAGGGCGGGTTCGGCTCCAGCGAGATGATCCCGCACCTCGACTTCGACCTCATCGCAGCCAACCCGAAGCCGTTCGTCGGCTACTCCGACATCACGTCGCTCCACGTCCCGATCCGGCAGCGCGCCGGCTTCCCGACCTTCTACGGCTATGGGCTGATGGGAATGGGCGACCCCGAGACGAGCACTTTCACCCGCGAGCGAGAGCTCGCCGTGCTCAGCGGCGACGTCACCGGCCCGGTTCCGGCCGACCCGGACGACCCGTATGTGCGCGCGATCGCGCCGGGCCGCGCGACCGCACCGCTCGTCGGCGGCTGCCTCTGGCTCCTCCTGCAGACGCTCGGCACGCCGTGGGAGCTCGACACCGACGGGACGATCCTGTTCTTCGAGGACACGCACGCGCCGCCGTACTACGTCGACGGCCAGCTGACCCAGCTCCGCCATGCGGGCAAGCTCGACAACCTCGCGGGCGTCGTGGTCGGCGAGATGTGGAAATGCGACTACGGCGACCTGTCACGCGACGTCTCCGACTGGCGGGCGACGAGGTCGATCGAGGACGTGCTCGACAGGCACCTGCAGCCGCTCGGCGTGCCCGTGCTCTACAAGCTTCCGCTCGGACACGGCAAGCACCAGGCTTCCATTCCGCTTGGGGTCCGTTATACGCTCGACGCGGACGAGCGGGCCTTGACCGTGGAGGAGTCACCGTTCGAAGGCTAAGGGAGGGCGAGAAATGAGTAAGAAGTGGCTTGCGGCGCTGCCTCTGGCGATCGCCGCGCTGATCTTTGCGACGACCGCAACCGGCTCGGGATCGGGCTCGAAGGGCGGCGGAACGTTCCGCCTCGGGACGGCCTCGGGCATCGACTCGCTCAACCCGTTTGTCGCCTTCAACCAGGACGCCTACAGCGCGTTCGAATACATCTACCCCATCCTCGTCCAGTACGACAGCAAGCTCCACTACGCCCCGTTCTTCGCGACCTCGTGGAAGGCCTCGAAGGACGGCAAGACGTGGACATTCAAGACACGCGCACACGCCAAGTGGAGCGACGGCCAGCCGCTCACTGCGGCCGACCCGGCCTGGACGATCAACACCGAGCTCAAGTACAGGAACGGCGCGACGGCGAACGTGGCCGGCCTGGTCTCGCACATCAAGAACGCGAAGGCTCCCAACGCGACGACCCTCGTCGTCAACTATGCGCAGAGGCCGAACCCGACCTACGTGCTCGGCCAGTTCCAGCAGTTCTTCATCCTGCCGAAGCACATCTGGTCGCAGCACCTCGGCAAGAAGGGCGCCGGCCTGAAGACGTTCCCGAACAACGCACCGATCGTCGGGTCAGGCCCCTTCAAGCTCGTCCGGTTCAAGATGAACGACATCGCTCTCTTCCAGCGCAACGATTCCTACTGGGGGACGAAGCCGAAGGTCGACGTCTTCGGGCTGCAGCAGTACTCGAACGACGACGCGATGATCACCGCGCTCAAGGCACATGACCTCGACGCGGTCGAGAGCGTCCCCGCGACGACGATGAAGTCGCTACGCAAGGCGGGCTTTGTCGTCCAGGACGTCAAGGGCCTCGACCAGACCGACTTCATCATCAACTCGAACCCGAAGAAGAAGAAGCACCGCGAGCTCCTCAACCTCAAGGTCAAGGAGGCATTCGACCACGCCATCGACCGGAAGAAGATCGTCAGCGTCGTCTACCTCGGCGCCGCGCAGCAGCCCAGCACGATCATCCCGGCGCCCGCCGGGGCCGGCTGGCACAACACGAGCCTCAAGACGCCCAGCTTCGACCTCAAGCTCGCGAACAAGATCCTCGACAAGGTCTCGGCTACAAGAAGGGCCCAGGCGGGATCCGCGTCGCGAACGGCAAGAAGATGTCGTACGACGTGATCATCCCTACCGACGTGCAGAGCCTGCCGCGCACGTTCCAGATCATTCAGGCGGACTTCGCAAAGATCGGGGTGCAGCTGAAGCAGAGGGCGCTCGACTCGACCGCTGCCTTCGACCAGATGGCGGGATCGAACTACACCTACCAGGGCTTCGACCTGGCGATGTGGGACTGGACGGCCCTGATCGACCCCGACTTCATGCTCTCGGTCGTGACGTGCGCGCAATGGGGCGGCTGGAGCGACTCAGCGTTCTGCGACAAGAAATACGACAACATGTACTCGCAGCAGCAGCTAGCGTCGACGCCGGCCGCGCGCCGCCAGATCGTCTGGAAGATGCAGGCGTATCTGTACAAGCATCGTCCCTATCTGTGGCTCGCCAACGACGACCAGGTGAGCGCGGTCTCGAAGAGCTGGGCCGGCTTCACGAACACTCCGCAGGGCCCCTTCAATGAGCTGAACATCTCGGTCCTCACGCACGTCCATCAGAAGTAGGCACTAGGCCGTGCGGGGGACCGACTATGTCCTGAAGAGGATTGCGTTCGCGATCGTCACCATCTTCGTGGCGGTGTCGATCAACTTCGCCCTCTTCCGGCTGGCGCCCGGTACCGCCGTCACGAACCTCGCGCGGGTCCCACACGCGACGCCAGAGCTACGGAACGCACTCAAGAAGCAGTTCGGGCTCGACAAGTCGAAGGGCGCGCAATACGCCATCTACCTGAAGCAACTCGTGCACGGGAACCTCGGGGTCTCGTTCGAGAACGAGCAACCGGTCTCGAAGAACCTGCGCATCGAGCTGATCAACACGCTGCCGATGGTCACGGTCGGGACGCTGTTCTCGATCCTCATCGGCACGCTCACAGGGGTGATCGCGGCGTGGCGACGCGGCACGCCGACCGAGGCTGTCACCGTGACGACCGCGCTCGGCTTCTACTCGATGCCGACACAGTGGCTCGGCCTGCTGCTGATCATCATCTTCGCCGGGACTCTCCCGACCGGAGGAATGACGAACGAGTTTCTCCTCAACCCCGGGTTCTGGCAACACCTCAGGGACCTCGGCTCGCACATCCTCCTGCCGTCGCTGACGCTCGGGCTCGTGCTGTACGGCGAGTACACGCTGATCGTGCGCTCGGCGATGCTCGAGACCCTCGGTGAGGATTACATCCTCACGGCGCGCGCCAAGGGCCTGAAGCCGTGGACGATCGTGCGCAAGCACGCCCTGCGGAACGCGATGCTGCCGATCACGACGCTCGTCGCCCTCTCGCTCGGCTACATCGTCGCCGGTGCGATCCTGATCGAGACGGTGTTCTCGTGGCCCGGGATCGGCCGCGCTGTCTACGAGGCCGTCCTCCAGCGCGACTATCCAATGCTGCAGGGAGCGTTCCTGCTCCTCACGATCTCGGTGGTCATCTGCAACCTGGTCGCCGACCTTCTCTACTTCAAGCTCGACCCGAGGATCACGGAATGAGCCAGGTCTCCCTGCAGATCGAGGCGCCGGCCGAGGCAGGCCAGAGCCGCCGCGGGTTCGTGCTCCACACGCTCCGGCACCGGCCGGCGGCGGTGATCGGGACGACGATCCTCGTGCTCGTGGCGCTCGGCGCAATCCTCGCGCCGTTGATCGCCCCGTACGGCCTGCACACTCAGGTCGGGCCGGTCTTCGGGCACCCGTCGTGGAAGCACCCGCTCGGCCTCGACGACGGCGGGATCGACATGGTCACGCTCCTCATGTGGGGCGCCCGCGTCTCGCTTGTCGTCGGGTTCGCGGCGACGTTCGTCTCGATGGCGATCGGCGGCGCGGTCGGCGTCCTCGCGGGCTACTTCGGCGGCTGGGTCGACACCGTGCTGATGCGCATCACCGACTACTTCCTCGTCATCCCCGACGTGCCGCTGATGATCGTCGTCGCCGCGATCTGGGGGCCGAGCCTCTTCCACATCATCATCGTGATCGGGATCCTGCTCTGGACATCGACGGCGCGCGTGATCCGCGCGCAGGTGAAGAGTGTGCGCGAGCGGGTCTATGTGAAGCGCGCGCGGGCGCTCGGCGCCGGCCATACGCGGATCGTGCTCAAGCATGTGCTGCCGCAGGTGGCGCCGCTTCTGGTCGCGAACACCGTGCTCACCGTCGCGGTCGCGATCTTCGACGAGACGGCGCTCTCGTTCCTCGGCCTCGGCGATCCCGAGCACCACCTCGCTCGGCCAGGTGATCGAGCACGCGTTCCAGCGGGCCGCGATCTCCTCGGGCGCGTGGTGGGCGATCGTGCCCCCGGGCGCGCTCGTCGCGCTGATCATCCTCGGCTGCAGCCTGGTGGGCGGCGCGATGGAGGACGCACTCAACCCACGGCTGCGCGTAGCGCACCTCGGCGCGCGGACGTTCCGGCTGCGACCGCTCGTCGGCCGCGGGGAGAAGGCGCTGTGACCGCCGCCCCGCTGCTCGAGGTCGAGAACCTCCACGTCTGGTTCGACCTCGAGGGGGGCGGCGAGCTGCACGCTGTGCAGGGAGTCAGCTTCGCGCTCGAGCCGGGCGAGCGGATGGGGCTCGTGGGTGAGTCGGGCTGCGGGAAGACGACCACAGCGCTCGCGATCCTGGGCCTCCTGCCGCCGAGCGCTAGCGTCGCGGGCCGGATCCTGATCGACGGCGAGGACATCCTCGCGGGCGGCGAGGCAGCGATGCGGCCGCACCGCTGGGTGGACGTGGCGATCGTCTTCCAGGGCGCGATGAACGCGCTCAACCCGGTGCGAACGATCGGCGATCAGATCGTCGAGAGCCTCGAGCTCCATGACCGTGGGAAGGGAGCGGCGGCGCGAGCCCGCACCGGGGAGCTGCTCGAGTCGGTCGGGATCCCGGCGGGCCGCGCGAACCGCTATCCGCACGAGCTGTCCGGAGGGATGCGGCAGCGCGCGGCGATCGCGATGGCACTCTCGTGCAATCCGCGGGTGCTGATCGCCGACGAGCCGACGACGGCGCTCGACGTGATGGTGCAGGCGCAGATCCTCGAGCTGCTCGACGCGCTCTGCAGCGACTTCGGCCTCGCGCTCGTCCTTGTCACACACGACCTCCCCGTGGTCGCGCAGCTCTGCAACCGCTGCTCGGTGATGTACGCGGGCGAGATCGTGGAGCGCGGGCCGCTCGACGTCCTCTACCACTCGCCCGGGCACCCGTACACGCGGATGCTGTTCGCCGCGTCGCCGGATCTCGGGATGGGCGACGCGCCGGTGCTCTCGATCCCGGGCGCGCCGCCGCGGCTCGACCGGCCGATCGACGGCTGCCCGTTCAGGCCGCGCTGCGACTCGTCCTTCGCGGCCTGCGTCGAGCGGCCGAGCCTACGGGACGTCGCGACAGACCACGCGGCCGCGTGCCATCTCAACGACCGGGTCCCAGCGTGAATGCGCAGCTCGAGCCGACGGTGTTGGAGATCGAGGATCTCGTCGTCCGCTACCCGATCCACCGCGGTCTCGTCGGGACGGTTACGCGCCAGCCGCGCCGACAGGTGCACGCAGTGGAGGGCGTCTCGCTCTCACTGCAGAAGGGCGAGATGCTTGCGCTCGTCGGTGAGTCTGGCTGCGGCAAGACGACCACAGCGCAGGCGGTGCTGCGGCTCGTCGACCCGGTCTCGGGCGCGATCCGCTTCGACGGTCGCGACCTCGTGCCGCTCGGCTCGCGCGACCTACGCCCGCTGCGGCGCCGGATCCAGGTCGTCTACCAGGATCCGTACGAGTCGCTCGATCCGCGGTTCCGCGTGCAAGGCCGTGATCGAGGAGCCCCTCCTGATCCACGGCCTCGGCGGCTCGAAGGCCGAGCGGATGGAGCGCGTGCGCGATGCGCTGGCGCGCGTCGAGCTCTCGCCGCCGGAGCTGTATCTCGAGCGCTATCCGCACGAGCTGTCGGGCGGGCAGCGCCAGCGCGTGGCGATCGCGGCTGCGCTCGCGCTCGAGCCGGACGTGCTCGTGGCCGACGAGCCGGTCTCGATGCTCGACGTCTCGGTGCGGGCCGGCGTCCTCAACGTGCTGGACGGACTGCGTCAGAACGGCCTCGCGATCCTGATGATCACGCACGACCTGTCCACGGCGGCCCGCTTCGCGCAGCGGATCGCGGTCATGTATCTCGGCCGAATCGTGGAGGAGGGCCCTGCGGCGGAGGTCGTGCGGAACCCGCAGCACCCGTACACGAAGGCACTGCTCTCGGTCGTGCCGCGGCGCGACCCACGCGACCGGCAACGGCCGCAGATCCTGCAGGGAGAGACGCCCGACGCCGTGTACATCCCGACCGGCTGCCGCTTCCACCCGCGCTGCCCGGTCGCGGAGGCGCGCTGCTCGGTGGAGGACCCGACTCTCGCGCGGCCGGCGTCAGCGGAGGACGGACATCGGGCGGCCTGTCTCCTCTTGCCGACGGCGCATTCCGGCTAGCCGCGTACGGCGTCGAGCCGCTGCCGTACCTGAGTGGCCATCGCGAGATTCTGCTTGCGCTCGTAGCGTTCGAGCGCGTGCTCGTAGGCCTCCACCGCCTCGTCGGTCCGTCCGGCTGCCGCGAGCACGTCGGCCAGGTCCAGGTAACCGTCGCCCTGCCAGGTCGGTCCGTCGGTGCGCTCGAGGACACCGATCGCCTCGCGTGCCAACGCCACCGCCTCCTCGTGCTCGCCCCGGTGCGCGAGGACGCGCGCCGACACCTGCCGCCAGAGCCATTCGCTCTCCTGCCCTTCGACCGTCCGCGCGAGGTCGACCAGCGGCTCGGCCTCGTCCGGGCGGCCCGCCAGGCAGAGCCAGCGCCCGAGCTTGGCGCCGTACGACGCTGCAAAGGCGAGGTGCTCGGCGGCCTTCCACGCTTCGACGTCCAGCGTTCCGTAGCTCACGGCCGTCTCGTAGTCGCCCTCGAGCGCGGCGAGGTCGGCAAGAAACGCGTAATGCCTGTGGTCTCCACTCTGCTCGTAGCGCTCGGCGGCGGCCAGCGCGAGGGCCCACGCTTCCTCGGATCGGCCGAGCACGCCGAGGAGGTACGCGCGGTTCAGGTCACCCGCGGTGCCACCGAGCTCGCCGAGCGTCTGCAACGCGTCCTCCGCCGGCGTAGGCCCCCAGGCGAGCGCGGTCGCCAGGCCGAACGTGTCTCCCCAGTAGACGCCCGCCGCGCGTGCGTGCCGGACGGCCGCCTCGGCCGCCTGCGCCCAGTCTCCCATCCGCCCGCGGGCATTCGCCACGCCGTATCCGAGGGCGATGTAGACGTACATGAGCCCTGCGTGGTCTTCCGCCTTCTCGAGCGTCGGGAGCGCCGCCAGCGCAGCCCGCTCGAGGCCGTCCACGTCCGGGCTCGGCTCGAGAAAAAGGCGATGCAGCCGGCGGTGTATCTCGGCGAGGCCCTCGCCGCGTTCGTCACCGGCGTCATGCGCACGCGCCGCTACGGCGTCGCACAGCTCGAGCGCCCTCACGGGAGCCTCGTCGTGGAGCGCCGCGGACAGGAGCAGCTCGAGATCGACATCGAGCTCGATCGGGCGTTTCAGCGCGAGCGAACGCTCGAGCAGGCGGGCGGCTGGGCGCTCGCCGCCGGGACGCAGGGCACGCGTTCCGGCGGTCGCGAGCCTTGCGCTCGCGCGCAGCGCCAGGCGATCGTCCAGCTGATCGAGCTCGGCCCTGTAGGCAGCCGCCTGCTCGAGGTGGTAGCCGACGATCTCGTCGAGCTCGACGAGGTCGGCTCCGTGCTCGTCCAACCAGTCGGCGAAGCGCTCGTGCAGCCCTGCGCGCGCGGACTTGGGCAGCGCCTCGTAGGCAGCGTCCCGGATCAGCAGATGCCTGAACCGGAACCCGTCGTCGCCCGGCACCTGAGCCCGGTCCGGACGGATCAGCTCCTTGCGGGTCAGCGCCGCCAGCCTCGGCGTGATCTGCGTCTCCTCCGGCGCAAGTGCGTGCACCGCGCCACGGTGGAAGAGCTCGCCCTCGACCGAGCCACTCTCCAGCACCCGACGCTCGGCCGGGTCGAGCCGGTCGAGGCGGGCGGCAAGAAGCGCGCGCAGCGTCGGCGGAACCTCGACGTCGTCCGTCTCCGCGGCCATCGCGACCATCTCGGTGAGAAAGAGCGGGTTGCCGCCCGCTGCGGCCATGATCCGCGCGCGTAGCTCGGCAGAGGCGACACTGACGAGCTCGGCCACCGCCTCGTCGGGCAGGGGATCGAGGCGGAGCGAAATCGGCCACTCGCTGCGCCTGGCCGTGAGCTCGGGCCGCGCCATGCAGATGAGCAGGAGCGGAACGCCGGCCGACAGGAGCGCCATGCCTTCGAGGAGGTCGAGAAAGATCTCGTCGCCCCACTGGATGTCGTCGAACACGGCCACGAGCGGACCCTGCTCCTCCAGCAGCTTCCGGAACGCCCAGGCGATCTCCTCGGCGCTCGTCGCGGCGTCGCTCTCACCGAGGAGCGAGCGGATCGCCGCGGCAGCCGCCGGGTCGGACGGAAGCGTCGCCAGCTGCTTGATCACCTCGACCACCGGCCAGTAGGTGATTCCGTCGCCGTATGGGAGGCAGCGGCCGCGGACGACTCGCGCATCGACCCCGGAGAGCGCCTCGGCGACGAGCCGCGACTTGCCGATGCCGGGATCTCCGACGACGGTGACGAGCTCGCAGCGCTGCTCAGCCTGCGCGCGCCGCCAGGCGTCGCGGATCACTTCCATCTCGTGGGCGCGGCCGACGAAGCGGGAATCGTGCGCACGCTCGGGCGCATCGGCCAGTGCGACGAGCCGATGGGCGGCGACGGGCTGGGACTTGCCCTTCAGGTCCAGCGGCTCGACCGGCTGCGTCTCGGCCGCTCCTCTGACGAGCTCGAGCGTGGCTTCGCCGATGAGCACCTCGTTCGGCGCCGCCGCCTGCTGCAGACGGGCCGCGACGTTGACCGCGTCGCCGGTGGCGAGTCGTTCGTCGGTGCCGGTGACCACCTCGCCGGTGTTGACCCCGATGCGCCCCGCGACGCCGAGCTGCGGGAACGCCTCCCGCATCTCCACCGCCGCACGGCAGGCGCGAAGCGCGTCGTCCTCGTGGACGGCAGGCACGCCGAAGACGGCCATGACCGCGTCGCCGATGAACTTCTCGACGGATCCGCCGTGGCGCTCGACGATGGCCTGCATCTGCTCGAAGTACCGAGCGAGCAGGGCCTGCAGCGCCTCGGGATCAACCGACTCTCCGAGCGCAGTCGAACCGACGACGTCGCAGAACAGAACCGTGACGACCTTTCGATGCACAGAGCGATCATTGCGCGCCGTTGTCGGCGTGACAACGCTGTCGCTAGCGCCGCGCGACCAACCGCGCCCCGACGGCCGGGATCTCTTCGCGGGCGATCGCCTCTACCTCGTCGTCCCGGAGGGACTCGGCGAGGTTCCAGCGGTAGAGGTACGGGCCGTAGACCGGCGTACCGACCTCGAAGTGGGGCCCCAGCGCGGCGACGATCCGCTCGAGCGGATGCAGATGCGCGCGATGCTCGGCGACGAGTTCGGCGGCGCTCTTGTCCGGCGCCTCTCCGAGCGCTCGACGCCGGCGCAGCCACCATTCGGCCGCCTGCTCGTCGAAGGTTCCGACGTCGAACTCGTCAACCACGAGCACGCCGCCCGGCTCGAGCACTTCCGCGAGCCGCCCGAGGGATGCTTCGAGCGGCTCGACATGGTGGAGCGAGGTCACGGCGAGCGCCGCGTCGAACGGTGCGTTCGAGCCGTCGAGCTCGTTCAGCGCGAGGGGCTGAACGCCTTCTCCACGAGGCTCGGGATCGATCGCAAGCACCTCGTAGCCGTCGTCGCGGAGCGCCTGCGCGAGCTCACCGTCGCCCGCGCCGATCTCGAGCACCCGCGCCGGCGGCGCCGGCAGACTCGCGCGGACGAAGGACAGAAGATCCGTGGTGACCGACGGAGTCAAGCCTCCACCGTCGCGAGGTACGCCTCCGCCTTGTCGGGCGCCATGAACCAGTCGAAGTAGTCCACCGGATCGTCGAAGCCGTTGACGAACCGGTGGGCGAGCTCGGTGCTCCCGTTGCCCGCTGCCAGCAGCTTCAGCACATGCTCGGGCGGCGGCGAGAGGAGGGCGTTCGTCCAGGTGGTGACGAACTGGCCGTAGGCCTGCCAGAAGTCCTCGAAGGCGGCTTCCATGAACGCGCGGTCGTACGTCGCCTCCCCGTGGCGGCGAATCGCCTCGAGATAGGCGGTCGCCATCTTCGCGGCGTTGTTCGACCCCTGTCCCGTGATCGGGTCGTTGAGCATGACCGTGTCGGCGAGCCCGAGCACGAGCCGGCCCGACGGCAGCTCGCCGACGGGCCGCCGGACGGTCGGCGGGAAGCGGCCGGCGAGGATGCCGTTGTCGTCCGTGAGCTCGACGGCCCGGCAGCGCTCGGCCTCCCAGGGCATGAACGTCTCGAGGATCCACTTCGACTTCGCCAGGTGCTCCTGCGGCGTCGTCACGTCGCCCCAGCAGTCCATCGGCCCGCCGGGGATGCCCTCGAAGACCATGATCTCGCACGCGCCGGTGGTCGTCAGCGCCGGGAAGACGAAGTACTCGCCGACGGTCGGGACGAGGTTGAAGCAGACCGCCGAGTACTCGGGGCGCGGCGTCATCCCGGTCACGTACGTGAGCGCCAGGGCGCGCATCGGCCCCTCGTAGGGCGAGCGGTCCGGGACGCGCTCGAACAGCTGGACGATCTCGCCCTTGCCGGCTGCGACGACGACGAGGTCGTGCTCCTGCGTGTAGCGCTCGAGGTCGTCGACGCCGGCGTCGTGGATGACCAGCCGGCCGCCGTCGCGCTCGAGGCGCTCCAGCCAGCCTGGCATCTTCACGCGCTGGTCGACCGACTGGGCGTAGCGGTCGAGGCGCGAGGCGAAGTCGATCGCCTTGCCACCGCTCCCGTCGGGCGCAGGGACGGCGAGCGAGATGCCCTCGACCGGCGGGCACTCCGCCTCCCAGTCGTTCAGGCCGAGGTCGCGCTCGGTCTGGAGCGCGGCGTCGAACATGCACTGGCTCGACATGACACGGCCGGTGCGGATGTCGTCCGGCGTCCGGTTCGAGACGACGGTGACGTCGTGGCCGTCCTGGAGGAGGCCGAGCGCGAGCTGGAGCCCGGCCTGGCCTGCGCCAACGATCAGGATGCTGCTCATAAGGTCACCTCACTCCATCAGCTTGGGGATTGCGGGGACGGCCTGCTCCGGGCCCATCGCGGAGTAGCCGCCGTCGACCGCCCAGTCGGCGCCGGTGACGAACGAGGCCTCGTCGCTGCAGAGGAAGGTGACGACGTTCGCCACCTCCTCGGGGTCGCCGACGCGGCCGAGCAGATGGAACGGCTCCGCGACGCGGTTCGTCTTCGCGCGGTCGTCGCCGCTCAGCTCGACCATGACGCGCGACCACGTCCAGCCGGGCGAGACCGAGTTGACGCGGATCCCGTCCGGTGCGAGGTCCATCGCCATGTTGCGCGTGAGCTGGACGAGCGCGGCCTTGCCGACCGGGTAGAGCCAGCGGCCGGTCTGCGCGACCTTCGAGGAGATCGACGTGAAGTTGACGATGACGCCGTGGCCGCTCCTTCTTCAGGTGCGGGTGAGCGGCGCGCGCACACATCACCGCCGCGACGACGTTGACGTTCAGCGACTCGAGCCAGTCCTCGCGCGGCGAGGCGAGCCCCTCGTCGACGTAGCTCGTCGCGAGGTTGACGAGGATGTCGATCCCGCCGAAGCGGTCGACCGTCTCGGCGACGAGCGAGTCGATCTGCCCGTCGTCGCGGAGGTCGGTCGGGACGAAGGACACGCCGTCGCCGAGCTCGTCGGCGAGGGATCGGCCTCCCTCCTCGTCGACGTCCGCGACTGCGACGGAGGCGCCGGCCTCGTGGAGCGCGCGCACGACGGCGCGTCCGATGAGCGTGGCACCCCCGGTGACGATCGCCGTCCTGCCGTCAAGCGCAGGCATCGCAGAGATCCTACGACGCGACCGCCGGGTGGAGGCCGGAAGCTCGTTCTTCAGCGGTGGGCGAGCTGCTCGAAGAGGGCGCCGTACTGCTCGAGGTGCCGATCACCGAGGAACTCGTCGATCACGCGCTGCCGGGCCTCTTGCGCCAGCTGACCCGCGTGCTCGCGGTCACGCAGGAGCGACTCGACGGCAGCGCCGAACGCCTGCAGGTCGGTCGGATCGGCCACCAGCAAGCCATGAACGCCGTCCTCGATCTGGTCGACGATGCCTCCGACCGCGCTGGCGACGACCGGCTTTCGCTTCCACATCGCCTCCGCCACCGTCAGGCCGAAACCCTCGGCCAGGCTCTTCTGCACCACGACGGACGCGTGCCGCTGGATCGCGTTCACGATCGCCGCGTTCTCGTCCGGGTCGGCCATCGGGATGCAGGCGAGGTGGACGCGGCTCCGCGCCGCGTGCGGGAGCTTCCGCCACAGCACCGTGCACTCGTCGAGCACCTCGGCGGCCTCGGGATCGTCGGCGACGCCGGTCACGACAGGGCCGGCGAGAAGCAGATGGGCGCCGAGCGACGGGTCGACATGCTCCACGAAGCCCGTCATCACGCCGGCCATGTCCTTCAGCCGGTCCCAGCGCGAGATCTGGACGACGAGCGGCGCGTCGGCAGGGGCCGGCGGACCGGTCTGGACGACGTCGACGCGCCGGTCGATCCGTCCCGGCGACCCGTCGCGCCGCGTGAACCGCACCCCAGGCGCCGTCTCGATCATGCCGTCCAGCAGCCCCACGTATGAGAGCGTCAGCTGTGCGTTCCGTGCCGAGATCGGCTCGTTCTTGGCCGAGAAGGGGTCGATCGACGGATGGATCACGTGCACCTGCGCCGGATCGGCCCAGGGTGGCGCAAACGCGGCGCGGGAGACGACGATCGCATCGGCGTCGGCCAGATAGGGCTGCAGGAACTCCCACGAGCGCTCGCTCCACTCGTTGGGCGTGTCGAGGCCGACATGGCAGCGCCAGACGACCCGCGCACCGGCCTTCTTCGCCGCCGCCACGAGGCCTGCCGGCTGAGGATCGTGGACGACCACGACGTCGCCAGGCCGGACGACGGTCAACAGCTCGCCGGCGTTGTCGCGCAAGACGCGCTCGTAGTGGTCGCGCTCGGCCCGGCCCAGCTCGCCTCCGTCGCCGGCGGTTCCGTAGAGCCCGTTGTGTATCCGCTTGGTGATCGCGAAGAAGCCGGGATCCCCCTCGATCACGAGCCAGCGTGCGTCGACGCCGGCGCCGCGTGCATACGAGAGCAGCGTCTGGAGCATCTCGGCCACGCCGCCGCCCGCGCCCGTCGAGTTGACGTTCAGCACCGAGCTGCCCGAAAGGGCCTCCCGTGCGACCTCGGCTGCCTGCTCGAACCGCGCCATCCGTTCCTCGCCCACCAGCGGCTCGAGCCTCGCCGCGTCGATCGCCTGGACCTCGACTTCGTGGAGCCTCTTGTTCGCGCCGGCGCTCATCCGCCCACGATCAGTGCGAGACTGCGGCCGCTGCGAGCTCCGAGACGAGCGTGTCGGTGTGGAAGCGCTCGAGCGCGAACGGAGCGATCAGGGCCGGCGTCTTGCCGGTCGAGACGAGCTCCGCAAGGGTCGTGCCGACGATCGGGGCCGCCTTGAAGCCGTACGTCCCCCAGCCGGCGGAGAGGTGGAAGTTGTCGAGCTCCGTCTTGCCGAGGATCGGGCTGTAGTCGGGCGAGAGGTCGCAGAGCCCCGTCCACGAGCGCAGCACCTTGAGCCGCTCGAGCTGCGGGAACAGCTCGAGCACGTGGCGGGCCGAATACTCGAGGAAGGAGAAGGTGCCGATCGACTTGTAGGTCGTGTACGGCTCGATCTCCGCGCCGATGAGGAACTCGCCGCGGTCGGTCTGCGACACGTAGACGTGCATCTGCGCCGAGACGATGATCACGTCGAGGAACGGCTTGACCGGCTCCGTGACGAACGCCTGCAGGATGTGGGTCGTGATCGGCAGGCGGACGTTGGCCATCCCGCAGGTGAGGGTCGACCAGCCGGCCGTCGCGCTGATGAAGACGTCGGCTTCGACCCGGCCGCGGTTCGTCTGCACGGCGGTGACGTGACCGGCATCCGCCTCGATTCCGGTGACGGCGGTGTTCTGGTGTAGCTCGATCCCCGCTCGGTCGGCGCCGCGGGCCAGGCCCCAGACGACGGCGTCGTGCCTGATGATCCCGCCGGGCGCGTGGTAGAGCGCACCCATGATCGGCCAGGTCGGCCTGTCGGAGAGGTCGATCTGCGGGCAGAGGCGCCCGATCTCCTCCGGGTAGACGACGCGGGAGTCGATGCCGAGGATCTGGTTGACCTCGGCGCGCTCCTGCATCACGCGCAGCGAGCTGTCGGTGTGCGCGAGCGTGAGATGCCCGTGCTGCGAGAACATGAGGTTGAAGTCGAGCTCGCCCGAGAGCCGCTCGTAGAGCTCGACGCTGCGCTTGTAGAACTCTGCTCCTTCGGGGGTGCGGTAGTTGGAGCGGATGATCGTCGTGTTGCGTCCCGACGCGCCCGAGCCGATGTAGGACTGCTCGAGCACGGCGACGTTCGTGATGCCGTGGTTCTTGGCGAGGTAGTACGCGGTCGCAAGCCCGTGCGAGCCGCCGCCGATGATGACCACGTCGTAGCGGTCTTTCAGCTCGGCACGCGGGCGCCACATCCGGCGGACGCGGAAGATGTCCTTCACAGCGCGCCCCGGAGTTGGTCGATCGTCTCGCTCACGTATTGCGAGAGCTCCTGCGGAACGAAGAGGCGGAAGCCGCCGCCGCGTCGCTCGATCACCGCCGGGACGCCGCGCAGGATCGATCCGGCCGCCGGGAACTCGGTCAGCTCGGTGATCCGCTGGAGCAGCGCGTCGCTCTCGACCTCGATCGCGACGAGCGCGGCGCTCATGTCGTAGACGCGGTAGCCGTCGAGATCGGCAGCGATCTCCCCGACGACGAGCGCCCGGTCCGGGCCGATCGGGATCGAGCCGGCGGGGATCCCACCCCGCACCTCGAGGATCGGTAGCGGCGGCGAGACGGGCGAGAGAAACGAGAGGCGCGTCACGAGCGGAGCAGCGCTCCTTCCGGGTCGTAGAACGGCGCCAGCGTCACGGCTGCGGTGTGAAGCGTGCCGTCGACGCGAATCGCGATCGTCGCGCCGTCCTCCGCGCAGTCGGGGTCGACCCAGGCGAGGCCCACGACGCTGCCGACGCGCTCGCTCACCCGCGAGCTCGTCACGCGGCCGGCGATGCGACCGTCGCGGACGATCTGCGCGCCTTCCGGCGGGAGGACGCCGGCCGTGAAGCCCACGAGCTTCTCGCGCACCTCGAGGTGCGGCACCGCGAGCTTGCCGACGTAGTCGGGCTTGTCGTCCTTGATCGTCCACGCCATGCGGGCCGATTGGAGGTTCGACTCGGAGTCGGTGTCCTGGCCGACGATCACGTGCCCCTTCTCCAGCCGCAGGACGCGCTGCGCCTCGAGCCCGAACGGCACGGCGCCGGCCGCTACGAGGGAATCCCAGAGCCGGCCGGCGTCGGTCGCCGGGCAATGCAGCTCGTACCCGAGCTCGCCGACGAACCCGATGCGCAGGGCGAGGCACGGGACGCCGGCGACGGTGATCTCCTTCGCGTCGAGGTAGCGGAAGGACTCGTTCCCGAGGTCGGCGTCGGCGAGCGGAGCGAGCGCCTCGCGCGACCTCGGGCCCGCGAGATTCATCGCCGCGAGCGCGCCCGTGACGTTGACGATCTCGACGTCGTAGCCCCAGATCGCGTTCCACCACTCGAACCACTCGACGACGCCCTCCGAGCCGGTCGAGGTCGTCGTCACGTAGAAGAGCTCGTCGCCGAGCCGCGCGACGGTGCCGTCGTCCATGATCCGCCCGCCGTCGCTCGTCAGCACGCCGTAGCGAATCCGTCCCGTCTTGAGATCGGAGAAGCGATTCGGGTAGAGGCGGTCGAGGAGCTCCGCCGCGCCGGGGCCTTCGACGAGCACCTTGCCGAGCGTCGAGACGTCGATCACGCCGAGCGATTCGTGGACGGCCCGCACCTCGGCCGCCGGGTCGCCGTACTGGAAGGCGCGCCGCCAGGCTCCCGTCCAGATCATCTCCGCACCGAGCGCCTCGTGACGCTGATGGAGCGGCGTGCGCTTCGCCGGCTCGTGGTGCGCGCCCGCGAGCAGCCCGAGCTCGATCGGCCTCCACGGCGGGCGGGCAGTGGTGGTGCCGATCGCCGACTCGTCGGTGCCGGTCTCGCGCGCGAGCAGCCTCGTCGCGGCGAGCTGGCAGAGCTTGCCCTGGCACGGCCCCATCGTCACCGTCGTGTAGCGCTTGGCCAGCTCGATCGAGTCGAAGCCCTCGCGGAGCGCGCGCTTGACGTCCTTCGTCGTGACGTCCTCGCAGATGCAGACGAAGCACTTGTCGCCGTGGCCCTCGAGCACGCCGGGAGCCGGAGCCTGCTCGATCTCCCCGGCGGCGGCGCCGACCACCTCCACGCCGCCGGGCAGCTCGGTGGGAACGAAGATGCCGCGCCTCGGCTCGTACTCGATCCGGGCCCCGGCCTGCGCGAGCAGCGAGTAGGCGGGCTGCAAGCCGCCCGAGACGACGAGCAGGTCGCAGTCGATCCGCTCGCCGTCGAGCTCGATCGACGTGAGCCGGCCACGCCGGCCGTGCGCGGAAAGACTCTCCGGCCGGAGCGAGACGGCAGCGATCTCGACTCCCGCCCGCGCGAGCTGCAGCTTGAGGCCGGCGGCTGCTTCGCCCACGAGAGCCGCGCGCTCGCCGGGCTGCAGCGCCCACTCGTCGACCATCCGCCGAACCGCGTCCGGGAGCATGACCCCGACGAGGTCGTTGCCCGCAAACAGCAGCGGCTGTTCGAGCGCTCCGGTGGCGACGACGATCCGGCCCGCGCGGATCCGGTGCAGGACGTTGCCCGCGGCGACCGGAACGAGGCCGCCCTCGTAGATCGCGAGCGCGGTCGCCGGCGCAAGCACCTCGTACGGCGCCTCGTGGCCGCCGCGGTCGTCGACGAGGAGCACGTCGCCCTCTGCCGCGCCGGCTGCGGCCCGGCCGGCGGGGCCGCCGCCGATCACGAGCACGTCGACGCGCCGGTGGACCGTGTCGTAGTGGCCGTGCCCGTTCGCCTTCTCGTCGACGCGGCCCAGGCCCGCGAGGTTCCGCAGCACCTTCTCGTACAGCGGCCAGGCGCGCCGCGGCCGGATCATCGTGCGGTAGTAGAAGCCGACCGGCGTGAAGGGGCCGCCGATCTTGTCGACGATTCCGAGCAGGTCGCGATCGGCGGACCCGCGAACGTTCTGGTCGCGCACGTCGACGTCGGGCCGCAGCGGCTCGACGCAGACGCGGACGTTCGGAACGCCGTCGACGGTCATCATGCAGTTCGGGCAGTGGCCGGAGCAGCAGGCGAGGCCGCGCGGCCGGTGGTACTTGAAGCTGCGGGAGAACACGCGACGGCCGGCGGCGTAGAGCGCCGAACCGATGGTGTCGCCGGCGAACCCGGTCAGCTCTTTCCCCGCGTACGTGAACGTGATCGGCCGGTTGCGGTCGATCCGCTCGCCCGGCTGCGAGCGAAGCCTCATTGCGGTGCCGCCACGCCCGTCGGCGCCGGGACCAGCGTCCGCAGCACCTCGTTCGTCCTCGTGTCGCGCTCGGCGACGAACCAGGTCTTGCAGCCGGTTCGGTGGTACCACCACTCGCGCTGCACCCCGGCGACGTTGTCCCTGAAGTACACGTAATCGGTGAGCTCGCGGAGGGACGCGCCGGGGCCGGGACGACGGGTGACCTCGCCCTGGTACCGGAACTCGTCGACGGGACGCGGCCCGCAGTGCGGGCAGGTGAGGAGGAACGACACTATTTCGTTCTCCGCAATAGCATCCTGTAAGGTGAAACGCTACGCCAATGGCGAAGACGGGTCAACCCTCGACGGCGCGCGTCGCCTCAGCCCAGCGGTCGCTTGCGATCCTCGACGTCCTGGCCGACGAGCCGTCGCTCGGGACGAATGAGATCGCACGGCGGCTGGGGACGAGTGCGAGCACGACATCGCGCCAGCTCGCCACCCTCGTCGAAGCCGGGCTCGTCGAGCACATCCCCGCGACCGGGCGGTATCGCCTCGGGATCCGGCTCGTCGCACTTGCGACCTCGGTGCTCGCACGACTCGACGTCCGCGCGATCGCCCACCCCCACCTCGAAGCGCTCGCGGCCGAGCTCGGCGAGACGGCGACGCTCTCGGTTCCCGGCGATCCGGACGCGATCACCGTCGACGTGGTGCGCTCGGTGCGCTACATCGCCGACGGATCGCGGCTCGGCCGGCCCTCGATCGCACATGCCAGCGCGGCGGGCAAGGTGATGCTTGCGTTCGACGGGGTTCGGCCCGCGCGGAACCTTCAGGCGTACACACCGCGCACGATCACCGACCCGGCGGAGCTGGAGGCGGAAATCGAGCGCGTCCGCAGGCGCGGCTGGGCCGATGCCTTCGAGGAGCGAGAGATCGGGCTCAACGCAATCGCGGCGCCCGTCTGGTCGAGCGACGGCGCGCTCGCGGGGATCATCGCGCTGCAGGGGCCGATTCCGAGGTTCGGCAAGGCGGCCGCACGCGCGGCGCTGCCGCTCCTTCGAGACCGCGCGGATGCAATTTCCTCCGAGCTCGGTTCACAATCCCCATTGATGAAGCAGTGATGGAACCGCCGAGCGAATTCGCAATGGCCAGCGCTCCCGAGGGCATCGGCGAGTCGCTGTGGGAGGAGGTGCCGCTGCCGGAGCTGATGGAGGTCGCCGCCGGCGCCGACTCCGACACCGCCGTCGAGTTCCGGCGCACGCTCGGCATGTTCGCCACCGGGGTGACCGTGATCACGACGCTGGTGGACGAGCAGATCCACGGCATGACGGCGAACGCGTTCATGTCGGTCTCGCTGCAGCCGCCGCTGATCGTCATCTCCGTCGACCGGCGCGCGAAGATGAACAACCTGCTGGGAGAGGGCGTGCGGTTCGGGGTGAGCGTCCTCGAAGAACGACAGAGCGTGCTCTCGGACCGCTTCGCCGGCCGCGTCACCGACGGGCCGGAGCCGGAGTTCGAGCTCGTCCACGAGACACCGCTCGTCGAGGGGGCGCTCGCCCACCTCGTCGCGCGCGTGGTGCGCTCGTACTGGGGCGGCGACCACTCGCTCTTCCTCGGTCGCGTCGAGTACGTGCGCTACGGGGAAGGGACGCCGCTGCTCTTCCACGGCGGCGGCTACGGGCGCGTCGTCGGCAACCCGCGGGTCTTCCCCTCCCTCCCGCCGGAGCTGTTGCAGCCGATCCTGGACGCCGGCGTGGAGCGCGTCTACGAGGACGGCGAGGCGATCATGCGGGTCGGCGAGCCCGGCGAGGCGATGGCGCTCGTCGTGGAAGGCACCGCGATGATCGAGCGCGGCGGGCGGAAGATCCCCGTCGCACCGGGCGAGCTGGTCGGCGAGATCGCCGTGCTGGACGGCGGTCCACGTACGGCGACGGTCGTCGCGGAAGGCCGCGCGCGCATCCTCGAGATCGGGCGGGACGAGCTGATGGGCGTGCTCGAAGCAGACCCGAAGGCCGCAACAGCGCTGATCGCGGTGCTGGCCTCCCGCTTCCGCGAGTCGGAGTAGGGCGGTAGGGTCGGCGCATGAGCGAGCAGCGTGCGCTGCTGGTGATCGACGTTCAGCGCGGCTTCGACGATCCAGCGCTCGGATCGCGCGACAATCCCGCTGCCGAGGAGAACGTCGCCAAGCTGATCGACGCGTGGCGCGAGCGCGGCGACCCGGTCGTGTTCGTCCAGCACGATTGGCAGGGCGGCCCGCTCGAGCGCGGCACGCCGGGCTTCGAGCTGAAGGAAGTCGTCACCGGCGAGCCCGATCTGCGCATCGTCAAGGACGTGCACTCGTCGTTCCACGGAGATGTCGATCTCGACGCATGGCTGCGCGAGCGCGGGATCGGCGCGATCGCGGTGTGCGGGATCCAGACGAACTTCTGCGTCGAGACAACCGCCCGCATCGGCTGCGACCTCGGGTACGACGTGTGGTTCGTCCTCGACGCGACCCACACGTTCGACGACGTCGCGCCGGATGGCGAGGTGGTGCCGGCTGCCCAGATCGCGCGCATGACCGGCATCAACCTCCAGGACGAGTTCGCCGAGGTCGTGACGACCGAGGCAGCCTGCGGGGTCGGACCTGATGCTGCTGCACGTACATGAATGGGGCGATCCGGGGGGTGAGCCTCTCGTCTGCCTGCACGGCGTGACGGGATATGCCGGCGTCTATCAGCGGCTTGCCGAGGAGCGCTGGCACGAGCGTCGTGTCCTGGCGTTCGACCTTCGTGGGCACGGCCGCTCCGGCTGGGAGCCGCCCTGGACATTTGCAGCTCATGTAGCGGATCTCGCCGAGACGTCGGAGGCGCTCGGACTGTCGACAGCTGACTGGGTCGGTCACTCGTTCGGCGGCCGGCTCGTGCTCGAGCTCGCCTCCGCCCAGCCGCAACTGGTGCGACGAGCGGCCCTGCTCGATCCGGCGATCCAGCTCCTACCAGAGGTTGCGCAGGATGCGGCAGATTTCGAGCGACGAGAACCTGTCTACGGGAGCGCGGAGGAATACGTCCAGGAGCGGCTGCTCATCTACCCGGATTCTCCCCGCGCCGCGATCGAGCACGAGGCTGCGCAGCACCTCGACCAGCAGCGGAACGGATCCCTGCGCAGGCGCACGTGCCAGGCGGCGGCGGTGTCGATCTACGGAGAGCTCGCGAGCGCTCCGCCGGCCCCGTCAACACTGGCAGCAGAAACGCTGCTGCTCTACGCGCCGGCGTATGGGCTGGTGCATGCCGGTCAGGTCGAGACGTACCGCGTCGCGTTGGGCGACCGGCTTCGGACCGTCGAGGTACCGGGTATGCACATGGTTCAGTGGGACGCGTTCGACGAGGTCGCCGCGGCGGTCGAGCATCTCTTGAACGGTGCGGTCAGCTGATGCGGATCAGCTTCTTGTTGACGAACTCGTCGGCGCCGTAGCGGCCGAGCTCGCGTCCGAAGCCGGAGCGTTTCGTCCCGCCGA
>CAWBQC010000025.1:0-45497 GCA_963790845.1 uncultured Actinomycetes bacterium | reverse complement strand
GCGCTCAGAGAAGGATCCGTGCACGGCGCCTCAAAGGAGGGGCCGTGCACAGCCCAAGTTTCAGGGTGGCGGCGGGAGCCGTGCTCGCCGCCGCGCTCGTCTGCGGCGGCTTCGTAGCAACGCCGGCGACTCGAGCCGCGATCACCGTGTCCCACGTCAGGGTCCCCGCCGACCCTTCGTTCTTCATCGTCACGAGCAACGCGTCGACGAAGACGCTCGCGATCTCGGGCACGACCTCCGGCGGCAACCCGGCGAGCGACATGGTCGACGTGCGCTGCTACTCGGGCAAGACGTCGGTCAGGGTCGCCCACAACGTGCGGCTCAGCGCCGACGGCTCGTTCTCGGTCCGCTGCGGCCAAGCTCAACCCCGTGCTTCAGCAGACTTGCCGGCTGCGGGCGGTCCCCGCCAACACGACGCCGTCCGACGTGACGCCGTACTCCGGCCCGGTGATCGGCGTCGGCGAAGACGCCGCGTCCACGGTGAGCGGCGGAACGAACAACGGCAAGGTCTACGACTACGCCCTGGACGTGCAGCAACTGACAGCTGCGTTCGACTACGTCTCGCTCGGCGGCTGCGGCCTCAACGACGGCTTCCTCTACGACTCGACGCTCGCCAACACCACGGTCACCTACGCGTGCAACGCAGGGCTCCTGGGCCGAGAGTCGAGCACCACTCCCACCCGCTCGGAGGTTCAGATCGACGGCGCGAACGCGTACGCCTCCGCCCAGGCGTACCTCATCAACCCGAGCGCCACCGGCCTGCCGTCGGTGACCAACACGTACACGCGTCGACACCGCCACCGGGAACATCGAGGTTCACGAGACGGCTCCACTGGTCAAGTGTCCGAGGGCGGCCTACCCTCCGACGACGACGTCCTGCTCGAGCTTCGTCTCGACCGGCGTGACCGACAAGCGCACGATCACCCAGGATCACGACGGCCACATCAGCTGGATCTCCGACGCGTTCACCAGCACCGACAGCAAGTCGCACGCCCTTGACCTGCTCTGGGACAACAGCCAGCGGTTCTGGGGGCCGAGCGGCAACTCGGCGCAGCTCGAGTACAAGTTCCCCGGCCAGAGCAGCTTCGCGACGCACATCGTCGGCGACAACATCCCGCTGCCCACGTCACCCGGCGCCGTCCTGATCCGCATGCACGGCGCGGCCGACGGGGATCTGTCCACCGGTCAGGGCGCGATCGTCTACGACCGCCCCGCGACCGCGAAGTTCACTTTCGTGCAGGCCGTCGCCAGCACGTTCACGCTGCACCAGACGGGCAGCGTGCCGGCGAGCGGGTCGACGAGGTTCCGCTTCGCGTACGTCCAGGACTACCAGGCTGCCAACGTCGCCTCGTTCGCCAAGACGGCGCGCACCGCGTTCCTGAACACGGTCGCGCGTCGCCACGGTCGGGCAAAGGCAAGGGCAAGGTCACGAGCTCGCCGCGCGGCCTCTCCTGCGGCAAAGTCTGCTCGCACGGCTATGGCTACGGGACGTCGGTGACCCTGAAGGCGAAGCCGGCGAAGGGCTCGAGATTCGTGCGCTGGTCCGGCGCCTGCACGGGGACGGGCAAGTGCACGCTCGTGATCGCCGGCAACGTCGGGGTCGGCGCGACCTTTGCGCTGAGGCCGTGCGTGGTGCCGAACGTCGTCGGCAAGTCCCTGAATACGGCCAAGCGCGCGATCAGGAAGCGGTTCTGCTCGGTCGGGAGAGTCACGATGACCCCGTCCAGCCTCGCGAAGGGGCATGTCATCTCCCAGCAGCCCAGGCGCGGCAAGAAGCTGAAGCAGCACGCGAAGATCAACCTCGTCGTCAGCGAGGGCTAGCGCAGGCGATAGAGGACTGCCAGGATGCGGGAATGGCCACCTGCAGTTCCTGCGGCCAGGAAAACCCTGACATCGCCCGCTTCTGCCTCGCGTGCGGCGCTCCGCTCGACCAGGAGACGCCCCGGCGCGAGGAGCGGCGGATCGTCAGCGTGGTCTTCGTCGACCTCGTCGGCTTCACGTCGCGCTCCGAGCAGCTCGATCCCGAGGATGTCCGCGCGATCCTGACCCCGTACCACGGGACGGTGCGCGACGAGCTGGAGTCGTTCGGTGGTGTCGTGGAGAAGTTCGTCGGCGACGCGGTCATGGCCGTGTTCGGAGCGCCGACCTCCCACGGCGACGATCCGGAGCGCGCGGTGCGCGCGGCTCTCTCCGTCCGCGACGCGGTCACGGCGCTCAACGCGGAGCAGCCCGAGCTCGAGCTCCGCATCCGCGGCGCCGTGAACACCGGCGAGGCGGTCGTGACGCTCTCGGCTCGGCCCGCGCTCGGCGAGGCGATGGTCGCCGGCGACGTCGTGAACACGGCCTCCCGCCTCCAGCAGCACGCGCCGGTCGGCGAGATCGTCGTCGGCGAGGAGACGTACCGCGCCACCCACAGCGCCATCACGTACGAGCCGCTCGAGTCGGTGACCGCGAAAGGGAAGGCTGAGCCGATCGAGGTCTGGCGCGCGGTGGCGACGGCGACGGCCGGCGGCGAGCGAGACCTTTCGACCACTCCGTTCGTCGGGCGCGACCGAGAGGTCGGCCTGCTCGACGCGACGTGGGAGCGCGTCGAGCTCGAGCGACGCCCGCACCTCATCACGGTGCTCGGGCCGCCGGGCGTCGGCAAGTCGCGGCTCACAGCGGAGTTCAGCGAGCGCATCGCGGCCCGCGGAGGTCGCATCGTCCGCGGGCGTTGCCTCCCGTACCGCGAGCGCAGCGCGTACGGCGCGTTCGCGATGCAGATCAAGGAGCTCGCCGGCATCTTCGACAGCGACGACGTCGCGGTGGCGACCGGAAAGCTGCGCACTCTCGTAGAAAGGCTCGTCGGCAAGGAGGAAGCCGAGGCCGTCGCCGGCCACATCGCGATCCTGCTCGGACTGGAGACGAAGGCGACCGCTCCCGACCGCGACAGCCTCTTCCAGTCCGTGCGTGTCTTGATCGAGGCGGGAGCGCGCGACGAGGCGACGGCGTTCGTCTTCGAGGACATCCACTGGGCCGACCCGGCCCTGCTCGACCTGATCGAGCTTCTCGCTGCGCGGCTCCACGACCTCCCCGTCCTGCTCCTCACGCTCGCGCGGCCGGAGCTACTCGACGCACGGCCTGCCTGGGGCGGCGGACTCGTCGCCTACAACGCGCTGCCACTCGAGCCACTCGGCGGCTCGGATGCGGCGGAGCTCGCGCTGCACCTGCTGGGAGCCGACGCGAAAGCGGCAGAGGTCGCGGAGGCCGCTGAGGGCAACCCGCTCTTCATCGAACAGCTGGCGGCGGTCACTGAGCGAACGTGGCACCGAGGCGACCGACAGTCTGCCCACGACGATTCGTGGCCTCGTCTCGGCTCGGCTGGACGCGCTGCCCACCGCGGAGCGCGACGTGATCCTCGACGCCTCGATCTGCGGGCGCAGCTTCTGGATGGGCGCGCTGGTGCGGATCGCGCGCGATCCTGACGGTCTCGAGAGGCGCTGGCTGCCCTCGAGCGGCGAGACCTCGTCCGCCGAGACACGGTGTCTCGAATCGAGGGAGACGAGCAATGGTCGTTCAAGCATGTCCTCATTCGCGACGTCGCCTACGACCTGCAGCCGCGCGCACTCCGCCGAGACGGGCACCGGCACGTGGCCGAGTTCATCGAGGAGTCCACGCCGGAGGTCGGCGAGGCCGGCGCGGCGCTCGCACGCCACTGGCGGGGCGCCGGCGAGCTCGAGCGCGCGGTGAAGCATTTTGTCGCCGCCGCCGAGGAAGCGGAGCGCGGCTGGGCGAAGCAGCTCGCCGTGTCGCTCTACAAGGAGGCGCTCGACATGACCCCGGCGGAGGACATCGCGCGTCTGCGCTTCCTACGCCGGCGGCTCGCCGTCGCCCAGCAGACTGTCTACCACGTGGGCGACGCGCAGCTGCTCGGCCTCGGCGGCGGCGAATCCGGCTAGACGGGCGGGAAGTCGGACGGCGACACGTCGCCGGCGATCTCGTGCAGAAAGTCGAGCGTATGTTGCCCGAGCATCTTCGAGTGCTCGCGGACGATCTCCTCGCTCGGCGCCTCGTACACGCAATACGTGTGCACGAGCCCTTCGTCGTCGACGACGACGTGGCTGTGCTCCCACGTGATCTCGGGGAACTCGTTCTCGGTGAGCTCTCGCGACCTTCGGCCGACGGGAGGCATCTGCTCCTCGGTGACCTCGAAGCTGCGGGCGATCAGATATCTGGCCATGGGCGCGAGTCTAGCGCTGGGCGTCCGCTCGCAAAAGGGCACGAAGCTTCGATCGGAACACGTTCATGTCGGCGTGCTTCCAGTCGGCGTGGGTCTGGTGCGCCCAGGGCGCGTACAGCTCACGGTGGTACGGGCTCGTAAGGCTCTCGTTGTGCCCGATCACGTCGCGGATCCTGACGTGGAACCGGCCGACGAGCCAGGCGGAGAGCTCGAGCGAGGACCGGAGTTGCGCCCGATCGTGAAGGATCTCGGCGTCGGACGTACCCACGTGCTCGATCCCGATCGCGACGTAGTTGAGACCGACGGTGTGCCTGCACATGACGCTCAGGTGGACGAGCTGGTAGATCGTCCCGTCGCGGTCGACGATGAAGTGGGCGCAGTCGCCGGGGAGCCCGCCGAGCTCGCCGTCCGGCGTGTTCGCGGCGAACGCGTTCCAGGCCGCGGAGAAGCTGTCGCTGCCGGTGTAGTGCTCGACGATCACCTTCGGGTGAAGCCGCCAGGAGTGGATGCCGTAGTGCCGTTCTGGGCGTACGCCGCCATCTCGGCCTTCCGCTCCGGGCCGTAAGGAATCGGCTTCCACACGACGTGGGGCTTCGGCGCGATCGCCAGTGAGATGGCGAGGGCGAGAGCCGCGAGCACGGCTCGTCAGGCTAGCCGGTAGATCCGCTCACCGAGATCCTCGGCATCGAAGCACGCGAGGAACTCCCTCGCGTACGGCCGGCCCGGCTCGGCGAGCAGCACATTTCCCGCCGAGCTGCGGGAGGAGCTCCGCGAGTTGCTCGGCGTTGCGTGCCTCGTAGAGCAGGTCAGCGCCGAGGACGATGTCCCACGGCGCTGCGCGCAGCAGCGGTTCCGGTTCGCTCCAGCGCACCCGGGCAACGCGGAGGAAGAGGCCGTTGCGCTCGGCGTTGCGCCGCAACAGCTCGATCGCGTCTTCGGCCCAGTCCGTCGCGAGCACCTCGGCGCCGCGCATCGCCGCGGCCAACGACGGCAACGCGAGCCCGCAGCCGAGCTCGAGCACCCGGAGCCCATCCAGCTCGAGTCCCGCGACGTGGCGCGCGAGAGCGAGGCCGCTCGGCCAGAGCTCGGCCCAGTACGGGAGGAACTCCTCCTCGTCGAACGACGCCTCGTCGATCAGCTCTTCTGCGCTCGGCGGCCGCAGGATCGACAGCCCCAGGCCGGTAGCGAGCTCGACGTCCTCTTCGACTAGTCCGTCGATGGAAGGGCGGCGAACAGGTCGACCGGGACGCCGTCGGGATCGGCGAGCTGCGCGTAGCGCTGGCCCCAGAACGCGTCCCATGGCTCCTTCTCGCCGTCGAACCCGGCGCCGACGACGCGTGCGTACAGCTCGTCAACCTCCTCGGGGCTGCCGCATTCGAAGGCGAGCGCGAGCTGGTTTCCCGCGCTCCGCGTCCACTCGGGGCGGAAGCTGCGGATGACGTCCTCGCCGTCGAGCATCAAGCGCACGCCGTTCGGAAGCGTCGCCTCGACGTGTCCGTTCCCCTCGGGAAACTCGATCCCGAGCTGCCCGTAGAACGCCACGGAACGCTTCATGTCGGAGCAGACGATCCCGATCGCGTTCAGCTGCGGCACAGGACGGAAGCTAACCATTCGCGTCGAAGCCATGCGGCGGCCGGCTAGCCGGCGTCGCCGTTGCGGGCGGCGAGGACCGAGTCCGCTATCCCGTACTCCACCGCCTCGTCCGGAGCGAGGAACCGGTCCCTGTCGATGTCGCGCACCACCTGCTCGACGTCCCGGCCGGAGTGGTGGGCGATCACCTCGGCGTAGCGGCGCGTGAGCGAGAGGATCTCGCGCGCGGCGATCTGAATGTCCGCGGGCGTGCCGCGGAAACCTCCCGAGCCCTGATGGATCATCACCTTCGAGTTCGGCAGCACGAACCGCTTGCCGGCTGCCCCGCCCGCGAGGAGCAGGGCGCCCATCGACATCGCCATGCCGATGCAGTACGTCTGCACGTCCGGCTTCACGAACTGCATCGCGTCGTAGATCGCGATTCCGGCGTAGACGTCCCCGCCGGGCGAGTTGATGTAGAAGCGGATGTCGGTGTCGGGATCCTCGGCCTCCAGGAAGAGGAGCTGGGCGACGACGAGGTTGGCGGCCGACGCCTCCACCTCGGTGCCGAGGAAGACGATCCGCTCTCGCAGGAGGCGCGAGAAGATGTCGAACGACCGCTCGAAGCGGCCGTCGGACTCGACCACCATCGGCACGAGGTGGTTCGATACGCTACTCATCGGTTGCACCTTACACGCAACTTATTGGTTGCGCGTCGAAGGCGAACGGAGGAGCGATGGAGATCGAGCGGGAGATCGTCTTGCCGGAGGCGCCCGACGAGGTCTGGGAGGCGCTGACGGAGCCGGAGCGGCTCGAGGAGTGGTTTGCGACGGAGGTCGAGCTCGACGCGCGGCCGGGCGGCGAGGGAGTCTTCCGCTGGGGAGACGGCGACGAGCGGCATGCGGTCGTCCGCGAGCTCGAAGAGGCCGAGCGGCTCGTGCTCGACTGGGACGACGGCGGAAGCGTCGCGATCGAGCTCGAGAAGGCGACGGACGGGACGCTCGTTCGCGTCGTCGAGACGGCGCCCGATTTCGCTCCGGCACTCGAGCTGCGCGCCTTCGCATGGACGGCGCTGGCGGCGGCGTAGACCGCGTCTTCGCCGCACTCGGCGATCCCGGGCGCCGTTCCCTCATCGAGGCCGTGGCGGCGCGCGGCACGGCGACGGCGACGGAGCTCGCGGCGGAGCTACCGGTCACGCGACAGGCGGTCGCGAAGCAGCTCTCCGCGTTGGCCGACGCAGGCCTGCTGCGGGCGACGCGCGCCGGACGCGAGACGCGCTACGAGGTAACTCCCGCCCCGCTCGAGAACGCCGTCGAGTGGATGGTCTCGGTCGGCGCCACCTGGGACGAGCGTCTCGCCGCCCTCCGTCGCAGCCTCGCGACGAAGGCGTGACCCGGACGTCACGGTGGCTGCCACCGTGACGTAAGCGTTACGGGAAGAGCCGCTGGAGGTGCCAGCCGCCGTCCGGTTTCCCCTCGTAGCGGAAGCGGTCATGGAGGCGGGAGTCGCGGTGCTGCCAGAACTCCCACGCCGCGGGAACGACGCGGTAGCCGCCCCAGGTCGCCGGCCGCGGCACCGGACCGCCGCCGAGGTCGCGCTCCAGCTCGGCGAGCCGCTCGTGCAGCTCCGCACGCGACGCGAGCGGATCGCTCTGGCGCGAGGCAAGCGCACCAAGCTGCGCGTCCGCGCGGGCGCGTCGCGAAGTAGGCGTCCGACTCCTCCGCGGCGACGCGCTCGACGGCGCCCTCGATCCGAACCTGCCGGCCGAGGGGCCTCCAGTGGAAGAGGAGCGCGGCCTGCGGGTTCGCCTCAGCTCACGCCCCTTCCGCGTCGTGTAGTGCGAGTAGAAGACGAGCCCGCGCTCGTCGAAGCCCTTCAGCAGGACCATCCGCACCGACGGTGCGCCTTCGGGAGTCGCCGTAGCGAGCGCCACCGCCTCCGGCACGTCAACGGCGGCTTCCGCCTCGATGAACCAGCGCCGGAACTGCTCGAGCGGATCGGACGCGAGGTCGGCCCGCCGCAGCTCGGCCTCCCCTTCCACGCTCAGAGCTTCGCGCGCAGCTCGGCGGGGCGCAGGATCTTGGCCCCGAGATCCGCGTCCGACGGGACGAGGTCCTGCACGACGCGCAGCACGACCTCGGCGTCGTCGCTGAGCGGGCTGAGGATCTTGTTCCCCTTGAGCAGCGCCTTTCCGCGCGGGCCCGTGTGGACGGCGAGGTCGCGCTCCGCGTAGCCCCTCTCTCGCAGGAGCGCGTTTGCCTGGTCGACGGCCTCGCTCATCTCGCGTGTTCTAACGGAACAGGTCCGTCTCGGGCGGGATGACGAGGTCGGCGGCCCGGCCGTCGCCGCGCACGTCCAGGCCACGGACGACGGCGACCGGGACGCGATCGAGCTTCCCGAAGACGAGCTGCGCGGCACCCGCGATCTCGTCCGCGACCGCGATCCGCGTCGCATGCAGCTCGTAGCCCGCTGGGTCGCGCTCGCCCATGAGATCGCGGACGACCTCCACGCCGGCAGCGCCGATCGCGACGTCGGTCGTCGCGGCGCGCCACGGCCGGCCGAAGGAGTCGGTGACGACGACGCCCACGTCGGCGCCGGTTCGCTCGCGCAGTCCGTCGCGCAGGCGGGCTGCGGATGCGTCGGGGTCGACCGGCAGCAGAACGACGGTCTCCGGCGCGGGTGCGTTCGACGCGTCGACTCCCGCGGAGCCGCAGACGTAACCGTGCCGCGTGCGGGCGATGATGAGCGGCGGGCGCACGCGGACGAGCTCGACCGCCTCGTCGAGGATGACCTGGATCCGGCGCGGGTCGGCCTCGCCTGCCGCCAGCTCGCGCGCCTGCTCCGACGGCTCGATGCCCGCGAGCTCGACGACACGGCCCTCGATCTTCGAGACGGCCTTCTGCGCGACGACGACGACGTCTCCGTGCGCGAGGTCGGCGCGTTCGGCAACCAGCGCCGCGAGGTCGTCTCCCTCCCGCAGCTCAGGGAGTCCCTCGACCGGCGTCACGGTGAACCCGGGGCCGACGTCCTTGACGAGGATCAGCGCGGGGTTCGCCTCGTCCCAGAAGCCGTGGAGCTCTTCGAGCGCGACGAAGCCGAGCGCCTCGTAGAACGCCCGAGTCGCGTCGTAGCCGGGGCTCGAGTTCGAGGGCCCGAGCGTCTTCACCTGGAAGTAGCGGATGCCGTGTGCCCGGCACCAGGCCTCGGCCGCGGCGACGAGCGCCCGGCCGATGCCGCGGCGGTGGTGCTCCTGCCGGACGCCCATGACGTAGAGCTCGGCAGCGCGGGGCGTGTGCCGCTTGACGCAGAGGAACCCGCGATCGGGCTCGACCGCGAAGGTGGGGAGAGCCGCCGCCGCTTCGATGTAGGCCGCGGTCGCCTCCTCGATCCCGAACCACTCGGGCAGGTCGCGCAGCACGGCCTCGGCGATGCGGGAGCGCTCCGCCGGGTCGGTGATCTGGGCGACCCGCGTCACGGGAGGCCGGTGATGCGGATGCCCGCGTGGCCCTTGTAGCGCTTGTTCAGGCTGATGATGACCGCCGTCATCCCCTCGAGAGCGCGCGCGCGAGAGAGCGGCCCCGCGTCGAGAGCGCGGCCTGCGACGACCTTTCCCGCGAGCTCGAGCGCGAGCTCCTTCGCAGCGGCGTCGTCACCGCAGACGAAGGCGTCCTCGTCGGGTCTCCCATGCGCGAGCTTGCCTGCGGCGAGGGAGTGCAGGCCCGCGACCACCGGGGCGCGGAGGAGCTCCTGCGCCCGCTCGGCGAGTGACACGGCCTCCTTGGAGCGGAGGTCGCTGGCGACACAGAGAACCGGAGTCGCGCCGACGGCGTCTGCGAGAGAGGCAGCCGTGTCGAGCGTGCCGTCGGCCTTCGTGGCGAGAACGACCAGGTCGGCCTGAGCGACGGCCTCCTCGTTCGTGGCGCCGTCGGACGCGCCGACCTCACGGGCCTTCTCCTTGGCCCGCTCAGCGTCGCGGGACCCGATCACGACTGCGTCGCCGGCCTCGACGAGACGCGCCGCGAGCGCGAGCCCGAAGTCGCCCGTCCCGCCGACGATCGCGACTCTCACGCCGGGACCGCTCCCAGCACGAGCGCCGCGAGGCGGCGGCTCGCATCGCCGTCGCTCATGAGCGTCCGCGTCACGATCGGGCGGACGTCGCCGAGGCGGTCGAGGTCGTCCGCGTCGGCTTCGTCGACGACGAGCGCATCGATCAGATCGGTGTAGCAACTCGCGACATGGTGCGGCGACGTGCCGCCCGCGAGGCGGCGCAGCATGCGGTCGGCAGGCCCCTTCACGGAGCGGCCGCCGATGAGCGGGCTGACCGCGACGCACGGCACCCGTCGCTGCGCGAGTCCTTGCCGAATCGAGTGCACGGCAAGGATCGGCCCGACCGAGACGTACGGATTGCTCGGCGCGAGCAGGATCAGATCGGCGCCTGCAAGCGCCTCGAGCACGCCCGGTGCCGGCCGCGCTGCCTCGTCGCCCTCGAAGCGCACGGCATCGACCTCGTCGCGGTGACCGCGCGCCACGAACCACTCCTGAAACGGGAACTCCCCGGCCGGGGTGGCGAGCCAGGTGCGCAGCCGGTCGTCGGTCGCGGGGAGCAGCCGCGTCTCGACGCCGAGGCCCACCGCCAGCCGCGCCGTCACGGCCGAAAGCGACTCGCCTGCGCGAAGCGCCTGCGTCCGGACGAGATGGAGGCCGAGATCTCTGTCACCGAGCGCGAACCAGTTCTCTCCACCGAGAACACCGGCCGCTTCGAGCGCGTTCCAGCTTTCGTCGCGCCGACCCCAGCCACGTCGCTCATCCGCAAGGCCCGCAAGCGCGTAGAGGATCGAGTCGAGGTCGGGCGAGACGTGAAGCCCGAGCACCTCGACGTCGTCGCCGACGTTGCCGACCACGGTCGTCGCAGCTGCACCCGCGACGTCCACCACACCGCGGACGAAGCGCGCACCGCCGACGCCGCCCGAGAGCACGGCGACGTTCACGCGGAGCTCCGCTCGAGCTCCGCGAGGCAGGCCTGCGTACGCGGGCCGGCGCGCAGCTGGAGTCGCGTCAGGTCCTCCATCGTGTCCACGTCGTCCGCGAGGTTCGGCACGGCGACCGACACTGCCTCCATTCCAAGCGACGCGGCATGCGCCCGGAAGCGGTCGCGCTGCTCGGGCCGTACAGCGGGGCGAACGCCTCGGCCGCTGGGAGACTGAGCGCGTTCGTCGTTCCGTCGAGCGCCTCGACGAGCGCCAGGGAGCCGGCGGGCGTCGCGGCCAGCAGCGAGCGAAGGTCGTGCGGGCACGACGCACGGGACGTCGGCGTTGACGACGAGGATGCCGTCCGGGTCGAGGCTCTCGAGGCCGGCCTGCACGGCCGCTCCCTGGCCGCCGCCCGGATCGGCGACGACCTCGGCTCCCGCCTCGACCGCCGCCGCGGCGCCCTCCTCGTCGGGCGTCACGACGCGGACGCGTCCCACCGCGACGCACGCTGCCAGGACGTCCTGGAGCATCGCCCGCGCAAGTGCGCCGCGAACGCGGCGCGAGGCATGGAGGCGCGTCTTCCCCTCGGCACCCGCAAACGGGATCACGACCGTGACCACGCGGGCAACTATGCACGCTCCGCAACGGCCTCCGGAGATACTGCGGTGTGCGCATCGCGGCAACGCAGCGGTTTCCCGGTCCGGCGTGGGACGAGCTCCCGGAGCCCGAGCTGCTGGACGCGTGGCCACCCGCGGAGCCGCTGCCGGGCGTCGACGTGCTCGTCGCGGCGGTCGTCCGGATCGGCGCGGAAGAGCTCGACCTCCTCCCCGACCTCCGGCTCGTCGCCAACTACGGGGTCGGCTACGACACGGTCGACGTCGCCGCGTGCCGAACGCGCGGGATCGCCGTCACCAATACGCCGGGCGTGCTCGACGCTGCCGTTGCCGACCTGACGCTGGCGTTGATCCTTGCGTGCCGCCGACACCTCGTGGCGTCGGACCGCTTCGTGCGCGAGCGGCGCTGGCGCCAAGGCTGGGCTCGACCGGAGCTGCTCGGCCGCGATCTCGCCGGCTCGACTCTCGGCCTCGTCGGGATGGGGCGGATCGGGATGGAAGTTGCGCGCCGCGCAGAGGCGTTCGCGATGCGCGTCGTCCATCACCGGCGCAGCGACGGGCTACCGCTCGACGAGCTTCTGCGCACGGCGGACGTCGTCTCGCTGCACGTCCCGCTGACATCGGAGACGAAGGGCCTCATCTCGCGGGAACGGCTCGCACTGCTCCGGGACGGAGCCACCCTGATCAACACGGCCCGCGGGGCGATCGTCGACGAGGACGCGCTCGTCGACGAGCTCGTCTCGGGCCGGATCTCCGCCGGCCTCGACGTCTTCGCCGCAGAGCCACACGTGCCCGAGCGCCTGCTCGGCCTGCCCGAACGTCGTGCTGACGCCGCACGTCGCCAGCGCGACGGTCGAGACGCGTGCGGCGATGACGCGGGTCCTCGTCGACAACGTGCTCGCCTTCGCCCGGGGCGAGCCGCTCCCGAACGAAGTCTTCGCCTAGAGAGAGCCCGGCCTGCCGGCAGCGACCCAGTCGCGCACTTCGAACCAGTGGCTCGCCCGCAGCGCCTCGGCGACCTTCTCCTCGGTGTGCGCCGCGTAGAAGACGTGCCGCTCGAGGTCGCAGCAGATGGCCACGTCCGAGAGCGGAATGTCGGGTATCTGCATCAGCGCGTCGGCCGGCAGCCTCGCCTCGGCCACGGTGTAGTGCTTGAACTGGAGCTCGGGAGCGATCTCCATCAGCTCCGGCCAGTCCGGGCACGCGCGAGAGCTCATCGGGCTCGCCCGATGAGCGGGGAAGGGGGGTGGGGGAACCGGGGGTTCCCCACAAGCGACGAAGAAGGGGCACGCGGGGGAAACACGGTTTCCCCCACGGGAGCGAGCCGAAGGCGAGCGACGCTCACGCCGGTGACGGGACGGACAGGGCTCGCCGGACGATTCCGGCGAGCGTGCGGACGAAGGTGGGATCGGCGTTCGGCATATCGATGCGCTCGAGTTGCATTCCCAGCTCCGCCGCTTTCTCCTGCGCCTCGACGTCGAGGTCCCAGCGGATTTCGAGGTGATCGGAGACGAAGCCGACGGGGCAGACGAGGACGCGCTCGATGCCCTGCTTTCGCAGCGACTCGAGGTGGTCGAGGATGTCCGGCCCCAGCCACGGCTCGCCGGTCGGAGACTCGCTCTGGAACGAGAAGCTCCAGTCGCTCAGGCCGGCCGTCTCGGCGACGCGCCGGGAGGTCTCGAGGAGCTGGTCGTTGTAGGGATCTCCCTGGTCGAGGATGCGCGCGGGCAGCGAGTGCGCTGTGAAGACGACGTGCGCACCGGTGCCGCGAACGCGATCGGCGAGCAGCTCGACGAAGCCCGGCTCCTCGTACCAGCTCTCGACGAAGCGCAGCTCCCCCCTTCCGGCGAGCGCGCCTTCGAGTTGCTCGCGGTAACCCGCAATCGAGAGCGCGGAGTAGTGCGGCGCGAGCACCAGGCCGACGATCTCCTCGGCTCCGGACTCGAGCGCCGACTCGACGGCGTCCGCAATCCGCGGCGTCCAGTGCTTCATCCCGGTGAAGACCGGCAGCTCGAGCTCGCCCTCGAGCGCGGCTCGGGTCTGCTCGGTGATCGCGTTGAGCGGCGACGAGTCCTCGATCCCGAGCCGCCTGTAGCGCTCGACGAGATCGGCGAGGTTCTCCGGCGCGATCGGCCGGCCGCCGCGGATGTCCGCGTAGTACGCGGGGACGTCCGACAGCCGCTCCGGCGAGCCGTACGCCATCAACACGACCGCGGCTTTCATGCCGTCTGACCGTAGCTGCGCACGAGCTCGGCGAGCCGCGTCAAGACGTCGGGGTCGGTCTGCGGCAGAACGCCGTGACCGAGGTTGAAGACGTGCCCCGGCCTACCGCCGGCGCGGCGCAGCACGTCGAACGCGGCGGCCTCTGCACGCTCCCACGGCCCGAGCAGCACCGCGGGCTCCAGGTTCCCCTGCACCCCTCGCTCCTCGCCGACGACCGTCCAGGCCTCGTCGAGCCGGATGCGCCAGTCGACGCCGACCGCGGTGCCTCCCGCCTGCGCCATCTCGGCCAGCAGCTGCGGTGTCGTCCCGGTTCCGAAATGGATCGTCGGGACGCCCGCCGCCGCCAGCACTCGCGCCGAATAGGGCGCGACGAACTCGCGGTAGTCGGACACCGAGAGGACGCCGACCCAGGAGTCGAAGAGCTGGATCGCGTCCGCACCGGCCTCGGCAGTCGCGGCGACGTAGCGCGCGAACTGCTCGGTCAGCCGCTCCATGAGCGCGTGCCAGATCTCCGGTTCGTTGTACATGAGCGTCTTCGTGCGCACGAAGTCGCGACTCGGCCTGCCCTCGACGAGGTAGCCCGCGACGGTGAACGGCCCGCCGCAGAAACCGACCAGCGCCCGCTCGGGCTCGAGCTCCGCACGCACGAGCCGCACGGCCTCGAGGATCGGCGCTGCCCACTCCGCGGGCTCGGCAACACGCAGCGCGTCGACCGCGGCGGCCGAGTCGATCCGCTCCTCGATCACCGGGCCAACCCCTTCGACGAGCTCCAGCTCGACGCCCATCCCGAGGACGGGCGACATGATGTCGGCGAAGAGGACGGCCGCGTCGACGCCGTGCCGCCGCACCGGTTGCAGCGTCACTTCGGCGCAGAGCTCAGGCGTCCCCGCGATCTCGAAGAAACCGTGCTTCTCCCGCAGCGCCCGGTACTCCGGCAGCGAGCGGCCGGCCTGCCGCATGAACCACACCGGCGTGCGCTCGGCCGGCTCGCGCCGCAGGGCGCGGACGAGAAGCGGCTCGGCGCTCAGACGCCGACTGGCTCGCGGCCCTGCTCGCGAAGCAGGCGGGAGAGCCCTTCCTCGAGCGGGACCTCGGGCTCCCAGCCGAGCAGCTGCTGCGCCTTCGTGATGTCGGGCTTGCGCTGCATCGGATCGTCGACCCGCAGCGCCTCGAAGACGATCTCGCTCGACGCGCCGGTGATCCGCTTCACGATCTCCGCAAGCTCGAGCAGCGTCCGCTCGTCGGGGTTGCCGATGTTGACCGGCAGGTGCTCGCCGCTCTCCGCGAGGAGGACGATGCCGCGAATCAGGTCGTCGACGTAACAGAAGCTCCGCGTCTGCGAGCCGTCGCCGAAAACGGTGATCGGCTCCTCGGCAAGCGCCTGGCGGATGAAGTTCGAGACGGCGCGGCCGTCGTTCGGCCGCATCCGCGGGCCGTACGTGTTGAAGATCCGGACGATCGCCGTGTCGACGCCCTGCTGGGCGTGGTACGCCATCGTCAGCGCCTCGGCGTAGCGCTTCGCCTCGTCGTAGACGCCGCGCGGGCCGATCGGGTTGACGTGGCCCCAGTACGTCTCCGGCTGCGGGTGGATCTGCGGGTCGCCGTAGACCTCGCTCGTCGATGCGGTGATGAAGCGCGCGCGCTTGAACTTCGCCAGGCCGAGCATGTGGTGCGTGCCGTACGAGCCGACCTTGAGCGAGGCGAGCGGCATGCGGAGGTAGTCCTCCGGACTCGCGAGGGCGGCGAAGTGGTAGACGAAGTCGACCGGCTCGTCGATGAAGAGCGGCTCGGACACGTCGTGCGGGACGAAGCGGAACCCGTCGTCGCGGATGTGCTCGATGTTCGCGAGCGAGCCGGTGACGAGGTTGTCGATGCAAAAGACGCGGTGTCCCCGCTCGAGCAGGTACTCACAGAGGTGGGAGCCGAGGAAGCCGGCGCCGCCGGTAACCAACGAGGTTGGCACGGAGGCGATGGTACCGGGCGGAACGGGCGAAGAGCTGCGCTCTTCGCCCGGGGCAAACGAACTGCGCCGACGGGAGACGCGGTCTCCCGTCGGCTCCGTGCTGAGGGCACATTGGGCTGCGTGGTTCAGACGCCGGTTCCGTCGCGACAAGAGGGTTCGAACGCTCGATCCAGGAGCGCCCAGGGCCGGAGGCTAAGACCGCCGCGAAGCGGCGACTTAGCCGCAGGCCGAACCGCGCTCGCGCCGGCCTCCGCCGCGCGCGAGCGCACAAGAGCGGACTCCCATCCAGGGACCGACAAGCAAAAACAGCACGAAGCGGGCCGGAAACCACGCTTTCCGGCCCGCGCAGTTCACTTCCCCCAGCGAGCGAAGCGCCAGCTTCGCGAGCTACTTGAGGTCCTTGTTCGATTCCATGTCGAACCACATCGCGAAGAGCGTGAACTGCAGGCCGGAGATGACGAGCAGGGCGACGAGGACGACGGTCGCGATGGGGATCGAGTAGCCCGCGATCCGGTAGCCGACGACGACGAGCCCGAGCAGCACGCCGGCGGCCGTCGCGATGAAGCCCATCACGTAGAAGAAGACGAGCGGGTGGAAGTCCCGCTTCACGTACTTCTCCCAGAGCCGCCAGAAGAAGCCGCGCACCAGGAGCCACGCGATCCGCGGGACGACGTGGCGGTACCGCATGTTCGAGCGCTCGCCGACGCCGTAGATCGGGCGCGACGGGAAGTCGCGCACCCGCGCGTTCCACACGTTGAGGTGGACGAGCATGTCGTTGGGGAAGCCGTAGTTCGTGTAGATGTGGTCGAGGTCGAGCAGCTCGAGCATCTCGCGTGAGACGACCGTGTAGCCGGACTGCGAGTCGGCGACGTGCCAGTAGCCCGACGCAACCTTCGTCAGCATCGAGAGAATCGCGTTGCCGAAGAAACGCGTCTTCGGAATCAGCTGCCACGCCTGGCCGGTCGCGAGCCGGTTCGCCTTCGCGTAGTCGAGCTCGCCGCGCGCGACCGGCGCGACGAGCTTCGGCAGATCCTCGGGATCCATCTGGTTGTCGCCGTTCATGACGACGACGACGTCCATCCCCTCCGCGAGCGCTCGGCGGTAGCCCGTGACGGTCGCCGCGCCGACGCCGCCTCGCTGCTCGTGCGTGATCACCTCGACGCGTGGGTCCCCCGTCGCCTGTGCGCGATCGGCCGTGCTGTCGGAGGAGCCGTCGTTGACGACGATGATTCGGTCGACGAGCGGCGGGATGCCGCCGAGCGTCGCACCGATCAATGCCTCCTCGTCGTACGCCGGGACGACGACTCCGACGCGCTTCCCCTCGAACACGGGCAGAGACTAGTCGCCGTTGCGCGGCGCGAGCCGCGGCACGACCGTGTCCCACAGGAGCGCCGCCAGAGCGCCGAGGATGAGGCCGATCAGCGCGGCGATGACGACCGTGTTGCGGCGGCTGCGCGCGGTGATCTTGTGCGAGGCGGCGTGGGTGTAGACGAACGGCCGCTCGACTCCCTTGGCTAGTTGAAGCAGCTGGGTGTTCGTCGTCTTGTCGATCTGGTCAAGACGGAGTTGCTGCTGCAGGATCAGCTTGATGGTGTCGGAGAGGCCCGCGTTGCTTGTAGCCGTCTGAACCTGCTTGATCTGGGCGTCGTCGAGGGCGATCTCCGCATTGAGGTTGGCGATCTTCTGCGCCGCATAGCCCCCGAGGTGCTTTGAGCTCACCACCTCGTCGGCGAGCTGATTCGCGGCACAGGAGGCGACTTTCCCTTTCTTGGCCTGGACGGTGATCTTGACGAGCGGGTTGACCTGCGCTCCGCTCTTCGCCGATGCGCCGGTCGCGATCGCCTGTGTGGAGATGCCCTTGCTGAATGCTGCAGCTTTCGTCTTGCACCGGTTCGCGACCGTGTTCTGCACGGCTTGCGACTGGACAGCGGTCGCAACGGCCGAGGGGTTCGTCTGAATGTTCTGCACGAGGGCCCCGCCGGTCGGCGTGTACGGCTGGCCGAGATAGATCGGTGGCCGTGGCCGCGTAGACCTGCGTCCCGCCGAGCGAGACGAGATAGCCGATCACGGCTCCCGCCACCACGCCCGCCGCGAGCAGCCACCAGCGGACGGCGAGCAGGCGGACGTACTTCGCGAAGTCGACCTCCTGCTCGGCCTCCGGGTCGAAGCCGCGCTCGGGGGCAGCAGGCGTAGTCACGAGTGGCGACGATAGCCGACGTGCATGAGGGTGCTCTTAGGAAGCGCGCTCAGCGAGCCAGCCGGCGGCGATGCGAGTGCCGCGGCTCGACCGCGTAGATGCGCGAGAAGCCGTTGAGGAGGAGGCGCATCCCGTTGCCCGAGACCGGGACATAGTCGCCGTGCGGGAACCTCAGGACGGTGCGCCCGCTGCGGACGTCCACGCCGATGATGCGGTGCGAGAAGCTGCCGACGTAGGCGACGCCCGCGACGATGACCGCAGCTCCCGAGATCGGGCCGCCCGTTGCGATGCGCCAGAGGATGCGCCCGGTCGCCGCCGAGGCGCCGTAGAACGTTCCGTCGTAGGAGCCGAAGCAGACGACGCCGTCCGCGACCGCGGGCGACGAGTAGACGTAGTAGCCCGCGGTGTCGCGCCAGAGGTAGCGGCCGCTGGTCGTGAACGCGGTCAGCGAGTTGCCCGTCGACGACGGGACGAAGACACGGCCGTGCGCCACCGCCGGCGTCCCGTAGATCTTTCCGTTCACGGTTCCGGTCCAGCGCGTCGCGCCGGTCGCGGGTGAGAGCGCCCAGAGCCGTCCGGCGTAGTCGCCGATGAAGAGGCGGCCGTGCTCGATCGCGGCGCTCGAGGTGATCTTGGCGCCGAGGCTCCTGCTCCAGCGAAGCCTGTGCCTGCGCAGGTCGAGCGCGTACATCACGCCGTTGGCCGCGCCGAAGTAGTCGATCCCGTGCACCACGACCGGCGACGACTCGATGGCCGAACCCGCGTTCCAGCTCCATTTCAGGTGCCCGTTCGCGCGGTCGAGGACGTACACCTCGCCGCCCATCGTGTGGTAGACGACCTCCTCCCCGTCGACGGCGGGCGACGAGGCCATGCGTGGAGCGCCCGGGGTGGCGTGCTGCCAGGCGAGCTTGCCGGAGCGCATCGAGATTGCGTGGATCAGCCCGTGCTGGTTGCCGATGTACGCAAAGCCGTTCCAGACGACGGCGGGGAACTCGATCAGCTGGCCGAGGCCGCGGCTCCAGATCAGCCGGAACGGTGGCCGCAGCCGGATGTCTGCCGGCGCCTGCGTGCGCGCGGAGGTCGCGCCGTAGACCGGCCACTGCAGGTCCGGCTGGTAGATCCGGATCGTCTGCCTGCGCCGCTGCGCGAAGTTGAGCCTCCGCGTGACCGTCGTGTAGCCCTTCGCCACGACGCGGACCTCGAGCCGCTTCCGCGGCGCCTGGAACTCCGTGACGCCGTGCCGGTCGGTACGGCCGCCGCTTCCCGAGCAGGCTCACGCGCGCGCCCGGCACCCGCACGCGTCGGTCGCCGTCGAGGATCGTGACGACGAGCGGCGCGAGCTGCCCGAAGCTGCGGCTGCGACGGCTTTGGTTTCGGCTTCGCCGGCGGCGCCTGGACGGCCCGATGTGCGCTGCCGCAGCCGGCGAGCAGGGCCACGACGGCCACCACGAGGAGCGCGGGCGTCTTCATGCGTGCTCCCCGATCGCGAGCTCGCGGTAGCCGGTGAGCCACAGCGGCGCGCCGTCGATGTCGCGCAGGATCACGTTGTCGTCGGGGAAGTGCGGCACCGGCTCGCCGATCTCGTCCAGCCGGCCGAGCGTCGCGAGAACCTGCGCTTCGGCCATGTTGGCACCTCCTGCCGCAAGCGCCGACGTCGCCGCGACGTGTCGGACGTTGATCTCCGTCACCTTCAGCGCGCCGGTGCGGTCCTCCCGCAAGTCGACCGTCAGGAGGCCGTGCGCGGGCTCGCCCGTGAGCTTGCCGAGGAAGCGCACCGCTTGCTCGGCGACCGCCCGCGCCCGCTCGTCGTTGACGAGCCGGCCGCGGTTGATGTTGCCGGTGATCCCCGAGACGGCGAGATGCCCCATGAAGTACTCGAGCCGCTCGTAGCAGCCCGCCTTGAGCAGCTCGTCCTCGTGGAAGAGCAGCGAGCACGCGATGTTCCGCCCGGGCAGGTGCTCGGCGACCATGAAGCTCGGGATCCCCGGGTTGAGGTAGGCCCACGCGTACGCCTCCTCGGGCTCGGTCACCTGGATCGAGCCGATTCCGCTCGACGACCCGTCGGAGTAGTCGCGCAGCCAGACCGGCCCGCCGTCGAGCGCGAGCTCGTGACGCGCGAGCAGCTCGTCGCGGCTCGCGATGCGGTACTTCGGCACGAAGCCCGTCTCGCGGAGCGCGTCGTAGAGCTTGCTCTTCGAGATCGCTATCTCGACGATCCCCGGCGGCGGCAGCAGCGCGGGAACGGGGAACTCGCGGCCGCTCCAGAACCGCACGTGCGCCTCGGGGCCCACGATCGCAACGTCGATCTCCTCTTTGCGGCAGATCTCGGCGACGAGCCCGGGGTAGCCGGGATCGCTCGTCTCCGAGTCACGATAGACGCGCTCGTAGAGCCCTTCGTAGAAGCCGTACCAGTTGCCGCCGCGATCGGCGCCGATGAGGCGCGCGTCGGCAAAGAGCGGGCTTGCGCGGAGCGAGCGGGCGATGGCTCTCGGCGTGACGCCGCACGCGCCGGTCACGAGGATGTTCAGCGGCGGCACTGCACGAGCGAGGATAGCCCCCGCTTATTACGGCGTTGTATGCCAGCCGCCGGTATCGCCCTTGTACGTACCGCCGAAGAGGGCGAACGGCGTCCGCGCGAGGATCCGCAGGTCGAGGAGGGGCGAGCGATGCTCGACGTACCAGACGTCGAGCTCGATCCGCTCCGCCCACGGCAGCGTGGCGCGACCGTTCACCTGCGCCCAGCCCGTGATGCCCGGCTTCACGTCGAGGCGGTGCCGCTGCCGCTCGTCGTACTGCTCGACCTGGTAGCGGAGCGTCGGCCGTGGGCCGATCACGCTCATCTCCCCGCGAACGACGTTCCAGAGCTGCGGCAGCTCGTCGAGGGAGAGCTTGCGCAGGATCCTTCCGGTTCGAGTGATGCGGGCGTCGCCGCGGTTGACCCCGAGGCCCGCCCCCATCGTCTCGGCGCCGACGACCATCGTCCGCAGCTTGAGCAGCTCGAAGTCGGAACCGTCCCTGCCGACGCGCGTCTGCCGGTAGAGAACGGGGCCCCTGTCCTCGAGCTTGATCGCGAGGGCGGCGAGCGCGAGGAGCGGAGAGCTGACGAGCAGCGCTCCACCGGCGAGCGCCACGTCGGCGGCGCGGTTCACGCGAGCTCCTCCCGCTGCGGCGCCCACGTCGCGGGCACGCCGCGCCGCAGGTAGTTCCAGAGCGCGACGACGGTCGCCCACGTGATCAGGACGTAGTAGCGCGCGATCCCCACCCCGGCGAGAGCTGCCGCGAGCAGGCCGAGCTGGAGACCGAGGACGACCGCGTAGACGGCGCCGTGCCCGAGCAACGCGAGGGAGCTCGCGAGCAGGAGGAGATGGAGCAGCCCGCTCGCGTAGCGCAGGTGCCGGTGCGAGACGAGCGCGAGGAGATAGCCGGGCGGCTGGCGGCGCAGCATCCGCCCACGCAGCACGATGAGCCACGAGTGCTCGAACATCCGCACCTTGCGCCGGTACTCGCTCTCGTTCGTCGGGCGTCGGCCGCTCGAAGGCAAGCGCCTCGGGCTCGTACACGGCGCGGCGCCCGTGCTGGACCATGAGGTACGGGAGCGAGAGGTCGTGCCCGAAGCGCGGGTCGACCTCGACGTAGTCGGACCGGCGAAGCGCGTAGATGGCGCCGTTGCCGGCCGTGACCGAGCCGAGGCTCGACTCGCCGGCGCGCGTCACGAGCTCGTAGCGCCAGTAGACGCCCTCCTTGTTCGAGCCGTCCGGCGCCTCGAGCCGAAGACGGCCGCAGACGTAGGCGACACGCGGATCGGCGAAGTTGCGGACGAGCTTCCGCACCGCGTCGGGCGCCCAGGTCGCGTTTGCGTCGGAGAAGGCGACGATCTCTGCCTCGGTCGCCCGCACGGCAGCGTCCTGGGCCGCGACCTTGCCGCCGCGCGGATTGCGGATCACCCGCGCACCCGCCGCCGCGGCGAGCTCCTCGGTCCGGTCGGTCGAGGCGTCGGAGGTGACCACGATCTCGAGCAGCTCCGGCGGGTAGTCGAGCGCGCGCAGGTTCTCGAGCCGCCGCTCGATCGCGCCCTCCTCGTTGTAGGCGGTCACGATGACCGCGACGGTGGGGAGGTACGCGTCGTCGCGGGCGACGCGCCGGGTGCGGACGCGGGCCGCGAGCGCAACTGTGAGCGGATAGAACGCGTGCGTCCAGGCGAGCGCGGCAAGCGAGCCCCAGAACGCAACGACGGCCACGATCACGGCCGCAACGCTAGCGGCGGAGGGTGCGCGTTCCCACGCGTTCCGCGGGGTTGCCGCGATAGAGGCCCCAGGCTTCGGTATCCGAGAGCACGACGCCGCCGAGGGCGACGACGCTGCCCGCGGCAACCGTCGTGCCGGGCCCGATGCGAGCGAAGGCGCCGACCCACGCGCCGTCCTCCACCTCGATGGGCTCAGGGGCCAGCGGCATCACGGGGTCCGACCAGTCGTGATTGCCCGTGCAGAGGTACGCACCCTGGGAGATCACGACGTCCGAGCCCAGCGTGACGTCCTCCATGTTGTCGATCCACGCCCGCTCACCGAGCCAGCAGTTGTCGCCGATGCGAAGGCGCCACGGGTATTTCACATGCACACCCGGTTTGATCAACAGCCCTTCACCGATTGTGGCGCCGAACAGGCGAAGTACCGCGGTCTTGAATCGATACGACACGACGACGGGGTTCAGAAGGATGAGCGCCTCGACGATCAGCCACACCGCTCGCACGGGATACGACCGACCGGGTCGGTACGCCCCGGGATGGGTGTGCGCCAGCTGGACACGGGGCTCGTCGCTGACACCGGACACGGCGTCAAGCAGCGTACCCGGACCTTTTTTGGGGTGGACTAGTTGCCCCAGGGGCCGTAGCGCAGCTTGGGCGACGGCCGCGTGAGCGAGAACGCAAGCGACTTCCCCGAGCCCGGCGCGAGCGCGCGGACCTGATCCTTCTTCGTTGCCGCAAGCCGGAGCTTGGCCCGGAAGATGCCGGTGCCGTTCGACCGGACCCGCGCCACCGTCCTCCAGGAGCCACGGCTGCCGTGGCGCCGCTGGATGGTCACGAGTTGCTTGTCACTCGTCGCGTCACGACCCCAGACGCTCACCGTGTGATTACCGAGGTAGGCGACGAACGGGAAGCGGAACGCGGTCCGCACCGGCTTCGGCCTCGCGTGCGCCAGCTTCCTCGCATGGAAGAAGAGGCCGCTCTGGTACGGGCTCTTGTCCTCCCCTGTCCTCCAGGCCGAACCAGGTCACGAGCGAGACGCCGGAGCTCCACATCTGGTAGAGCGCCTCGGCCGTCCAGCGCGCGGCGAGCCCGCACCGGCGCGGCATGGCGCCGCGGCGGCTTCGTGTCCCAGCTGAACTCGGTGACCCAGAACTGCGCGCCGTGGGTCGAGACGATCCGATGCGAGCTTGACCGCCGACCGCAAGCACGGCCCGCATCTTCGGCAGGTCGCCGAGCGAGACGTCGTCCGCGCGGGTCGCATGGCCGAAGGGCCCTCTGAACGAATACGGATGATGCGCCCAGACGTCGAAGTGAATCCGGTTCTTACAGGTGCGGTGCGGGTGCCTCCCCTTAGAAAGGCAAAGGAGGGAGCGCATGTACGCGAGAGGCGAGACCGAGTGCCAGGTCTTCGCCTTGTTGCCGAACGGGTCGAGCCCGCCGGCCACCACGAGGTTCGACCTGCTGACGGCGTGGACGGAAGCAGCGACCGCGTTCACCATCGACCGGTAGACGGCAGCCTTGACGGGGTTGAGGTCCTGGCTGAGGTTCGGCTCGTTCCAGACCTGGAACACGTGCACGTCCGGGACGTCGTGCTTGCCGTCGTAACGCAGGGCGAGCGCCTTGGCGAACTGCCCCAGCAAGGCGATCTTCGGGGTAGTCGACCGACCGGCCGCCCACCCCGGCGTCGAGCCGATCTGAAGGTAGGGAGTCAAACCCGCCTCCGCGGCCGCCTTCACCTTCGCGTCGGTCCAAGCCCACCTGTAGCCCGTCCAGTTCGGATCACCGGCATCCGAGGGCACGGCCGGGCGAGCAGGGGCGACCTCGTTCCACGGCACGTCGATCCGAACGTATTCCGCTCCTGCACGCCGTGTCAGCTGGAAGCCCGTCGCGTACTGGGAGCCGTTGAGCGTGAACGGATCGAAGACGGCCGTTCGTAGCGGCAACGTCGCCCGCGTCGAGTAACGCTTGACGACGCGCCCGCTCGCACTCGAAGCGGCGACTCCTACAAGCGCGACGATAGCCCCCGTGACCACGATCCCTCGAAGCACGTTGGCCACGCTAACAAGGCTCCCGCGTGACCGCGCCTACCCTTACGGGATGTTTACGGCGCCGGGCAGCTGGGCCCTGAGCCGATGCCCTAGTTGCCCCAGGGACCGATGCGTAGGGCTTTCGGAACCGTGAGCGAGAAGGCGAGCGACTTGCTCGATCCAGGGGCGGTCGCGCGCAGCCAGTCCTTGTTCCTGGCCTTTAACGCGAGGCTCGCCTTGAAGATCCCCGACCGGTTGCTGACAATCCTCGCCACTGTCCGCCACGGCCCACGCCGCCGATGAGCTAGCTGGATGCTGACGAGCGTCTTGGTGCTCGTCTCGTCCCGGCCCCACACGCTGACGCTGCGCTTGCCGAGGTAGGCGACGAAGGGGAAGCGGAACGCCGTGAGCGTCGGCTTGGCCCGGGCCTCCGCGAGCTTCTTGGAATGGAAGTAGAGGCCAGACTGGTACGGACTTGGGTTAGGGCGGTCCTGCAGCAGGAACCAGGTGGCGAGTGAGACGCCCGAACGCCACATCTGGTAGAGCGACTCGGCCGTCCAGCGGGCCTGGAGGTCGAGCGGCGCTGCATGTGCCCGGGGAGGCTTCGTATCCCAGCTGAACTCGGTGACCCAGAACTGAACCGGATGCGACGAGACGACGCGGTGCAGCTTGACCGCGGCTTGCAGCACCGCGCGCATCTTGGGGAGATCGCCAAGGGACACGTCGTCCTTGCGCGTCGCATGACCGAAAGGTCCGCCGAACGTGTAGGGGTGGTGCGACCAGGCATCGAAGTGCACCTTCGCCTTACACGTCGCGTGGGGCTTCCTCAGGGCAGCCTTCTTCGCCTTGGGATTTCCCATCGACACGCAGAGAAGCGAGCTCATGTAGGAGAGTGGAGCCTGCGCGACGAAGCGGGGCGCGACGTTCTCGAACGGATCGAGTCCGCCCGCTACGACGATGTCGTTGCGGTTCACCGCATGGACGGATGTCGCTACGGCATTGACCATCACCCGGTAGGCGGCAGGCTTGACGGGTGACAGACTGAGGCTGAGATTCGGTTCGTTCCAGACCTCGAAGTAATGCACCGCCGGCGGCCCGCGCGTCCCGTCGTAATGCGTAGCGAGCGCCGTCGCGAACTGACCGAGATCCGTGGAGTCTGGAGTCCCGGCCCTGCTTCCGTGGGGGCGGACGGCGTACGCCCACTTCGGAGTCGAAAAGACGTCGAGGATCGGAGTCATGCCCGAGTCCTCGGCTGCCGCGACCTCGGCGTCCAGGTGGTCCCGACGAATAGCCATTGGAGGACTCGTCGGAGGCGACGAAGTCGGCAGGTCGAACCGCCGGTGCGACGCTGCTCCAGTTGAACATCAGCCGGACATATGTCGCTCCGGCGGCACGCGCCAGAGGGAAGGCGTCACTGTTGCCGACGAAGCTGTAGGGATCAAAGAGCGACGTCCGCAAAGGAAGCGTGGCACGGGTCGAATAGGTGCGGACGCCTTGAGATGCCCGCGCTCGGCTCCCGCCCGCCGCAGCAGTTCCGGCCACCCCGACAACCAGGCCGACGACCGAGGCGGCCGCGAGGACGCGCAGCACCGACAACGACCGTCCAGCTAGCCGTAGACGCAGCGCCGACCCCGGCCAAGACACCCTCACACGCACCGCCGGTCACCATAGCCAAGCGTTCGGCCAGCGACCGGGCCCTTCCAGAATCCGAACAAATTGCGCGGCTACGATTCCGCGCTGTGAGTTTGGACGAGGGCATGGCCCACGTCGTGACCGGGGCGCCGGAGCTTGCGGCCCGTCGACGCCGACTGGGCTGGCTCGTGGCAACGGTGATCGTCTGGCTCGCCGGATCTGGGGTCACCGTCGTGGCGCAACCGGATTCCGACCGCCGCCTCGCCGCAGCCGGCGGCGCTGCCGCCGGGATCCTGGCGATCCTCGTCATTGCGAGGTTGACCGCCGATCCCGGGCGCCGCTACCTGCGGTCGCTCGTGGGCGCGATCGTTGCGGTCTCGCTGACCTCGGAGTGGCTGCTGTGGCACCTCCACACCGCCTCCTCGGGGTTCGAGGTCGACGGCATGGTGAAGCGGATCGCCTTGCCGCTTCTCGTCGTGCTGCCCGCGCCCCTCGTCCTGCGGTCACTCTGGGAGCAGCGCGCTGCCCTCCGCCTCCGCGCCCTCGGACCGATGGACTGGATCGTCGGCGCCTATGCGACCGTCGTCCTGCTCCCTGCCCTGTTCGTCGGGCTCTACCACCACAACGGGCTGTCGTACATCGGGCAGGACCTCGGACTGATCGTCTTCTTCGTCTTCATGTACCTCGCCGGCCGCGCCGTCACGGCACAGGCAGCCCGCGCCTCGGCCGCGGAGATCATGGAGGCGCTTCTGTTGGTCGCGGTGGCGAAGATCGCCCTGTTCCACTGGGACACCTTCCCGCTCTACTCGTACATGGAGGCCGCCTGCGCCGCGGCCCTTGCGTACCTGCTGCTGCGGCCACGAGCGAGCCGGCTCCTGCTGGTCGGGGTCGGGGCGACGCTGCTCGCATTCGACGCCGTCCAGATCCATGAGGGCACGCAGGCTTCCGTGGCGGTCGAGGTCGCCGGCGCGCTGGGGATCCTTGCCTATCTGGGGCTACGCGCCCGCCGCCTCCTCCCTCAATGGCTTCTCGTCGCCGTCGCCCTGGTCGCGGCCGCCGGCTTCGTCGGAATGACGTCGGACGGAGCCGCGCTGCGCGGCCGGTACTACGGTCCGGATCCCTCGAACGCGGGCCGCTCGTACGAGGCCAACCGCGTGCGCGCAGCCGTTGGGCACGCGCCGTCGACAGCCCTGATCGGACAGGGGCTTGGCGGGACGATCGACGAGACGAATGCGCCTCCCCTCTTCAGACAGACGCTCGTGTACGGCGGGCGCGACCTGGCGCACGTCCAGGAGATCCACCTCCTCTTGTACTCGTTCCTCCTCAAGACGGGCTATCTCGGCCTCGCCTGGCTTGCCACGTTTCTCATCGGCCTCGCGATCCTCGTCTTTCGGACACTCGAGCGAGCCGCACGGGAACGCAATCCGAGGCTCGTGCTCTACGCGGCGCTTCCCCTACTCGCCGTCGTGCAGGCGATGGCTGCGGCGTCGCATTTCCAGGCGAACCCGCTCACGGGACTCACTCTCGGCACCCTCGTGTCCTGCTTGGGCGCTCGGCGAGCGTCAACCAGCCCGATCCTGATCCGGGCGCACCGGAACGAGATTCTGGCCGGTGCCGCGTGCACACTCGCCGGCTGTGTCGTGGTCGGCTACCTCAGCTTGCACTGGACGTTCGGGACCCAGTCCGCCTCGCTTCCCAACCAGCCGATCGCTCTGTGGATCGGAGACTCGTACACGGCCGGGGCAGGCGCGACCACGTCGGCGACCGGAGAGGCTTTGGCGACATCCGCGGCCTTGGGATGGCAGTCGGACATGGACGCGGAGGGTTCCTCGGGCTACGTGGCGAGGGGTCGTCGTCAAAGCCCGACCAACAACGCGGTACCCGCTCGCATCGCGCCAGACGCGACTTCGTTCACAGGCGTTGACGTCGTCCTGATCGACGCTGGGCGGAACGACGTCGGCCATCCCCCGGCAGCGTTCCGCAGGGCCGTGGCCTCCTCTTTCAACGCGGTCGCAAAGGGTTTCCCCTCGTCCGCGGTCGTCGTGATCGCTCCGTATCTGATGACGTCGAAGCAGCACAGCTTCCTTGCGATGAGACGCGTGCTTCGACAGCAGGCAAGGATTCATCGCTTTGCGTACGTCGATCCGATCGCCGAGGGCTGGATCAACCGTGCCTCGGCGAAGCTCGTGGTGAGCGACCGCATCCACCCGAACCAGCAGGGATACGACTACATCGTCGCGCACCTCGCGCCTGCGATCAAGAAGGCGCTCAGGGCAGCCCACGAACACGTGAGGATCCACTGCACCAAGGCCACTCCCTGTCGCAGGCGCGCACCCGGGAAGCGGTGATCCGCGGGCCTAGCGGCGGGCAGCCGCGTGCTCGAGCGCGGACTCGTAGACTCGCGCACGGAGCTCGGCCGCGGTCTCGATCCCAAACCGCGCGACAGCGACGGCGCGACCGGCCCGGCCCATCTCCTCGCGCTGCCCGGGATCGTCGAGGAGCGCGAGCGTCGCTGCGGCGATCGCGTCGGCGTTGCCTGGAGGGACGAGCAGGCCAGTCGTTCCGTCCTCCACGACCTCGTGCACGGCGCCGACGTCCGTTGAGACGACAGGAACGCCGCACGCCTGCGCCTCGAGCGCGGTCGTGGTCGTCCCCTCGGAGCGCGAGGTGATCAAGTGCACGTCCATCGCCGCATACCAGCGCTCGACATCGTCCCGGGGCCCCGCGAAGACGACCGGGTGCGGTAGGCCAAGCGCCTCCGCCTGCCGACGAAGTCCCTCGCCGTAGGCAGCGTGGGTCTCCGGAGCCGAGCCGACGACGACAAAATGCGTCTCGGGCTTCGCCGCGGCAATCCGCGCGGCGGCGGCGATGAAGTCCTCGAGCCCCTTGAGAGGCGTGAGATGCGAGACGGTCCCGACGACCGTCACGTCCACGGGGATCCCGAGCTCCTCGCGCACCGCCCTGCGTCGGTCATTCGATGGAGCAAACGTATCGGTGTCGACCGGCGGGAAATAGACGAAGTACGGCATCGGGAGAGACTCGCGGCTCCCATGGGCCGAGATCAGGGCTTCGCCGTCGAACATGACAGCATCCGCGTAGCGCCGCACGAGCGCCATCGCGCTCCGCCGCAGGAGCGCCGGCGAGCCGGCGTCGACGATCTGCCAGACAACAGCCACGCCGCGCCGGCGCGCAGCCAGCGCGGCGTGTGGATTGACCAGTCCGCCGATCTGGACGAGATCCGCGCCGGATCGCTCGATCGCCTCCTCCAACGCGCGGACGGTCGGCCGAAAGCCCAGGAGGAACTGCGGCAGCAGGCGCGGATCGGCTCGCAGCCGCGAAAGTGGCAGCTCCTCCAGCTCGACCCCCGCCGACCGCAGGCGTGGCCCGGCCGTCCCCGGCTCGTCGGGTATTGCGATCACCGTCTCCCAGCCGCGACGAAGCAGCGGCTCGTCGAGTCGCAGCACCTCGTTGTGTGGACCGCCGTACAACGGCGAGTGGACGACGCACAGGACTCTCCGGCTCACGCTGCGGCCGCACGCTAATGGAACGGCGTAAAGCGCGGTTATCGTGGCTGGCCATGCGCATCGTGCACCTTGCAAGCCAGCACCCGCCCGATGACGTCCGCATCTTCCTCAAGGAATGCCGCTCGCTGGCGAGCGCCGGCTTCGAGGTGCACTACGTCGCACCAGACGCCGTCGAGCACACGAGGGACGGCGTCACCCTGCACGGTTTCGCACTACCGGGCGGCTATCGCCCGCTCCAGATCTTGCGCCGGCTGTGGCGCGTGTGGCGCGTGGCACGTGGCATACGCCCCGACCTCTGCCACTTTCACGAGCCAGCGCTCCTGCCGGTCGCACTCCTGCTAAAGCTCCAGGGAGCCCGCCTCGTCTACGACGTGCACGAGGATTGGCTGAGCGCAATCGACCTGACGCAATACAGGGAAGGCTGGAAGCGGGTCGGCGTCCGCTGGTTCGAGGATCTGGCAAGTCGCGTGTGCGACGGATTCGTCGGGGCGACGCCGGCGATCGCGCGTCGGTTTCCTCCCGAGCGAACCATTGAAGTCCTGAACTACGCGCTGCCGGAGGAATTCCCGGAAAGGCCTGGCCCGGCGGCGGCAGGCGCGGATGTCGTCTACGTGGGACTCATCGAGCGGGCACGCGGGCTGGAGGAGATGCTGGAAGCGATTGCACGAGTACGCAACCCGAAGGCTCGGATCATCCTGATCGGCGATTTCAATCCTCCGGGCCTCGAGCAAGAAGCGCGGTCGCTGCGCGGCTGGTCACGGGTGGTTTACCTAGGCCGGCTCGACCGACGCGCCGTCGCCGAACGGCTTGCCGCGGCGCGGGCAGGCCTCGTCCTGTTCCATCCTGAGTCCAACCATACGGAGGCGCTGCCGAACAAGCTCTTCGAGTACATGGCGGCGGGGCTGCCGCTGGTTGCCTCGGACTTCCCCTTCTGGCGCAGCCTGCTCGAACCGATCGGCTGCGCGGTTCAGGTCGATCCACTCGATTCTGGACAGATCGCCGCCGCAATCGACGATCTACTTGCCGACGAGGCACGAGCGAGAGAGATGGGCCGGCGCGGCGCCGCGGCCGTCAACGAGCGTCTGAACTGGCAGCACGAGGCGCCGAAGCTCGTCGAGCTGTACGAGCGCCTCGGGCTCAAGGCTGCGGCCTAGCCTCGGCGGCCTCGCTATGGTGCCGCGTCGTGCCGGACACCCTCAACGGAACGCCTCCTGAGTGGCTCGCGCCGCTCCTCGGGCTGGCCGAGCTTCCCGAGCCCGGCTCGGTCGTCGATATCGGCGCCAAGCGCTACCTCGTCGACGGTCCCGTCCTACGTTCGGACGCCGTTGTCTCGGCCGACCAAACCCAGACGGCGGCGGCATTCGGTTTCAAGTGGCACCAGATCGACAGCTTCGAGAGCGAACCCGCCCTTCGTCGGACCCGGGAGTGGCTGCTCGAGCGGTACGGCGATGCCGGCGCCGAGGATTGGTGGGAGGACTACGGGGACAAGCCGGTTCTGCTCGATGCAGGTTGTGGGGCAGCCGTGTCCTCGATCGCGCTCTTCGGCAGTCGCCTGCAGCATGTTCGCTTCGTCGCGGCCGACATCTCGAACGCGGTCGATGTGGCTGTGCGCAGGTGCGCGGATCGTGGAGTCGTCGCGGCGTTCCTCCAGGACGATCTGACAACGCTGCCCTTCCCGCACGGCTCGATCGACGTGGTCTTCTCGGAGGGCGTCCTCCACCACACCGACTCGACTCGACACGCGCTCCAACGAATCGCCGGGCTCCTCTCGCCCGGCGGCCGCTTCCTCTTCTATGTCTATCGCAAGAAGGGACCGATCCGGGAGTTCACGGATGACTACATCCGCGCTCTGCTCCAGGACATGACGCCGGAGAAGGCATGGGGTGCCGTAGAGCCGCTGACGAAGCTTGGAATGGCTCTCGGCGAGCTGGGCGTGGAGGTCGAGGTGCCGGAAGACGTCGAGCTGCTCGAGATCCCGGCAGGTCGCTACGACGTCCAGCGCCTCTTCTACTGGCACGTGGCGAAGGCTTTCCACCACCCAGACCTATCGTTCGACGAGCTCAACCACATCAACTACGACTGGTATGCGCCGGCAAATGCCCATAGGCAGACGCCCGAGGAGGTGCGCGAGTGGTGCGCCGAGTCAGGGTTAGAGATCGAGCGCGAGCGCGTCGAGGAGGCGGGCATCACCGTGATCGCCCGCAAGCGATAGGCACTTGCCGGTCTGCTTCGCGACGCCGCTAGTCTCGCCCACGTGAAGATCTTGATGACGGGAGCCGCCGGTTTCATCGGCAGGCACGCGCTCGAGAGCCTCGAAGCCGAACACGATGTGTATCCGCTCGTGCGAGCGGCTCCGGACGAAACCCGAGATTGGATCGTGCATGACCTCACAACCCCACTGGATCTCTCGCTGCTGCCGAAGCAGATCGACGCCGTGATCCACCTCGCCCAGTCACATCGCTATCGAGAGTTTCCTGAGGGCGCGAATGACGTCTACGCCGTGAACGTCCACGCGACCTTCGGGCTCCTCGAGTACGCGCGCGGGGCGGGCGCCCGCTCCTTCGTCCTGGCGTCGACGGGCGGCATCTACGGCTACAGCTACGAGGCGCTTCTCGAAACGGCGCCCGCGAACCCTCTGAACTTCTACCTCACCTCGAAGCACGTCGCGGAGTCGCTCCTCGTCAACTACCAGGCTTTCTTCGAGACTGTCGTGTTCCGCTTCTTCTTCGTCTACGGCCGAGGCCAAGGGCCAATGCTCATCCCGACGCTCCTCGAAAAAGTGCTGAAGGGCGATCAGATCTCGATCGCGGGGAGACCGGGACAGCGCATCAACCCGATCCACGTGCGGGACGCGGTCGGGGCCTTCCTCCCCGCACTCGAACTCGGACGGTCCGACGTCTTCAATATCGCCGGCGAGGAGGTCGTCTCGATTCGCGAGCTCGTCGACGTGATCGAGTTCGCGACGGGCGAGCCGGCACACGTTCGTCACATCTCACCCGGACACGAGGGCGACCTCATCGGTGACAACTCGCGAATGAGGGAGGTGCTCGGCGTACATCCGAGCACCTCCCTCTTGGAGGGCATCCGCTCGATGCTTTGAGCAGCTACTGATCCGCCGTGGTCGCGGGCTCGGACCACACGCCGCGGTAGATGCCGTCTAGCAGCGCTCCGATCGCCTCGAGCGAGTGGTGATCTTCTACATAACGTCGGCCGGCAAGACCGAGCTGGCGGCGACGCTCAGGGTCGTGGATCAGCTCCCGCAAGCGTTCCTTGATCTCCAGCGGGGGCGTGTTCACGAGCGGGCACTCGCCCGCGAAGGAGTAGAGCGTGTACAGCTCGAGGAGATCGGGGCCGGAGGTAGCAGAGCACCGGCTTCGCAGTCGCCATGCCCTCGATCGCGAAGAACGCATACCAGCCAACGATGAACTGGTCAGCGACGATGTCCGCCTCGGCCAGCTGGCGGCGAACCTCACTGTTGGGCATCTTCTCGCCGAGCCGTAACTCGATCGGCTCGCCCTCGGCTCGCAGTTCCTCGCACGCGGCGATGAGAAAGCGCGTGCCCTTCAACTCGCGGTGATTCGGCGCATGGAAAACGACGACCGGCCGCTCTGAATCGCGATCCGACGGCTCGGGCGCGGGTGCGAGTTCCGCTTCATGTCGAGGGCGAAGTGCCCCGCCGTGATTCGTGTCCCAGCGCGGCATGTAGTCGACCCAGTCGACGCCGCTCACGACGTGGTCTGCGTGGTCGATGCAGTACTCCATGTTGCGGAGGATCTCTGCTCGCTGCGCGCGAATTGCGGGTAGTCGACGCACATGGCGTGCTTGAAGGGCAAGCCGCGGAACCGGCTCATGACCTGGACATCGCTGCCGTAAGCGAGAATGACGATCTTCTTGCCGGCTCGATGGAGCAGCTGCAGCTCCCGATACCTCAGCGGCGTCGAGCGGAGAGTCCTCCCGTTGCTGTAGATGGTGAAGACGTCGAAGTTACGGAGCGCCCAGCCGAAGGTCACGTAAGGCTCGAGCACGGCCCGCACGATGCGCGGTAGCCGCAACCGGCCGACGAGGTGCGATGCATGTATGTCGAAGTCGAGGGCCGAATGGATGGGGTACACGTGGTCGACCACCGTCGTCGAGGAGTAGCCCAGGCGACGCATGGCGAGCGAGTGGTACTTCATGCTGATCATCGGGATCGTCCCCCAGAACAGGCGGGGCGTCCCCGAACGGCTCCGTCGCCGCTCCTTCGACGCGAGCACGAGGAGGACCGGTAGGACAATGCGGTGCGGCCAGGACGAGGAGCCTGTAGACGAGCGCGCCGGCCCGGATCTTCGCCAACGCCTAGCCCGCCTCGCCAAGCGTACAACGACGCCAGCTGGGGACCATGGTGCTCCTCGATCCAGCTGCGGGCGCCTCGGCTGAGCTCCTCGAGCCTTGCTGTGTCGCCCGCGATCGAGCGGAGAACGGCCACAATCTCGTCCTCGGCCGACGCCCGGAGAGTCGGAGGGGGCACGAAGCCGGGCCAGTAGGAGCAAAAGGCGTCGAGGTCGAGGTTGATCAACACCGGGGTTCCGCAGGCCATCGCCTCGAGCATGACCGCGCCGAAGGCCGTGACGGTGAACTGGTCGACCACCAGGTCGGCGATGCGGTAGAGGTCGCGCAGGATGGGCTTGGACACAGCGCTCTCGAGATAGTGCACCGAGTGGAGCACGCCCGCGTCGGCAAAGATCTGACGCGTGGCTTCGACGTCCGCTCCCCAAGGCGTCACCACGAGGTAGAGCGGCGCACCAGTCGCGACGACCGACGCGAATGCCCGGGCGAAGCGGTCGGTGCCCTTCCAGAAGAAGTCTTGGCGGGAGGCAAGAAACAGCACGCGCCGACCGCCGGCTTGCTCGGCCACGTGCTTGGCGACATGCGTCGTTGGCACGCCGGGCGCGTAGCGGTCGACGTCGACGAGGAACGGCAGGTATGGAATCGGGCCCCGGCGCCCGAGCTTCTCCATCGCGACGGCGATCGTAGGGTCGTGTGTCCCCGCGGCCGAAGCGTGAAGAATCGCGGCACGTGAGAGTCGGGCAAACGCACGGTTGAAGGGCGTCTCTCGCCGGAACGGCACGATGTGAACGTCCCCACCGTGTGGCCAGAACACGTACGGCCGGCCCGAGAGCATCGCCTCGACGTTGCGAACGCCGCAGACGACGAGCCTGTCGTACGACCGGAGCCGCTCGACGACCGGCTCCAGCGTCCGCATCTGTCGATAGAGGGTCCGCACGTCGCAGAGGTGGGACCAACGCGCTGCGCGGGCGAGGCGAACGAGATCGGTCTTCCGGGGATCGGCGGTAGGACGCACGATCCATCCCGGCTCGCGCCACCCGCAGCTCTCGGCCAGCTCACGCCAACCCTGGACGTCGAGCAGCTCCGGGCCGAACCGGCGCGGATCGAGCGTCAGCGGCACCTCCTCCCAGATCGGCTGGGACATCGGGTACATGTCCTGCTCGTCGTCGACGTACTCGGCCTCGTAACCCTGCTGCCGCAGGACCCTCGTAAAGCAGTACATGGCGTTGGCCATACCGCCGACGAGCCCGATGCGCACGTCAAGCCACCTCGCGAAGATTCGACCTCAGCTCGACCACGGCCGGCGGACCGTAGCGGAGCAGGGCTTCGTCCCTGCAAGGGAGCCGTCTGGGCCGAACCCGCACGTCCGGTACCGTGCCGCGCGGTGTCGAACCCGCCAATCATGAGCCTCGGCAGCGTCCCGTCCGCCTTCCTGCGTTGAACGACCACGCCCTGACGCTCGACGGGGTGACGAAGGTCTACCCGATCTACCGCACGCCGCTCGATTACCTTCGCCGCCACGACCCCGAGAGCGGTCGCGCCGCAGTGGCGCTGGACGGGATCACGCTCACGGTCGACCGAGGCGAGGTGGTCGGGCTCGTCGGACGGAACGGCGCCGGGAAGAGCACGTTGCTGCGCGTCGCCGCCGGAATCGCGCCGCCCACCAGGGGCTCCGTGCATGCGCACGGCGTCGTCCATCCTTTACTCGAGCTCAGCTCCGGTCTCAACCCTTACCTCTCGGGGCGCAGAAACATCGTCCAGCGCCTCGAGTTGCTCGGCGTCGAGCGGCAACAGGCCCTGAACGCCGTCGACCAAATCGCGGAGTTCGCAGGCGTCCAGGACGCCGTCGACGACCGTGTTCGCACGTACTCGAGCGGCATGAAGATCCGGCTGGCGTTCAGCATCGCCACATCACTCCGACCCGATGTCTTCTTGCTCGACGAGGTCCTCGCCATCGGCGACGAGTTCTTCGCCGAACGATCGTTCGAGCGAATCCGCGAGATCGCGGCCGGGGGGCGTGCGACCGTCATCGCCTCCCATGATTGGAACCAGACGTTTCGTCTCTGCACCCGGATCGTGTGGCTCGACCAGGGGCGTGTCCGGGGAGAAGGGGCGCCACACGAGATTCTCCACGAATACCTCGCGTACGTGAATGCATTCGAACTGACGAAGCAGGTCGAGATCGAGCGGGTCGAGGTCTACGGCGACGACGGCGTGCCACGGCGGGAGTTCACGTCGGGTGAGCCTCTACGGATGCGACTCTCGTACCGGGCCGTCGAGGCGAAGTCTTTCGCCCTCACCGCCGGAGTGATGCACAGCTACAACGGCCAGACGATGCTGGCGGCGTGGAGCGGGGACGACGGATTCGTGGTCCCCGCCGCCAGCGGGGGTGCCGTCGAGATCCGGTATCCGGCCCTTCCTCTCGCATCCGGCGACTACGAGCTCTACGTCGCCCTCGCGACTCCGGAGCAGGGCCCCTGGCCCACCCACCACCTCGACATGTGGAACCCGCTCTGCGGAGACGATACGAAGATCCACGTCAGCGGCCGACGCGGAGAGGGCCTGGTCGAGCTGCCCGTGTGCTGGTCGGTGGGGGCGCTCGCCGCATGACCGCGCCCGCGATCAGCGTCCAGAACGTTCACAAGACCTACGGGGGTCTACCACTCGAGCGCGCGCTGCGACGGATCTCGTCGCGCGGCCCCGGCTCGCGCGACCGGGTTCACGCGCTGCGCGGCGTCTCTTTCGACGTCGCGACCGGGGAGGTCGTGGGCATCGTCGGCAGCAACGGCGCCGGCAAGAGCACGCTGCTCCGCCTCATCGCCGGCGTATCGGAGCCCACGAGCGGATCTCTTGTCGTCTCCGGCAGTGTCCACGCTGTGCTGGAGATCGAGACCGGCCTGCTCCGCGATCGAACCGGGCGCGAGAACATCCACTACATGGGCGGCCTCTACGGTGCTTCGCCCGAGGAGCTACGGACACGCGAGCCCGATATCGTCGGCTTCGCAGGCCTCGGCCCGTTCATCGACCATCCCGTTCGCTCCTATTCGTCGGGCATGAAGAGCCGGCTCGCTTTCAGCATTGTCACGAGTGGAGAGTTCGAGGTGCTCTTGGTGGACGAGGCGCTCTCGGTGGGGGACGTGGGCTTCGCCCTCCGCTGTCGACAACGGATTCGCGAGCTGTGCAGGCGCGGGGCGACGGTAGTGCTCGTGTCCCACGCGCTTCAGTCGATCCGGGAGATGTGCGACCGCGTCGTCTGGCTGCACGAGGGACAGATCGCAGCGGACGGGGATCCCGACGAGGTCGTCGAGGCGTACCGAGCCGTCGCGCACGAGCAGGCTCAGCGCGAGTTCGCGCGGCGCTTCGAGCAGATGGAGAGCGCAAGCGCCAGTGCGAGCGACGTGCGGGTCGAGCGACTCGCGGCAAGCACCGCACACGGAGCGGCTGCGGTTCACCTCTTCCGCCTCGAAGAGCCGTTAGTTGTCGACGCCACGGTCTCGAGCGAGCGCCCGCTTGAAGGCGTCCGCTGCCGCCTCGACATCGTTCGCATTGACGGTCTCCTCGTCTTCCGCGACGAGCAGGAGGTCTCCCTGCTTGAGGGCGTGACCTCGCTCGCCATCTCTCTCGGCCCAATGCGGCTCGGCCGCTACACCTACCGCGTCCGCCTCGAGCTATCGGCGTCCGACGGCACACCTCTCGCCCGGGGCGAGACGGCCTTCGCCGTCGAGGACCACGAGCACGCCTACAACTCCGGCTACTACCAGGAGATCGAGTGGTCGCTGTCGGCGTAGCCCCACTGCAGCGCCGCCTGATGCGGCTACTCCGAGTCCAGCTCAGGCAGGAACTCCAGCTCCGGTACCTCGGCTCGGTCGCGGGCGTCTACTGGTCGGTGATCAACCCGCTCGTGCAGGTCCTCGTCTACGTCGTCCTGGTCACCTTCATCTTCAAGGCGAAGCTGGGCGCGACAAGCGGGGGGAAGTTCGACTACGCCATCTTCGTCCTCGCCGGCATGAGCCCGTGGCTCGCGATCCAGGACGGGTTGACGAATAGCGCCAGTTCCTTGGTGCGTCACTCTTCGATCGTCAAGAACGTCGTCTTCCCGCTCGAGCTGCTTCCCGCCACGGCCGTCGTAGCGAGCCTTGCCCCGCTCCTCGTCAGCCTGATCGCACTCGGCTCGCTGCTCGGTGCTTCCGGCCGCTCGGTCGGGACAAGCCTCGTCACGCTGCCGTTGCTCGTGGCAGTGCAGCTGTTGCTCACTCTGGGGTTCGGCCTTTTCCTCGCCGTCATGACGGCGTTCCTGCGCGACCTGCAGTTCATTCTGCCGCTCGCATTCCAGGTCGTGCTCCTGATCACGCCGATTCTCTACCTCTCCACTGACGTACCGCACCCACTCGCGCAGATCATGCGCGTCAACCCGCTCACCTACGTGGTCGAGGGTTACCGGCAGATCTTCTACAACCACGGCTGGCCGAGCCCGCTCGGCCTCGGCTACTCGGCAGTCTTCGCCCTACTGCTCGTGGCCGCTGGAGTGGTCGTCTTCCGCCGGCTGAAGGGCTATGCCGAGGCGCTCGTCTAGCGGCTCAGGGAGGTCGTATCGTCTGACGACCGACTGCCCGTCGAACTCTACGGAACCAACCACCCGAGCCGGCGTCCCGACAGCGATCGAGCCGGCGGGCACATCGGATCGCACGAACGAGCAGGCGCCCACGATGCTCCCCTCGCCGATGCTCACGCCTTTCGCCACGACAGTCTGCGCCCCGAGATAGCAGCGCGAGCCGATTCGTACGGGTGCGCGCTCGTGGGGCAAGTCGCCGGCCGACACGGCCCAGTCAACTGTGTCGTGGGAGTAGATCTGGACGCCGGTGCTGATGCTGCAGTAGTCGCCGATCTCGAGCCCGCCACTTCCGTCGAGGAGCGTGAACGGACCGATCCATGTGTCATGCCCCACGCGCACGTCGCCGAAGACGTGGCTCGAGTCATAGATGCTCGACCCTTCGCCGAAGCCGAGGCGGCGCGCCCGCTCCCAGCGGTCGCCGATCAGGTCGGCGAGCGGCAAGTCGCGATTCCAGCGCGCCTCCATCTCGGCTGCAAGCGCTCCGTGAAGCGTGCGCAGCCGCTCGAGCAGCTCCTGCCCAGCCTGGTCAGACGACGGCATAGAGCTCGCCTTGAGTGCGGGCCGGGAAAGACTCGAGGAAGGAACGGCACCACCACTCGAAGCTCAGCAGCGACCAGATCAGCAGCCGGCGGTTGACGCCGCCCGGAGGTGTGCTCGTCGAGGACCCGCCGACATAGGCCGGGTCGAGGAACTCGTAGATCCGCGCCTTGCGGGTCGCGGAGCAGCCGGTTGATGTAGTCGATGCTCTCGCCGCGGAACCAGCTCGCGTCGGGCGCGCTGAAGCCCTGCTTGGCGCGGTCGCGTCGACCGCCGGCGGGATGAGCCGCGCTCATCGCCTGCGCGCAGGACCACCTTGCCGTCGCTCGGCTCGGCGCTCGAAGAGCTGCCGCTTGCCCGGCGTCGTTCTCGTCGACGCGTCGAGTGCGACTCCGAGGTCGCGCAGCTTGCAGCGCAGCCGGCAGGCGCAGCGCGAAGTCGACGAGGTCGTTGTCGAGGAACGGCACGCGCGTCTCGAGGCGGTGCGCCATGCTCAGCTTGTCCTCGACGACGAGCAGGCCGTGCAGGAACGTCTTCAGCTCGAAGTAGAGCGACGGGTTGACGTAGTCCTCGGGCGTCGTCGAGCGGCCGGCGTAGCCGTCGAAGACGCCGCGGAAGACGTCGAACGGGCGAGTGGTCGCCGAGCTCGCGCCGGCAGGCTCGCGGCTGAAGAGCTGCGGCTTGTCCTCGTCGGGGACGAGCCGCTGCCAGAAGCCGTAGTAGTTGCGCGAGGTAGTCGTCGAGGTCGTCGTTGTCGACGGCGCGGTAGTAGCGCCACGGGTAGCCGCCGAACAGCTCGTCGCCGCCGGCGCCCGACAGCACGACCTTGACGAACTTGCTCGCGAGCCGCGCGACGTAGTAGTTCGGGATAGCACTGGCCGACGCGCAGGTCCTCGAGGTGCCAGACCAGCTCCGGCAGCACCCACTCCATGTCGCCGGCCTTCAGCACCATCTCGTAGTGCTCGGTCTTGAACAGGTTGGCCATCGCCTCGGCCGTCTGCGCGCTCGTCGAAGCCGAGCTCGAGGCCGGACGCCGAGCTGCAGGTCGAAGCCGCCGGTGAACGTCGTCAGTTGCGGCAGCTGCGCGCGGCGACCGCGGTGATCGAGCCCGAGTCCATGCCGCCGCTCAGGTACGCGCCGACCGGCACGTCGCTGACGAGCTGGCGCGTCACCGCCTGCTCGAACAGCCGGTCCAGCTCGCTCGGCGTACTCCTCCGCGGAGCGTCGGCGTCGGCTCGCTCGGGAACGGGTAGTCCCAGTAGCGGTCGCTGGCGCGGCTCGCCGTGCCCGTCGACGTCGAGCGTCAGCGTGCGCGCCGGCGGGCAGCAGCCGGACGCCCTCGAACAGCGTGCGGTCGGTGAAGATGTTCTGGAACGTGAAGTACTCGTGCAGGGCCGGGTAGCAGACATCGCGCGGAGACCGCGCGGGTGCGCGAGGATCGCCTTGATCTCGGAGGCGAACACGAAGCACGCCGTCTGTCGCAGTACCAGTAGAGCGGCTTGATGCCGTAGCGGTCGCGGGCGAGGAACAGGCGGCTGCCGCGGCCGGTCCCAGATCGCGAACGCGAACATGCCGTTGAAGCGCTCGACGCAGGCGTCGCCCCACTCCTCGTAGGCGTGGACGACGACCTCGGTGTCGGTCTGCGAGCGGAAGCGGTGGCCCAGCGCCTCGAGCTCGACGCGGAGCTGCTGGAAGTTGTAGATCTCGCCGTTGTAGTCGATGACGACGTCGCCGTCTTCGTTCGCCATCGGCTGGTGCCCGGCGGCGACGAGGTCGATGATCGCCAGGCGCCGGTGGCCGAGGCCGACGGGGCCGTCGATGTAGTCGCCCGTCGCCGTCCGGGCCGCGGTGGGCGATTAGCGACGCGAGGCTGTCGACGAGAGCGGTCGTGACCGGCTCGCCGCGAAGATTGCAAACTCCAACGATCCCGCACATCAGCGGCTCCGACCGTAGCAACAGACATGCCGGGCGCTCCGCGGTGCGGGCTATCGTGGCGATTCGTGCGTGTCGCGCACCTCACGAGCCTGCATCTCCCAGACGACGTGCGCATCTTCTTCAAGGAGTGCCGTTCGCTCGCCCGGGCCGGGCACGAGGTCCATCTCGTCGCGCCCAAGGGCGGCAGGACGCGGGATGGCGTCATCTTCCACGGCTTCGAGCCACCCGGCGGCCTGAGGCCGGTGCGGATCTTGCACCGGCTCTGGCGCGTGTGGCGCACGGCCCGGCGGATCCGCGCGGACATCTACCACTTCCATGAGCCAGAGCTCGTGCCCGTTGCGCTTCTGCTCAAGAAGACCGGCTCGAGGGTCGTCTACGACGTGCACGAAGATCACCCGAGCACGCAGATCTACGAACCGTACAAGTTCGGCAAGCGACTGGGGTTCCGGCTGCTCGAGGCGCTCGCCCGACGCGAGTGCGACGGTTTCGTGGCAGCCACGCCCGCGATCGCGAGGACGTTTCCACCGGAGCGCACGGTCGAGGTCCGGAACCTTCCTCTCCTGGACAAGCTGGCGCAGGAGCGAAAGGCGACGAACGGACACGCAAACGTCGTGTACGTCGGAGGACTCACCTACCCGCGAGGACTTCGCGAGATGGTCGAGGCCGCTCAGCGCCTTCGTGACCCGGAGGTCCGGCTCCTTCTCATCGGCAGCTTCGGCGCTCCGGAGATTGCGCACGAGGCGCCGTCGTTGCCCGGCTGGGGCCGGGTCGACTACGTCGGCCAGGTCGACCACGCCGAGGTCTGGGAGCGGCTGGCGACGGCGCGCGTGGGCCTCGTCACGCTTCATCCCGAAGAGAGCTACGTGGAGTCGCTACCGACGAAGCTATTCGAATACATGGCCGCCGGGCTGCCGGTCGTCGTCTCGGACTTTCCCTATCTGCGCGTTCTGCTCGATCCGGTCGGTTGTGCCAGCTTCGTCGATCCGCTCGACCCCGGTCAGATCGCCGCCGCGATCGACGACCTTCTCGAGGACGAGGAGCGCGCGAACGAGATGGGAAGTCGCGGTGCCGCCGCCGTTCGCGAGCGCCTGAACTGGCAGCACGAGGAGCCCAAGCTGCTCGATCTCTACGAGCGTCTGGGGCCGTCGGCGGCGACGTAGTCATGTGTGGATTGTTCGGCATGGTCGACGCCCCACCGGGGCTCCTCGACGCACGTCTCGTCGCCCAGCTGTTGACTCTCCTGCACCATCGCGGCCCCGACGATCGCGGCTGGCTGGCCCTCGACCGCTCTGGGACGCGCACCGGTTCCGACCCCGAGGATCTCGCCGGCGACATCGTGCTCCTGCACACGCGTCTCTCGATCCTCGACCTCTCGGCAGCCGGACATCAGCCGATGTCGACCCGCGATGGGCGCTTCCACATCTGCTTCAACGGCGAGATCTACAACTACATCGAGCTTCGCCGTGAGCTCGAGATTCTCGGGCGGAAGTTCGTCTCCGGCAGCGACACGGAGATCCTTCTCGCCGCCTGGGCCGAATGGGACGCCGCAGCGCTCGAACGGCTGATCGGGATGTTCGCCTTCGCGCTCGTCGACGCTGAGCGGCGGGTGCTTGTGCTCGCGCGGGACCACTTCGGGATCAAGCCGCTCTACTATGCGCCGCTCAACGGCCGGCTCGCGTTCGCATCCGAGATCGCGCCCCTGCTCGCGCTTCCGGGAGTCGGCAGACGGGGTGACCCCCAGCGCATCTACGACTACCTCCGGTTCGCCCGGACCGACGACGAGGTTCAGACGATGTTCGCCGCGGTCCGACAGATCCAACCCGGCCACTATGTCGAACTGCAACTGGACCAGCCGAGCCGTATCGTGCAGCGTCGGTACTGGGAGCTGCGGGCCGATCCGGTCGACAGCCTGTCGCTCGACGAGGCGGCCTCATGCCTTCGCGAGCTCTTCCTCGACAACGTGCGCCTGCACTTACGTAGTGACGTGCCGGTCGGGGCCGCCTTCTCGGGCGGTGTCGACTCCTCCGCCAACGTGACGGCGATGCGGGCCCTCAGCGGGCCCGAGCTCGAGCTCCACACGTTCAGCTACGTCGCCGACGACCCCGCAGTGAGCGAGGAACAGTGGATGAAGCTCGTCGCGCAGCAGACGAGCGTCGTGGCGCACACCGTCGAGGCGACGCCGGAGGATCTGAAGGCGGATCTCGACCAGCTGATCGAGGTCCAAGGCGAGCCCTTCGGGGGCACGAGCATCTACGCGCAGTACCGAGTCTTCCAGCTCGCACGTGAGGCGGGAGTCAAGGTAATGCTCGACGGACAAGGCGCGGACGAGCTTTTCGCCGGCTACAGGTATTACCTCCCAGACCGCGTCGCCGGACTGCTCGCGAGGGGACGCCTCCTTACCGCCTACCGACTCCTGTCCGCGCTCTCGGACCTGCCGGCCGCGAATCCGGTCGAGGTCGGCGCGAACGCCCTGCGTAGCATCGTCCCGTTCGCCAGCCGCTCGTTCGTCCGCAATCTCGCAGGCCGGCCGCTCCTCCCCGACTGGCTCGACCGGGGCTGGCTCGCCGCCCACGACGTCGCCGTAGCCGAGCCGTGGCGCCGCGTGCGCGGCAACCTGAGGGCCTTTCGGATCGCCTCTGTCAACGGCAACTTGAGGACGCTCCTACGGTACGAAGACCGGAACTCCATGGCTTCTTCAATCGAGAGCCGGGTTCCGTTCCTCACCCCCGCGCTCGCGGAGTTTGCCGCGGGGATGCCGGACGACTACTTGATCGCGCCGGACGGCACCGGGAAGCTTGTGCTCAAACGGAGCCTGCAGGGACTCGTGCCCGCGCCGATCCTCGACCGGCGGGACAAGATCGGCTTCGCAACTCCGGAGGCGACCTGGCTACGCACGATGGAGCCCTGGATCGAAGGGGTCTTCGCGAGCGACGCCGCGCGACACGCGGGCGGCTCCGCGTCCCCGAAGCGCGAAAATGTTGGCAGGAGATGCGTGACAACGGGCGGCAGTTCGATCCGATGGCGTGGCGTTGGCTGAACCTCATCCGCTGGGTAGACCGCTTCGCGGTTGAGCTCGACTAGAGCGTGCGCAGAGCACTCGTCCTCGTCCGGAACACCGTCAGCCACGACTCGCGCGTGCTACGGGAGGCGCGGGTCCTGCGAGATCTGGGCTTCGACGTGCTCGTGGCAGGAGTCGTCTCGCAACAGGAACGAGAAACAGCGCTCGATTTCGACGGCATCCAGGTCGTGCGGTTGCTCGGGCCGCTGCAGCTCTTGAAGCGGTTCGTGTCGCGGGGCCGCATTGGCAGCGGCGCAGCAACGGCGCACGAGCCGAGCCTGGCGGCACGAACGACGCGTGAGGGCAGGCTACGCCGACTCCTGGTGACTCTCGCCTTCAACGTCCAGGGCATCGCGCTCGCCTGGCGAACGTCCCCGGTGCTCGTCCACGCGAATGACTACGACACGATGTGGATCGGGATTGCTGCGAAGCTCCTGCGCAGAAGCCGGCTGGTCTACGACGCCCATGAGCTTTGGCCAGATCGCAATGGACGTCCCGAGTGGCGTCCGCGACTGATAGCGACGGAATCCCTGTTCGTGCGGCTCGCGGACACGACGACGACAGTGAGCTCCGGCTGCGCAGAGGTGATGGCCGCGCGCTATCGCGTTCCTCCGCCCATCGTCGTGCGGAACGTGCCCGAGCGTCCGAAGCGCCAAGTGGAGCCGCACGGTCCGAGCCTCCCGTCGCCGTGTACGTCGGCGTCCTTGCTCCGGGACGGGGGATGGAGCAGGCGATGGAGGCGCTTGCGGCGGTGCCGAGACTCCGGTTGCGCCTGATCGGGCCCGCGAGTCAAGGATTCGAGACGCGTCTCACGCATCGTGCGGAGGCACTCGGTATCGCGGACCGGATCGAGACCCGCCCGCCGGTAGCGCCAGACGACGTGCTTGCCACGATCGAGGACGCCGCCATGGGTCTCGTTCTCATCCAGCCGACCTGGCTGAGCCACCAGCTCTCGTTGCCGAACAAGCTCTTCGAGTATGTGGTGGCCGGTCTGCCGGTCGTCGCCAGCGACCTACCGGTCATGGGGCCGTTCGTCCGCGACGAGGGAATCGGCGAGGTGGTACCGCCCTCGGACGTAAGAGCACTCGCGGCGGCGATGCACCGCCTCGCTGACCCGGCCCAGAACACGGCGGCGCGCGAGCGTGTGCGCTCCTTCGGCGAGCGAGTCAACTGGCAGCAGGAGCGACGCGTACTCGAAGGCGTCTACCGCGCGACGCTCGAGCGACGGCCCGCGAGGGCTGCTTCGTAATCGGCCACGAGTCGCTCGGCAATCCGCAACGGATCGTGCCAGCGCTGAACGTATTCACGTCCGCGCCGCCCGATCTCGGCGAGCTCGCCGCGCCTCGCCGTCGACGGGTCCTTCAGCACGTTGTAGATTGTCGCGGGTTCCGCGGAGATCACCGGGATCTCGGCACGCATTTCCGCCGGCAGGAGCTGAAGATCCTCTTCGCGCAGGTAGGCGACCACGGGCCTCCCCAACGCCATCATTTCGACGGCAAGGCCGCCGTACCACCCTACGAGGAGCTGGTCCACGACGAGGTCGGCCCGCGCGTACATCGCCTTTGCCTCGGCGTGCGTGAGTCCTTCCACGAGCTCGAAGTCGAATGCGATCCCCTCGGCCTGCAGCCGCAAGACTGCGTCGAGGACGAACCGCGTCCCCTTGACGCCTCGATTCGTCGGGGCATGGAGTACGAGCGGCCGCTCGCCACCAGGGGGAGGTGCCGGTTGCCAGGCACGCAGATCGAGATTGGCATACGGGACGAAGCTTGCCCGGGCCGGCAGGACACGGAGGAGGTCCCGGATTGAGCGCATAGATCCCGTCGGCATGACGGTCGAAGCGGGCGATGC
>CAWBQC010000024.1:0-28994 GCA_963790845.1 uncultured Actinomycetes bacterium | reverse complement strand
GAGGTGACGGGAATCGAACCACGGAGGATTCCGATCGGTCCCTACCGGCGCTGGACCAGCCTGACGCGGCCGCTGATCCGAGCCCAGGATTCATCGCCTGTCAGCACGACCTCGGCTTCAAGCTCCTCGGCAGTAGCGAGCACGAGCGCGTCAGGGAGCCTCGGGCTTCGAGACTCGCTCCGGAGCTTTGCCGCCGCCCGCGCGATCGCCGGGGTCAGCGCCTCGAAGCGGATTGCGAAATCCGAGAGGAACGCCTCGACCTCGGCCACTGCTTCGGCCCCTCGGCGATGCGGCGCGACGAGGATCTCCGCGTACGCCGAGGTCGGAACCAGCAGCTCGTCGTGCTGGTGCTCGGTGAGAGCTTCCACCGCCGCCTGGTGAAGCGCATCGTCGGGATCGAGAAACGCGATGACGACCGACGCGTCGAGGACGACTAGCGCCACTCGTCACGCAGGCGGTCGAGCTCACCCGGCTCATAGACGTTCTTGAGCTTGCCGGCATGGCGTTCGACGAGATTGAGATCCCGCTCGAGAATGAGGCGCCCTCGGCCGGCGGCCACTACGCGAACCTCGTCGCCGGGTCCGAGCCCGGCCTCCTTGAGAGCCTGGACGGGCAGCGTGGCCTGATGCTTGGCGCTGATGCGAGTGAAGCCCCGCCGCCGTTTCTTTACTTCTTTCATTGAAAGTAAGGGTATAGCCGATACAACGCCTCGTCAAGCGCGCCGCTTCCAGCCGTCGATGCGGACGGAACAGTTCACTGTTTCGATTCCCACCGAAACATGGTCGATTAGCAGGAACGATGGAGGCGGCGGGAATCGAACCCGCGTCCGCAGCCGCACCGGCTGAGCGTCTACAAGCTTAGGCTGCCCTTTCGTTTCGCCCGCCGGCCGGGGTGCAGCCGCCCTACCGCCGGACTAGCCGATCCTTCAGTGTCGCGCTCTGGGCGATCAGCTCTCCCTCGGCGCCGAGCCCGTTCGTTGGCGCCGCCTCCGAGCCACGGGCAGTCCCGGGGCGGCGTCGCCAGCTAGGTTCCCCTAGGCGGCGAGTGCGAGATCGTTCTTCGCACTTGCGTTGTGCCGGTGGATTTACGAGGCCAACCGGCGACCTCGGCTTGCAACTCATCCGGATGGATCGACCACGTCGAAGCCAGGTCGCCCCCGTATGTTCGTACGGAAAGTGTAGCCCTAACGCCGCAGGCTCTTCAGCTCGCGCTCGATCTGGCGCTGCGCGTCGCGGGCCGCGATGTCGCGCCGCTTGTCGCGTAGCTCCTTGCCGCGCGCGAGCGCCAGCTCGACCTTGACGCGGCCGTCCTTGAAGTAGAGCCGCGTCGGGACGAGCGTGAAGCCCTTCTCGGCCACGCTCGAAGCGAGCCGCTCGATCTCCCGCCGGTGCAGGAGAAGCTTGCGCGGCCGATCCGGATCGTGATTCGAGCGGTTCCCCTCGGTGTACTCCGGGATGTGAAGGCCGACGAGCCACGCCTCGCCGTCGCGCACCTCGGCGTACGCCTGCTGCAGCGTCGCCTGCCCGCCGCGCAGCGACTTCACCTCCGTGCCGCTCAGCACGAGTCCGGCCTCGACGCGGTCAGAGAGGTGGTACTCGTGCCGCGCGCGGCGGTTGTCGACGATCAGCTTCTCTCCGCTCGGCTTGGCCATGGCTGGGCAAGTGTAGGGATGGGCTTGGGCGGCAACTCACGAACCGCAACCGAGGAAACGGAGGTCTCGATGAACATGCGATTCGTCTCGAAGATGCGATTCATTCCGACGAGCGTCCACGGCGCGGTCGACCAGGTCGTCGGGCCGGCGCTGGTCATCGCTCCGGCGATCCTGCGGCTCGGGCGCACCAGCCCCGAGAGCATCGTCGCGCGCGCGGTCGGTGCATCCGAGGCGGTCTACTCGAACCTGACCGACTACGAGCCGAGCGCGAAGAAGGTCGTGCCGATGCGCGTTCACCTCGCGCTCGACGCGGTGAGCGGCACGGCGCTGGCCCTTGTCCCCCAGCTCACCGGCGCCCGCGGGCGCGGCAAGAAGCACTGGCTGCCGCACCTCGCGATCGGCGCCCTCGAGGTCGGAATGGCCGCTCTCACCAAGACTGAGCCGCCGAAGTCGGGACGCCGCGCGCAGATCGCGAAGCTCGTGGAGACGGCGAAGCGCGCAAGAAGCTCGGCGAGCGACGCCGTGAAGGCTGTCGCCTAGCGCGAGCCCGTCTGTAGGGTCGAGCGATGGAGCTCACGCTCGCCCAGCTGCAGGAGATGGGCTCGTCCGGCTTTCCCGGGCTGCTCGGGATCGACGTCTACGAGGCGGGAGACGGCTTCGTCCGTGCCCGCCTCGAGCTCCACCAAGCACCAGGCTCCGAACGGGTATCTCCACGCCGGCGCGGTCATCGGCCTGGCGGACACCGCTGCCGGCTACGGCTGCATCCTGACCCTGCCGAGATGCGACCGGCTTCACCACGATCGAGCTGAAGACCAACTTCCTCCGCAGCGCGTGGAAAGGGACGATCGAGTGCGAGGCCCGGCGCCTGCACGGCGGCCGCACCACGCAGGTCTGGGACGCCACCGTCACCGATCCGGACGGCCGCACCATGGCGCTCCTCCGCGCGACGCAGCTGATCCTGCGCTAGCGGCGCCCGGCGCGGTAGCCGCGCGCCATGAAGCAGCGGTCGCAGAGTGACGCCCACGGCGCGGTGCGCGCTCCGCAGACGCGGCAGCGGCCGATCGTCGGGTCCTCGATCTCGGCCCGCAGCTCCCGCACCACGCGGGCCGCCGCGGCCTCCTCGAGCGCCGCGGCGCGCTCGATCGTGACCCCGGCGACGCCCGGGTACTGGAGCGCGAACCAGCGGAGGATCGACGCCTCGCGCGCAGCCTGCTCCGCCTCCTCCAACCCGCCGCGTCGAGACGCTTCGGGTCGAGGATCCAGCCGATCACGGTCTGCTGCGGCTTGTCCCCCGCCACCGCCGCAGCGAGCGTCCCCAGCAGTGACGCGCCGTCCTCGTCGACGGGCGCCTGCACGAGCTTCCAGACGTCCGCGAGCTCGAGCGTGCGGCGCGCGTGATGGAGCGCGTCGCGCACCGCGTCGAGCCGGGCAAGGACGGGCTGGATCGACTCGACCTCGAGCCACCCGTCGACGCTCCAGTAGCGGAGCGCCGCCTGGCGCCACGCGTGGAGCGCCGGCTCGAGCTCGTCGACGCGCGCGACGTTGAGGTCGGAGAGCTGCGGGCGCAGGCGACCGCTGTCGACGACGCGATAGCCGAGATGGCCGTTCTCGATCGCGACGTGCGGGACGAGCGCCGCACGCACGAGCTCGGGATCCGGATCCGCCCACGGCACGCCGGTGAGGACGCCGACGTGGCCGCGCTCGTGGAAGCCGAAGCGGCCGGCGCGGCCGGCGATCTGGGCGATCTCCCACGGCTCGAGGTCACGCCGCTCCTTGCCGTCGAACTTCGTGGTCTCGGCGAAGAGGAGCGTCTCGCACGGGAGGTTGACGCCGTGCCCGAGGACGTCGGTCGCCGCGCACACCTCCGCACGGCCGGCGATGAAGCGGTCGATCTCCTCCCGCCGCGACGCGAGCGGCATCGCGCCGTAGAGGCAGGCGACGGCGCCCGGGTGCAGCTGGTTCAGCTCGCCCGCGAGGCCGATCACCGCGCGGCGGCTGAACGCGACGACGACGGTGCCGGGGCGCAGCCCGGTGATCGCGCGGCGACCCGTCCAGTCGAGCGGCGCCTTCCGCTCGAAGAAGCGGATCTCGGCCTGCGGGAAGGCGTGCCGGACGAGCGGCAGCGCTTCGACGGCGCCCAGCAACAGGATGTGCCGGTACTCGCCGCCGAGCAGCAGCCGCGTCCACGCCGAGCCGCGCTCCTCGTCCTCCGCCCACTGCACCTCGTCGAGCACGAGCGTCTCGCCGCTCGCCGGCGCCATCTCGGCGGTGCAGCACACGATCGGGGCTTCGGGGTTCACCCGCTCCTCGCCCGTCACGAGGCCGACGCGCTTCGCCGAGCTCCGAAAGCCGAGTCTTCCGGCCGCATCCGAGAACCCGCCGGTGCGCCTCCTGCGCCGAGCATCCGCAGCGGGCGCCGGCGTAGCACGCCGCGCTCCGCGTCTCGACGAGGAAGCGGAGCGCGTCGTGCGTCTTGCCGGAGTTCGTCGGCCCGAGGTGCGCGATCACGGTCTCCGGCTCGACGCGCCTCTCGGGCAGCCGGACGGTCAGCTCGGAGACGGGCCTCCGCGGGGGGTTCCGCCGCCGGTGGCGCTCGCTCCGGCTGGGGCGCTTCTGCCGCCCCCGTGCCACTAGACCTGAAGGAAGCGGCGGAGCGTTACGGCCGAGCCGGTGGCGCCGAGAAGCAGACCCGCCCCCAGTAGCGCCAGCGCGTTGAGCGTGAACGAGAGCGCATGGACGTCGGAGTTGTTGCCGCCGATGTGCGGCAGGATCGAGGGCAGCGCGATCGCCTTCCCGAGCAGAAGCAGGATCACAGCCAGGACCGAGCCGAGCAGGCCACAAAGGAGGCCCTCGAGCATGAACGGCCCACGGATGAACCAGTTCGTCGCGCCGACGAGCTTCATCACCTCGATCTCGCGTCGTCGCGCGAAGATCGAGAGCCGGATCGTGTTTGCGATCAGGAGCGTCGAGGCGACGACGAGCATCACGACAGCGATGAGGAAGACCAGTGAGATGACCTTCGCGATCGTGAGCACCCGTTTCGCGGTCTTGCTCCCCCAGCTCACCGTGTCGACGCCGGCCCAGCGGGCGTCCTTCACCTCCTTGCCGATCTGCGGCGTGAAGGTCGCCTTCGTCGGGGTGACGCGTGAACGAGTCGGGCAGCGGGTTGCCCGGCAACTGGATCTTGTAGAGGCTCGGGTACTGCCTCCTCATCTTCGCCTCGGCCTCGGCCTTCGAGACGAAGGTCACCGTCTTCGCACGGCGGGTCTTGCTGCAGCTTCGCGAAGACCGCGTGCTCCTGCTGCTTCGTCGCGTCGCTCGCGAAGTAGACATGCACCTGCAGCTCGCGCTGGATGTGACCGCTCCAGGAGAGCACCCACGTGCCGAGCGCGATGAACAGCCCGAGGAGGCACATCCCGATCAGCACGGTCATCGTCGCCGCGAACGTCGTCGAGAGATTCATCCGGATCGAGGACCACGCCTCGGCGAACAGCAAACGGACCTGGCTCATTCGGAGGTGTATCCCCCGCGCCGCTCGTCGCGCGACAGCTTGCCGTCCTCGAGCGCGATGACGCGCTTGCGCATCTTGTCCACCATCTCGCGGTCGTGCGTGACCATGAGGATCGTGGTGCCGGCGCGGTTGATGCGGTAGAGGAGCTGCATGATCCCGACGCTCGTGTCGGGATCGAGATTCCCCGTCGGCTCGTCGCAGACGAGGAGCGGCGGGTGGTTGACGACGGCGCGCGCGATCGAGACGCGCTGCTGCTCGCCGCCCGAGAGCTCGTCGGGGAGCGAGTTCATCTTGTTCGCGAGCCCGACCATGGTCATCACCTCGGGCACCTTGCGGCGGATCGAGGCGCGGCTCTCTCCCCGCACCTTGAGCGCGTAGGCGACGTTCTCGGCCGCCGTGCGGCGCGGCAGGAGCTTGAAGTCCTGGAACACGCAGCCGATGTTGCGGCGGAGCAGGGGCACGTGCGAGCGGCCGAGCCGGCTGATGTCGCGGCCGCTGAGGATGATGCGTCCGTCGGACGGCTCGAGCTCCTTCAGCAGGAGCCGCACGAGCGTGGTCTTGCCGGAGCCCGACGCGCCGACGACGAAGACGAACTCGCCCTTGTCGATCGCGAAGCTGACCGAGTCGAGAGCGACGACGTCCGGCTCGTAGACCTTGCGAACGGCCTCGAACAGGATCATCGAGCCCGCCGGCGGCTTGGCCTGCGCCTCGGTCGAGACCTCGCCGTTTGGCGAAGGCTGTGCGACGGCCGTTGTGGGCTGCTCTATCTGTACGTCAGTCACGTCTACCGGTTCGAGTTGGGCGGGCGCTGGGCCCGGCGCCGGTGGAGTGCGTGTGAAGCGCCTCCACTCTAGCGCAGCTTTCGGCGCGTACCTAAGCCTCTCCTGCAGTTTGCAGCAGAAACGCGCGGATGAAACCATCGAGATCGCCGTCGAGGACGCCCTGCGTGTTCCCGACCTCGTAGCCCGTCCGCGCGTCCTTCACCTGCTGGTACGGGTGGAGGACATAGCTCCGGATCGTCTCGCCGCCGAAGCCCATCGAGACGCCGCCGCGCTCGCGCGCGAGCTCGGCCTCGCGCTCCTCCTCGGCCTTCTCGGCGAGCCGTGAGCGGAGGATCTTCATCGCCGTGTCCTTATTCGCCGACTGGCTTCGCTCGTTCTGGACGGCGACGACGATGCCGCTCGGCATGTGCGTGATCCGCACGGCCGAGTCGGTCTTGTTGACGTGCTGGCCGCCGGCCCCGGAGGAGCGGTAGGTGTCGATCCGGATGTCGTCGTCCGAGACCTCGATGTCGCCGGCGTCCTCGAGCAGCGGAGCGACGATGACCTGCGCGAAGCTCGTGTGGCGGCGATGTGCCGAGTCGAACGGGCTGAGGCGGACGAGCCGGTGCTTGCCGCGCTCGGCCTTGAGGATCCCGTAGGCGTTCTCGCCGCGGACGGTGAAGGCGGCCGACTTTATCCCGTACTCCTCGCCCGGGCTCGACTCGATCACCTCGGTCTTGAGCCCGCGCTGCTCGGCCCAGCGGAGGTACATGCGCAGCATGATCTCGGCCCAGTCCTGCGCATCCGTGCCGCCGGCGTCGGACTGGATCGTGACGACGGCGTCGCCCGCGTCGTACTCGCCGGAGAAGAGCGCGTCCTCCTGCAGGCGCGCGAGCTCCGTCTGCACGTCGCGCAGCATCGGGCCGAGCTCCTCGTCGGGGAACGTGCCGGCGCCCTCGCGCAGGAACTCGACGTTCGAGACGAGCTCGTCGTAGCGCTTGAGCTTCTGCTGCGCCCGCTGGTGCTCGGCCGACAGGCGCGCGGCGCGCTGCTGGTCCGACCAGAAGTCGGGTTTGTTGAGCTCCTGCTCGAGCTCGTCCTGACGGGTCTTCAGCGCAGCGGGGTCAAAGGTAACCACGGACCCAGTCGAGCTGGGCCCCGATCTCCTCGAGCTGCTCGTCGAGCGGGATCTGGATCTCTTCGCTCATCGCGCCGGTCATGGTAGGCGACGGTTCGACCGGCTAGACGACCCAAGCGCAGCCGTTCCAGTACGCCTGGATGCGGTGAGAGCGGCCTCGGGCGTCGATGTGGAGCTCGTCGGGGCGACGTGCCAGGTGCGCGGGCAGATAGAGCTCGAAGTCCGCCGACGCCTCTTCCCTGCGGAAGTCCTTGCCGGTCGGTCGTGAGGTCGCGGCGGCGAGCGTCGTGGTGCCGCCACAGCAACGGCTCTTCTTCGGCCAGACGTAGAGGCGGCCACCCTGCCGCCCGATCGTGTCGGCGGCGGGAGCAGAAACGACGAGGCGCACGCCGAAATCATGGCACGAGAGTTCGTCCGTCCAACTCGACCGGGTCGAGGATCGATCGTCTGGGCAAGTGTTGCGGAATGACCCCTGAGGAGCGGCGCGGAGTCTTAATGTTGGCTCGTGCTCGACGATCTGGACTGGGCCATTGCTGATCTTCAGCGCGCCAAGGTGCTTATGAAGCAAGCGGTGGCGGCGGACGAGCCGCTCGATCAGAGGTGGCGCAGCGGCGCCTTCGGGTGGCACATGCGCCGTTGGCCGTATCGGCTTCCGGACGGCACTAGACGTGGACCGGTCGTGCCTGGACGCTGGGAAGCCTCACTCACATCAGACAGTCGAAACGCCTCGTGGTCGTTCAGCTGGACAGGCGACGGCTGGGACGTCCGGGACTACTGCATTCGAGGCGTCCCCAACCCGCCACCGGGCTAGAGGCTCCTGGGTTGGGCCAGTGTTCCGGAATGACCCCTGAGCGATTAGCGGCTGCCGGGAGATTCGTCGGGGGCTCGGGTGAACGCGTCACTGACGAAGCCGGTAAGACGCGTGCCCCTTAAGCCCGTCGTTGGCTTCCAAACATTGACCATGACGTGAACGTTCTTCCCGCCAGGCCCATCCCCTGACACTCCGATCGTGAGCACGAGCGGGTTTCCAGCGGCGGTCACCATGTGCCGGGTCTCCCGGCGTGTCTCCGGCTCGGCTCGCATCGCCAGCAGCTCGTCGTACGAGCGTCTCCGAAGCCGCGCGATCTCAGCGGCTACCCACGCCCGAGCCTCTAACTCATCAGCGTCCGCCACGTCTCGGACGGTAGACGCTCGGCTGGGCCAGCATCCTCTCGCCTGACGGCGGCCGGGCTCGGGGGTGGCGCGCTAGGCGCCGTGGCACTTCTTGAACTTCTTGCCGGAGCCGCACCAGCACGGGTCGTTGCGGCCGATCTTGTCGCCGGCGCTCGCCTGGACCTGCCGCGGCGCGGTCGCGGTGCCCGCCGCAACGGCCTCTCCCCCGCCGGCTGCCGCGATCGCGGCTGCACCGGCCGAGGTCTCGTGCTCGTAGTGGATGTTGCCGTTCGTCGTCTGCGACTGCTGCTGCGCGGCGAGCTGCTGCTGCGTCTGCTCGTCGGGCGCTAGCTCGGCGTGGAAGAGGTGGAGCACGACCTCGCTGCGGATCACCTGGCCGAGCTCGGTGAACATCCGCTCACCCTCGCCCGTGTACTCGACGAGCGGGTCCTTCTGGGCCATCGACCGCAGGTGGATCCCCTCGCGCAGCGCCTCCATGTTCTCGAGGTGCTCGCGCCAGCGCATGTCGACGACCTGGAGGACGATGAAGCGCTCGAGCTCTCGCATCAGCTCCTGCCCGAACTCCTCCTCCTTCGCCTTGTACTCGTCGAGCGCGTCTTCCCGAAACTCGTCGATGAGCGATTCGCGCGAGATCTCGTCGAGGTCCTCGCGCAGCTCCTTGGCCGTGATCTCCGTCTGGTAGAGCCCGGACATCGCGTTCGTGAGGGCCTCGAGGTCCCAGTCCTGCTGGTACTCGTCCTGGGTGAACAGGTTGACCGTGTCCTCGACGACCTCCTCGATCCAGAGCCTGATCTGGTCGGACAGGTCGTCGCCGTCGAGCACCTGGCGCCGCTGCTCGTAGATCCGCCCGCGGTGCCGGTTGAGGACGTCGTCGTACTTGAGGACGTTCTTGCGCATGACGAAGTTCTGCTCCTCGACCTTCTTCTGCGCGCCCTCGATCTGCCGGGAGAGGATCTTCTGCTCCATCGGCTGGTCGTCCGGGATCTTGAAGCGCTCCATGATGCCCTTGATCCGGTCGCCCGCGAAGAGACGGACGAGGTCGTCCTCGCCGGAGAGGTAGAAGCGCGTCTCTCCCGGATCGCCCTGGCGTCCGGAGCGGCCGCGCAGCTGGTTGTCGATCCGGCGCGACTCGTGACGCTCGGTGCCGAGCACGTAGAGGCCGCCGAGGTCGACGACGCCGTCGCCGAGCTTGATGTCGACGCCGCGGCCGGCCATGTTCGTCGCGATCGTGACCGCGCCGCGCTGGCCCGCGTCCTTGATGATCTCGGCCTCGCGCGCGTGCTCCTTCGCGTTGAGGACGTTGTGCTTGATCCCCTTGCGGGTCAGGAGCTGCGAGAGGTACTCCGAGGTCTCGACGGCGATCGTGCCGACGAGGACGGGCTGGCCCTTGTGCGCCCGCTCCTCGATGTCGCGGACGACGGCAGACCATTTCCCTTCCCGCGTCTTGAAGACGAGGTCGTTCTCGTCGGCGCGGGCGACGTCGACGTTCGTCGGGATCTCGACGACGTCGAGGTTGTAGATCTCGACGAACTCCTTCTCCTCGGTCTTCGCGGTGCCGGTCATGCCGGCGAGCTTCTCGTAGAGGCGGAAGTAGTTCTGGAGCGTGATAGTCGCGAGGGTCTGGTGCTCCTCCTGGATCTTCACGCCCTCCTTCGCCTCGACGGCCTGGTGGAGGCCCTCGCTCCAGCGGCGCCCCTCCATGATCCGGCCGGTGAACTCGTCGACGATCTTCACCTCGCCGTCCTGGATCACGTAGTCGACGTCGAGCTGGTAGAGCGACTGCGCCTTGAGCGCCTGGTAGAGGTGGTTGACGAGCTGCGTGTTCTCGGGCGCGTAGAGGTTGTCGATCCGGAGCGCGCGCTCGACCTTGGCCACGCCCTGCGGCGTCACGCCGACCGTCTTGTGCTTCTCGTCGTACTCGAAGTCGGCGCCCGCCTCCTCGGCCGCCCCCTTCGGGTCGCCGGGCGAGGAGCGGAACGGGACGAGCTGCTTGGCGACGCGCGCGAAGTCGTTGTAGATCTGCGCTGCCTGCTCGGGCTCGCCGGAGATGATGAGCGGCGTCCGCGCCTCGTCGATCAGGATCGAGTCGACCTCGTCCACGATCCCGTAGGCGTGGCCGCGCTGGACGAGGCCCTCCTGCGAGACGGCCATGTTGTCGCGCAGGTAGTCGAAGCCGAACTCGGAGTTCGTCCCGTACGTGACGTCCGCGGCGTAGGCGGCCTTGCGCGCGTCGAACGGCATCATCGTCTCGATGAAGGAGACGGTCATACCGAGCGACTCGAAGACGGGCCGGTTCCACTCGGCGTCGCGCTGGGCCAGGTAGTCGTTGACGGTGATGAGATGCGCGCCGCGGCCGGTGAGGCCGTTGAGGTAGAGGGCGAGGCTGGCGACGAACGTCTTTCCCTCGCCGGTCTTCATCTCGGCGATGTCGCCCTCGTGGAGGACGATCCCGCCCATCAGCTGCACGTCGAACATGCGCTGGTCGGACGCGCGCTTGCGGGCTTCGCGGACGGCCGCGAACGCCTCGAAGACGAGGTTGTCGAGGGCTTCGCCGTTCTCCAGCCGCTGCCGGAACTCCGCCGTCTTGCCCTGCAGGTCCGCGGCTGACAGCGCCTCGAAGTCGGGCTCGAGCGACGTGATGTATGCCGCCTGCTCCTGGAGCCGCTTGAGTCGCCGGCCCTCGCCGACGCGGAGGACCTTCTCGAGGTTGCCGATCTCCACGGGGCTAGGGTAGCGACGGCTACAGAGCCGTTACCCGCACCTCCCAGAGATCGCCGTCGATGCGCTCCGCCTCGACGTAATAGCTGTCGCCGGAGGTCTCGGCGAGGCGCTCGAGCTCGGGCGGGACGAGCGCGTCGCTCGGCTGTCCGTCGACGTGCAACTCGCCGTGGTCGTCGTGATGCGAGAGCTCGAGCTTGTCACCGTCGGGGAAGACGATCTGCGCCACCTGGATCCGCCTCGCGGCCACCGCCCATAGATCGCCGTCCTGCCGCTGCGCGACCGCCCGGTACGGCGGGCCGATGCGCTGCTCGACGGCGTCGGCGAGCGGCGAGAGGTCGGCGTCGCCCGTCTCGTCGTCCACGATCACGTCGCCGTCCGGGAGCGTCGTGAACTCGATCCGGTTTCCGGCCAGGCCGGGTACGTCGGCCGTGACCGCGGCATCCCACTCCTTCGGGCCGAGGGACGAGCCGTCGGGAACGCCGAGCGCGGCCAGCACCGACGGGGGCTGCTGGATCGGACGCGGCCGAGAGTCGCCGAGCACCTGCGCCGGATCGAGCCCCGCCTCGCGGAGGAGCTGCTCGTTCAGCGTCTCGTTCCGGCGCCGGAAGAGCCCCACTAGCTCTCGGGAATCTCGCTGATCTCCGCGGCCTCCGGTTCGGCGACCTGCTTGCGGCGTGGACACGCTTGTCGTGGATGTCCTTGACCTGGCGGACGAGCTTGTCGGCGAGCTCGTCGATCGCAGCCTTCATGTCGTGCGCGGCCTCGCGCGCCCTCAGCGTGTGGCCCTTGAGGTGCACGGTCGCCTCCGCGACCTGCGAATCGGCGATCGACGGATTCTTCTCGACTGCGAGCTCGATCTCGACCTGTGTCAGCTCGTGGACGCGGCGGTCGAGCTTCTGGAGCCTTCGCTCGACATAGCTTCGGATGGAGTCGTTCACCTCGAGGTTCTTGCCCTTGACGTGAAGCTGCATCGACGCCTCCCCTGTTCGGCCAGTGCGGTGCCTCTTACCCTACTGGCCTTCGCAGCTAGCCCGATCAGCTTCGGCGCAGCGCGCGGGCGAAGGCGATCGCCTCGACGCGGCGGGCACCGGCGGTGCGGAGCGCGGTCGCCGTGGCCGCGGCGGTCGCTCCGGTCGTGTAGACGTCGTCGATCACCGCGACTTTGCGAGGCGACGCGCCGGTCGCCCGGAAGGCGCCGCGGACGGTACGGCGCTCCAGTGCCGAGCTGCCACGCTGGCGGCCGCCGCGCGTCCGCTCGAGCAGCGCCAGGCATGGAAGCTCCCACAGTGCCGCAAGCTCGAGCGCGAGCCGCTCGGCCGGGTTGTGCCCGCGCTTCAGACGCCGCGCCCGATCGGAGGGGACGAACGTGAGCGCCTCCACCTCGGGAGGCGGGACCCGCTCGGCAACGAGCGGCGCGGCTTCCGCCGCGAGTCGCCGCAGCCCACGCTCCTTCCACGCATGGACGAACCGCCGCGCCGCCTCGTCATAGCCGACCGCCGCACGCGCGGAAGCGAAGCCGAGCCGCCGTCCCGCGCACTCGCGGCACCGCTCCACGGGCCACGCCGTGGGCGCGCCGCAGCGCGCGCAGAGCGGCGGCTCGATCCGCTGCAGCTCGTCACGACAGCCGGCGCAGAGCTGCTTCCCACCGCGACCGCAGACGACGCAGCGCTGCGGCAGGAGCAGGTCGAGCACGGCTCCACGCTACGGCGCGACATGCGCCGCAAGCGTGGCGATTCAGTCGAGGCTGTATGCCTCGCGCTCGGGCAGCCCGGTCAGCCGCCGCAGCCGGTTGTCCGCCTCGAGCAGCTGGTCGTGGTTCCCGATGTCGAACCAGGCGCCCTCGAAGCGATACCCGTAGACCCGTTCGTGGTGCGCGAGCCAGCCGAGGAAGCTGCCCGCGTTGTCGGCGCTCTCCCCCGCCTCGAGATACGCAGCCACGAGCCTGACGTGCTCGGGCGGCAGGAGGTAGATGAGGGTCGAGGCGAGCGTCGACGGCGGGTCGCTCGGCTTCTCGACGAACTGCACGATGCGGTCGTCGGCGTCGGTGGCCGCGATCCCGTACTGCGTTGCGAGCTCGAGGTCGCCGACGTCGTGGAGCGGGACTGCGCTCGCCGGCTGAGGCTTGCCGCGCCACCACTCGACGAAGCCGGGCAGCGAGAACTCGAACAGGTTGTCTCCGGCGAGGACGATCAGCTCCTCGTCCGCCAGGCCCGCAGTCTCGATCACGAGCTGCAGGTCGCCGACCGCACCGAGCCGGTCCTCGTTGGAGGTCGTCCCGTCGTCGTGGACGACGACTCCGTGCGAGGAGGCCCACCGCGCAAAAGCCGGCGCGAAGCGGCTGTTCGTGACGAGGTGGACGCCGTCGACCTCGTCCACCTCCCGCACGCGGTCGAGCACCCAGTCGAGCATCGGCCGGTCGCCGACCGGGAGCAGGTGCTTCGGGATGTCGTCGGTGAGCGGACGGAGTCGCGTCGCGTAGCCCGCCGCGAGGATGAGGGCCTTCATCGACGGTGCCGCGAACGGCCATGCCCGGGTGCCAGGCACCAAGACATGGCCGCGGAAGCCGTCATTGGTCGCAATCGGGTCGTGCTCAGCGATTGCGCATGCGGATCACCGCGATGGACGTGTCCCGGTGCCTGGCACCAGGACCTGTACCGAGGGCACCGCGGGTTGGCTCAGGTGCCCTCGTCCCAGGACGCGAGGTAGTGCGCCTGCTCCTCCGTCAGCGTGTCGATCGCGACGCCCATCGTCTCGAGCTTGAGCCGCGCGATCTCGCGGTCGATCTCGGCCGGCACCGGATAGACCTTGCGATCGAGCTCGCTCGCGTTGCGCGCCGCGTACTCGAGCGCGAGCGCCTGGTTCGCGAAGGACATGTCCATCACGAGCGCCGGATGACCCTCGGCGGCGGAGAGGTTGACGAGCCGGCCGTCGGCGACGAGGTACAGCCGCCGCCCGTCGGCGAGCGTGAACTCCTCCACGAACTCGCGGGCGCGCTTCGTCTCGACGGCCATCTCCCGCAGCGCGGGGATCTCGATCTCGACGTTGAAGTGCCCCGTGTTGGAGAGGATCGCGCCGTCCTTCATCAGCTCCATGTGCTCGCGTGCGATCACGTGCTTGTCGCCGGTCGCCGTGCAGAACAGGTCGCCGATCTCGGCCGCCCGCACGAGCGGCAGCACCTCGAAGCCGTCCATCGACGCCTCCAGCGCCTTCAACGGATCGACCTCGGTGATGATCACGTGGGCGCCCATGCCGCGGGCCCGCGAGGCGACGCCGCGTCCGACCCAGCCGTAGCCGCAGACGACGAATCGCTTGCCGGCGAGGAGGACGTTCGTCGCGCGGATGATCCCGTCGATCGTCGACTGGCCCGTGCCGTAGCGGTTGTCGAACATGTGCTTCGTCTGCGCCTCGTTGACGGCGATGATCGGGAAGCCGAGCTTCCCTTCCGCCTCGAGGGCCTTGAGCCGGATCACGCCGGTCGTCGTCTCCTCGGTGCCGGCGATGATCTCGCCGAGCTGCTCGCGCCGCGCCGAATGGAGGACGCCGATCACGTCGGCGCCGTCGTCCATCGTGAAGTGGGGCTTGTGGTCGACCGCAGCCTCGATGTGGGCGTAGTACGTGTCGTTGTCCTCGCCCTTGATCGCGAAGACGGACACGTCGTACTCGGACACGAGCGCCGCCGCGACGTCGTCCTGCGTCGAGAGCGGGTTCGAGGCGCAGAGGACGACGTCCGCGCCGCCGGCCTGAAGCGTCCGCATGAGGTTCGCGGTCTCGGTCGTGACATGGAGGCAGGCGGAGATGCGGAGGCCGGCGAGCGGCTGCTCGGCCTCGAACCGCTCCCGGATCGCGGCAAGCACCGGCATCTGCCGGTCCGCCCATTCGATCCGCCTCATGCCCTCCTCCGCGAGGGCGAGATCCTTTACGTCATAGCGCTGCGTGGTTGCCATCCGTTCCTTTCGTTATGCGGCAAGAAGTCGTTCGTGTTTGCGCTGCTCCCACTCGACCCAAGCCGAGCTGATCCTCGACGTCGGCGAGCCAGCCGTCGATCGCGGTCCGCAGCTCGGGCTCCCTGCGGAGACGCGCGGCGAATGCGATGTCGCCGATCCCGAGTCCGAAGCGCCTGCGCAGCTCGGCGAGCGAGCGAAGCTGGTTCAGCTCGCGCAGGCCGTAGAGCCGGTAGCCGGCGGGCGTGCGCGACGGGACGACGAGGCCGGCCTGCTCGAGGTAGCGGAGCATCCGGGCGGACCAGCCTGTACGGGCGGCCGCGGGGCCGACATGAAGTGGATCCATCCGAGCGACCCTAACACAGCAGTGTCAAGGATTGCGGAGTGGACGTGAAGCGGTGGCTTCGCCCCGGAGCCGTGCGACGAGACGGTCGAGCGCAGCCTCGTCGGCGCCGGCTGCGACAAGCCGGTTCCGGATTCCCTCCGTCTCCTCGATCTCCGCGAGCACCTCGGCGAGCGTGCTTCCTGCCGGCTGGATGATCCGGCGGCGCCGCTCGCGCTCCTGCTCGTCCGGAGCCTCGGCGAGCCACGAGTCGTTGTGCGGTCCCCAGCTCTCGTCGCTCAACGCATGATCGGCGGCGATCACGTCGGGCTCGACGCCCGCCAGCCAGAGCGCCATGCCACAGGCGATTCCCGTGCGATCGCGGCCGCCGGCGCAGTGGATCGCGGCGGGAGGATCGGCGTCGCCGAGCAGCGTCAGCGCCTGTGCGAGCTCCGTGCGGTAGTGGTCGGCGAGCGCGAGGTACGCGTCCCGCATCGACGGCCAGTTCCAGGCGGCGGGGACCGGTCGCGGGTCCATCGCCTGGCGGACGACCGGAACCGGCAGTGGCTCGAGAGCCTCCTCATCCTCGAGCCGCGGCCGGAGGTTCACGACCAGCGAGACGCCGTAATCGACGAGTGCCCGCCGGCCTGCCTCGGTCAGCCCGGGCAGGGAGTCGGCGCGCACGACGACGCGATACGCGGTCTCGCCGCCCTCCGCGAGCGGCAGTCCCCCAAGATCGCGGACGTTGACGCACCCGTCCCAGCGGAGGACACGGTCAGGGGGCGCTGGTGCCCTCGCGTCCATAGCGGTCCTCGAGCCGGACGACGTCGTCGAGATGCGGGGTCGAGACCTCGAGGATCGTCGTGTCCTCGAGCGCGGTCAGGCGATGCACGGTGCCGGGGCGATAGCGGAAGCACGCTCCGCCGGTGATGACCTCCTCGTCGAGCGCTTCCTGGCCGGCCTCGCCGAGCTCGAGCCGCGCGCGGCCGCTTTCGACGTACCAGCTCTCGTCCTTCTCCCGGTGGAACTGGAGAGAGAGCGACTCGCCCGCCTTGATGAAGAGGATCTTCCCGACGTACGCCTCGGCGTCCGCCCAGATCAGCTCCCAGCCCCAGGGCTTCTCGACCCGGCGCGGCTCGAAGGCGAAGCGGTCGAGCGAGCCGTAGTTCGGGGAGTCCAGCATCACGCAAGCTGCTTCTGCGGACGCCATTCCGGATGCTCCTCGACGAACTCGGTCGCGCGACGGAGATCCTTCGGCGTGTTCACGGTGAGCCAGACCCCTTCGTGGCGGTGCGCGTGCAGTCGCCGCTCGCGCGCGAGCTGCGGGAAGGTCGATTGCTCGTGGTCGCCCTTCTCCGGGAGCAGCGCGAGCGCCTCCTCGCCGAGGACGTAGACGCCCGAGTTGACCCAGTGCTCGAGGAGCGGCGCCTCGCGGAAGCCGGTGATCGTGCCGCCGCCTTCGACCTCGACGACGCCGAAGGGCGAGCGCACCTGCGCGACGACGAGGGTCGCGGCCGCACCGCTGCCCTCGTGCTCGGCGATGAGCGCCGGAAAGTCCACGTCGAGGAGCTCGTCGCCGTTGAGCGCGAGCACCGGCCCGTCCTCCTGCCGCCTCGTCGCCGCGAGGCGAAAGCCGCCGCCGCGGCCGAGAGGCTCGTCCTCCCCCACCGCCTCGATCTCCGCGCCGAGCCCCGACAACGCCTGGAGAAACGTCCCCTCGTCTCCAGCGCGGCACGCGACGATGACGCGCGTCACGCCGCCCTCGACGAGGCGCGCAACCGTGTAGCCGGCGAGCGGAATCCCACCGACCGGCACCAGCGGCTTCGGCAGCCCCTGCGCCGCGTCGCCGAGCCGCTCGGCCTTGCCACCGCCGAGCACGAGCGCTTCCATTACTGGGACGCCACCTTGTCTCCGGGTCGCGTTCCGCCGTCTCCGGGAGGACGTCGAGCGGCGACACCCTCCGGCCGACGCCCTCGTAGGCGAAGCCGAGCGCCCGCACCGCGTCGGCGTCGAGCAGGTTGCGCCCGTCGATGATCAGCGGATGGCTCATCGCCGCGCGCGTCTCCTCGCTCGGAAACTCGAGCAGCTCCTGCCACTCGGTGACGATCACCGCGGCGTCGGCGCCCGTCACGGCCTCGAGCGGCGAGTCGCAGAGCTCGACTCCCTGCAGACCGGGCCGGGCGATCGGGTCCCAGCCGCGCACCTCCGCGCCCTCCGCGAGCAGCCGCGAGGCGAGCACGAGCGACGGCGCCTCGCGCATGTCGTCGGTGTTCGGCTTGAAGGCGAGCCCGAGCAGCGCGATGCGCTTCCCGCGCAGCCGCCCGAGATGCCGCTGCAGCTTCTGGAGAACACGGCGCTTCTGCAGCTCGTTCACCTCGATCACGGCGTTCATGAGGTGGAAGTGGTAGCCCGAGTTCGCGGCGAGCTGCTTCAGCGCGAGCGAGTCCTTCGGGAAGCACGAGCCGCCCCAGCCGATCCCGGCGCGCAGGAAGTGCGGCCCGAGCCGGTGGTCGAGGCCGATCCCCTCGGCGACGCTCTTGACGTCGGCGCCGATGAGCTCGCAGACATTCGCGATCTCGTTGATGAAGCTGATCCGTGTGACGAGGAACGCGTTGGCGGCGAGCTTGATCATCTCGGCCGAGTTCACGTCCGCGCGCACGACGGGCGCGTCGATCCCAGCGTGCAGCGCCTCGACGGCGTCTCCGTCCGCCTCGTCGAACGCCCCGATCACGATGCGGTCGGGCTCCATGAAGTCGCGCACCGCCGTGCCCTCCGCCGTGAACTCCGGATTCGAGGCGTAGCCGACCGCCTCGAGGCCGCGCGCGTCGAGCGCGGCGCGCACCTTCTCCCCCGTCCCGACGGGAACGGTCGACTTCATGACGATCGTCGCGCGCGCGTCGTCGGGCAGCTCGTCCACGACCGTCCAGACCGCGGAGAGGTCTGCGTCGCCGGCATATGTCGGCGGCGTGCCGACCGCGACGTAGAGGAAGTCGGCCCCGTCGACGGCTTCCCGCACTTCGAGCGTGAACGAGATCCGCTCGCGGTTGCGCGCGAGGACCTCGTCGAGCCCCGGCTCGTAGATCGGCACCTCCCCCTTGCGCAGCCGCTCGATCCGCTCGGGCAGGATGTCGCGGATGACCACCTCGTGGCCGAGATCGGCGAAGCACGCGCCGGTTACGAGGCCGACGTAGCCGGCCCCGAAGATTGCGATCCGAGACACGCGCCTAGCGTACTTCGGTCATCAACGACCGATCGGCTGAAGGCTCTCGGCGATCGCGATCATCGTCGAGTTCGAGAGCTGGTTGAGGATCGTGTTCAGGACCCAGTAGCTCGCCTTCGGCGTGCGGAGGACGACCATCTGGATCGCGCCGCCGGTCGTGTAGACCTGGAACTTCTGGCGGTGGTGGAAGAACGTGCGGGTCGGGCTCGCGAGGATCGGCGCCGTGCTCCAGTCGGTCTCCTCGATCTGCCAGTACTGGATCCCGTCCGGCATCACGAAGGTGAGCACGACCTCGTGCCGGTTCCTGAGCGGCTTGAAGACGCGCACTCCCTCCTGGTCGGAGAGCCGCGCGTACCGGGCGATCCGGTGCGGAACCCGGAGCGGGAAGTGGGCCTTGAACCGGACGCTGCGCAGCGCGTGCGCGGTCACCGACACGCCGTCGCTCACTGCCGGCGGCAGCTTGGGCGGGAGCTTCACGCGATGCGGAAGCGTCAGCTTGCCGCCGAAGCTCGTCCCCACGGTGACGACCGCCAGCGGGTTGCCCGCCTGCCTCGCGAAGTTGGCGATGTTCGTCGTCATCTGCGCGACGCGGCTGTGGGTGCCGAACAGCGGCCGGAGCTGCTGCGCAGCCTGCAGTGCGTTCGGCTGAACCGGGTTGTAGAACACGGTCGTGTCGTGCTCGACTGCCGGCGCGTTGGCCGCGAGCCCCGCCGACAGCGTCCTCGTCGCATAGCCGTGCTTGCCGAGGAGGTACGTCGTGTTGGACGCCTCGCCCGGAACCGTGCCTGCGTTGAGGACGAGCACCGAGATCGCCGACTTCGCCAGTGGATGCCGCTTCTTCGGCTTCGCGTGCTTCTTCTGGCCCGAGTACTGCGCGCTGACCGCCGCACCCACCCGCACGTCGGGATGGAGGAACCGTCTGCACCGCGCCCGAGACCGCTCCGGGCGAGGCCTGGAGCACGTCCGCCCCGCCTGCGGTGACGACGTTCTGGAGGTCGGCGATCGGGATCGCGTTGCGGAAGAGATTGCCGGCGCGGCAGGTGGTACGTGAGCCCGAGGTACGACTCGAGCTCGCTGAAGGTCACGGAGCCGCCACCGCCGCGGGCTACCTCGATGTTCCACTTCAGGTCGCGGATCAGCTTCGGGGCATCCGATGATCGAGAGGCCTGTCTTGAGTCGGCTCTTCAGGGCCTCGAGGAAGAGCTGCTGCCTGCCGTTGCGATAGATGTCGCTGTCCGTATGCCGGAACCGCACGTAGGAGAGCGCCTCGCCCGCCGTTGAGCTTCTGGTAGCCCGGGATGGAGGTTGATCGCCGAGGTGCCCGAGTGCGGCGGGATGTAGTAGCGGCGGTCGACGTTCATGTACACGCCGTGCAGGTGGTTGACGATCTGCTTGAAGGCGTGGAAGTCGAGCGTGATCAGGTAGTTGATCTTGAGGCCGGTCAGACGTTCGCATGGTGTTCGAGCGTCGCCGGCCGGGCCGTTGTTGCCGCAGAGTGACCAGGCCGAGTTGATGCGGCTCTGCGTGTAGACCGTGCCCCGCGTGGCAGTAGATGTTCACCCAGAGATCGCGCGGGAACGAGAGCAGCGAGAGCGTGTCGTTCGTCGGGTCGGCCCGCATGAGCATCAGCGTGTCCGAGTTCGAGCCGGCGTAGGAGCTGTGCCCGTCGCCGGCGCGGTGGTCGTAGCCCGCGACGAGCGCGATCGCCGGCTTGGACGCCTCTGGCACCGCGAGGCTTTCCTTCCGGCGTTCTTCGTCGGCTGGTCGCGCGGGGCGACGGCGGCCAGGCTCTCGTGCCCGTAGAGATAGAGGCCGCCCGCAGCACCCGAGGCGACCACGACAATCGCCAGCACGAGCCAGCCGAAGCCGCGCAGGATGACACGCGTGACCGAGCGTTTCGGCGGGTCGGGCTGCCGGTACCGCGTGATCGGTCCAAACAGCGGCGGCAACGCCGAGTGGCCGTTGCCGTTCAGGCCGTTGACCCGTCCGATTCCGCGCTTGAGCGTCGTCCGCATGCGAGAGAGGCGCCACCCTGGCGCGCCTCGCCCGAGGATAGCTCAGCTTGCGGAAGAGGCCGACACGACCCTCACGTTCGGCTCATCTCCGGCCGGCTCGTAGCCGAGATTCGGCCGCAGCCGGGCCTCGGCCTCCGTCCACGGAGAGACCTTCGCGGGCCGCATAGTCGGAGACCTGGTCGCGGCCGAGCCGTCCGACGGAGAAGTAGCGCGCCTCGGGATGCGCGAGGTAGATGCCGCTGACGCTCGCGGCCGGCGTCATGGCGAACGTCTCCGTGAGCTCGATCCCGGCCTCCTCCGCGCCGAGCAGAGAGAACAGCTTCGTCTTCTCGCCGTGATCCGGACACGCGGGATACCCGAACGCGGGCCGGATGCCCCGGAAGCGCTCGGCGACGAGATCCTCGCTGCGAGAGCTTCGGGCCCGTCTCGTACCAGGCGCGCCGCGCGACCTCGTGCACGTGCTCCGCGAAGGCCTCGGCGAAGCGGTCGGCAAGCGCCTTCGCCATGATCGCGTGGTAGTCGTCGTGCTCCGCTTCGAAGCGGGCGGCGAGCTCGTCGGCGCCGATCCCGGCGGTGACCGCGAACGCGCCGAGATGGTCCCCCTCGGGAGCGACATAGTCGGCCAGGCTGCGATTCGGGCGTGAGTCTCCGTAGTCCGACTGCTGGCGAAGGAAGCAGAAGCGCGTCCCGTCGACGACGACGTCGTCGCCCTCGGACGCCGCCGGCCAGAAGCCGAAGACGCCGCGTGCCGTCAGGAGCCGCTCGTCGACGATCCGGTCGAGCAGGCGCTGGGCGTCGTCCCAGAGCTCCTTCGCCGCCGGCTGGTCGAGGATCTGCGGGAACTTCCCCTTCAGCTCCCAGGCGTGGAAGAAGAACTGCCAGTCGATGTACTCGCGGAGCGTCGCCAGGTCCGGCTCGACGAGGCGGCGGCCCGTGAACTCGGGCACAGGCAGGTCGGCGAACGAGACCTGCTGCCGGTTGGCGCGGGCCTGGGCGAGCGGCAGCAGGGGCTTGCGCTCCTTCTCCGCGTGGAGGTCGCGCAGACGCTCCTGGTCGGCGCGGTTCTCGTCGTCGAGCCGCTCGCGCCGCACCGGATCGAGCAGGTCGGAGACGACGCGCACGACCCGCGACGCGTCGAGGACGTGCACCACCGGCTGCGAGTACGCGGGCGCGATCCGCACGGCCGTGTGCTGGCGTGAGGTCGTCGCGCCGCCGATCAGGAGCGGCAGCTCCATCCCGCGCCGCTCCATCTCGCGGGCGACGTCGACCATCTGGTCGAGCGACGGCGTGATCAGGCCCGACAGTCCGACGACGTCGCAGCCCTCCTCGATCGCGGTGTCGAGGATCCGCTCGGCCGGAACCATCACGCCGAGATCGAGCACCTCGTAGTCGTTGCAGCCCAGCACGACGCCGACGATGTTCTTGCCGATGTCGTGAACGTCGCCCTTGACCGTGGCGAGCACGGCTTTGCCGCGCGCCCGCGGTACGCCGCCGGCCGCCTGCTCGGCCTCCATGTACGGCTCGAGATAGGCGACCGCGCGCTTCATCGCGCGCGCGCTCTTCACGACCTGCGGGAGGAACATCTTCCCGGCTCCGAAGAGATCGCCCACCACCTGCATGCCGGCCATCAGCGGCCCTTCGATCACGTCGAGCGGCCGGTCGGCGCGCTGCCGCGCCTCCTCGGTGTCCTCCTCGATGAAGTCGACGATGCCGTGGACGAGCGCGTGCTCGAGCCGCTTCTCGACCGGCGCCTCGCGCCAGGAGAGATCGACCTCGCGCCGCGTCGCCTCGCCGCGCACACGGCTCGCGAGCTCGACGAGCCGCTCGGTCGCGTCCTCGCGGCGGTCGAAGATCACGTCCTCGACGTGCTCCAGCAGCTCCGGCTCGATGTCCTCGTAGACGGCGAGCTGGCCGGCGTTGACGATGCCCATGTCGAGGCCGGCGTGGATCGCGTGGTAGAGGAACGCCGAGTGCATCGCCTCGCGCACGACGTCGTTGCCGCGGAAAGCGAAGCTGAGATTGGAGACGCCGCCGCTCGTCCTGGCGCCCGGGCAGCGCTCCTTGATCAGCGGCAGCGCCTCGAGGAACGCCTTCGCGAAGCCGCGATGCTCCTCGATGCCGGTGGCGACCGCGAGGATGTTGGGGTCGAAGATCAGATCCTCGGGCGCGAAGCCGACCTGCTCGACGAGGAGCTTGTAGGCGCGCTCCGAGATCCCGACCTTGCGCTCGACCGTCTCGGCCTGCCCCTGCTCGTCGAAGGCCATGACCACGACGCCGGCGCCGTAACGGCGGACCACCCGGGCCTGCTCGAGGAACGGCTCCTCCCCTTCCTTCAGCGAGACGGAGTTGACGACGCCCTTCCCCTGGACGCACTTGAGCCCTGCTTCGAGCACCGACCAGCGCGAGCTGTCGATCATGATCGGGATGCGCGCCACCTCGGGCTCGGTCGCGACGAGGTTGAGGAACGTGGTCATCGCCCGCTCGCCGTCGAGGAGGTCGGCGTCCATGTTCACGTCGAGGAGGTTCGCTCCGCCGCGCACCTGCTCGAGCGCGACGTCGACAGCCGCCTGATAGTCGCCGCCTTCGATCAGCCTGCGGAAGCGGGCCGAGCCGGTGAGGTTCGTCCGCTCGCCGATGATCGTGAAGTTCGAGTCGGGGTTGAGCTCCAGAGGCTCGAGACCGCTGAAGCGGGTTGCGGCGCGTGGCTCGGGAACCTCGCGCGGGGAAACCCCTTCGACCGCGGCGGCGATCTGCCGGACGTGCTCCGGCGTCGTGCCGCAGCAGCCGCCGACGATGTTCACGAGCCCGTCGCGCGCAAACTCGCCGAGGAAGCGGCTCGTATCCTCGGGACGCTCGTCGTGCAGGCCGAGCTCGTTCGGCAACCCCGCGTTCGGGTAGCAGGCGACCCAGGTCGACGCGATCTCCGCGAGGTCCTCGACGAACGGGCGCATCTCCGCCGCCCCCAGCGAGCAGTTGACCCCGACCACGAGCGGCTGGGCGTGCTCGACGGAGATCCAGAACGCCTCGACCGTCTGGCCGGAGAGGTTGCGTCCGCTCTTGTCGACCGCGGTGAAGGAGAGCCACAGCGGCAGCTCCGGCGCTTCCGCCTGCGCGGCGACGATCGCAGCCTTCGCGTTCAGCGTGTCGAAGACCGTCTCGATCAGCAGCAGGTCGACCCCGCCCTCGCGCAGCGCGCGGATCTGGTGCGCGTACGCCTCCGCGACCTCGTCGAAGGTCGCGTCGCGGTATGAGGGGTCGTCCACTTTGGGAGACAACGACAGGGCGACGTTGAGCGGCCCGACGGAGCCGGCGACGAAGCGCGGGCTGCCGGTCTTGGCCTCCCACTCGTCCGCGGCCGCGCGGGCGAGACGCGCGCCGTCGAGGTTCATCTGCTCGACGACGCCGGCGTCGAAGCCGTAGTCGGCCTGGCCGATCGTCGTCGCGGTGAACGTGTTCGTCGTCGCGATGTCGGCGCCGGCCGCGAAGTACTCGCCGTGGATGCGGGAGATCAGCTCCGGCTGCGTGAGGTTGAGCAGATCGGGGTCGCCGGCGACGTCGTGGCTGTGGTCGCGGAACCACTCGCCGCGGTAGCCCTCCTCCCCACGCACCTCGCGCTGGAGCAGCACGCCCCACGAACCGTCGAGGACGGCGACGCGCTGCCTGAGGATGGATTCGAGCCGTTCCCGTGTGTCCTGCACCTGGTCTCCTTACAGAGGCCCGGGAGCGTCGCTCTCGGGCGCTTTAGGCGTTTGTTGACCCGGTCGCCAAGCTGCCTGTCAAAGCTCTCCGGGTACCCTCAACCGTAGCACCGGCTAGGGTGCCGCTTCGTGGCCGAGGTACACGACGGCGCGACGCTGCGCGCGGCACTCCTCGCGATTGCGAGCGACTTCTCGTTCACGTGGATCGCCGAGGCCCGGCTCCTCTTCGCCGAGCTCGAGCCGCGACGCTTCGCCGAGCTGCATCACAACCCGACCGCCCTTCTTTCGGAGCTGACCGATGACGACCTCGCGCGGGCGCTGACACCGGACTACCTCGAGCGCCTCGCGCGGGTGGAGGGGCGCCTCGCGCGCGACCGTGGCGAGGAGACGTGGTGGCGGAACCGCAGCGGCCCGGCCGATCTCCTGGTCGCCTACTTCTCCGCGGAGTTCGGGCTCGACGAGAGCCTTCCGATCTATTCCGGAGGGCTCGGCGTTCTCGCCGGCGACTATCTCAAGGCCGCGTCGGAGCTCGGCGTCCCACTCGTGGGGATCGGCCTCTTCTACCGCCGCGGCTACTTCCGGCAACGGCTCGACGAGGACGACCGGCAGGTCGAGCTCTACCCGCTGACCGTTACGACACGGCTACCGCTCGAGCTCGTGCCCATGGCGCCCACGGTCGAGCTCGCCGACGACGACGGTAACCTCGTGCCCGTGCAGCTCGCGGTCTGGCGCGCGCGAGTCGGACGCGTGTCCCTTTATCTGATCGACACCCATGTCGAGGGGAACCCGGAGTGGGCCGTCACCGACACGCTCTATGGTGGCAATCGGGCGAACCGGCTGCGGCAAGAGGTCCTGCTCGGCGTCGGCGGCGTCCGCGTGCTGCGTCGGCTGGGGCTCGAGCCGAGGGTCTTCCACCTGAACGAGGGGCATTCCGCATTTCTCCAGCTCGAGCGGATGCGCGAGCTCGTCGAGGATCAGGGACTCTCGGCAGACGAGGCGCTCGACCGGCTGCGCGCGTCGACCGTCTTCACCACGCACACGCCGGTACCCGCGGGCAACGAGGTCTTCGACCCCGAGCTCGTCCGGCGAGCGCTCGGGGGGCTCGTCGAGCGCTGCGGTCTCGCGTGGGAGGACTTCGTGGCGCTCGGCAAGGTCGAGCCGGACGAGAAGGGATTCGGGCTCACGCCCTTCGCGCTGCGCACCTCCGAGCACGCGAACGGCGTCTCGGAGCTACACGGTGCCGTGGCGCGCGAGATGTGGCACGGCCTGTGGCCGGAGAGGCGCGTCGACGAGGTGCCGATCACCTCGATCACGAACGGCGTTCACCAGCGGACGTGGCTTTCGCCCGAGCTCGAGCAGCTCCTCGGCGACACGGAGCCGCAGTTCGAGCGTGCGCGGGAGCTTTCGGCGGATGAGCTGTGGACCGCGCACCGCAGCGCGAAGGAGCGGCTGTTCGAGTTCGTCGTCACCACGCGCGGCGCGCGCGAGCTCGACCCGAACGTCCTCACGATCGGCTTCGCGCGCCGCTTCGCCACCTACAAGCGCGCCGACCTTCTCTTCAGCCGGCCCGACCGGCTCGCCAAGCTGCTCGCCGACCCGGATCGCCCGATCCAGGTGCTCGTCGCCGGCAAGGCGCACCCGGCGGACGAGGGCGGCAAGGACCTGATCCAGCTCGTCGTCGATTTCGCGCGGGACCCGGTGGCGGCAGGCCGCGTCGTCTTCCTCGAGGACTACGAGATGACCCTCGCCCGGCGGCTCGTGCAGGGGGTCGATCTGTGGCTGAACACGCCGCGGCGCCCGTTCGAGGCGTCGGGCACATCGGGGATGAAGGCGGCGCTGAACGGCGTGCCCAACTGCTCGATCCTCGACGGCTGGTGGGCCGAGGCGTACTCGCCCGAGGTCGGGTTCGCGATCGAGACGCTCGAAGGCGCAGAGAGCGAAGCCGAGCAGGACGAAGCGGACGCAGACGCGCTCTACGCCGTGCTCGAGGAGCAGGTGCTCCCGGCGTACTACGAGCGAGACAGCGCGCACCTGCCGCAGCGCTGGATCGCACTGATGCGCGAGTCGATCGCCGAGCTCGGCCCACGCTTCGGCACGGCGCGGATGGTGGCGGAGTACGTCGAGCGGCTCTATCTGCCTGCGCACGAGGCAGCATCGCGCGTGGCCAGCCGCGTCGGCTAGCGTCGGCGTCTTGCACGTTGTCGTCAACCACCTCCGGCTACGTGACCCGGTCGCGGATTCGACCGTCGAGGCCGCGCAGGAGGCGGTGCGGCTGGTCGTCGATGCAGGCGCGCTCGCGGCTCGAGTCGCGAAGATCGATGAGGCGCACCTGATCCTGATCCTGGAGTTCTCGACCGCAGAAGACGCAGACCGGATCGCGCGGGAGGTCGGCGGCCCGTGGATGCGAGAGAACATCGTCCACTCCTCGCGGGCGACACAGAGCGCAGCGTCGGCGAAGTGATCGCCTCGGCTGAGCGCTGAGGACGGGGACTACTCGATGCGCACAGTTCCGGGATGACCCTGAGGGGACGCGCTGGTGGCCGTCGAGCGTAGGAGGGGTGTGCACATTCGTCTGTGGGTGAGCGTTCTTCTCGCGGTTTTGTCGTTGTCTGGGGCCGTGAGCGCCTCTTCGGCTTCTTCGGGTCACTCGTGCCGTTGGCGAGCCGCTCGTGTCGAGGATCCACATGCACACCTGTTCGACCGCTTCAACGCGGTGACGGTCACCTCCTCCGGGAGGGCTTGGGCGGTCGGCGATTACTTCACCGGTCACGAGGGCGGTCCAAACGGTGCGTTGATCGAGGAGTGGACGGGGCGGCGCTGGCGGCTGGTGGGACATCCCCTACCAAACGCGACAGGCTGGTCGGTGTCCGCATCCGGCGACAACGATGCGTGGGCGCTCGGCGACCAACTGCTTGAGCACTGGAACGGTCACGGCTGGCGCAAAGTCGCTACGGCACGATTTCGTGGGAGCCACGTCCTTCATGCCATCGCGACACGCGAGGCACGTGACGCCTGGGCAGTGGGCGAGCGCTGGCGAGGCAACGGCAAGATCGGGAAGACGCTCGCCGAGCACTGGAACGGCAAGCGCTGGAGTGTGGTGGCGACCCCCAACCCTTCCGCCTCGAGCCACCGATACGACGCGATCCTGCAAGCGGTGACCATCCGTTCCGCCTCCGATGCCTGGGCGGTCGGCTACCGGCTCACTGGGCGACACGGGCTGGTGTCGCGAACGCTGATCATGCACTGGAACGGGCAGCGTTGGCGGATCGTCGCGAGTCCGAGCGTCCGTGCCCCCAGTGACGTCCTCAACAACATCCTCTTCTCAGTCTCTGCCGACGCCAGGAACGACGCCTGGACGGTGGGATCGTGGGGGAGCCAGGCCGGAGGTTACGGCGGGAAGGGCGACCACGCGCTCGTCCTGCACTGGAACGGACGCCGCTGGTCACGAGCCACTCTGCCCGCAATCCGAGAACGGAACATGCTGCTCGGGGTCACCGCGCACGCCGGGCACGCGTGGGCTGTCGGAGATCGCGGCGAGCAGCCTCGGCAGCGACCGTTGATCGAACGCTGGGACGGGACACACTGGACAATGGCGCAAAGCCCGAGCGGGTTCGACCTCGCCGGGGTCTCGCTGCTTTCTCACAGCAGATCGTGGGCGGTCGGCGCTGCGGGTCGCCGACCTCTGGCCGCCCAGCTGGTCTGCGGACAGGCTGACCAAACGGGTGTAGCTGTCGCACTCGCTCCGTGGGCGCATCCGCTCGCGTTCGGGCCCCTGAGCGGCTGGCATCACGGGGCAAGTGGAACCGTTATCTTTCATTACGACCACCCGCGACCCAATGCACCGGCCGAGTCGACGGCATGGATTGCGAGGAACGTCCGCTATCGGTCACCGGCAACCGCTGACCCCCCGAACAAGACCCTCGCCCACTTACCCCGCAACGGGCTGGTCATCTGGGCCGTGATCTTCCGAGGCCACCCGCGAGGGCAACCGACAATTCGGCTCGACGTACGCCAGGGAAGACATCTGCCGTGCTGCGACGGACAGCGGGTAGCAGGCGGCGTCTCGGAACTGGACGGAGCGGGGCCGGGCCACGCCTACACCGTGATTGTCCGCGTCTACTTCGGCTCGTTCAACCGCGCTCTGCGCGTGCAGGCCCAGAAGGCGCTGTCTCGCTTGAAGCTACCGCCACCTCGCTAAGCGAGTCCCGGCGCTTCAACATCTCACCTGGCGGACGCTCGGTGCTGGGCCAGTATTCAGGAATTGAGCCCCTGAGGTTCAGTCAAGGCGCATCAGGGCCTCTTCGACGTCGTGGCCGAGAGCCTCGTCGAACTCTCTTCGCAACTCGACGTTGTAGAAGCCGCATTTCTCGAGCACGCGGATCGACCCCAAGTTCGACGTGGCAACGAAGGCGTGGAGCGGACGCTCGACCTCCTCGTCGGTGAACGCACGAAGCGCCGCCGACGCGATGCCACGACCCCAATAGTCCTTCCCGATCCAGTAGCCGACGAGCCGGAGACCGTCTCGGGGAAAACTCAGAACGTTGCCGCACACCTCGTGCCCGTAGGTGATCGTCCGTGCGTGGACCTGCGGATTGGCGAGGATGTTCTTGGTCCAATGCACCCGGAACGGCTCTCGCTCCCTCGCTGGAAAGAGGGCCATAGCGACCGCTTCGGGTTCGCGCTGGTGCAAGAAGAAGAATTCGAGATCGCTCTCTCGGACAGCACGTAGCCCAACGGTCGCGGCCTCATCACGCACTCTTCAACCCTAGAGCCGAGCCGATTCCTGCCTGCTCCACTTATCTGAGCCGGTGTTCGGGGATGACCCTGAACGGCGGCTTCCACT
>CAWBQC010000023.1:0-43582 GCA_963790845.1 uncultured Actinomycetes bacterium | reverse complement strand
AAGGTGATCACGGCGATCTTCGTCGACCTCGTCGGCTCGACCGCGCGCTCCGAGCAGCTCGACCCCGAGGACGTGAAGTCGCTCGTGGCGCCGTACCACGCCCGGGTGCGGGGCGAGCTCGAGGGCCACGGCGGCACGTTCGAGAAGTTCAGCGGCGACGCCATTCTCGCGCTGTTCGGCACGCCGAAGGCGCACGAGGATGACCCGGAGCGAGCCGTCCGCGCGGCGCTCGCGGTCGGCGAGGGATCGCCGAGCTGAACGCCGAGGACGAGTGGCTCGACCTCCACATCCGGATCGGCGTCCACACCGGCGAGGCGCTCGTGATGCTCGGCGCGAGGCCGAGCGAAGGCGAGTGGTCCGCAGCGGGCGACGTGCTCAACACGGCAGCGAGGATCCAGTCGGCCGCACCGGTCGACGGCATCCTCGTCAGCCGGACGACCTACCTGCGCGACGAAGGACGCGTTCACGTTCCGAGGCGGCCGAGCCCGTCGCAGGCCAAGGGCAAGACGGAGCCGGTCGAGGTCTGGGAGGTCGTCGGGAGCAGGACGAGGCGGCGCCGACCGCGCAGCGAGACAGCGCTCGTCGGTCGCGAGGCGGAGCTCGACGAGCTCGTCGACGTTTTCGAGCGAGTCGTGGAGGAGCCGTGCGCCGGCCTCGCGACGATCGTCGGCGCCCCCGGCATCGGCAAGAGCCGCCTTCTGCTCGAGCTCGTAGGCCGTCTCGAGGAGCGCTTCGACGTGCACTGGGGACGAGTGCCTCTCCTACGGCGAGGGCATCACCTACTGGCCGATCGTCGAGATCTTCAAGTCCGCAGCCGGAATCATGCAGAGCGACGATCGCGAGACGAGCGCCGCGCGGCTGGACGCTTTCCTGGAGACGCTCGCGACCCAGGACCTCGACGAGCTGCGCACGATCGCCTCGGCGCTCTCGAACCTGATCGGGATCCCGACGACGCCGCGCGGGACGTACGCGACGAGCGAGATCTCGCAGGCCGAGCTCCACTGGGGCATCCGCCGCGCGCTGCAGCTCCTGGCGACGAGAAAGCCGACCGCGGTCGTAGTCGAGGATCTGCACTGGGCCGAACCGACGCTCCTCGAGCTGCTCTCGCTACGTCGCTCACCGACGAGGCCGGCGTGCCGCTCCCGCTCATCGGCTACGGCGCGCCCGGAGCTCAAGGACGACGCGCCCGGCTTCCTCGGTTCCGAGGGACGGCGTCGCACCGTCCACCTGCAGACGCTCGGCCCGGAGCTGGCGCTGCGCGCTGCTGACCGATCTGACCGGCAATGCCGCGCTTCGCCGAGACGCCGTTCGGCGCGGCGCTGATCGCCAACGCGGGCGGAAACCCGCTCTTCCTCGAGGAGACGGTACGGATGCTCCGCGACGAGGGATTGCTCGATCTCGCGCGCTGGCAGGGAGACGAGATGCGCGACGTTCCGATCGCGACGAATGTCCAGGCGCTGATCAGCTCGCGTCTCGACCGTCTCGAACGACGGAGAAGCAGCTTGCCCACCACGCCTCCGTCGTCGGCGCCGTGTTCTGGGCAGACGCGCTTGCGCACCTCGGTGCGTCGGACGGCAGACCACCCGAGGATCCGCGACCGGGCCTCGCGGACCTGGAGCGTCGTGACTTCGTCGCGCACCTCCGACGTCGAAGGTGCAGGACGACGACGAGTACGAGTTCAAGCACATCCTCATTCGGGATGTCGCGTATGGACAGGTGCCGAAAGGCCGCCGTGCGCAGCTCCACCTCGGTTTCTCCGAGTGGGTGAGGAACCTCCCGAGCAGCTCGGACGAATTCGTCGAGATCATCGCGTGGCACCTCGAGCAGGCGTGCCTGCTCTCGCGCGAAGTTGCGCGAAGCCCGATCGATCCGCCTGTCCGCGCAGGCGGCCGTCGATGCTCGCGAAGCTGCCTCTCGTGCCGAGCGGCGCGAGAGCCTTCGCGAAGCGCACCGCTACTACACGCGCGCCCTCGACCTCCTCGGCGACGAGCATGCCGAGCTTCGGCTCGGAGTGCGTCTGCACCGGGCGGACATGGCGATGATGCTCGGCCAGCTCAAGGAGGCTACCGACGAGCTGCATGGAGGTGGCCGAGGACGGAGCCGCGCTCGGTCGCCCCGAGGTCAGTCGGAAGCACTGCTCCTGCTCGGCGACATCGACCAGCGTCAGGGACGCCGGCAGACGCGCACGACCGTCTCCTCGAGGCGAGAGGCTCGCGCGCGCTGACCGACGACGCGCGACTTCAGGTCCAGGGTGGCGTTCGTGCTCGCCACGTTCATGGGCGACTCGGAGGCTCAGCACGAGGAGGCGCTCGAGAGCCTTCGCTCGGCGATGCTCGCCGCGGAGGAGATCGAGGACCGCGCGCTCGTCGCCGAGGGTCACCTTCGGTCACGGCGATACTCCTGCGCCGACCTCGGCGCCGCGGAGGCGGAGCTCCGCCGCTGCCTCGAGATCGCGGCAGAGCTCGGCAGCCACCGGATCGAGGCCGAGGCCACTTCGTGGCTCGGGCTGTTTGCCTATTACCGCGGCCGGCCCGACGAGGGCGAGCCCTAAGCCGCCAGGCGCGAACGTGGTTCGAACGCACCGGCGACAGCTACTTCCAGGTTCAGAACCTCATCTCGTCTCGCGATCTTCGCCCTCGAGGACGGCCGCGCCGAAGAAGCGGAGGCCTGGCTGCGCGAGGCACTGCCGGTCGCACTGCAGATCGGGGGCTGGGTCGTGCTCAAGACGTACTGGCACCTCGTGGAGTCCCTCGTGGCACAGGACCGGCTCGACGACGCCCGCGAGCTCGTCGTGTTCGCGGCACGGAGCGTTCCCCGACGAGGACCGCCTACTGCCGCTCCTGGCTCCTTCTCGCCGAGGCGGTGGTCGCGACGGCGACAGGCGAACCGGCAACGGCCGCGCGTCGTTCGCGGAGGCTCTGCGCCTGCTCGAGGAGCTCGACTTCGCGCTCGATGTCGCCGAAGCGCGCTTGGGCTGGGCCGTGCGCTTCGCGAGTTCGGGGACGTGACCGGCGCGAGAGTCGAGTTCGAGCGGGCCCGTTCATCTTCGTTCGCCTCGGCGCCGACATCCGTCGGGACGCGATCGACCGCGCGCTCGCGGAGCTGGTCGAGGGGCCGGCTCCCACCGGCCCCTCGCGTGCTTAAACAGCTATTTGGTCGAGAAGGAGACTGATCTACGGCGACGGGGGAGGATTCCCGACGACGATCTCTCCCAGCGGCCGGAAGCCGGCCCAACCCGCGTCTGACCCCAAGCGGGACGAGGTGCGTCGCCGTAGCCATTGTCGTAGCTTCGGTACGCCACGTCCTCGTTGAGATCGTCACCTGCATAGGGCGCGTTGGGGAAGCTCCAGGCTCCGACGTTGAGCGAGTCATATCCGCAGCCCACGCGCTGGTCAAGCAAGTTGCAGGATTGCTTCCCAAGCCGGTCTGTAGCCCGCGTCAGTCGTGTCGTACTGGACCGTTCCAGATCACCTGTTCCCCGTTGGTGAAGGTGGGGTTTCCGTTGGGATGTCCAGTCGGTGAAGGTGACAAGGTCGGAGACCGAATTACGGCAAGCCTGCGCGAGGGCGTCGATACCACTTGCTGCCCGTGTCGTTATCGCCGTTCCCGCCGTTTCGGCAGTTCGTTGGATCTGCCGATGGCCGGTACGGGATGTTCGGAGTTAAGATGTTCGAGGTGGCGAGCCGCGACCCGACCGTGTCGTTTGGCCCGACCGAGTAGATGGTCGCGGTGATCCCGCCCGGGAAGGTGAACGTCTCCCCCGGCGTGGTCGCGCAGGGGTCGGTGGCACCGTATTCCAGTGTCCGCTGTCCCCGCAGCCGTAGCTTTGGAGGTCCACCTTCAGTGACTGCAGGCTGGTGCCGCCTGTTGTGTCGAGCGTCACTAGATCTCCGAACTCGTTGTCGGCGTTTGCCTCGAAGCCTTCAGAGGCAGGCCCACAGTGGGTGATGTCCAGAGGCATCGGGTTGTACGCCGCCTGGGTGCTGGGCGTGCCCGCGGCAAGTCGGAAGGATCGTCCACTGCACCGTGGCGGGGCTGCTGTAGTGGCCGCTTCCGTCGGTCGCCTTGACGTAGAAGTTTGCGGCCCCAGGGCCAGCGGCCCGGGTAGTCCTGCTCACCGGAACCGGTCCTTGACGTTGGCGAGCACGCCGTATAGGTGCTGTCGATCCTGTTTGAGAGCAGACGAATGAGAGCGACGCGTCGGAATCATGGAACGTGAACGCCGCACTCTTGTCAGTGATCGAGGAGCCATTCGTTGGCCCCGAATCAATTGTCGGCGCCGGCGGAACGTTCGTCCAGCTCGATTTTGTCAGTCGTGGGTGCGCTCGTGTTACCGGCTGGATCCACAGCCTCGACCTGGAAAGTCTGGGGGCCATACGTGCCCGTGGAGGGAGCTTGCTCCGAGGAACAGGGAGTTATGAAGCCCTGGCGGTCGACATTGCACAGGAACGTCGCATTTGGGTCGCCGTCCGTCCACCGAGAACACGAAGCTCGCGGAGAGATTCGTAGCCGGCGGTTGCTGCGTGATCATCGGTGTCGGCGGATGGATCGTCCAGGTGAACGCCAAAACGGGAATGGCATCCGCACTCGGGTTGCCGGACTGGTCGACAGCCTCTACCTGGAAGGTGTGAGTCCCGTAGCTGAGGCCGGTGTAGTCCTGTGAGCCATGGGCCTGGCCCTGGACGACAGTCGGCGAACCGCATGTGGGGCTGGGTTGAACGATCTCGTCGAGGATGCAGATGAAATTCGCGTCCTTGGCCGGATCTGTAAACGTGAACGTGGCGCTTGTCGATGTCCCGTCGGACGGATGGCCCGTGAGAACCGGGTCCGGCGGCGGCGTCGGAACACAGGCGCTATTGCCGGCACATGTGATGTTGAGGTTGGGGATGCTCGGGGCCGTGTATCCATCGCTAGTGCTGGTGCCGTTGACCGTCGTCGTCTGAGCCGCCGTGCAGAACCCGTCGGTGGTGCAGTCGGCGTTGCCAAAGTTCTGCTGGAGGGCCCGACGTCGGCGTATTGGGTCGAGTACTGATTGATCGTGTACTGGTCAGCCGTATTACCGTGTCTGGAGGGCCTGCCCTAGACCTTTCAGGTGCGAGAAAAGGACGCGGCTGCCTCGCCGGTGCTGAGGGAGATTGCCGACGCTTACTGGCCCATACTGCTCTGAGCCAGCCCGCCCCGGGATGTTCGGCGGGTGCCGTTCGGCGGTCACAATTCTGTTAGACCGCTGGTTTCGGCGTCCTCGCACTGAACTTCGTTCTGGGTCGGCGATCGCAAGCGATTCACCCGAGCTGTCCTGGTTGATAGTGCCTACCAGCCCACTGGGGGCCGCGCAGCCCGTCGGTCGCGACTGGCGTAGGGCCGGAGTACACGGGTGGGGTGCTCTGCTACTTGGGTGACCTCAGCCCCCTTGGTCGCGTTCGCGACCGCTGTCTGCGTGCTGTTCTGGGTGAAAGTCGCGTCGTTGGTCGCCGACGAACCACACGTCTGCACGCTGCACTGTCTCACTTGTAGTTCTAGGTCTGTTGGTCTGGTTCTGATCGATCTTCAGACACAATTTCGCGTAGTCGCCGGCAATCCCGTCACCGCACGGGTTGTACGCAGCGTCTTCCCGCTGAGTGATCTGCCCGGTAGCGGTCACGGTGGAGGTCAGGGTCTGAGACTGGGTCAGGTTGGAGGTCGAACCCCTGTTACAGGCCCCCGTCGAGGTCGAGGCGTATTGGGCCGAGTTGGTGGCCCTGTTGGGGCCAGTGCCGGTGCCGGAGTTATCCTGGCTGATCAGGATCGACTGGATGCGCCTGCAGGTCCCCCGTCGTCTGCTTTCCCGTTCGTATTCGTGGTCGAGCCATCCAGGCTGATCATCTGGGTCACGCAGGCGGTGTTGTTGTTGACCCGGTCGACTGTTGCGTGATCGACGCGGTGTACTGCGCAGACTGAACCAGCCCCGATACCTTCTGAGTGTTCTCGTAGACACCCGCCGTATTCGGGCCGCTGCCTAACTGGCTGATTGTGCAGGACTGGCCGGAGCCGGTCGTCGCCCCCGAGCCGGTCTTCACGCAGACAGCCGTACTCCCACCACCGCCGCCCTTGGTAGACGCAGCCGTCGACGCGAGCTGACGGCCAGAGATGTAGACGCCACCCGAAGCGCCCGAGATCTGGACAACGACGCAGTGGTCGCTCCCGACAGGCGAACCGATTCTGACCACCGCGCTTCGCGATCTGCACGACCGTGTGCTTCGTGCTCGCACACGTCCAGCGGGCGCCCGGGCAACGTGCACCCGCGTAGTTCAAGCCGCCGCGCTGGATCACGGCTCCCTTCGGATTGACATGGATCGAGCGCAGGTAGTGGATTACCGCCGCCCGTGTCGAGACGTCGATCCGTGTCACCTTCTGCGCCTTCGCTGTGGCTGCTCCTGACGCCGAGGCGAGTGCCACCGCAGCAAGCAGCGCCCCGACGAGACCGATCAAAACTTTCGCGCGCATTGCGCCTCCTCTCCCCCAAAGAGGCGGCCCCCTACTCGGCGCCGCCACCAAGCACGTCCGCGGGTGACCTTATGACAAAGAGGGCAAGGTCTTAGTGCCCCGGTCAGGCGAGCACCGAGACGGCCTCCCGCTCGGCCTCGAAGACGGCGTGCTCGACGTCACCGAGGTCCTCTCCGTCCGCGTGCAGCGGGAGGGGGACGTCACACCGAACCTCGATCCGGTCGAGGTCGTGCCCACGGAGGAACCGGTTGCCGCGGCACGGCCGCTGAGGACACGCGCGGCCACGACCGACGGCATCGTCGCCGGAGCAACCGCGACGGGCGCGACGAAGTCGAGCCCGCGCTCGAAGTCGGCCCCCCGCACGATCGGCAGCGGCAGCCGTCCCGCATACGTGTAGGGGCTGCCGTTCGCCACGAACAGCGCGGCGGCTCGGCCCACGCCCTCGATCTCGAGCTCCGGCTCGATGCGGCCGCGCCTTCGCGCGAGCGCGCGAACGAGCCGCGGCTGCGTAAGCGAGATCGCCCGGGCGCGTCCGTCGTCGCCGCGGCCGAGAGCGTCCACGCGCCGGACCATTTCCGCGGCAGCCCGATCCCCGCGGCGAATGCGAACCGCCGCCCGTTCACGCGGCCGAGCGAGATCCTCCGCGTACGACCGGCTGCCAGCGCGTCCGCCACCTGCCGCGCCGCCGCGACCGGATCCCGCGGCAGCCCGAGCGCTCGCGGCAGCACGTTCGTCTCCACCACCCGGGAGAAAGCCGATCGGCACATCCGACTCGAGCCCGTTCAGCGCCTCGTTGAAGCCGCCGTCGCCGGAGAAGACGACGACCGCCTCGGCGCCGCCGCGGCAGGCCTCGGTCACGAGCTCCGTTGCATGTCCCGGCCGCTCGGTCAGCGACGACCTCGAGCTCGGCGACTCGCTCGAGCTCCGCGCGCACCTCCGCGAGCCGCTCCTCGCTCACCCGCGTTGCGAACGGATTGACGACGAGCGCGACCTTCACCGCGATGCGTAGCCGCGCATCCCGTCGAGCAGGAGCGCCGTGAAGCGGTCGGCGAGCTCGTCCGTGTCCGCGCCCGGGCGGAGCCACGTGTAGGCCCAGTTCGCGGCCGAGAGGGCGAGGAGCGCGGCGGTCGCGTCGTCGAGATCCGTGCGCAGCTCGCCGAGCTCGCGGCCCTCGCGGAAGAGCGCGCGGAAGCGCTCCTCGTAACGGCGGCGCTCGGCGAGGAACTCCTCCCGCCGCTCGCCGTGGAGGTAGCGCCACTCCCGCACGAAGACGGTCGCGATGTCGAGCTGCTCGGCGACGACACGAAGATGCCCGCGCAGCGCGGCGCGAATTCGCTCCACGATCGGCCCCTCGTCCGGCACCTCGTCGAGCGCTGCGTGGAACGCGGCCGAGCCCTCGCGCGCGACCTCCCACAAGAGGTCGGCCTTCGACTCGATGTGTGCGTAGAGCGAGCCTTTCTGCACGCCCAGCGCCTCGGCGAGGTCGCCCACGGACGTGCCGTGGTAGCCCTTCTCCGCGAAGAGCCGGGCGGCGGCGCGGGTTAGCTCGGTGCGGCGCGCGGACATCTAGAATGTGAAACCTAACGATCGTTCGGAAGGTGGTGCTGCGTGGCGGCAGTCGAGATTCCCACGGATGAGCAGGCATTTCTCGAGTACGTCCAGTCCGGCGGACAGGTCGAGACGACCGATCCGATGCCGGAGGACTATCGGCGGAAGCTGATCAAGTTCATCGAGATGCACGGCAACTCCGAGCTCATGGGCGTCCTGCCCGAGCGCGAGTGGATCCTCCGTGCCCCGACGCTCCAGCGCAAGCTCGCGCTGACGGCGAAGGTGCAGGACGAGGTCGGCCACGCGCAGCTCATCTACCGCGTCGTCGAGGATCTCGGCAAGCCGCGGGAGCAGTGCCTCGCCGATCTCGTCGACGGGAAGGCGAAGTTCCACAACGTCTTCCATTACCCGACCAAGACCTGGGGAGACGTGGGCGTCATCGCGTGGCTCGTCGACGCGGCCGCGATCATCAGCCAGAAGGCGCTCCTCAAGTGCTCGTACGCGCCGTACGCGCGGATCATGAAGAAGATCTGCTGGGAGGAGTCGTTCCACATCCTCCACGGCCGCGACGTCATCCTCGCCATGGTCACCGGCACGCCCGAGCAGTTCGAGCTCGTGCAGGAGGCGCTCGAACCGCTGGTGGGGGCCGCTGATGCAGTTCCACGGGAACCCGATCCCGCGCGAGGAGGACCCGATGTACCTGTGGCGGATCAAGTCGCAGGGGAACGAGGAGGCGCGGCAGCAGTTCCTCGACGGCTACGTGCCGCAGATCCGCGAGCTCGGGCTCGAGGTTCCCGACCCGAAGCTCCGCAAGCGCGACGACGGCGTCTGGGAGTACACCGAGCCGGACTGGGCCGAGCTCAAGCACGTCGTCACCGGCCACGGCCCGAAGACCGAGGAGCGGCTCGCGTTCCGCCGCCGCTTCCTCGAGCAGGAGCAGTGGGTGCGCGACGCGGTTCTCGCCGCGTGAACGAGCACCCCGTCTGGGAAGTCTTCCGTCAGGAGCGACGAGGCCAGCCGTTCGAGCATGCGGGCTCCGTCGTCGCGCCCGACGCGGACTTCGCCGAGACCTGGGCGCGCGAGCAGTACGGCCGCCGCGGCGAGTCCGTCGCTCTCTGGCTCGTTCCGCGCGACGCGATCCGCGACGTCGAGGACTGGGCCGACGAGTTCGACCTCAAGTACCGCCGCGTCGACGGCTACTCGATCAAGGCTCGCCTGAAGGAGGCTCGTGAACGAGCAGGCACTGCTGGGCCTGGCTGACGACGAGCTCGTCCTCGGCTGGCGCGACTCGGAGTGGACGGGCATCGCGCCGATGCTCGAGGAGGACGTCGCCTTCTCCTCGATCGCCCAGAACGAGATCGGGCACGCGCGCGCGGTCTACGAGCTCGTGGCCGGACCGGAGGGCGACGCCGACGCGCTCGCCTTCGATCGCAAGCCCGAGGAGTACCGCTGTGCGCCGCTCGTCGAGCTCCACCTGCTCGACTGGGCGCGCACGATCGCGCGCCGCTGGCTCTACGAGGTCGCCGACGAGATCCGGGTCACGGCGCTCAAGGACGACGCCGACCCGGCGGTCGCGGGGCTCGCGGCGAAGATCGACCGCGAAGAGGCGTACCACCGCATGCACGCCGAGATGTGGCACGACCGGCTGCGCGACGAGCCGCGCTTCCAGGCGGCGGTCGAGGAGCTGTGGCCGTACGCGCTCGGCGTCCTGCCGGCGGAGCTACGCGGCGAGCTGGTCGCGCGGGTCGGCCTCGCCGAGGTCGAGGCGATCGAGCGCGGCACGCACACCGACGAGCTCGCCCCGCTGTGGGAGGAGATGACCATCGTGCGGCGGTCCGCACCCGCGGGAGCGCAGTGGTAGCCGAGGCTCAGGTCTGGGAGGCGCTCGAGGAGATCCCGGATCCCGAGATCCCGGTCATCTCGCTCGTCGACCTCGGAGTCATCCGCTCGGTCGATGTCTCGAACGGGCACGTCCGGATCGAGTTCACCCCGACCTTCCTCGGCTGTCCCGCGCTCGAGTTCATGAAGCGCGCGATGGAGGAGAAGATCCGCGAACTCGGCGCCGAGCCCGAGGTTTCCGTGATCAACGACGATTCGTGGGGCACCGACAAGATCACCGCAGCGGGCCGCGAAAAGCTCCGCGCGGCAGGATTCGCTCCGCCCGCACCACGGCCACTGGCCGCCACAGGCGGCCAGGACTTCGCCGGGCGCCGGCGGCTTTGCCGCCGGCGCTTCCAGCCTCGTGCAGCTGCAGTCGCAGGTGCACCGCTGCCCGTACTGCGGCTCGACCGAGACGAAGCTCGAGAACATCTTCGGCCCGACGCCGTGCCGGTCATTGCGCTACTGCGAGAGCTGCCGCCAGCCGTTCGAGCAGTTCAAGACGATCTGAAGCGGGACGCCCTCAGGGACGGACGCGGCCGGCGAGCACACGGGCCAGCCGCACCTCGGTGGGGTGCAAAGCGGCGCGGGCCGCGGCGGGGCCGCTGAGGGTGAGCGTGAGCTCGTTGCGGCCGCTGCCCATGGCCACGAAATCGATCTCGACCGGCACGGAGCCGACCTGCGTCTTCACGTCGAACACCGCGCGAAACGCGCGGGTGAGCGGAGCCGTCTGGGGGAAGGGGACCCGACGGAACGAGACGAGCTTGGCGTTCGAGCCCAGCACATTCGTGAATCCCTGGCGCAGGCACGGGATCACGCGGGGGTCCAGGATCGTCCGCTGCCAGTCGCGTCTCACCATCGCCGCCGTGCGCAGCACCTGCGCCTCGCTGTCGACCTCGAGGGCCGGCCCGGAGAACGTCGTCTCGGCGGCGCCGACCAGCACGAGATCGGACTGCTTCGGACGATAGGTCGTGCACGGCATCGACGATGAGACGTCCGGCTTCTTGAATCCGCCCTTCCACCCGGCGCCGACATCGGCCTTCCTCACCACCTCGGCCCTCGCTTGCGCGTCGCCGGCCGCGGTCCGCGCGATCTTCTCCTTGCCGGGGCTCCCGGCCAGGGCCACGCCCGCTGCGACCAGCGCGACGACCGTGACTGCGATCAGACCCCTCAACACGACTCGCCCAGTGTAGGCCGGTTCACGCCGTAGGAACAGGCCGCGCGCGTACGATCTCGGGGTGGCCGTCGAGATCCTGTACTGCCCTGTCTGAAGCGGCTACGACGAACGGGCTGCGAGTCTCGCGGCCGAGCTGAACGACAGCGGGCTCGACGCCTCGATCCACGAGGGAGCGAAATCGCAATTCGACGTCCTCGCGGACGGCGAGCTCGTCTTCTCGAAGCAGGCGGAGGGACGCTGGCCGAACGACGGCGAGGTCCTCGGCCTGCTCAGCTCCCGCTGAAGCGCGCCTCTCGCTTCTCGGCGAACGCGGCGACCCCCTCGCGGAAGTCGTCGGTCTGCGCTGCTTCGGCTTGTGCCTTCGCCTCCCGCTCGAGCTGCTCCTCGAGGGTCGACGTGGCCGCCTCGTCGTAGAGCCGCTTCGTCAGTGCGATCGCGCGCGTCGGCGCGGCCGCGAGCTCGGCGGCACGCCCCGCCACCCGCGCCGCGAACGACTCCGCCTCGACCACCTCCGACACGAGCCCCCACGCGTGCGCCTCGGCCGCGGTGAGCCGCCGGTTCGACGTCATCCACTCGAACGCGCGCGCCGTCCCGAGCAGCCGCTGCAGGAAGTACGTGCCGCCGGAGTCGGGGATCAATCCGATTCCGACGAAGCCGGGAACGAAGAACGCGGCGTCGGAGGCGAGCCGGATGTCGCACGCGCAGGCGAGCGAGAGGCCCGCGCCCGCGCAGACGCCGTTCACCGCGGCGATGACCGGCTTCTCGAGCGAGCGGATCGCGAGGACGTTGACGTGGTACGTCGCGCGCAGCATCGCGGCGACGTCGCCTGCCTCGCCGAACGCCCCCAGGTCCTGGCCGGCCGAGAAGCCGCGGCCGGCGCCGGTGATCACGACCGCGCGCACGGCCGGTGTCGCGCGCCTCCTCGAGCGCGGCTTGCAGCTCCTCGTGCAAGCCGCGCGTGAAGGCGTTGAGCTTGTCCGGCCGGTTCAGCGTGATCGTCTGGACGCCGCCGTCGCGGCCGACCTCGACCTCCGCCATGACTAGGAGAGCTCGAGGAACTCGACGGTCGGCTGCGGGAAGCCGCGCTTGTACGCGTCCTTGCCCGTCGCCATGAACTCCTCGCTGCGGACTGCGCTCTGGAAGGCCTGCTCGTCGGGGAACTCCCACTCGGCGTAGTACGCGTGCGCCGGCGCGCCCATCGGAGCGCCCGTGACCTTGCCGTGCCGGAAGACGGAGTTCGGCACCTGCGCGCAGATCGCTGCGTGCTCGGCGTACGAATCCGCGTCGGGTTCCTGCTCGTAGAGGACGACGACCCGGTACATAGACTCCTTTCGCAGGTGGCGGAAGGACGATAACCGGGTCGAGAGGAGTGGCGATGGCAGGCAAGCTGGTACACGTCGAGATCGGCGCGGAGGACGCCGACCGCGCGCAGGGCTTCTACAGCGGCGTCTTCGGCTGGCAGGTCGGCCCGCCCATGTCGCCGGAGATGGACTACCGGATGTTCCAGACCGCCGAGGACCAGGGCGGCGCGATCTTTCCGTCGGACGAGCGCGGCAACCTGCGCGTCTACTTCGACACCGACGACATCGACGCGACGCGCGCGAAGATCCAGGAGCTCGGCGGCCAGGCGGAAGACAAGATGCCGGTGCCGGGCTACGGCTGGTTCGCGGCCTGCACGGATACCGAGGGGAACGCCTTCAGTCTCTGGCAGAGCGACGAATCGGCCAGCTAGCGGCCGGGTCCGGCTCCGACCAAACGGGCGCGGGCGCCTCGAGCTCGCGCAGCACGTCCTGCGAGGGCAGCGGCCACCCGGCCGCGTCGTTCGCGTTGTCGTCGTTCCGCTCGGTCATCCGAAGGGCGAACGATGAAACGGCCGGCTCGGTTACGTCCGGATCGCCCCGACCGAGGCGCCGCATAAGGTTCGGGTTGTGTCCGGGAGCGCGCTCGCGACGGTGCTGGCGGTTGCGGCCGGGCTGGCAGGCTCGATCCAGGTCGCCCTGATGTCGCGGCTCGGCGAGCGCATCGGAGTACTCGAAGCGCTGGCCTTCTCGACCGTCCTGACGGCAGCGGGTGCTTTCGCGGTTCTCGTTCTTGCGCGACGCAGCGTCGCCGGGTTCGAACGCGCGCTCAACCAGCCCTGGTGGATGTTGCTCGGCGGCGTGATGGGGCTCCTCATCGTCTTCACCGTCACCTACTCCGGCCCGCGAATCGGCGTCGCGGCGACCGTCGGGATCCTGATCGCCGGCCAGCTCGTGATGGGCGCCGCGATCGACCGCTGGGGACTGTTCCGCTCGGAGCGGATCCCACTCCACTGGCCCCGCCTGCTCGGGATTGCCCTGCTCGCGGCGGGCGCCGCGCTCTCGCTGCGGAAGTAGTCGCCTCTAGCGGCGCGCGGAGTGTCGCGGCACCCAGAACGGCGCGACGACCAGGCTCCAGAGCGCAACGGCCAGCAGCGCGACCACGACCAGAACCGTGATCACTGTCCAGAAGGTGTTCATCGGCCGAGCATCCGCGCGCCCGTCTGAACACACATCCGGGCCGACCCGGATCCGCTTTGCCGAAAGACCGTTTGCCGCGCCGGCGAATGAGGTAGATTTCGGATCCGAAACCGAGATGGAAGGAGACGGCATGTCGACAACAGTCCGCGTGGAGGCAGCGCGCATCCCCGATCGCGACCGGTTGCTCGCGGCATTGCAGGAGGAGGGCCTCCACGCCGAGCCGAAGGACGAGGTCGGCATCGTCGTCCCCCTCGGCGAAGGAGGCAGCGAGCTCTTCCACCAGGTCGAAGGCGTCGTCTTCAGTGTGGGCGCGCCCTTCGTGCCGATCGAGCACGAAGGCGTGATCTACGTCCGCCCGCCCGTCGGCTGACCTCAGAGCTCCGAGACGCTCAGCGCTCGAACAGGGCGGCCTGGCCCTGGCCGACGCCGACGCAGAGCGTCGCGAGGCCGTAGCGGCCGCCGCGGCGGCGCAGCTCGTGGAGAAGCGAGACGACCAGGCGCGCGCCGCTCATGCCGAGCGGATGGCCGAGCGCGATCGCGCCGCCGTTGACATTCACCTTCTCCGGGTCCAGGCCGAGCTCGCGGATCACGACGAGGCTCTGGGAGGCGAACGCTTCGTTGAGCTCGACGAGGTCGATCTGGTCGAGCGCAACTCCGCTGCGTTCGAGCAGCTTGCGCACGGCCGGAATCGGACCGATCCCCATCACGCGCGGGTCGACACCGGCAACCGCGCCGCCGGCGAACGCGCCCAGCGGTTCCACGCCGAGCTCCCGCGCCTTCTCCTCCGACGCGATCACGAGCGCTGCAGCTCCGTCGTTGATCCCCGAGGAGTTTCCGGCCGTCACCGTTCCGCCTGCGCGGAACGCCGGCTTGAGCGCCGCGAGCCTTTCGGCGGAAGTGTCCGGTCGCGGATGCTCGTCGCGCGTGACCTCGCCGACCGCCACGAGCTCGTCCGCGAAACGGCCGGCCTCGTCCGCCGCGGCCCAGCGCCGCTGTGACTCGAGCGCGAACGCGTCCTGCTCCTCCCGCGTGACGCCCCACCGCTCCGCAACGTTCTCGCCGGTCTCGCCCATCGACTCCGGCGGGAACAGCTCCTCGAGCTTCGGATTCGTGAAGCGCCAGCCGAGCGTCGTGTCGTACAGGGGACGATCGCCGCGCTCGAACGGCTTCTCGGCTTTCGGCGTGACGAAGGGAGCGCGTGTCATGGACTCGACGCCGCCGGCGACGAAGAGGTCCCCGTCTCCTGCGATCACGGCATGGGAGGCGCCGACGACGGCCGCAAGCCCGGAAGCGCAGAGGCGATTGACGGTGACGCCCGCTACCGCCTCCGGCAGCCCTGCGAGAAGCGCAGCCATCCGGGCGACGTTGCGGTTGTCCTCGCCCGCCTGGTTGGCGGCGCCGAACCAGACGTCCTCGATCTGCTCCGAGGGAACACCGGCGCGCGCGACCGCCTCGCGGATCGCGAGCGCTGCGAGGTCGTCCGGCCGCACGCCCGAGAGCGCGCCGCCGTAGCGGCCGATGGGCGTGCGGACAGCTGAGAGGACGACGGCCCGGCTCGACCTCATGCGGTCTAGGCAGCGGCCGCTGCGCGACCGAGCAGCCGGTCGATCGCGTTGAGGCCCTCGTCGCCGATGTCGACGCTGTGCTCGTTCACGTACAGCGCAACGTGAGCCGCGCAGACCTCGTCGGAGAGCTCATGCGCGAGCGAGCGAACGTAGTCGCGGCTCGCCTCCGGATTCGCGAAGGCGTACTCGACCGAGGCGCGGATCGCGGCCTCGGCCTGGTCGACGAGCTCCGGCTCGAGGTCGGCTCGCGCAAAGATCCCGGCGAGCGGAACGGGGAGGCCTGTCTCGCCCTCCCACCACTCGCCGAGATCGGCCACCGCGACGAGCCCGTGCTCGCCGTACGTGAAGCGACTCTCGTGGATGATCAGGCCGGCGTCCGCCTCGCCCGTGACGACCGCGGGGAGAATCTGGTCGTAGCGAAGCTCGACCACGTCGCCGAGCGCAGGCGCCGCGAGCCGGAGGAGCAGGAAGGCCGTTGTCTCCCGGCCGGGAACCGCGATGCGGCCGCCGGCCGCATCCTCGAGGGAGCCGGCTTCGCGCGCAACCACCAGCGGGCCGACTCCACGCCCCAGCGCTGCGCCGCTCCGCAGCAGCCGATAGCGGTCGCCCGCTGCCGCCGCAGCGCCGAAGCTGACCTTCGTCAGCTCGAGCTCCGCCGTGGCCGACCGCCGATTCAGCTCCTCGATGTCCAACAGGACGGGCTCGACCTCGAACGGCGCAGGCACGAGCCCGTGCACGAGCGCGTGGAACGCGAAGGCGTCGTTCGGACAGGGAGTGAAGCCGAAAGTCAGCGTCACGAGCGGCCGAAGAACCACTTCTCGAGGGGCTTGAGCAGCTCCTCGCGCGTGAACGGCCGGACGTGCTCCGCATGGCCGTCCCGCTCCGAGACGGTGAAGTCGTCCTCGAGCGTCTCGTTCGCCTCCTGGAGCGCGTCGCCGAGCTCGTAGCCCTCGAAGACGTAGTCCTCGGGCCGCGGCTCCTTCGACTCGCGCCGGTCCGGATTGACGGCGCGGCCGACCGCCCAGACGCCGCCCTCCTTGCGCTCGATCCAGATCACGACCGTCTCGGGGTCGCCGGTGGAGTCGACGCCGTGGAGCACCCGCTCCGCGAACCGTCCGCGGTCGGTGGAAGCCTTCACGCCAGGACTATGACAACTCGCGCCCGACGCCCGCGGCACGCGCACGCTCGACGACGGCCGCGGCGACGGCGACGTCCCACGCCGCGAGGCCGTTGGACTTGAAGACCACGATGTCGGCGTCCGACTGCCTGCCCGGGACCTCGCCCGCGACGACCTCCTGCAGCTCGTGCACCTCGAGCCAGTCGAGGACACCGGACTCCACCGGCTCGATCAGGTCGGCAGACTCGAGCCTCGCGTCCTCCTTCGAGTCGCAGCAGACGAAGGCCGCGCGCTCGAGGACAACGTTGTCGAGCTCGCGGCGGCGGCCGTCGTTGGCACCGACGGCGCAGACAAGAGCGCCCGACCGGAGCCACTCGCCGCGCAGCACCGGATCCGGCGAGCCGGTGACGGTCACCACGACGTCGCAAGAAGCGGGATCCTGGTGGCTCTCGCCCGGCTCGGCGACGTGCTCGTCGCAGAAAGCACGCAGCCGCTCCTCCGTCCGGCAGTACACGACGACGTGCTCGAGATCAGTGAGCGCGGCGCGGATCGCCGCGAGCTGCGACTCCGCTTGCCAGCCGCAGCCGATGATGCCGAGACTGCGCGCGCCGCTCTTCGCGAGATGCTTCGCGGCGACGCCGCTGGCAGCGCCTGTGCGCAGCTGGCCGAGCTTGTCCGCCTCGAGCACCGCAACGAGCTCCGGCGAGTCGGCCCGGAAGAGAAGGACTACGAACCGCGCGCCGTCACGGAAGCCGGCGTAGACCTTTGCGCCCGCGAAGCCGAGCTCCAGGTCGGCGGCGGCCATCACCGCGAGCGCTCCGCCCTCGAGACCCAGCCGGTAGCGCGGCCGGTTCTCGACGCTCCCCGCCGCCATGCGGCGGAAGCACGCTTCGATCGCCTCGACGGCCTCGGCGGGCGGGAGCAGATCCGCGACGTTCTGCTCCGTGAGATAGAGCGGCATGTCCCGATTCTGGAGGACGGCGAGCGCGTGCGCCGAGTAGGTCGAGCGAGACGACGATCGCGAGCACGCAGACGACCGCGACGACGGCCGCCGCAAGCGCGGCATGTCGGAAGGGATCGCTGCTCGCTCCGACGCAGAACGCGACGAGCGGGATGCTCGCCAGCGCAAGCGCGCAGACGCCTCCGAGGAAGCTCGCGATCGCCCACCGCAGAGTCGAGATCTCCACCCACGCAGCATCGCGGCCCGAGCGCTCCCGCCACGACCGTAGTTCCACGCGATTCGAGCGCGGAAAAGTGCGCCCGGCATGATTCGAACATGCGACCTCTGCCTCCGCAGGGCAGCGCTCTATCCCCTGAGCTACGGGCGCTCGGGACGGTCAGTGTAGCGAGGCGTCAGCTCCGGCCCAGCAGCCGGGAGAGCAGTCCGGGACGAGCCGGGGGGCCGGGCAGATCGGCCGCCGCGACGCACTCCAGGTGCGCGTGGCGGCGGCGGCTCGTATCGCCCTCGGGCGCTATGAGGACGTGGTCGCTCATCGCATGGAGGTGATAGCCGCAGAGCGGGCACGTGTACGTCGCCGGCTTCATGCTCCGCACCGGCCGGATGCTGTACCACTCAGCTGGTTCGAGCCGCGAGCGCGAGCGGCGCGTCATCCGGCACCTCCGTCCGCACGTACGCGAGCGCAACGACGCTGCCGTCCGCGCGGCGCGCGGCGCTCGTGACGCGGCCGACCTCCCGCTCTTCGTGCACGAGCGGCGCGTCGTACTCCGGCAGCTCGTGCGAGCTCGACCACGCGTAGTCCGCGGTTCGGGTGGCCCCGGAAATGCAGTCGCGCGATCGGCTCCTGTCCTGGGTAGCAGCCCTTCGAGAACGAGATGTGCGTGCGGTCGAGGCCGGCTTCCGCGGGGAGGATCCGGTCGTCGAGCTCGTGCCCCCAGCGCGGCACGCCGCTCTCGATCCGGCGCAGCTCGAGCTCCTCCTCCGACAGCGTCTGCCGCAGGCCGGCGTCGAGAGCCTCGTGCGCACCGGGCCAGTCGCTCGCAAAGCCTGTCGCAGCGCCGAACACCAGCACCGAGTCGTGCTGCTCCGGCTCGATCTCGCACTGCGCGCGCAACCGCATCCGCGTGAGGTGCCCGCGCACGACCTCTCCGAGCCCCGGCTCGGTCAGCAGCGAGAAAATCGTCCTCGCCACGCCGCAGCACGACGAGCGGTGCGATCAGCCTCGCCTTCGCCGTGAGCAACAACGCGGCGCAAGCCTCGCCGGACCGTAACGACTCGACGTCGTTCGAGACCATTCGCTGCAGGTAATCGCAGGCATCCGGCTCCCGCCACCCGAACGAACTCCCGCTCTCTCCCAGCCACCTCCACGCGATTTAGTCTAGGAACCCATGCCCCTCTTCCGTTCCAAAGCCGAGGCGAAAGTGCGCGACGCGGGCTACGACCCGGCACGCCTCCCGCCGGGCCAGTACCTGACCGAGAAGTGGCCCGTCCTCCACGCCGGAGACGAGGCGCACGTCGACCTCGCGACCTGGCGGCTGCGCATCTTCGGCGAGGTCGAGGAGGAGGTGACCCTCGACTACGAGCAGCTGCGTGCCCTGCCGGCCACGGACATCACGACCGACATCCACTGCGTCACGCGCTGGAGCCGCTTCGACGCCGGGTTCCGCGGTGTCCACTGGCGCGAGCTCGCGAAGCTCTGCCGGCCGAAGCCGTCTGCGCATTTCGTGATCGAGCACGCCGAGGCCGGCTACACGACCAACGTCCCGCTCGCCGCCTTCGAGCAGGAGAGGTCGCTGATCGTCTACGAGGCGGACGGCGAGCCTCTCCCGATCGAGCACGGCGGCCCGGTGCGCGCGGTCGTCCCGCAGCTCTACTTCTGGAAGAGCGCGAAATGGCTGAACGGCCTCGAGCTCGCCGCGGCCGACCAGCCCGGGTTCTGGGAGCGCTACGGCTACAACAACGACGCCGACCCCTGGAAAGAGGAGCGCTACGCGTTCTAGAGAGCTAAAGCCTGAGCCGCGTAGCGGTCGATAGGATACCTCGAACCACCACCTCCCCCTACGAGAAACGGCGCCCCTCATCGGCGCCGTTTCTCATTGAGGTTACGTTCTCGTTGTGCCGTACGACCCGACGATCTACGCCGGTGCCGCGGCTCATTACCGGCCAGGTCGACCGCCGTCCGGGCTGAAAACAACAGAGGGCCGGCTGGGCCGGCCCTCTGCGCAAAGCCGCTGAGCGGCTCGTTACATCATCCCGCCCATGTCCGGCATGCCGCCGCCCATGCCGGCGCCGGCCTTCTCCGGGGCCTCGGCGACGATCGCCTCGGTGGTGAGGATGTTCTTCGCGATCGACGCGGCGTTCTGCAGCGCCGAGCGCGTGACCATCGTCGGGTCGCCGATCCCGCTCTTGAGCAGGTCCTCGACCTCGCCGGTCTCGACGTTCAGGCCGAAGCCCTTCTCGGCCCGCCGGACCTGCTGCGACGACGACCGAGCCCTCGAGGCCCGCGTTGTACGCGAGCTGGCGGAGCGGCTCCTCGAGCGCGCGGATGATGATCTGCGCACCCGTCTGCTCGTCGCCCTCGAGCTTGCCGAGGAGCGTCGTCCTTGACCGCGTCCGCCGCGTTGATGAGCGCGACGCCGCCGCCCGGGACCTGGCCCTCTTCGAGGGCCGCGCGGGCGGCCTGCAGCGCGTCCTCGACGCGGTGCTTCTTCTCCTTCATCTCGGTCTCGGTCGACGCGCCGACCTTGACGACCGCGACGCCGCCGGACAGCTTCGCGAGGCGCTCCTGGAGCTTCTCGCGATCGAAGTCGGAGTCGGTGTTCTCGATCTCCGCCTTGAGCTGCTTGATGCGGCCCTTGATCGCGTCGGTCTCGCCGGCACCGTCGATGATCGTCGTCGAGTCCTTGTCGACGACGACGCGGCGGGCGTTGCCGAGCTGCGAGAGCTTCGTGTTCTCGAGCTTGAGGCCCATCTCCTCGGTGATCACCTCGCCGCCCGTGAGGATCGCGATGTCCTCGAGCATCCGCTTGCGGCGATCGCCGAAGCCCGGCGCCTTGACGGCGACGGCCTGGAAGGTGCCGCGGAGCTTGTTGACGACGATCGTCGCGAGCGACTCGCCCTCGACGTCCTCGGCGACGATCAGCAGCGGCGTGCCGGCCTGGATGACCTGCTCGAGCACCGGCAGGAGGTCCTTGACCGCGCCGATCTTCTGGTTGGCGACGAGGATGTACGGATCCTCGAGCACCGCCTCCATCCGCTCGGGGTCGGTGATCATGTACGGCGAGAGGTAGCCCTTGTCGAACTGCATGCCCTCGGTGAACTCGAGCTCGAGGCCGAGAGTCTGGCCCTCCTCGACGTTCACGACGCCGTCCTTGCCGACCTTCTCGATCGCGTCGGCGATGACGTCGCCGATCTCCCGCTCGCGCGAGGAGACGGTCGCGACGCGGGCGATGTCCTCCTTGCCCGAGACGTCCTTCGACTGCGCCTTGAGGTTCTCGACGACGGCGTCGACCGCCGTCTCGATGCCCCGCTTGAGCCCCATCGGGTTCGCGCCGGCCGCGACGTTCTTCAGGCCCTCGCGGACGATCGCCTGGGCGAGCACGGTCGCGGTCGTCGTGCCGTCGCCGGCGACGTCGTTCGTCGCCGTGGCGACCTCGCGCACGAGCTGTGCGCCCTGGTTCTCGAAGACGTCCTCGAGCTCGATCTCGCGAGCGATCGTGACGCCGTCGTTCGTGATGGTGGGCGCGCCGAACTTCTTGTCGAGCACGACGTAGCGCCCCTTCGGGCCAAGGGTGACCTTGACCGCGTCGGCGAGGATGTTCACGCCGCGCTCGAGCGAGCGCCGCGCATCCTCGTTGAACTTCAGCTCCTTGTGAGCCATGTCTTCTTCTTCCTCCGTTTGTCTCTCTACGCGGTTGCGCCGGCCGGCTCGCGATCGCCGATGACCTTGGCGAGCACATCCGACTCGCGCAGGATCAGGTACTCGTCCGTGCCGACCTTGATCTCGGTCCCGCCGTACTTGGAGAAGACGATCTCGTCGCCCTCGGCCAGGTCCATCGGGACGAACTTTCCGTTGTCGTCCCGGGAGCCCGGGCCGACGGCGAGGACGCGGCCGCGCTGCGGCTTCTCCTTCGCGGTATCCGGAAGCACGATGCCGCTGAACGTCGTCTCCTCCTCTTCGAGGACCTCGACGATCAGGCGGTCACCAAGCGGCTTCAGGTTCATTCAACTGCCTCCTGACTGCTTTCAATGACATTTCCTGGCACTCTCACCCTGAGAGTGCCGAGTGCATTGTACGGTCGGCACTCTAGCGACGCAAGTGCCAACTGGTAGAACCGCCCGCGTGGAGCGGGAGTTCTCGGCCGGAGGCGTGCTCGTGCGGACGATCCGCGGCCGGCCGATGGTCGCGGCGATCCGGCCACAGGGCAAGCCGAGGAAGTCTGGGCGCTGCCGAAGGGCAACGCATCGACCAGGGCGAGACGCCCGCCGAGACCGCGGTCCGGGAGGTGCGCGAGGAGACCGGCGTCGAGGGGCGGCTCGTCGAGAAGCTCGGCGACGTCCGCTACGTGTACACCGCCCGTGGAAGGGCGGCGAGCGGATCTTCAAGGTCGTGAGCTTCTTCCTCCTCCGAGCCGGCCGGGGCCGGATCGGCGAGATCGAGGAGGGATGCGGATCGAGGTCGCCGAGGCGCGCTGGCTGCCGCTCGACGAGGCGCCGCGGCTGCTCGCCTACGGGGCGAGCGCGAGATGGCGGCGAAGGCGTGCGAGAGAATCTCCGCCGCGTGAACGAGCTCCTCAACGTCGGCGATTACCTCGACGCGGCGTCGGCGAAGGTCGATCCCGCCGTCTGGTGCTACTTCGAGGGCGGCGCCGGCGACGAGGTGACGCTGCGCGACGAACGTCGCCGCGTTCGGCCGCTGGCAGCTGCGGCCGCGGATGCTCGTGGACGTCGGCGAGCGTCAGCCTCGCGACGACCTTGCTCGGCGCGGCCGTGTCGATGCCGCTCGGCATCGCGCCGTTCGCGACTGCAGCGGCTCCTCGATCCCGAAGCGGAGCGGGCCACGGCGCGGGCGGCCGCGGCCCACGGCGCGCTGACTGTGCGTCTCGACCCTCACCTCGTACCGCCACGCCGAGATGCAGGCCGCCGCCGACGGGCCGCGCTGGCTCCAGCTCTACGTCCAGACCGACCGCGCCCGGACGCTCGACCACCTCGCCGAGGCGCGAGAGACCGGCTACGACGCCGTCGCGCTCACGGTCGATCTCGCCGCTCATCGGCCGCCGCGAGCGCGACCTGCGCCTGGGCTTCGCGATACCCGCGGACCTACCGCTCCACGTACGGAACGCTCGATCGAGCAGTCGACCCGACGCTCACGTGGCGTGACCTCGACTGGATCCGGGCCGAGCAGCGGTCTGCCCCTCGTCCTGAAAGGGATCCTGACGCGGGAGGACGCGCTGCTCGCGGTCGAGCACGGCGTCGACGGAGATCTGGGTCTCGAACCACGGCGGCCGCCAGCTCGACGGTGTGGCCGCGTCGCTCGACGCGCTCCCGGAGGTCGTCGAGGCCGTCGGACGGCCGCTGCGAGGTCTACGTCGACGGCGGCATCCGGCGCGGCAGCGATGTCGTGAAGGCGCTCGCGCTCGGAGCACAGGCGGCGTTCGTCGGCCGCGCGCGATCGCCGGCGGGCTCGCGGTCGACGGCGAGGCGGGTGTCGCGCGACGTGCTCGAGCTCCTCCATGACGAGATCGGCTCGGCGCTCGGCCTCCTCGGCTGCACCTCGCCGGAGCAGGTCACGCGCGCCACATCCAACGCTCGCCCCTATGAGCTGGCAGTCTCGCAGCGGGCCCTCGATGTACGCGCTGAACTTCTACTCGCCGCTCGTCGCCGACCAGCTGCGGACGGGCAGGAAGTCGGCGACGATCCGGCTCGGCGACAAGTCCGGCAAGTACAAGAAGGGCATGGTCGTGCCGCGTGCTCTGCGGCGTCCGCTTCAGCCCGCGCGAGCACGTCTTCGACGCGGTGATCGACAAGGTCGAGGTGAAGACGCTCGGCGAGCTGTCGCCGCGGGAGATCGAGCACGACAACCCCGAGATCCGCCGCACCGACGAGATGGCGAACTTCCTCGGCCAGCTCTACAACCGCGACGTCGCGGCGGACGACCTCGTCACGGTGATCCGCTTCTCGCAGATCATGAGCGGCCCGGTCGTGCCGGCGTTCCTCGAAGGCGAGCTCTTCTAGCCGCCTCGAACCGACCTGCGACGACAGCCTGTCCTGCAGATGGTCGGCGGGGGAAAGCGTCATCGCGGCGACGGCGGCACCCGCAGCGACCGTGACGGCGACGACACCGATCCGCAGCACGAGCCCGGGATACCGCGCGCGGAGGGCGTCGCGCATCCGAATCAAGCGGAAGAGGACGTGGACCGCGGTCGCGACCAGCCAGACGACGAAGCTCGCCTTGTGCAGCCCGACGGCCGTCCCCTGCACCTCGTGGGTGGCGAGGAGATAGATGCCCGTGCCGAAGAGGACGATCGTCGACGCGACGACAACGGGGGCGACGAACACCCGCAGCGGCCACGCGGGAGGGCCGCGACGCACGTACTCGTCCTTGCCGAGGTAGTAGCGCGCCATCCGCCAGCCGGTGCTGCCCAGCTTCAGAGCGACGATCGGAATGAGGAACATGCCGACGAACGCGTGCACAGTGAGGAGCGCACGGAGGTTGAGCAGCGTCGCGCCCTCGACCGCGAGGAAGACGATGAGCAGGATTCCCGCGAACGCGGTCAGCTGCTCGTTGCCACCGGGATTCGGTCTCATCGCGTCCGCCTGATCTTCGAGCCGAAGAGCTCGTTCGGCCGCACCGGGTCGCCGCACTGCTCGCAATCCACGACCGCCACCGAGGAGAACGCCGCCCCGCAGGCCCGGCAACGGCGAAGCAGCTCGCCGCCGCACTGGGGGCAGGCGTCCGGCAGCTCTGCCTCGAAATCCTCGAACCAGCGCCGCGCGGCGCCGCAACCGAGACAGAATGCGACCCAATCCCCGAGGACCTTCCGACGCTCTTCCCGCAACCAGTCCGCCGCTTTAGGCACGTCCTGACCATAGCCGTGACCGTCGTCGCGGCGGTCGCGGTCTACCTCGTCGTCCGCGACGTGATCCGCGGCTACTGGACGACGCGCGGCGCGCAGGTCGAGCACTACGTCCTGCACAGCCGGTTCGTCCATTCCGACCTGCACGAGATCCGCGTCGTGCCGCGGCATCACGACAACTGGACGCTCGTCCTGCTGCACGGCCGCAGCTCGAATCCCTCGAGCTTCCTCAGCCAGTCCTTCTTCGACGCCCTCCACTCGCTGGGCCGGCGGGCGCCGGTCGTGCTTCTGCTCGACGGCGGCGACCACAGCTACTGGCACAACCGAGCGGACGGAGCGTGGGGATCGATGGTGCTCGACGAGGCGATCCCGAAGCACGGTCGCGTGGCGATCGGCGGGATCTCGATGGGCGGCTTCGGCGCGCTCCTCCTCGGCGCGAAGGGCCGTTTCTGCGCCGTCGGCGGCCACTCGCCCGCACTGTGGTTCAGCGGCGCCGACAGTGCGGCCGGCGCGTTCGACGACGCGGCCGACTACGCGCGCCACGACATCGTCGACCATCCGCCGCACTACTCGGCGCCGGTCTGGATCGACGTCGGCGCCGCCGACCCGTTCCACGACGCGGCCGTCCACTACGCCCACGAGATCCATGCGCAGCTGCACGTGTGGCCGGGCGGGCACGACAGCGGCTACTGGCACTCCCACATGCGCCAGTACCTTGCGTTCTATGCCCGGCACTGCGCCTGATCCGTTCCCGAAGATCGAGCTGCACGTCCATCTCGAGGGCACGGTGCGGCCGGACACGCTGCGCGAGATCGCGAAGCGGAACGACTACGCGCTGCCCGACGACCTCGAGGCGCGAGCTCTACCGGTTCCGCGACTTCGCGCCACTTCATCGAGGTGTGGTGCTCACGACGAACGCGCTCCAGCACTACGAGGACTTCCGCCAGATCGTCGTCGACTACGCGGCGGAGGCCGAGGCGCACGGCGCCGTCTACCTCGAGGGCATCTTCGCCCCGCGGAGCGTCGCACGGGCTCGACACGGACGAGGTCTTCAGCGGCTACTGCGACGGCGCGCAGGAGGCGCGCGAGCTGCACGGCGTCGAGGTGCGGCTGACGCCAGACATCCCGCGCGGCTGTACACGCTGGAGGACGCGCTGGCGACCGCGCGCTACGCGTCAAGTACCGCGACCGCGGCGTCGTCGGGCATCGGGCTCGGCGGCGCCGAGGCGGAGCTTCCCGCCGGAGCCGTACGCAGCAGGCGTTCGCGCTCGCGAGGGACGGCGGGCTCGCCTCGGTGCCGCACGCGGGCGAGGTAGCCGGCGCCGAGTCGGTGCGCGGCGCGCTCGAAGCGCTCGGCGCGCGATCGGATCCGCCACGGCATCCGCGCCGTCGAGGATCCGGGGCTCGTCGCGCGAGCTCGCGGGCCGCGGCACGGTGCTCGACGTCTGCCCGCTCTCGAACCTCCGCACGGGCGTCGTCGCCTCGCTCGAGGAGCATCCGCTGCCGCAGCTCGTCGCCGCGGGCGTCCGCTGCTCGATCTCGACCGACGACCCGGCGATGTTCGACACCGACCTGACGCGGGACTACGAGGCGGCCGCGTCGCTCGGCGTCTCTCCGCGCGCCGCCTACGAGGCGGGGCTCGCCGGAGCCCTCTGCGACGACGAAACGCGGGCTCGCCTCCGACGGATCGGCGACTCCCACGACTGGGGCGCCCGCTAGGGTTCACGCCCGATGGCGATCGCGAGAGAAGCGGAGCCGGTCGGCTCGATCCACGAGGTACGCGAAGCAGGCCTCGACCGCGAGGACCTGCTCGGCATCTACCGCGCACATGCTCGTCACCCGCGGCGTCGAGGAGCGGGGCCACATCCTCTACCGGCAGGGGAAGATTCCCGGCTCGTTCTACACCGGCCGCGGCAACGAGGCGGCTGCCGTCGGCGTCGCGACGGCGATGGGGCCCGACGACGTCGGAACGCCGCTCCACCGGGACATGGGCGTGCACATCGTCGCGCGGCGTCGAGCCGTGGCGGATCTTCGCCCAGTACATGGGCCGCCAGGACGGACCGACCCGACGGCCGGGACGGCAACGTCCACATGGCCGACTCGCAGCTCGGGCTGATCGCGATGGTCAGCCATCTGCCGGCCATGCTCCCGGTCGCCACCGGCTGCGCCCTCGCGTTCCGCATCCGCGAGGAGCGCGCGTGGCGGTCGGCTGGTTCGGCGAGGGAGCCTCGGCACGCGGCGACACGCACGAGTCGATGACCTTCGCCGGCACGCGCACGCTTCCGATGGTCTTCGTCTGCGACAACAACCAGTGGGCGTACTCGACGCCCACCCACCTCGAGTTCGCGACGGAGCACGTTGCCGACCGCGCTCAGGCGTACGGCTTCGAGGGAGTCGTGGTCGACGGCACCGACGTCCTCGCCGTCTACCGCGAGGCGAAGCGCGCGATCGACAAGGCGCGCGCCGGCGGTGGCCCGACGCTGCATCGAGTGCCTCACCCTCCGGATGGAGGGTCATGCCGTCCACGACGACGCGTTCTACGTCCCGAAGCCGATGTTCGAGCAGTGGGCCGAGTCCGACCCGATCGAGCGCTTCCGCACCTGGCTACGCGACAACGCCGACCTGAGCGACGAGGAGGAGGACGAGATCGCGGCGGGCGTCAAGAAGCTCCTGAACGAGTCGCTGCAGCGCGCGGAGGAGTCGCCGCAGCCCGATACCGCCGACCTGACGAAGGGCGTCTACGCCTCGCCCGAGGATCTCGACACGCCGCACCACAAGTACGATGGCCGAGAGCTGACCTATCTGCAGGCGATCTCGCGACGGGCTCCGCACGGAGATGCGCCGCGACAAGCGCGTGTTCCTGATCGGCGAGGACGTCGGCGTCTACGGCGGCGCCTTCAAGGTCTCGCTCGGCTTCCAGGAGGAGTTCGGGCCCTGGCGCGTGATCGACGCGCCGCTCGCCGAGACCGCGATCGTCGGCGGTTGCACCGGCGCCGCGATCATGGGCATGCGCCCGGTCGCGGAGATGCAGTTCGCAGACTTCATCTCGTGCGCGTGGGATCAGCTCGTCACGTCGCGGCCAAGCAGCGCTGGCGCGCAGGCACGCCGGTGCCGATCGTCGTCCGCCTCCCGTCGGGCGGCGGCTTCTCGGGCGGGCCGTTCCACTCGCAGAACCCGGAGTCGTCGTTCGCGCACATCCCCGGCCTGAAGTGCGTCTGTCCAGCGACGCCGGAGGACGCGAAGGGGCTCCTGATCAGCGCGATCGAGGATCCGAACCCCGTCCTCTACTTCGAGCACAAGCACCTCTACCGGCGCATCAAGGGCGAGGTGCCGGAGGAGCGCTACACGACGCCGCTCGGCAAGGCGCGCATCCACCGCGAGGGCAGCGACCTCTCGGTCATCACCTGGGGCGCGATGGTCTACACGGCCGACGAGGCTGCGCAGCAGCTCTCCTCCGACGGTGTCTCGGTCGAGATCCTCGACCTCCGCACCGTGATGCCGTGGGACAAGGCGGCGGTCCTCGAGTCCGTACGGAAGACGTCGAAGGTGCTCGTCCTGCACGAGGACACGCGCACCGGCGGCTTCGGCGGCGAGATCGCGGCGACGATCGCCGAGGAGGCGTTCGAAGATCTCGACGCGCCCGTCAAGCGCCTTACCGCGCCCGACACGCCCGTCCCGTTCTCGCCGACGCTCGAGAAGGCATTCATCCCGCAGGTCGATGACGTCGTCACCGGTTTGCGCGAGCTCGCGGAGTACTAGAAGGAGAGGGAATGGCCACGGAGACCGCAGTCGACGTCGTGATGCCGCAGATGGGCGTGTCCGTCTCGGAGGGGACGATCACGCGCTGGTTGAAGCAGGAGGGCGAGCAGGTCGAGGCCGACGAGCCGCTGCTCGAGATCTCGACGGACAAGGTCGACACCGAGGTACCGAGCCCGGCCTCCGGGACGCTGACGCAGATCCTCGTCCAGGAGGGCGAGACGGTCGACGTCGGGACGAAGCTGGGGCAGATCGGCGGAGGTGCAGCGACCGAGGCTCCCGCCCAGGCGGCAGAGCCCGAGGCCGAACCCGCTCCCGCTGAGCCGGCCCAGCCGGCCACCGCCGAGGCGGCGGCCGAGGCCGACGCAGCTTCGCCCGCCGAGACGCCCGCGCCGACAGCGCCCGAGCCGTCTGCAGCCCCGCCCGCGGCGCCGGCCGCCGAGCGGCAACGGCAAGGCGTTCGTCTCGCCGGTCGTCGCGCGCATCGCCGGCGAGCACGGGGTCGACCCGTCCCAGGTGCCGGGCACCGGCTCCGGCGGACGCGTGACGAAGAAGGACATCCTCGCCTTCGTCGAGTCCGGCGGCGCGCAGCAGGCACCGCCGGCGCCTCCGCCTGCAGCACCCGCCCCCGAAGCGCCGGCGACACAGCCTCCGGCCGCGGCGGCGCCGCCTCCGCCTCCGCCGAAGCCTCCCGCCCCGGCACCCGTCGCGGCGGGCGAAACGCTGCCCGGCGAGACCGTCGAGCCGATCACCGCGATGCGGCGCGGAATCGCCGAGCACATGCGGCGCTCTCTCGACACGGCAGCGCACGTGACGAGCGCGATCGAGGTCGACTTCTCGCGCGTCGTGGCCGTGCGCGAGCGGCTGAAGAAGGAGTACCAGGCCGCGTACGGCGTCAACCCGACCTACCTCGCGTTCGTCGCCAAGGCATCGGTCGAGACGCTCCGCGAGTACCCGTACGTGAACGCCGAGATGCGCGGCGACTCGATCGTCACCCGGAACTTCGTCAACCTCGGGATCGCCGTCGAGCTCGCCGAGGGCAAGGGGCTCATCGTCCCCGTGCTCCGCAACGCCGAGGGCCTGAACCTGCTCGGGCTCGCGCGGGGCATCGCCGACATCGCAGCGAAGGCGCGCAACAAGCAACTCGTCCCGGACGACGTTCAGGGCGGGACGTTCACGATCACGAATCCCGGCGGCTACGGCACCTTCCACGGCACGCCGGTCATCAGCCAGCCGCAGTCCGCGATTCTCGGCACCTACGCGCTCGTGAAGCGGCCGTGGGTCGTCGAGGACGAGCTCGGCCAGGACGTGATCGCGATCCGCCCGCTGATGAACATCACGCTCACGTACGACCACCGGCTCGTCGACGGCGCGTACGCCGGCCGCTTCCTCCGCGACCTGCGCGAGCGGCTCGAGCGCTGGGAGGGCGACGGCGAGTAGTGGCGCAGCGGCTCGTTCCGTTCCTCGGCTACGAGGACGCGGCCGCCGCTATCGACTGGCTCTGCGCGGCGTTCGGCGCGACCGAGCGCGAAGAATCGCGGTCGACCGACGCCGGCGGCAGGGTGTTGCACGCCGAGCTCGACCTCGAAGGGTCGACGATCTTCCTCTCGACCCCGGAGGGATATGTCGGCTCGCGGAAGCATCGAGAGAGCTGCGAGACCGAGCGCCAGATGCACGAGAACCCGTGGGTGATCGACGGCCTATGGGTCGAGGTCGACGACGTCGACGCACACCACGCCCAGGCTGAGGCGGAAGGCGCGACGATCATCCGCGAGCTCGACGAGCCGGGCATCGGCTACCGCATCTATACGGCGGAGGACCTCGAGGGCCACCGCTGGATGTTCGGGCAGCGTCTCTAACAGGCGGCGGCAAGCACGTCGGCGAGCGGACGCGGGATCTCGTCCCGCTCCATCACCTCGACGAGCAGTGGCGGATAGCGGAGGTAGCGGCCGCCGTTCTGCAGCCAGCGGCGCAGCTGCCGTTCCACCGGCCGGCCGCGCCAGAAGACCTGATTCTGGAAGCTGCGAAACGTCTCGAGCTCGCCCTGCGCGGCGACAACCTCCTGGACACGCTCAGCGCCGAGCGCGCGGATCAACTCGTCCTCGAGGTCCTTGTCGCAGACGTACGTCGCGTCACCGAGGACGCGCCGGAACCAGCGCTCCTCGCCCGCATCGCAGAGACCGGCAACCTGTTTCCCCTCGTACTCCGCGTACGCGCGGCGGACCGCCTGTGCACCGCCGATCGGAACGATCTCGATGCCTGTCCTCGTAGGTCCAGGCCGAGCTTCGCCGCAACCGCCTCGAGGGCGAGCCGGTCGGTGATCCCTTCGACGAGAACCACGGACATGCTCCGGACGCTAGCCTGAGCCCGTGGCGACTGGCGGCTACGTGCTCCAGCTCGGCCAGGTCCCGTACCTCGAGGCCTGGGACTTGCAGCGCTCGCTCGCCGGCGCAGTGTCGCAGGGCGCGATCCCCGACACGATCATCCTGCTCGAGCACCCGCCCGTCGTCACGCTCGGCCGGCGCACCGACGAAGCCGCGGAGCTGCATGTTCCGGAAGGTGCCGAGGTCGAGGTCGTGGAGACGAACCGCGGCGGCAAGTCGACCTTCCACGGGCCCGGGCAGCTCGTCTGCTACCCGATCCTCGACCTGAAGCGGCACGGCCGCGACGTGAAGGAGTACGTCCGCAACCTCGAGGAGGCGCTGATCCGCACCCTGGCGCCGCTCGGGCTGGACGCAACGCGGCTCGACGGTCTGACCGGCGTCTGGCTGCAACGGCCCCCGCGCAAGATCGCCTCGATCGGCGTCCACGTCTCGCGCTGGGTGACGACGCACGGCTACGCGCTCAACGTCGACCTCGACCCGGCGCCGTTCACCGACTGGATCACGGCGTGCGGGCTCGAGGACGCGATGTTCACCACGATCGCGCGCGAGCTCGAGCGGCAGGTGACGGTCGACGAGGTGCGGCCGCACGCAGTCGCGGCGCTCGAGGATGTGTTCGGGCTCGAGCTCGAGGAGCTCCCGGCCGAGGACGGCGCCGGCCTCTGGGGCCAGCCGATCCACGCGCAGCTCGCTACGCCCTAGGGCAGCCAGTCCTCGCGAAACTCGCCGGGCTGCCGGTCCGCGAACCGCGCGTAGGCGACATCCGGGTCGGTCGTGTCCTCCTCCGCCGACGCGTCGTACTTCATCGCCACCTCGGAATACGGATACCCGCCCCACGACTCGTCGTCTTGGTGCTCGCCGCCCACCGATCGCGAGGATCGCGCACGGGCCGGAGCCGGCACCGATCCTCGTGTGCGGGACGTTCGGTGGACAGTGGACGTAGTCCCATTGCCGCAGCGGTCGCTCTTCGCCTTCGATGATCAGCAGCGCCTCGCCCGAGAGGACGAGAAAGCCCTCCTGGTCGGCCTCCCAGTGGTACATCGACATCGACTCGCCGGGACCGAGCACGAAGAGATTGACGCCGACCTGCGCATCGTCGTCGGGAACGAGCTCCGCAACGAAGCCACGCCCCGGGCGCTCCCACCACTTCAGCTCGCTGAGGTTGCGGACGAACCAGCTCATCGGTCCGACACTCTAAGCGCGTAGCCCATCGAGCACGACGTCGAGATACAGACGCCACTGACCGGGCGGAGCGGCCGTCAGCGCCGCCCGGACGAGCGGCCCGACCTCGGCCGGCTTGAGATCGGTCCGCAGCGCCCCCGCCTGCTGCGCGCGTGCAACCACCTTTCGTCCCAGCTCGTCCAGCTCGGCGCCGCGAGGCCTCTCCCCGCAGTGGACGACACACTTGTGTAGTCCGGGCGTGCTCATCGCGAGCTCGGCGACCTGGTGCGCAAAGTCGAAGAACGCCTCGCCGGGATCGTCGGAGTCGAGCGCCTCCTCGGCGATCGCGCACATCTGTGCGACATGCCGCTCGATGACCGCGTACATGAGGTCGTCCTTCGTCGGAAAGCGGCGGAAGACGGTGCCGTGGCCGACGCCGGCCGCGCGAGCGATCTCGTCGACGCTTGCGTGGGGGCCCGACGCGGCGAACGCTTCCGTCGCCGCATCGAGCACCCGCTCGAGATTTCGCCGGGCGTCCGCCCTGAGCTCGGTCATCAGGCAGCGCCGACCATGACCGGCTCGTCCGACTCGGCTGCCGCCTCGATGGCGGCAACGTCCCGCTTGCGCAGGAGCGCCAGCAAGACCACGAGCGCCAGGCCGACGAGGACGCCGGCGCCGGCGAACGCGTAATGGAAGCCCTTCACCTGGCCGGCGACGCCGCTGCCCGTGTGGCTCGCGGCGATCGTCGACAGGATCGCGAGTCCAAGCGCTCCCCCGACCTGCTGCGACGTGTTGAAGAGCCCGGACGCGAGCCCCTGATCCTCGTTCTTGAGGCCGGTCGTCGCCACGAGCGTGAGCGGCATGAAGATGGCGCCCATCCCGAGCGAGCCGATGATCATCCCCGGCAGGACGTCCATCGCGTACGAGCCGCCGGCGGGCATCCGGGCGAACAGAACCATCCCGATGACGGTCAGCACCATGCCGACCGCCGCCACGGGCTTGACGCCGAGGCGCGGTGCGAGGCTCGAGGCGAGACCCGCCGAGAGCATGACCCCGGCCGTGAACGGCAGGAACGAGACGCCCGCCTTGAGCGGTCCGAAGTGGAGGACGTTCTGGATGTAGAGCGAGTTGAAGAAGAACATCGCGAACATCCCGGAGAACGCGAGGAACATGGCCACGTTCGCCGTCAGGAGCGAGCGGACGCGGAAGATCGAGAGCCGGACGAGTGGCTCGGACGAGCGCTGCTCGATCAGGACGAAGGCCGTGAGAAGCACCGCAGCGGCGACGAACGAGATGATCGTCTGCCCGGAGCCCCAGCCGTGCGAGGCCGAGTGTACGAGCCCGTACACGAGCACCATCAGCCCGCCCGTGACGGTGACCGCACCCGCGAGGTCGTAGCCCCGATGCACGTGCTCGTCCTTCGACTCCGGGACGATCCGCAGCGCGGCGAGGAAGGTGAGGATCCCGACCGGAACGTTGACGAAGAAGATCCAGCGCCACGAGAGCGACTGCGTGAGCGCACCGCCGAGCACGAGACCGACGGCAGAGCCGCCGATGGCGATTGCCGCCCAGACGCCGAGCGCCCGCGCGCGCTCCTTGCCCTCCGCGAACGTCGTCGAGATGATCGAGAGCGCCGCCGGCGAGATGAGCGCGGCGCCGAGCCCCTGGAGAGCGCGGAAGCCGATCAGTTCCCCGGAGGTCGTCGCGATCCCGTCGAGCAACGACGCGCCGGTGAAGACGACAAGCCCGATGAGAAAGAGCCTCTTCCGTCCCAGGAGGTCACCTGCGCGCCCGCCGAGCAGAAGGAATCCTGCGAAGACGAGCGTGTACGCGTTGATCACCCACTGCAGGCTGGCCTCGTTCTTGAAGCCGAGCGAAGACTGGATGTGCGGCAGCGCGACGTTCACGATCGTCGCGTCGAGGACGACCATGAACTGCGCGAGGCAGATGATCACGAGTACGACCCAGGGATTGGTGGAATGGCGGCTCATCGGGCTCCTTACGTAAGCGGACTCATCAGTCCGTTTCAGGCTAGCAGCGGTCGGCTCCGCTACGCCACTTAGACTGGAACGCGGTCATGGAGTCATCGCTTCCCGTCGCCGAGCGGCCCCGCAGGCCCGAATGGATGAAGGTGCGCGCGCCTTCGAAGGACGGCTCGTACTTCGACGTCCAGAAGCTGGTGCACGGCCTCTCGCTGCACACGATCTGCGAGGAGGCGCGCTGCCCGAACATCTCGGAGTGCTGGGGACGCGGCACTGCGACCTTCCAGATTCTCGGCGACACCTGCACCCGCGCCTGCCGCTACTGCTACGTCAACTCCGGCAAGCCCGAGGCGCCGCCCGACCCGCTCGAGCCGCTGCGGCTCGCGCAGGCAGCCGCGCAGATGAAGCTCAAGCACGTCGTCGTCACCTCGGTCGACCGCGACGACGTCGCCGACCGTGGCGCCGGCCACTACGCGGCGACGATCCGAGCGTTGAAGACGAAGCTCCCCGAGGCCTCGGTCGAGGTGCTGACGCCCGACTTCCTCGGCGTCGAGGAGGAGGCGCTACAGACAGTGCTCGCCGCGCGGCCCGAAGTCTTCAACCACAACATCGAGACGGTGCGGAGGCTCCACGCGAAGATGCGCGGCGCGAAGGCGAGCTACGACGGCGCGCTGTGGCTGCTGCGCCGCGCGAAGGAGATCGCCGACTACCCCGTCCTGACGAAGTCGGGGATCATCGTCGGCCTCGGCGAGACGAACGACGAGGTCGTCGACACGATGCGCGACCTGCGCGCGAACGGCGTCGACGTCGTCACGATCGGCCAGTACCTCCAGCCGAGCGCGAAGCACGCGGCCATCGACCGCTGGGTGCACCCCGACGAGTTCCGCTGGTTCCGCGAGCAGGGCGAGGCGCTCGGCTTCGGTTCGGTCTTCTCGGGCCCGCTCGTCCGCTCGAGCTACCGCGCCGACGAGCAGAAGCACGCGGCCGCGACCGGTCGCGGCGCGGTCTCCTACTAGAGAAGAGGAAGGGCCGCCCGGAGGCGGCCCTTCATCGTCGTTCAGCGTGTCTCTGCCTGCTACGGCAGCATTGCGAAGTACGCGTCCTCGCCGGAACCGCAAACGCCGGCGGGGAAGCACGACTGCTCGCGCATGTCGGTCCAGTAGGCCACGACATGCGTCGTCCCCGGGACGACCGCGATGCCCGAGTAGTCGCCGAGGAACGCCGTGGCGCGCGGGAAGTTCGGATCCACGGTCCGCGCGAACCAGCGGTCGCCCGTGGTGGGATCCGAGAGCGCGGTCGACGCCTGGGTCGACGTGTAGCGAAGTCGGCGTCCCGTTCAGCACCGAGTAGCCGTACTTGTGGTTCGCCGAGTCGTAGCTGCGGTCGAAGGTGCCGACCCGCAGCGTGCCACTCGAGTCGAACGCGCTCCACGGCATGAACTGATCGCCGGGGATCTCGTAGGCAGCCGCGGACGACCAGGTTTGCCCGCCGTCCGTCGACTCGCTCACGACGATGTCGGAGTTCGTCGACGTCGCATACGGATTCGGATCGGCGCGGCAGCGTGCTGTTCCGCATGTCCGACCAGACCACCGCGAGGTGGTCCGGGTTCGTCGGATCGGCCGTGATGTTGCCCGCCGCCCAGCTGCGGAAGACGCTGTCCTGGTACGTCGTCCGGCCGAACGCGAACGGGAAGTCGGTCGCTGCCGTCGATCACGAGCCCGACGTCGACCGGGATCGCCCATCGCAGCACCCGTCGCCGGGTTGACCTGCACGACCTTGTAGTTGTCACGCCCGGTCACGAGGTCGTCCGTGTTCAGGAACGAGACGAAGATCCGCCCGTCGGCCGTCACGGTCGGGGTCGAGACGAAGGCCTCGTCGAGCGAGCCCGAGATCACCTGCGGCGCTGACCAGGTCTTCCCGGCGTTGTGCGTCACGGAGGCGTAGATGCGGGCGCTGACGAACGCGCCCTTCTGCGCCGAGCCGGAAGTCGCCGAAGGTGACGATCGCGTTGCCGTTACCCCACGCGGCGACGTACTCCTTGTCGAGCAGGTCGCCGACGCTCGTCTCGACGCCGCTGCCCTGCGGCGATGCGGGACGTCGACCAGCTCTTGCCGCCGTCGGCGGAGCTCGCCACGAGCACGTCGGGGTTCTGCGCGTTCACCGGCCCGACGAAGCGGAAGCCGAGCGTCGCGTAGTACGCGTTTCCGGCAGCATCGAACGCAACCGCCGGATCGCCGCTGGCCTGGTACGTGGAGTTCGCGTTGAGCGGGTACTCCGTCCAGGTCTGGCCGCCGTCGAAGCTGACGTGTGCCCGCGAAAGCAGAGTCTCGGACACGTGCCCGCCCGGGTTGAGGCCGAGCTGGTAGTCGTTCGCGCCGCCGATGATGTTGTTCGGATTCGTCGGGTTGACGGCGATCGACGTCTCGTTGTGCGGGCCTACCGACTTTGTCTCGCAGTCGGTGTTGACGTTCGCCGCGACGGACGTCGTGGTCGAGCAGAAGGGCGTACCGATCTTGACGGTAGGCCCGCTGCCCCAGACGGCAGTGGCGATCGGCGCCGGCGCGTCGACGCCGTTGTGGGTGAAGTCGATCGGCTGCGGATCGTCACCGGCCGTCGCGATCGCCGCCCCGAGGATGGCGAACGCAACGAGCGCGAGACCGAGCAGCAAGCCAAGCTTGCGGTAACTCATCTAGAAATCCCCCTTCGCTTGTGCTGTGTCACGAGGAAAGTGCTGCAAGGCTAGTGAAAAAGAGGAGCGCCTGCCGAGGTGGGCGCTCCTCCTTTCGTGCGAACCGAGCGCCGACTAGCAGCCGGTAGCGGGCTGGCGAAAGCCCGAGAACGGGTTGAGGTCACCCATCAAGGTGTAGCGCCCGATGTTCGTCGACGGGTTCTGCGTCGGCTCGGAAGTCGTGTTCGGAGCCGTGCGCAGGAACCAGGGGAGGAACACCTCGTCCTCCGGGTGGTAGTACCCGTCGGCCGACTGCGTGCCGTTCGGGTTCGGACCCTGTTGGAAGGTGTTCGTTCCCATCGCGAACCCGATGGCCACCACGGGGTCACCGGTCTCGAGGATGTCGGTACAGCCGTACTGCGGCGCCGTCGGCGTCAGCCACGGCTCGACGAGGTTGTCCACGAAGGGATCGTCGCCCCACTCCGCGATCTCGTGCGAAAGCGCATGGATGTCCTGCAGCGCCCAGTCCGTGCCGCCGTCCGGCCGCGAGTAGATGCCCGGCTGCACCCACGAAGCCCAGGCGAACGTCTGCATCTTCGTGTTGCCGTTGCGACTTGCCGTTACCGAGACGATTGCCGGTGGCCTTCGTCCCGTGGAAGCCGATGACACAGCAGTTGAGCGGGTCCGAGCCCGATGTGCAGCAGGACGTCTGTCGGTGAGATAGATCGGCAGGTGGGTCGGATCCGCGCTCGATTCGAGGTTCTGGATCTTCGACGCCCACCAGCTGATGTTGATGTCGGCGAAGACCACGCCGCGGCCACTCTGCAACAGGGTGCCCTGGTTGCTCGGGACGTTGATCGTCACCGCGGGCAGCACGTTCGGATGCAGGATGACGTGGTAATTGCCGCTACCGCCCTTGTCGAACTGCGACCGCATCGTCGCGTCCTCGAGCTGCAACTGCTGCCCCGCCTGCGTTTTGTGACAGCACGCCGCCAGCGCCGCGGGGCAAGTTTGCCGCTCCCGAGGTCGCCGCAGTGGTCGAGAAAAAGCTTGCGATACCTCATGTCAGGTTCTCCCCCTAGCGTTATGGGTCGTCCGTCAAGCGCGAAGCGCCTGCAAACCGCGATGTTCTCGTTCCGAACTGTGGTTGTGGGCGCGGACACTGTCAACGCGCCGGCGTCCCTCGAACGAGGGATTCGAGCGCTCGGGGTTCCCAGCGCCTTCGACCTAGCCGTGCGGCTTGGCCATCTTGCGGTAGTCGAGCGCCTCGTCCAGGACGGAGTCCTCGACGCCCTTCTCCCGCGCCACGTCTCGCAACGAACGGCCGGAAGCCGCCGCCTCCTTCACGATCGCGGTGGCCGCGTCGTAGCCGATGTACGGGTTGAGCGCCGTCGCGGCCGAAAGCGTCAACTCGGCGTAGTGCTCGCAGTTCTCGCGGTTCGCCTCGATCCCGTCGACGCACTTCTCCGCGAAGAGCCGGCACGCGCTCGCGAGCAGCTTCACGGAGTCGAGGATGTTGCGCGCGAGGAGCGGCACGAACACGTTGAGCTCGAAGTGCCCCTGCATGCCGCCGATCGTGATCGCCGCGTCGTTGCCGATCACCTGCGCCGCGACCTGCGTCATGACCTCCGGCATCACCGGATTGACCTTGCCGGGCATGATCGAGCTCCCTTTCTGCAGCTCCGGGAGAGCGATCTCGGCGAGGCCGGCGCGCGGGCCGGAGCCGAGGAAGCGGATGTCGTTCGCGACCTTCGTCAGCGAAACGGCGACCGTCTTCAGCGCACCCGAGACCTCCACGATGCCGTCTCGTGCGGCCTGAGCCTCGAACGGATCCGCCGGCGGCGAGATCTCGAGCCCGGTCTCGCTCGAGAGCAGCGCGCGAACGCGGGCCGCGAACTCCGGATGCGTGTTCAGGCCGGTTCCGGTGGCGGTGCCGCCGAGCGGAATCTGGCCGAGCCGCGGCAATGCGCCCTTGACCCGCGCGATTCCCTGATGCACCTGCGCGGCGTAGCCGGCGAACTCCTGGCCGAGCGTGACCGGAACGGCGTCCATCCAATGCGTCCGCCCCGACTTGACGACGTCGTCGAACTCCTGCGCCTTCGCCTCGAGTGAGGCCGCGAGCAGCTCCATCGCCGGCAGCAGGTCGTTGACGATCTCGTCGAGAGCCGCGAGATGAACGGCAGACGGGAAGACGTCGTTCGACGACTGCCCCATGTTCACGTCGTCGTTCGCGTGGACGCCCTCTCCCGCGAGCGTCGCGATCACCTCGTTCGCGTTCATGTTCGACGAGGTGCCCGAGCCCGTCTGGAAGACGTCGATCGGAAACTGGTCGTCGAGCTCGCCGTCCGCGATTCGAGTTGCAGCGGCCGAGATCCGCTCCGCCTTGCCCTCGTCGAGCAGGCCGAGCTCGGCGTTGGCGCGTGCCGCGGCGCCCTTGATCCTGCCCAGCCAACGCGCCACAGGGGCCGGGATCGGCTCACCGGATACGGGGAAGTTCGCAACCGCCTTCGCGGTCTCGCCTCCCCAGAGCTCGCGCTGCTCCTCGGTCTTCGCCATCAGAGGCGAGTGTAGGGAACGTCGGAAGGATGCCGCGGCGGCTAGGCGACCGAGTGGAGCCGGCGCGCCGAACGGCGGGACTTACGCGGCGCACGCTGCTCCACGGCGGCCACCCGGAGCACCGGTGTCCAGCCCAGGTAGCCGCACTCCGGGCACTCGGGGGTGTCGAAGTGATGCTTCAGGTTGTGCCGGCGTGCAACGCGGGTCGCGCGGCACTGGAGGCATTCGACGACGAAGGACTCCATGCCCGGTCCATCGGCGCTCGACCTCGACGCGATGTCCCTCGTTAGAGGGAGCGGGCGACGCGCTGGGCAGCGTCCAGCAGCGCATCCCACGTGCACAGCTTGACTCGGGGGCGGCCGGCCTTCTCGCCTGCAACCCGCTCGGCTTCGTCGATCGCCATCCAGCCGTCGTACTCGACGACCTGGATGCCTCGTTCGGCGAGCAGCGCGTCGACGGCGGCGGCACTTGTGTCGGGCTTGGGCTCGAGCCGGCCGGCCGCCGCGTCCTCGAGCAGGCGCGCGACGGTCTCGGTCGCGTCCTTCTTGTTGGTGCCGATCACGCCGCTCGGGCCGCGCTTGATCCAGCCTGCGCAGTAGACGCCCGGCTCGACGCGTCCGCCGTCGTTTGGGATCGTCCCGCGACGCGTGTCGAACGGCACACCCGGCAGCTCGACGCCGAGGTAGCCGACGCTGCGGAAGACGAGGCCGCACGGCAGCGTCTCATGCACGTCCGTCGGGACCGCGCGTTCGTCCTCGTCCAGCTCGTTGCGGACGAGCTCGATTCCCTCGACACGGTCCTCGCCGAAGATCGCCACCGGCGATTCGAAGAAGCGGAAGACGACGCGGCGCGGCTTGCCCTCCGGCTCGCGTGCCGCGAGCTCGTGCAGCACGGCGACGTTGCGCTCGGCGATCGTCCCGTGTGGCTGCGCGCCTTCGAGGTCGGAGGCGTCGACGATGACGTCTGCACCGGCCAGCGCCCCCATCTCCTGCAGCTCGGGCGTCGTAAACGCAGCCTGCGCCGGGCCGCGGCGGCCGACGACGACGATCTCACGGATCGGCGAGCTCGCAATGGCCGCGATCGACGCGTCCGTCGCATCCGTCGGCGCGAGCTCGTCGTGCGTGAGCGCGAGCATCCGGGCGAGGTCGAGCGCCACGTTCCCGTTGCCGATCACGACGGCGCGCTCGACCGAGAGGTCGAAGGCGATGTCCTGGTAGTCGGGATGGCCGTTGTACCAGGCGACGAACTCGGTGGCCGCCCACGACCCGGGCAGGTCCTCGCCCGGAATACCGAGCCGCCGGTCGGTCTGCGCGCCGACTGCATAGATGACGGCGTCGTAGAGGCGCACGAGGTCGGCGTGCTCGATGTCGCGGCCGAACTCGACGTTGCCGAGGAAACGGAAGCCGGGCTGCTCGGCGATCCGCTCGAACGCGCGCGAGACCGATTTCAGCTTGGGGTGATCCGGAGCGACCCCGAGCCGGACGAGCCCCCACGGTGTCGGCAGCCGCTCGATCATGTCCACCTCGACCGGCGGGTCGGCGGACAGCAACGCACCGGCGGCATAGAAGCCGGCCGGGCCGGAACCGACGACGGCAACGCGCATAGCTGCGCCGATGCTAGTCGTGCTTCCCGGGATACCGGTCTTCGAGCGTGATCATCACGCGGCGCAGGAGGCCGTTGAGCTGCTCCTTCTCGCGGTCGGTCAGCGCCTCCGCGAGGAGCGCCTCCTTCGCACCCTGGATCCCCAGGCCCTGCTCGTGCATCTGCCGGCCCTTGTCGGTCAGCTCGACGAGCACGCTCCTACGGTCGTCCGGATCGCGGAGGCGGCGGACGAGACCTTCCTTCTCGAGCGCGTCGAGCCGGCTCGTCATCGCGCCGCTCGTCAGGTCCGCGCGGCGCGCGAGCTCGCCGGCCTTGCGGCGGTAGGGCTCGCCCGCCCAGCGCAGCGAGTTGAGCACGTGCCAGTCGCTCATGGTGAGGTCGAGCTGGTCGAGCGTCTCGTCGTGCATCCACTTGATGCGCCGGTTGATGCCGCCGATCCGGTCGACGATCCCCTCGACCGTCAGATCGAGGTCGGACGGCAGATCGGCGCTGATCTCCTCGAGGAAATTGTCGATGTGATCTCGCTCCCCGCTCTTCCTTGCTCTGGCCATGCCCGAAGTGTTCATGAATTTTCTCTTGACGTCAAGAGACCTCGTCTGTTAGTTTCTTGTCATCAAGATACTCGACGCCAAGGAAGGAGGCGCCGCCACGCACGTGTCAGACCCCCACTACGCCCAGCTCGTTCACGCGGATCGTGCGGCGCAGCTTCGCGCCGCCGCGCTCAACACTCGACCTTCGAGGAGGCCTGCATGGCAACCACAGAGACTTCTTACCGCGTTCTCTCGCTTCCTGAGGAGGGACGCGACGGCGACGGCGACCGGGTGTTCATCCGCCTCCGCCGCACGCTCGACATAGGCGCGTTCGGCGCGAGCGCCAGCTACCAGGCGAAGGCCGGCGAGGACGTCGTCGGCGAGCACGACGAGCTCGGACCCGGTGCCGACGGCCAGGAGGAGCTGTACGTCGTCGTCCAGGGAAGCGCAACGTTCACGCTCGACGGCGAGGAGATCGAGGCACCGCAGGGCACAGTGGTCTTCGTTCAGCCCGCGACGACGCGGAAAGCGGTCGCCACCAGTGACGAGACGATCGTGCTCTCGGTCGGCGGCCGGCGCGGAGAGGCGTACCGGCTCCCGCCCGGAGCGGAGCTCTACGACTTCTTCGAGCACTACAAGCAGGAGGACTGGGAAGGTGCGCTCGCCGCGTGCCACGTGGCGCTCGAGAAGTACCCGGGGAACGCCCTGATCCTCTACAACATCGCCTGCATGGAGAGCATGCTCGGGCGCGGCGACGAGGCGCTCGAAACGCTTCGCGAATCGGTCGAGAAGTGGCCGAAGTTCAAGGAGAACGCGCAGGCCGACGACGACTTCACGTCGCTCCGCGAGGACGCACGCTTCCTCGAACTAGTGGGGTGACACCAGCAGCGTCAGTGGGCGCAGCCGGAACCACACCCGCCGGCTGCGTCCTCGGGCGCTTCGCCTTCGGCCACCTGGAAGGAGTGGCCGCAGCCGCACGAGGAGACGGCGTTCGGGTTCTCGATCTTGAACCCGGACTCCTGGATCGTCTCGAGGTAGTCGACCTGTGCACCGAGGAGATACGGCGCGCTGAACGGATCGACGACGACCGTGACGCCCTCGCACTCGAACGCGTGGTCGCCCTCCTGGGCGCCGCGGTCGAAGCCGAGGCCGTACTGGAAACCGGAGCAGCCGCCGCCCTCGATCGCGACGCGCAGCACCGAGACGTCCTCCTCCGTGGCCATCAGGTCACGGATCTTGGTCGCCGCGGCGGGCGTCAGGGAGACGATGCTCTCGGTGCGCTCCTGGATCTCCATCTGCGTCGCATCGTAGCAACGCGCCTTCCACTCACCCGGTCACGCAGACCACTGCGCAACCCGACTTTGTAACACCCGCTGCAGGCTCCGCTGCAGGCATTCGGTACCCGCAAGTGCAGCCCAAGCGACATTGATAACGTCAGCCGTTCGCTGAGTTCATCGGGTGCGCGAACGGGCAAGGGGAGACGCGCGAAGAGATGCTCCATAGCTGGCTGCCATTCCTGATCTACGGGATCCTCGCGCTGGTAATCCCCAGCTCGATGATGGTGATGTCGTTCAAGTTCGCGCAGCGACCGGCTCGCCGTACCCGCGCCCGCACCGTGCCGTTCGAGTCGGGCGTCTCGACCGGCCCGCTGCCGCGCCAGCGCTTCAGCGTCAGCTTCTACCTCACGGCGATGCTCTTCATCGTCTTCGACATCGAGATCGTCTTCCTCTACCCGCTCGCCGTGCAGCTGCACGCGCTCGGCTGGTTCGGCTTCGCGGAGCTCGCGTTCTTCATCGTCATCCTGCTCGTCGCCTACGTCTACATCTGGCGGAAAGGCGCACTCAACTGGTGACGCGCCGTGGCTGACGAGCCGACGCGCCTGCGCGACTACGGGCTCCAGTCGGAGCGCCTGCTCTGGCCCACGAAGGGGCCGTCGCGCTTCGAGGAGGAACTCGGGGTCGACGAGATGGAGCGGGCGCTCGGGATCACGACGCTGGAAAAGGCCGTGCGCTGGGCGCAGACGAAGTCGATGTGGCCGGACACGTTCGGGCTCGCATGCTGCGCGATCGAGATGATGTCGATCGTCTCGGCGCGCTACGACATCGCACGCTTCGGGATGGAGGCGTTCCGCTCCTCGCCGCGCCAGGCGGACCTGCTCATCGTCTCGGGTCGGGTCGCGCACAAGATGGCGGAGCCGCTGCGTCAGATCTACGACCAGATGCTCGAGCCGAAATGGGTGATCGCGATGGGCGTTTGCGCGAGCTCGGGCGGGATGTTCAACAACTACACGATCCTGCAGGGCGTCGACCGCATCGTCCCCGTGGACATCTACGTCCCGTTCTGCCCGCCGCGGCCGGAGGCGCTGATGGAGGGGATCATCCGCCTGCACGAGGCGCACCTCGCCGGCGTGCCGCCCGCGTACGAGCGCAACGGGGTGGCCACGTGACCGAGTGGGCCCGCGTACCGGGCTACGTCGTCTCACCGCGACGGCGCCGGAAATGCCGACGGTGACGATCGACACGGCACAGATCCGCGAGGCCTGCGAGCACGCGCGCGACGAGCTCGGCTTCAACATGTGCGTCGACGTCGTCGCGACGGACTATCTCGACTGGGGCGGCAAGGGCGTCTCCGGCTACATCGGCACGG
>CAWBQC010000022.1:0-12863 GCA_963790845.1 uncultured Actinomycetes bacterium | reverse complement strand
TCTCGCCGACCAAAATCTTGCTGCCGTACCGCTCGGACTCCTCGGCAACCTTCTCGGTAAGCAGCAGCGGCTCACGAGTCTCGAGCACGTGCTTGGAGAATCCAGCCGGCACGGTCGGATCCGCCCGGTGGCGCTCGCCGCGCTCGATGAGGTATGGGTAGTGCATGAGTCCGGACGCCTCGTCGAGCGTCTCGATCGAGACCGCCTGGGCATCGAACACTTCGCGGATCCGGTCGCCGACCGCGTCGTAGATCGCCTGCAGCTCGAGCTCGCCTGCCAGCGCATCCTGAACGCCGTTGATCAGCGCGAGCTCGGCGTTCCGCTGCCGCGTCTCGTGCACCAGCCGCGCGTTCTCGAGCGCCACGCTCAGGCTGCCCGCCAGCGTCTCCAGGAGCTGCTGGTCCGACTCCCCGAATGCGTGCTCGCGATCGAGGTTCTGCAGCGAGATGATTCCGGTCGCCCGGCCGCCGGTCACGAGCGGCACGTCCAGGCGCGACTTCGGCATCAGACCGACGTCAACTTTGCTGCCGATGCGCTTGGACTCGGCCGCGAGGTTCTCGACGATCAGAATCGGCTCGCGCGTCTCGAGCACCTGGGTCAAGAAGCCGCGCGGCATGATCGGCGGCTGATCCAGCCGCTCGCCCAGTTCGATCATGTAGGGGTAGTGCAGCAACCCGGTCGTCTCGTCGAGCGCCGAGATCGAGACGGCTTGCGCCTCGAACACCTCCTGAATCCTGTCTCCGACGACGTCGTAGATCGCCTGCAGGTCGAGCTCGCCCGGCGATCGCGTCCTGCACGCTGTTGATCAGCGCCAGCTCGGCATTCCGTTGCCGCGTCTCGTGCACGAGCCGCGCGTTCTCGAGGGCGACGCTGAGGCTGCCCGCCAGCGTCGTCAGCAGCCGGACGTCGTTTTCGGAGAACGCGTTCGTCCGGTCGAGGTTCTGCAGCGAGATCCGGCCGCGGATCTCGTCGCCGGAGCCCAGCGGAGCGAGCAGCATCGATCGCGCGGGCTCTCCCTGGGGCACCGACTGCTCCGCGCCGCGCTCGGCGAACCACGCATCCACGTCGTTCGACACGACCGCCGCCTTCGTCGCGAGGATCTCCTTCGTCGTGAGAGAGCGTTCGAGGGGCATCGGCTCGTCGGGGAAGCGAACGCCGCGCTCGATCGCGTACGGAAAGCGCGTGAGCCCGGCCGCGAAGTCGAAGATGGCGATGTCGACGACCTGGGCGTCGAAGATCTCCTGGATCTTGTCGCCGACGATGTCGTAGATCGCCTGCATCTCCAGCTCGCCGGCAAGCGCTTCCTGCACGCTGTTGATCAGCGCCAGCTCAGCGTTCCGCTGCCGGGTCTCGTGCACCAGCCGCGCGTTCTCGAGCGCCACGCTCAGGCTGCCGGCGAGCGTCTCCAGCAGCTGCTGGTCCGACTCGGTGAACGCATGCTCGCGGTCGACGTTCTGAAGCGAGATGCACGCCCGTCGCCGTCCCGCCGCCGACCAGCGGCACGAAGAGCGCCGACTTCGGCATCTCGCCGGCGAGACAGTCGGGTTGCCGTACCGCTCGGCCTCGGCCTCCATGTTCTCGTCGATCAGCAGCGGCTCGCCGGTCTCGATCACGTGCTTGCGGAAGCCGACCAGCTCGATCGGCTCGGTCGTGCAGCCGCTCGCCGCGCTCGATGTGTACGGGAAGTGGATGAGCCCCGTCGCTCTCGTCGTACGATCGTGATGTCGACGACCTGCGCGTCGAAGACCTCCCGAATCCTGTCGCCGACGGCGTCGTAGATCGCCTGCGTCGTCGAGCTCGCCGGCCAGCGCCTCCTGCACGCTGTTGATCAGCGCCAGCTCGGCATTTCGCTGCCGCGTCTCGTGCACCAGCCGCGCGTTTTCGAGCGCCACGCTCAGGCTGCCGGCGAGGGTGGTGAGCAGGCGGACGTCGCTTTCGGTGAACGCGTTCGTCCGGTCGAGGTTCTGCAGCGAGATCCGCCCGCGAACCTCGTCGCCGGAGACCAGCGGCACGAAGAGCATCGACAGCGGGCGCTCAGTGCCCTCGGCGACCGGACTGACCGTACCCAGCTCCCGGTCTCGAGCCGGCGCGTCCCTGACGAGCACTGCAGCCTTTGTCTCGAGGAGCTGTCGGGTCGTCGGGTGCGAGGTGATCGGCCCTGATTCCTCAGGGAAGCGAACGCCTCGCTCGATGGTGTACGGGTAGCTGGTCAGACCCGCGGCGAAATCGAAGATGCCGATATCGACGACCTGGGCGTCGAAGATCTCCTGGATCTTGTCGCCGACGACGTCGTAGATCGCCTGCATCTCGAGCTCGCCGGCCAGCGCCTCCTGGACGCTGTTGATCAGCGCCAGCTCGGCGTTCCGCTGCCGCGTCTCGTGCACCAGCCGCGCGTTCTCGAGCGCAACGCTCAGGCTGCCGGCGAGCGTCTCCAGGAGCTGCTGGTCGGACTCGCTGAAGGCGTGCTCGCGATCGACGTTCTGCGAGCGAGATCGACGCCGGTCGCCTCGCCGCCGCTGACGAGCAGGCACGAAGAGGACCGACTTCGGCGTCGTCGCCGTGACCAACGCCACGAGCTGCCGTACCGCTCGCACTCGCCGGCGACGTCCTCGTTGATCAGCAGCGGCTCGCGGGTCTCGAGCACGTGCTCGGTGAAGCCGGTCGGCAGCATCGGCTCCGCACTGCAGCCGCTCGCCCCGCTCGATCGATGTACGGGAACCGCGATGTAGCCCGGTCGCCTCGTCGACGGATCGCGATGTCGACGACCTGCGCGTCGAAGATCTCCTGGATCTTGTCGCCGACCGACGTCGTAGATCGCCTGCATCGTCGAGCTCGCCCGCGATCGCCTCCTGCACGCTGTTGATCAGCGCCAGCTCGGCGTTCCGCTGCCGCGTCTCGTGCACCAGCCGCGCGTTCTCGAGCGCGACGCTCAGGCTGCCGGCCAGCGTCGTCAGCAGCCGCACGTCCGCTTCGTCGAACGCGTGCTCGCGGTCGAAGTTGTCGAGCGAGATGACGCCGGTCGCGCGCCCGCCGGTGACGAGCGGAACCCAGAGAAGGGACTTCGGCATCTCGCCGGCCACCACGTAGGCTGCCGTACCGCTCGGCCTCGGCGCCGAGGTTCTCGTTGATCAGCAGCGGCTCGCCGCGTCTCGAGCACGTGCTTGGTGAAGCCGCTGGCAAGGGCATCGGCTCCGGCCGCAGGCGTTCGCCGCGCTCGACGAGGTACGGGAAGCTCACGAGCGCCGCTCGCCTCGTCGAGAATCGCGATCGCGACGCCCTGGGCGTCGAAGATCTCCTGGATCTTGTCGCCCACGACGTCGTAGATCGCCTGCATGCTCGAGCTCGCCCGCGAGCGCCTCCTGGACGCTGTTGATCAGCGCCAGCTCGGCGTTCCGCTGCCGCGTCTCCTCGATCGCTCGGGCCCGCGAGAGCGCGGCGCCGACGTGCTGCCCGACGAACGCGAGCAGATCCTTGTCCTGCTCCGTGTACCGGAACGTCCTTCGTGTACGACTGCGACGACGAGCACGCCGACCGTCCGCCCCTCGGCTCGAGTGAGCGGACGCCCAGCCAGTCCTCGGCTGCGTTGCCGATCAGCTCGATCTCGCCTTCGCTCGACGAGCTCGCTCCATCCGCTCGCTGCGGAGATCAGCTGCGGCTCGCCCGTCCGGAGCACGTAGGCCGTCGTGCCGCGCGCGTCACCCTCGCCGAACTCGAACCACTGGTGCGGGTCGGGGACATCGGGATCGACCTCGTCGACGTAGTAGGGCCAGTTGATCAGCTGCCGCTCCTCGTCGTAGAGCGCGATGAAGCAGTTGTCGCGCGTCCATGAGCTCGCCGACGACCTCGTGGATCGCGCGATAGAACTCCTGCATGTCCTGCGCCGCGCTCGCCAGCTCGGCGATGCGGTACAGCGCGTCCTGCACCTTCTCGCGCGTTCTTCGTCGGCCCCCACGCTTCGAGTATCGCGCGCCCTGAACGAGTCGTCTAGGTTGGACGCGATGGCTGAAGCGCCCGGCCCGAACGTCCCCTTCCCGCCGATGGAGGCCGAGCTCGTCTCGGAGCTCCCGTCCGGCGGCGGCTGGCGGTACGAGCCGAAGTGGGACGGCTTCCGCGGCGTGCTCGAGAACGACGGCGGCGAGCTCGCGCTCTGGTCGCGGAACGGCCGGCCGCTCCTGCGCTACTTCCCCGAGCTGCGGCCGCTGGGCGAGCTGATGCCGCCGCACTCCGCCCTCGACGGCGAGATCGTGATCGCGCGTGGCGGCGCGCTCGACTTCGACGCGATGCAGATGCGGCTGCATCCCGCCGAGAGCCGCGTCCGCAAGCTTGCCGGCGAGATCCCGGCGACGTTCGTCGCCTTCGACCTTCTGCTCTGGAAAGGCAAGCCGGTGCACGAACGGCCGATCGAGAAGCGGCGCGCCGAGCTGGAGAAGGTCGGCGCCGGGTTCCAGCTCTCGCCGGTCTCCGATGACGTCGAGCAGGGACAGGAGTGGCTGCAGACGCTGCAGGCCGCCGGCTTCGACGGGGTCGTCGCGAAGCGGCTCGGCCTCCCCTATCTCCCCGGCTCGCGCGACGGCGTCGTCAAGGTCAAGCCGCATCGCACCGCCGACTGCGTGGTGGCCGGGATCCGCTGGAAGAAGGGCGGCCGCGAGACGATCGCGACGCTCCTGCTCGGCCTCTACGACGACGAGGGCGACCTCAACTACGTCGGCTCGGCGGCGGTCGGCGCGAAGAACCAGGCCGAGATCGCCGCCAGGGTTCTGCCTCTCGTCGACAAGAAGAGCGACCGGCGCTTCAGCGAGCCGAACCGCTGGGGCAGCGGCGAGCTCGAGGAGACGCCGCTCAAGCCGAAGCTCGTCGTGGAGGTGCGCTTCGACAAGCTCGAGAAGCACCGCTTCCGCCACGGCACGCGCCTGCTCCGCTTCCGCCCGGACAAGAATCCGGAGGACTGCACGTGGCGCGAGGTGCGCCCGCCGCGCAGCCCCGACGACCTCGCCGTCGAGGATCTGCTGCGGCGCTAGTCGGCTCTGTGGACGATCTCCCCGTCCACCACGGTGAGCACCACCGGCAGTTCCGGCAGCTCGTCCGGGTCGCACTCGACCGGGTCGTCCGCGAACACGGTGAGGTCGGCGGCGTAGCCGGCTCGAATCCGGCCGAGCCTGGTCTCCTCGCCGATCGTCACGGCTGCGGCCGTCGTGTAGCCCGCGAGCGCCGCGAGCGCGTCGATCGCCTCGTCGTCGTACGGTCGCCTGTCCCGCTCTCCGGGCGGACGGCGAAGGCGCGCCGCCGAGAGGCCGAGCCGGGGATCGAAGCGTGCGACCGGCCAGTCGGAGCCGAGCGCGACAAGCGCCCCGGACTCGCGGAGCGAGCGGATGGGAAAGGCTCGTCCGGGTGCCGAGCGTTCCGGGCCGAGTCGCCGCGACCAGTTGTCGGAGCGGTCGGGCTCGCACCAGAGCATGTGCTGCGCCTGCATCGAGGCGACGATGCCCTCGGCTGCAAAGCGCGGCAGGTCGTGGGGCTGCAGCGTCTCGATGTGCTCGATGCGATGCCGGCCGCGCAACGGCGCCGCGCCGGCCTCCCGGTAGGCGTCCAGCGCCTCTCGGACGCCGCGATCCCCCGTCGCGTGAGTCGAGCACTGGAAGCCGGCGCTCGCGAACGTCGCGACCGCACGGCGATAGTGCGACGGATCGGGCCAGAACGGCAGCGTCCCCTCGCCTTCCGAGTCGGGCTCGTACAACCAGCCGGTTCCCGCGTCGATCACGCCGTCGATGAAGAACTTCGCGACGCCGGCCCGCCACCGGCGGCCGCGCGCATCGCGGTGCGGAAGCAGCGCTTCCCAGTCGGCCGGCTGCGACTCGGGCACGATCGTGAACGGGACGACGAAGCGCTGGACGAGGTCGCCGTTCGCCTCGAGCTCGCGCAGGAGGTCGTGCGTCGCGAGCGTCCCGTCCATCGCATGGCCGCCGGTCAGCCCCGCCGCGGCATGCTCGCGCAGCGCCGCCGCGTGCAGCGCGTAGCGCTCGGCGTCGGTGGGCTGTGGCATCGCACGCTCGACGGTCGCGACCGCCGCCCACTCACGCAGCTCCCCGGTCGGTGCGCCCTCACGGCAGACGATCTCCGCGTTCTCGGAAAAGCTCTGCGGGCCGGTCACGCCCGCAAGCTCGAGCGCGCGCGGCGTCGCGACCGCGGTGTGCAGGTCCATGAACATCAAGAGCGCCGGCGACCCCTCGACGACGTCCTCGAACAGGTCACCGCGGATGCCGCTGTCGCGAAAGACGTCGTACTCGAGACCGAAACCGAGGACCCATTCGCCCGGCGCACATCTCCTTCGCTCGGCGGCCACCGCGTCGCGAACGTCTTCGAGTGACGACAGGTCCTGGAGGTCGGCGCCACGCGTGTCCAGGGCGCCTTGCAGCGGATGGATGTGGCTGTCGGTCAGCCCGGGGACGACGGCGGCACCGTGCAGGTCGATGGTCTCCGTAGCCGCCCCGAGCTCGCGAACCTCGCTATCGCTCCCGACCGCGACGATCTCGCCGCCCGCGATTGCGATGGCCTCTGCCGCAGGCCGCTCGGGATCGAGCGTACGGACGCGGGCCCCGACGAGCGCGAGATCGACCTTGCTCATGTGCCTCCCTTCTTCGCGCGCGACGGCTGCACGCGTTTCGGCTCGCCCGGCATCTTCGGGAAGTTCGGAGGATACGGCGCCTCGCCGGCTCCCTCCGCCTCCTCGCGCTCGACCCACTCATGGAGCTTGCGCAGGTCGCAGACCTCGTCGTCGATGCTCGGCCTGGACGTCGCCGAGCTCCGCGAAGCGCGCGGGCATCGTCGCCAGCGTGAAGTCCTCGGTCTCGAGCGTCAGTCGAGCTCGTCCCAGCGGAACGGCGCCGAGACGGTCGCGTCGGGCCGGGCGCGCACGGAGTACGCCGAGGCGATCGTCCGGTCGCGCGCGTTCTGGTTGTAGTCGATGAAGACGCGCTCGCCGCGCTCCTCCTTCCACCACGCGGTCGTGACGAGCTTCGGCGCGCGCCGCTCGACCTCGCGCGCGAACGCGAGCGCGCAGCGCCGCACCTCGCGGAAGCCCCAGTTCGGCTCGATCCGGCAGGCGACGTGGATGCCGCGGTTGCCCGACGTCTTCGGCCAGCCGACGAAGCCGAGCTCGTCGAGCGTCTCCCGCACGATCGCCGCGACCTGCTTCGCCTCGGCGAAACCGGTGCCGGGCTGCGGGTCGACGTCGATGCGCAGCTCGTCGGGATGCTCGACGTCGCCGCCGCCGCGAGGGCCAGGGGTGGAAGTCGATCGTCGCGAGGTTCGCAGCCCAGGCGACCTGCGCGAGCTCGGTCACGCAGAGCTCGTCGGCGGTGCGGCCGGAGGGAAACGTGACGGTCGCGGTCTCGATCCAGTCGGGCCGATGCTTGGGCACGCGCTTCTGGTAGATCGCCTCGCCCTCGGCTCCGTCGGGGTGTCGCTTCAGCTGCGTCGGCCGCTCGTAGAGCGCGCGCACGATCCCCTCGCCGACCGACGAGGTAGTACCGGACGAGGTCGAGCTTCGTCTCGCCCCGTGCGCGGAAGAAGACCTTGTCCGGGTTGGTCACCTTGACGGTGCGCGATCCGACTTCGAGCTCGACGAACGGCGATTCGGCCATGAGCAGGAGTATCGTGCAAGCCGTGTTGGAGGATCCGCGCCCGACGAGACTCGCGCTCGAGCCGCTCGACGACTTCGTCGTCGTCGAGTACGCCGAGGAGGAGGCCGAGACGCGCGCCGGCCTGATCCTGCCGGCGAGCCTCGAGGCGCACTGCCGCAGCGGCATCGTGATCGCGGTCGGCCCCGAGGCCGAGGGCGTCTCCCCCGGCGACAAGGTTCTCTTCCCGAAGGACGCCGGCTTCGACGTCCGCCTCGCCGGCACGGCGCAGCGCGTACTGAAGCGGGGAGAGCTCATCGCCCGCATCCTCGACTGAACGAGTTCCTCGAAGCCGTGTCGTCCGACGGCCTGCGCGTCCTCGAGGCCGACCTTCGAGCCGAGCGGCCCGAGTACTGGATCGCCCGGGCGCACGAACGCAACGCGGAGCTGCTCTGGCTCCACGGGAACGCAGACCTCACCGGCGACGGGTTCGAGAGGTTTCCTGGATACGTCCGACTCCGCGCCGAGAGCCCTCCGGCGGGCGAGGTTGGACGCGGTCTCGCGCCGGAGCACTTCGCGAAGATCCAGGACGCCGCATTCCACGGTCTCTGGGGCCACAAGCTCGTGAGCCCGGACGCGGAGCCACCACCGGGATCCGTAGTCCTCGGGCTTTACGACGGAAGCGACCCGATCGGGATCTGCACGATCTTCACGAGCGAACGACTGATCGACGGACCCGGCGTGGTCTCGAGTGCTCGCGAGCCCGCCGCTTACGTGCGGCTCTTGCTGGGTGCCTGCGCCGAACTCGGTGCGGGGCCTGTCGACCTCGACTCGTGGGGAGACGATCCTGCGGTCATCGCCGCCTATGAGGAGCTCGGGTTCGACGTCGTCGAGCGGGAGACCGGCTGGCAGTTTCGCCTGACCTGAAAGCTCGCGGCCGGGCGGAAAGCCCGGCCGCAGCAGCGGAGAGGGCGGGATTTGAACCCGCGACGCACCTTTCAGCACGTACGCGATTTCCAGTCGCGCTCCTTAGACCGCTCGGACACCTCTCCGAGGGCGCCCAGCGTATCGGCCTAGCGGGCGAAGGGCAGCTAGCCGCGGCGCGGCAGGTCGTCGAGCTTGTTGTCGGTGCTCTGATCCGGCTTCGTGCGGATGCCGTCGCCGTAGAGCTCGAGGTCGGCCTCCTCGCCTGTTGACGGGCTGACCGTGTACAGGCGGTGCCCCTTCCCGATCGCGTGGCGAGCCTGTTCGATCGTCCACACGTCGTCGTACATGACCGCGTTGCCGCTTTCGGAGTAGCCCACCGCCTGGAGGCTTCCGTTCGCGCCCTGGAAGACGCAGATGATGCGGTAGTCGGCGATCGCTACTCCATCCGTGCCGCGGCTGCCAAGTCGTCACGAGTCTATTCACCCGGCGTCCGCTACACAACAACAGACAGCAACGTCCGAGGCGTGGGATACAACCCAGGTCACCCGGCCGGGCTGTTCGGTCAATCGACGAAAGGACAGTCCGTGAAGGCGAGGATCAGCTTTCTAGCCGTTGTCTTCGGCTCGGTGCTGCTTGCGCTTTTGGTCTCCGATCTCCCCTGGCCAGGCCACTAGCTCCAGTTGGTGGCGGCGCATTCGCGTTCGCGCCGCCACCAACGATCCCCTGGTAATACCGAGAACCTGCCTGTAGTCTGAGCCGCAGTGCCGCGTCGTCCTAGTACGCACGTCGACGATCCAGTGGCTGTCGGTCAGCGCTTGCGGCAGTCGCGGGAGACAGCCGGCCTTACGCAGCGCGAGCTGTCGTTCGAGGGTTGCACGGCGGCGTACGTGTCGCGGATCGAGGCGGGCGCGCGCGTCCCCTCGCTCCAGATCCTCCGCGAGTTCGCGAAGCGGCTCGGTGTGGGCGTTGAGTACCTGGCCACTGGTCAGCTCGATTCGGACAACTTGAGCTCGGACCTTCTCGAGGCCGAGGTCGCACTCCGGCTCGGCGACGAGAAGCGCGCGACAGAGCTCTACGAAGCGGCGCGCGACGACGCAGATTCGCCCTCGGCTCTCGCTCAGGCGCAACTGGGATTGGGACGGCTTGCGCTCGGCCGCGGCGACGTCCCGCGGGGCGTTGCGCTACTCGAGCAGGCGCTCGATTCTGGCCAGCTCGCTGCGGGAGATGCGTCGGCCGCGGCGAACACCCTCGGCCGCAGCTATGCGGCGCAAGGCCGGTACGACGAGGCCTTTGCCCTCTTCGAGCGCTTTCTCGATGAGGCACGCACCCGCGGAGACCAGTTCGACCAGGTTCGGTTTGCGCTGCTCCTCGCCAACGCCTACATCGACCATCGCGACTACGGTCGTGCCCACGCGACGCTGGGAGAGATTCTCGACCTGGCGCGTCAGACGATCGACCCGATGCTGCGCGCGAGCCTCTACTGGTCGCAGTCGCGCGTGCACCACCTACAAGGCGACCCGGACCGCGCGGCCGAGTACGGCCAGCTCGCGCTGGCGACTCTGAGGGCGAGCGAGCAAACGCTCGAGGCCGCCCGCGCCCTGCTGTTGCTGGCGTTCATCGAGAACGACCGCGGCAACCCCGAGGAAGCGCTCGAGCTCGTGGACGAAGGCGAGCCGATCGTCACTGCCGCGGGACAGGCTACGGATGCCGCGATGTTCACCATCGAGCGAGCCCGAGCCCTCTCTGCGCTTGGTGCAGCCGACGAGGCAGCCGAGCTCCTTCTGGGCATCGCACCGCGGCTCAATTCCGTCGCCCCCGGTGACGCCGCGCGCGCATATTCCGCGGTCGCAGGAATCTTCCAGGCCCAGGGCGACGCCGCCCGCGCCCTGGAGCTATATGAACTCGCCGTCGAGCAGGCGCCGACCGTAGACCGGCACGTGGTCGCCGCACTGACGGCCATGGCCGAGATCTACGAGGAGCGCGGCGACACGCAGAAGGCGCTCGAACTCCTCAAGCAAGCCCTCGCCGCGCGCAGCGGTACCACTGCCTGAGCACAAGTTCGGTGAGGCGGGGCAGCCGCAGACCTCGCCTCACCGATTGCTTGCGGGCTAGTTGACGACGATCCCGGAGGGAGTCGCGCCGGCCGGACCGGCCGCCTCCGCCAGCGGGGTGAGCGTGCCGCCGTTCACCGTGAAGCCGGCGACGGCGTTGGCGCCCGACTCGACGACCCAGAGGGTCGAGCCGTCGGGCGAAAGACGTGCGTCCTCGGCACCGCCGCCGAGCTGCCCCGGGCCTGTGCTCTGGAGGAACGTGAGCGAGCCGCCGGCGCCGATCGAGTAGCTCGAGATCGAGGCCGAGGCCGTGTTCACGTCGAAGAGGAACGTGCCGTCGTGGCTGATCTCGATCCAGCAGGCCGCGCCGCCGTCGTTGGCGACCGGGGCTCCGACCGGAGTGAGCGTTCCGTCGGCTCCGACGCTGAAGCTGGAGACGAGCCCGGGGAAGGCGCCGCCTCCGGCCGCGGTGTGGGCGTCGGAGACGAACAGCTGGTTCGGGTCGGTGGGGCTGAACTCGCTGCCGAGCTGGCCGTAGCCCTGCGCCGGCGTGAACGCCTGCGCGTCGTAGGGCGAGCCGGGAGCCGGGGTGAGCCGCCCGTCGTCGCCGACGGTGAAGCTGTCGATCAGCGAGGTCGCGATCCGCGTGCCGGCGACCCTCGTGCCGTCGCCGTTGAAGAGCACCTGGCCGGGCTTGGAGTCGTTCGGCAGCACGTACGTCGAGCCGGGGATCGGCCTCAGCTGTCCGCCGGAGTTGAGCCTGAAGCCGGTGTAGTTGGTGTCGCCGGGGCTGCTGCCGGGGCCGGCGTTGGCGACGTAGACGAGATTGCCGTGGACGCCGATGCTGACCGGGTCGACGCCGTTCGAGGCGACCGGCGAGCCTGCCGCGAGCTGGAGCGAGCCGTCGGGCTTGATCCGGAGCACCGAGATCTGGTTGCTGCCGGCATCGACGGCGAGCAGGTAGCGGCCGTCGGCGCTCAGCTCCAGCGATCCCTGCGACGCGTCTGCGTGGCCGGCGCCCGAGCCGCCGACCGCGAACGGCGAGCCTGGCATCGGAGTCAGGCTTCCGTCGGCGTGGCGGTCGAACCCGGCCACGCTGTTCACGGGCGCGGTGTTGTCGTTGACGTACACGTGACCGACGACGCCGGACGCGCCGCCCGCCGCAGACGGCGCCGCTGACCATGAAGGCCGCGCCGGCGACCGCGAGCAGGAGCAGAACGGCGAAGCGAGACAATCTCATCCTCGAGACCTCCTGGAGATCGCGCGCGAGGCCGATTCCCCGCGGGCTCAACGACGGTCGCAGGAGGCTCTATCGCCCGGCTTACGCGCCGATGAACGATCGGTTAAAGCTCGAAGCGTGCGCCTGGTTGCGCGCCGGTCCGAGCGCGCGTCAGGGAGCGCCGGGAGGCCCCGGTGCACTCTCGGCCCAAGCCCGGTCTTTGCGCCGGCACCCGCGCGCCTCTCCCGACTGAGCAAGAACTTCATCGCCTCGGCCTATGTAGTAGTGCACGGCGCAGGGCGAACCCGGACAGCACATACCCTCTGATCGTGTCGAGCCTGGTCGGGCGCGAATCGGAGCTGGGGGCCGTCGAGACCTTCCTGCGCTCCGAGCGACCCTGCGCGCTCGCGATCGTCGGCGAGCCGGGAATCGGCAAGACGACGTTGTGGCAGGCGGCGGTGGCAGCACGCTCGCGCGCAGGGTGCGCGAGTGCTGATCGCGCGGCCGACCGAGTCGGAAGCCCGGCTCGCCTTCGCGGGGCTCGCGGATCTGCTCGCCGACGTGCCGGACGAGCTCTTCGCGCGACTGCCCGAGCCGCAGCGGGTGGGTCTCGACGCCGCACTCTTGCGCGCCGCCTCCGCGCGGCCGCCCGAGCGTCGCGTCGTCGGCGCCGGATTCCTCACGCTTCTGCGCGCGCTCGCCGGCGAATCGCAGGTCGTGTGCGCGGTCGACGACCTCCAGTGGCTCGATGCTTCGTCGGCGGCGGTGATCGAGTTCGCGCTGCGCCGGCTCGACAAGGAGCCCGTCCGGGGGCTCTTCTCGGTACGCACGACGGAGCTTGCCCGAGCGCCGATCCCTGCGCTCGAGCGCGACCTCCAGGTCGAGCACGTCGAGCTAGGACCGCTTTCGGTCGCGTCTCTCCACCGGGTGCTCACGCAGGAGCTCGGGCACACGTTCCCGCGACCGACGCTCGTGCGGATCGCGCGGGCGGCGGGCGGCAACCCCCTCTACGCGATCGAGATCGCGCGGAGAGCTCAACCGCCCAGGGGA
>CAWBQC010000021.1:0-52347 GCA_963790845.1 uncultured Actinomycetes bacterium | reverse complement strand
CGACTCAAGCGAGGACGGCGAGTTCGACCCGGACGACGATCCGCTGTTGGACAAAGCGATCGAGATCGTCATCCAGACCCAGACCGCGTCCGTCTCCCTCCTGCAGCGGCGCCTGCGCGTGGGCTACACGCGTGCGGGCCGGCTGATCGACATGCTCGAGCGGCGCGGGATCGTCTCCGGCTACGAGGGATCGAAGCCGCGACGGCGTGCTGGTCGACGAGAGCCAGTACCACACATACGCCCAAGTGGACTAACCGAACCCCGTCCGGTTCGTCGAATATGGGGCTAGGATCGCCCGGAAACTGGGCGTTACTGAACCTAATGAGGGAGGGCGCGTGAGGGCTTCACGCTGGGTAATTGCGGCAGGCGTTGCTGCGCTCGCCGCGTCGCTCGTCGCCGGCGCCGCGTTCGGCGGCAGCAAGGCGCCTGCGGCGCAGAAAGCGGGCTACAAGGCCGGGCTCGTCGGCGACGTCGGCACATTCAACGACAACGGATTCAACAAGAACCAGGTCCTGGGAATAAAGGCAGCTGCGGAAGGCGATTCACCGGAAAGGCGTATACGTACGACTCGCATGGCTCGAATGACTACCAGCCGAACTTCCAGCATGCTGTGGCCGACGGAAACAAGCTCATCATCGCGGCCGGCTTCCTGCTCGGCGACAGCATGCTGGAAGTTCGGCTGGTAGTCAGCTGGTTCTTGTTGAAGCCGTTGTCGTTGAATGTGGCGACGTCGCTCACGATCGCCGCCTTGTAGCCGGCCTTCTGCGCCGTCGGCGCCTTCCCGCTACCGAACGCGGTGCCGACCGCAATTGCAGCGGCAAGCGCAACAACGCCCGCCGCGAGCATCCAGCGTGAAACCCTCACGCGCCCTCCCTAAGTCGTCGAAAAGCCGATCGCGTGCGATCCTAGCCCCCTTTTTGACGAACCGGAAGCCGATGAGGTTAGGAAGCTGTTAGTCCGCGGCGGCGTAGGTGTGGTACTGGCTCTCGTCCACGAGCACGCGTCGCGGCTTCGAGCCCTCGTAGCCGGAGACGATGCCGCGCCGCTCGAGCATGTCGATCAGCCGGCCCGCGCGTGTGTAGCCCACGCGGAGACGCCGCTGGAGCAGGGAGACGGACGCGGTCTGCGTCTGGACGACGATCTCGATCGCCTTGTCGAGCAGCGGGTCGTCATCCGGATCGAACTCGCCGTCAGCGCCGTCGTCGGACGGCTCCGCGAAGACCTCGGGCAGCTCGAGGTAGCTCTCGTCGAGCTCCTGCTCGCGCTGCCGGGTCTGCTCGACGACGAGAGCGATCTCCTCTTCCGAGACGTACGCGCCCTGGACACGCTGCAGGCGCGAGGTGCCGAGCGGCTTGAAGAGCATGTCGCCCTGGCCGAGCAGCGACTCCGCGCCGCCGGAATCGAGGATCACGCGCGAGTCGGTCTGCGACGAGACCGCGAACGCGATCCGCGACGGGACGTTCGCCTTGATCATCCCGGTGATCACGTCGACCGACGGCCGCTGCGTTGCGAGCACGAGGTGGATCCCGACGGCGCGCGACTTCTGGGCGAGCCGGATCACGGCGTCCTCGACCGCCTGCGGCGCGACCATCATCAGGTCGGCGAGCTCGTCGATCACGACGAGGACGTACGGGAGCGTCGCCTCGCCGCGCTGGCGGAAGGCGCGGTTCGCCTCGCTGATGTTGCGGGCGCGCACCGAGGAGAGGCGCTCGTAGCGGCGCTCCATCTCGGCGAGGCAGTTGGCGAGCACGGCGCTCGCCTCCTTGGGGCTCGAGACGACCGGCGTGAGGAGGTGCGGCACCGATTCGAAATGGCTGAGCTCGATCCGCTTCGGGTCGATCAGGATGAGCCGGACGTCGTCCGGGGTCGCACGCAGCAGCACCGACGTGAGGACCGCGTTGAGGCAGCCCGACTTGCCCGAGCCGGTCGTGCCGGCGATGAGGAGGTGCGGCATCCGCGCGAGGTCGGTCCACACGGCCGCGCCGGAGATGTCCTTGCCGAGCCAGACGGAGACCGGGCTGGCGGTCGCGGGCAGCGGCTCGTAGATGTCTCCGAGCGTGACGAGGTTCGGGGAGAGGTTCGGCAGCTCCACACCCACGGCCTGCTTGCCGGGGATCGGCGCCAGGATCCGGATCTCTGTCGTCGCGAGCGCATACGAGAGGTCGTCCTTCAGCGCCGCCACCTTCGCGACCTTGGTTCCGGGCGCCAGCTGGAGCTCGTAGCGCGTGACGCGCGGGCCAGAGATCTGGCCGATCACCGTCGCCTCGACGCCGAAGTGCGAGAGCGTCTGCACGAGCAGCTCGGCGACACGCGCGGCCGCTTCGCCCGAGTTGTCGTCGCGCTCGGGCGAGATGCGAAGGACGCCGGCGTCGGGGAGCTTGTACTCCGCGTGCTCCGACGTCACCTCGTCGAAGAGCGTCGGCTCCTCTTCGAGCAGTGCCGGCGGCTCGGTCTGCAGCGGGCTCGGCTGGGCGCCCGCGTGCGGCGGAGGCACGAGGGTCTCGCCGACGACGTCGGGGAACGCCGACACTGCGTCGACCGGGGACGTGAGCGAGCGGTGCGGAGCGGACGGGCTCGGGCTCCGGCCAGGACGCGGCCTCGGGTAGGCGCACGCCGCTCGCGCGCCTTGCGCGCGGCGAGGTGGATGCTGCGGCCGGAGCGGCGGAGGATCGCCCCGAGCGAGGCGCCCGAGAGAAGCAATGAGCCGACGAGCATGAGGAAGACACCGAGGATCAGCGAGCCGGTGGCGGCGATCGCGACGCCGACCGCGCCGCCGAGAAGCTGGCCGAGGTAGCCGCCCTGGTCCTTGCCGAGCGTGATCATGAGACCGCAACCGAGGACCGCGAGCCCGGTGCGGAACGGCCGCACGTCGACGAGCTCGCTCTTCGTCACGACGAGCGCGCCGAGCACGGCAAGCGCGACCGGGACGGCGTACTTCGCATTCCCGACGAGCCGGTCGAGGCCTTCCCCGAGCCAGCCGCCGACGTAGCCGCCGTTCCACCCGAAGTAGAGGACGGCCCCGAGGAAGAGGCCGAGCGCGACGGCGCCGAGGCCCCAGAGCTCCGGGTGCTGCCTGCGCGCGCGGGCGCTGCGCTTCGTCCGCGTCTTCTTGACGCGGCTCGGCAGCTTGGGGCGCAGCTTCGTCTTCCGCTTGCGGCGCGGCATGGGCTTGGTTTTCGCGCACGGCCGGGCCTATCCTCCCGCCGATGGCGCCGGAGACGCGCTACGCGCGCAGCGGCGACGTCAGCATCGCGTACCAGGTCGTCGGCGACGGCCCGTTCGACCTCGTCTACGTCCCGCGGCTTCGTCTCGCACGTGGAGTTCGGCGTGGGAGGTGCCCGCACATGCGCACGCTCCTCGAACGGATCTGCCTCCTTCGCGCGCCTGATCTTCTTCGACAAGCGCGGCACCGGCATGTCCGACCGCGTTGCCGGCGCCGCCGAGCTCGAGACGCGCATGGACGACGTCCGAGCCGTGATGGACGCCGCCGGCTCGCGAGCGGGCCGCGATCATGGGCTTCTCCGAGGGCAGTCGCGATGAGCGTCGCTTTTCGCGGCGACGTATCCGAGCGGGTGTCGGCGCTCGTTCTCTACGGCGGCTTTGCGCGGGATTTACGCGCGCCCGACTACCCGCTGGGCGCCGACGATGAGACGACCGGGAGGCGCGGCGCATGATCGATGAGCGAGCGGGGTCGACGGGCAGCCTGGAGGAGGCGGCGCGAGTCGCCCGCTCCGGGATGCCGACGACGAGGACGACGAGCAGTTCGCCGCAACCTGGCGCGGCTGCTTCGTCAGAGCCTCAGCCCCGGCGCGGCCGAGGCGCTGAGCCGCATGAACATCCAGATCGACGTCCGGCACGTGCTGCCGGCGATCCGGGTGCCGACGCTCGTCCTGCACAACGCGGGTGACCCGGTGGGTCGTGGTCGAGCGCGGCCGAGATCTCGCGACCGGATCCCCGGGTGCCGGTTCGTCACAGTTGCCCGGCGAGGGCCACATCGACCCCGGCTGCGGACATGCCCCGAGTGCTCGAGCGAGATCGAGCGGTTCCTCGTGCCGCCTGGGACGCGGCGCCCACCGTGAGCCCGACCGCCAGCTCGCCACGCTGCTCTTCACCGACATCGTCGACTCGACCTCGCAGTTGGCAAGACTCGGAGACGCCGGCTGGCGGGAGCTGCTCGAGCGGCACCACGCCCTCGTTCGGACGCGAACTCGCCCGCGCCCGCGGGCGCGAGGTGGACACGGCAGGCGACGGCTTCTTCGCCGCGTTCGACGGGCCGGCGCGCGCGGTTCGCTGCGCGCAGGCGATCGCGCGACGGAGTGCGGGAGCTCGGGCTCGACGTTCGCTCCGGCCTCCACACCGGCGAGTGCGAGATCGTCGACGGCAAGATGTCGGGGATCGCCGTCCACACCGGGGCACGCGTCGCCGCTCATGCCGCGCCGGGCGAAGTGCTCGTCTCGAGCACGGTGAAGGACCTCGTGGCAGGCTCGGGCCTCGAGTTCGAGGACCGCGGAGTTCACGAGCTCAAGGGAATCCCGGGCGAGTGGCGGCTCTACGCCGCCGTCTGATGGCCCCTGAGACGCGTTATGCGCGGAGCGGCGACGTCAACATCGCCTACCAGGTCGTCGGTGAGGGGCCCCTCGACCTCGTCTACGTGCCGGGCTGGGTCTCGAACGTCGAGCTCATGTGGGACGAGCCCGCGATGGCACGCTTCCTCGGGCGCCTGGCGTCCTTCTCGCGGCTGATCCTGTTCGACAAGCGTGGGACGGGGCTGTCCGACCACGTCTCGAACGACAGGCTGCCGACGCTCGAGGAGCGGATGGACGACGTGCGCGCCGTGCTCGAGGAGGTCGGCTCGAACCGCGCAGCGCTGTTCGGGCACTCCGAGGGCGGGAACATGTGCGTCCTCTTCGCCGCGACCTATCCCGAGCGGACGACGGCGCTCGTCACGCTGGGCTGCTTTGCGAAGCGCCGCGATCCCGACGACGACTACCCGTGGGCACCGACCGCCGAGAACCGCGAGACCTCGGCGGCGGAGGTCGAGCAGTACTGGGGCCACCTGCGGCCGGAAGACGTCGAGTACTACGCGCCGAGCCGGGTCGGGGACGAGCAGTTCGTGCGGAATCTCGAGCAGTACCTGCGGCGCGCGGCGAGCCCCGGTGCGGCAGCCGCCCTGCTGCGCATGAACTCGTACATCGACATGAGGGACGTGCTGCCGACGATCCAGGCTCCGACGCTCGTCCTCCACCGTGCCGGCGATCACGACGTCAATGTCGCGGAGGGGCGCTACCTCGCGTCCAGGATCCCCGGTGCCAGGTTCGTCGAGCTACCGGGAGCGGATCACTGGATCTCTGCCGGGAACGTCGACGAGATCGCCGACGAGATCGAGGAGTTCCTGACCGGCACGAAGCCCGCGCCGGACCTCGACCGCGTGCTGGCGACGGTGCTCTTCACCGACATCGTCGGCTCGACCGAGCGCGCCGTGGAGCTTGGAGACCGGCGCTGGCGCGACCTGCTGAGCACGCACGACGCGGCCGTGCGCCACGAGCTCGAGCGCTTCCGGGGCCGCGAGGTGGACACGGCGGGCGACGGGTTCTTCGCCATGTTCGACGGACCCGCCCGGGCCGTGCGGTGCGCCATCTCGATCGGCGACGCCGTCCGTGAGCTCGGGGTCGACGTCCGCGCCGGAATCCATACCGGCGAATGCGAGCTCGACGGCCCGAAGGTGCGAGGAATCGCCGTGCATACGGGAGCACGCGTAGCCTCGCTCGCCGGGCCGGGCGAGGTGCTCGTCTCGAAGACGGTCAAGGATCTCGTCTCGGGCTCCGGCCTCGCGTTCGAGGATCGCGGCGTCCACGAGCTCAAGGGCGTACCGGGCGAGTGGCAGCTCTACGCGGCGGTCTGAACCTCGGCGACGAGCATGCCGTAGTACGTCGGAGCGGCATACGCGAGCACGTCGGCGCGGGCGCTCTCCCCCATTGCGCCCTGGAGAACGACGAGCTGCCAGAGCGAATCGGCCTTTCCCGGCTCGGCGAGCTCGGCCAGCGGGAAGAAGTCGAGCCGGTCGGAGGAGACGATCTCCTGCAGCAGCGCGTCGTAGGAGGCGGCGGCAGGGTGGTAGCCGTAGATGCCGTCGGCGCGGTGCGTGTGGCCGTGGTCTGCGCTCGCGATGAGGGCGACGCGTCCCGGAAGGGCGGCGATCGCCTCGCCGAGACGCAGATGCTCCTCGAGCGGCCGGTCGCGCGCGGACGAGACGACGACGACCTTCGGGGCACGCAGGAACGTGAGCGGGATCTCCGTCCCCCAGTCGACCGGCATCTCGGCCGTCGGCGGGTCGTTGCCCCCGTATGACACGCCGAGAATCGGGAGATCGGCCGCGAGCAGGGCCTCGGCCGTCGGGCGGTCGGTCTCCCACTCCCCGATCGTCCCGGCCGTGATGACGGCGAAATGCCCGTCGACATGCACGTTGTGCGGCGTGATGACGACGGCGACCTCGGGAGCGGCCGCCTCGCAGCGCCGACCGAGCTCCTCCATCGCTGCGCGCAGCGCGGGATCGAGGTCCATGTCGCCGTGCGGTGCGATGGCCGCGAAGCAGATCACGGCAGCGACTCGATCCGGGACACGAGCAGCGTCGAGGAAGCGTTCCGCGTCGACGTCGACTCCGACGTCCGCGTTCTCCGGCCGCCCGGTAACGCCCCGCAGGTCGACGACCGTGCGGCCGTCGGAGAACTCGGACTGCGTCTCGACTGCGACGTTCACGTGACGCGTCGTCACGAGCGTCGGGTCGATGACGTGCGCAACCGCCATCGCGTCGTGGATCGGCGAGCCTGCGAAGCCGTACGAGCGCTCGTGGAAGCGCTGGAAGAAGTCCGAGAGCTCCGCGACGAAGCGTCCGGCCCGGCCCGCCTCTCGCAGCTGCTCGGCGTGAGCTCGTGTGAAGAGGGCCTTGTGGGTCACGTCGAGGCCGATCATGGTGATCGGGATTCCGCTCGCGAAGACGAGGGCCGCAGCCTCGGGATCGACGAAGGCGTTGAACTCCGCCGCCGGCGTGACGTTGCCCTCGCCGATCGCGCCGCCCATCCAGACGATCCGCTCGATCCGCTCCCGGACGTCCGGGTGGCGCTCGAGGAGCAGGGCGACGTTGGTCAGCGGGGCGGTCGGCGACGAGCACCGTCCCGCGGTCGATCCGTCCAGCCAGGATCCGTCCAGCCAGGAAGTCGACGGCGTGCTCGGCCACCACGTGTGCCCGCGGCTCCGGCAGCTCGGGGCCGTCGAGGCCGGTCTCGCCATGCACATGCGCCGCGGTGCGAAGCGCGCGGCTCAACGGCGCGTCCGCTCCCGCCGCGACCGGGATGTCGGCCCGGCCCCCGACCTCGAGCGTGACGAGCGCGTTCCGGGTCGTCTTGTCCAGCGTCTGGTTGCCGGCGACGGTCGTGACGCCGACCAGCTCGACTTCCGGCGAGGCGAGCGCGAGGAGGATCGCAATCGCGTCGTCGTGGCCGGGATCGCAGTCGACGACGATCCTCGTGCTCACAGGAGAGCTTCCACCTCCTCGGCGGTCGGCAGCGAAGTCTGAGCGCCGAAGCGCGAGGCGGCGAGGGCGCCGGCGGCGCACGCCCGTTGCAGCGCCTCTTCGCGTGGCCGCTCCTCGAGCAGCGAGACGACGAGGCAGGCGGTGAATGCGTCACCGGCTGCGGTGCCGTCGACGGCTTCGACCGGCGGTGGAGCAGCGCGGGCCACCTCCTCCCCGTCCTCGAGGAGCACGGCGCCCGCCGCACCGAGCGTCAGCGCGACCAGCCCGGCGCGCGCGCCGCCGAGCGCTTCGAGCTCGAGCCGGTTCACGATCGTGACCTCCGCGTTCGGAGCGCCCTCCCGGGCCGGCGCCGCGTTGAGGAAGAACCGCGGCGCGAGCTCGGCCGCCCGCGCAACGGTCTCGGGCGGAATCTCCTGCTGGCAAAGAACCGCGTCTGCGTCCTCGAGCGCGAGATCCTCCGGCCGTAGCCGGGCGTTCGCACCCGGTGCAACGACGATGGTCGTCTCCCCCGCCGCATCCACGGTGATGAGCGCGATCCCGGTCGGCGCATCATTGACGAGCCAGCGCTCCTCGACTCGGGCGTCACGCAACCCGGCGAGCGCCGGCTCGGCGAGCTCGTCCCGCCCGACGCAGCCGACCATCGCCACGTCGGCTCCGAGCCGCGCTGCGGCGACGGCCTGGTTCGCGCCCTTGCCCCCGGGAACCCGGGCGAACCGCGCGCCGCTGACCGTCTCCCCCGCTCGCGGCAGCCGTTCCGCCTGCACGACGAGGTCCAGGTTGATCGAGCCGACGACGGTCAGCCGAGGCGGCGCAGCCATGCCGGCGAGCCTATCGATGTGTAGCCGCCTGTTTCCCGGGGACAAAACAGGGGTCGTGAGTTTGAGGGAAGAGGAGAAGCGCGCCGTCAACGAGGCGACGTTCCGCGATGCGAACGAGCGCATCCGCGCGGCCGAGCGAGAGCTCGACCCGCCGCTCGAGCGCGTCCCGTACCTCTGCGAGTGCGACGACGTGCTGTGCCGCGAGACCATGCAGCTCACCGCGGACGAGTACGAGCGCATTCGCGAGGGCGGCGCCACGTTCGGCGTCCTCCGCGGCCACTCGAGCGACGGCGAGGTCATCGAGGAACACGAGCACTACCTCGTCGTCCGCAAGACCGGCAGCGGTGGCGAGCTCACGCGCGCCCTCGATCCGAGAGGGAAGGCGGCGCATGAGTGACGAGCAGGCCAGGAGAGTCGGTCTCAACGAATCCCTCTTTCGCCAGGTGAACGAGCAGATCGAGAGCCTCAATCACGGCTTCGGCCCGGAGCTCGAGTCCTTGACGGTGATCTGCGAATGCGCGAACGGCGATTGCACCGAGCGGATCGAGATCGCCAACTCGGCGTACGAGGAAGTTCGTTCGGACCCGCTCCGCTACATCGTCGTTCCGGGCCACGTCCTGGCCGAGTTCGAGGCGATCGTGGAGAGCGGCGACGGCTACGACGTCGTGCAGAAGGTCGACGGCACCGCCGCGAGGCTGGCCGAGGAGACGGATCCCCGGTCCTGACAAACTGCGTGGCCGTGGCCGTCGCGCACTGGGACGACGTCGAGGCTTTTCGCTCCGCCAAGGGAGAGATGGACGCGACGTGGCAGCGGCTCGGGGCGGCCGCCGGCACGCAAGCAGTCGGCGTCAACCGCGTGCGCATCGAGCCGGGGAAGCTGCCGACGCCGCCCCACTCGCACGGCGCGTCCGAGGAGCTCTACTTCGTCCTCGCCGGCTCGGGTCTCGCGTGGCAGGACGGAGCGGTGCACGAGGTGCGGCCGCTCGACTGCGTCATCCATCGCGCCGACGAGATGGAGCACACGTTCGTCGCGGGCTCTGACGGGCTCGAGCTCCTCGTCTTCGGCACCCGGCACTCCACCGAGATCGGCTGGCTGCCGCGCTCGCGCGCGATCCGGTTCGGCTGGCCGTGGGTCGAGGGACGCGACGACGACCCGTGGGACGTGGAGGCGACGGTCGAGCCGCTCGAGGTGGGCGAGCCGGCGCCGCGGCCCGCGAACATCGTCAACGTCGACGAGCTCGAGCTCCAGACGGTGCGCCACCAGAGCTTCGTCTATTTCACGCCGGACGAGACGACCAAGCTCGCCGGTCTCGGCTGGGAGAGGCTCCCGGCAGGGCACCGGGGCTCCGTCCCCCACTGCCACTCGGCCGAGGAGGAGGTCTTCGTCATCCTCGGCGGCACCGCGACGCTCGAGCTCTGGTCACCTGAGGGCGAGATCGTGGAGACGACGCCGCTCCGCGCCGGTCACGTCGTCGCGCGGCCTCCCGGCTCCCGTGTCTCGCACTCGTTCCGCGCAGGCCCCGACGGGGTCGAGATGCTCGTCTACGGCACCCGCGACCCGAACGACGTCGGCTGGTTCCCGCGCTCGCGGAAGATCCACTGGCGCGGCCTCGGCGTGATCGGCCGCATCGAGACGCTCGGCTACATGGACGGCGAGCCGATCGAGGACGACTGATGGCCTACGACGAGGAGCTCGCGGATCGGATCCGCGCGCTGCTCGGTGACCGTGCCGGCCTGACGGAGAAGAAGATGTTCGGCGGGCTCGGCTTCATGGTCGGCGGCAACATGGCGATCGCCGCGAGCGGCCAGGGCGGGATCCTCGTCCGTGTCGATCCCGACGAGTCGGACGAGCTGGTCGCGACGACCTCCGCGGAGCCGATGGAGATGCGCGGCCGCCAGATGGCCGGCTGGCTCCGCGTGGACACCTCCGACGTGGCCGACGACGCCGCACTCAGCGATTGGGTCGAGCGCGGCACCGCCTACGCCGGCTCGCTGCCACCGAAGTGACAGAACCATACGGGGCGTCGTACATTCCGACAAATGAGGGCGCTCCTGCTCGCGGTGCTCGCAGTGCTCGCTTGCGCGACGGCATGCGGCAGCGCGGCGATCCGGCCGAGCAGCGGAGTGCTCGTCTACGCGAAGCCGAATGCACCTCTCGCCGGGTACACGGGGCATCACGAGGATGTCTGGGTGGCGCAACTCGACGGCAGTCGGGCTTGGAAGCTCGCCAGCGGCGTCCTGCCCTCCGTGTCGCCGGACGGCCGCCTCGTGGCCTTCGGGGACGGTGCACAGGTTCTCCTCGAATCGATTCAAGGCGGTCCCGCCGCAGTGCTGTACACGTTCGGCGGACAGTGGCCGGTGCTCTACGCCCCGCCGGTCTGGGCCCCCGACTCAGAGCATGTCGCGATCGAGGCCGAACGAGGACGACTCGTCGTCGTCGACGTGGCCACCCGAAAACAGACTCTGCTCCCTGCCGCGGAAGGCTTCTCCTTCTCGCCGGATTCACGGCGCATCGTCTACGAGAATCGCGGCGACCTCTACGTGATCCGGGCGAGCGGCGGAACGCCGCGGCAGCTCACCCACGACCGCAAGGACTTCGCTCCGGTCTGGGGGAAGCCCGGGATCGCATTCACCCGCTTCCGCATCCCGTGACCACACCGCTGACGTCTGGCTGACGAATGCGCGCCGAACGCGTATGCGCCGGCTCACGCACACGGGCGTGGGCTTCACGCCGGCCTTCTTCTCGGCCGACGGAACGAAGCTGCTTGCTGCGATCCCGCCGAGCCACAACGGACAGCTCTGGGCCGTTGACGTCCGCAGCCGGCAAGGCGCGGGCGCTCACTCCCTTCGTCGGCGACCTCAACGCCCAGGGCCTGAGCCGCGACGGCAAGACAGTGCTCGCGTCGGTTGGTTGCGGCGGCATGGTCAGCCCATACGGCTACGTCGAGACCATCCCGTTCGCCGGCGGAAAACCACGCGTTATCGCGCGCGGCCCGTGCCGCGCGAGCTGGAACGCCGCCTAGACCTCGACGATGACCGGCAGCACCATCGGGCGCCGGCGCGTGCGGTCGTAGACGACGCCGCCGAGGGCGTCGTGCAGGTGCTCCTGGAGGAGCTTGATCTCGGTCACGTCGTCGCGCGATCAGCTCGCGCAGCACGCGATCCGCCTCCTCACGCAGCTCGTCGAGGAGCGGCTCGGCCCCCTCGCCGAAGCCGCGCGCGATCAGCTCCGGCGGAGCGGTCAGGCCGCCGCCGTCCTGAGCCGCGAGCGTTGCGACGACGATGAGGATGCCGTCCTCGGCGAGCTTGCGCCGGTCGCGGAGCGCGACGTCGTGCACGTCCCCGACTCCGAGCCCGTCGACGAACGTCACGCCCGCCTCCACCTCGCCGACGATGCGTCGCCACGCCGTCGCGCAGCTCGACGACGCGTGCCGTTCTCGGCGAGGATGATCCGGTCGTCCGGCACGCCTCCCTCGCGCGCGAGCTGGGCGTGCGCGGCGAGCATCCGGAACTCGCCGTGCATCGGCATCACTGCCTTCGGCCGGACGAGCCCGATGATCGTGCGCAGCTCCTCGGCCTTCCCGTGGCCGGAGACGTGCACCGGCGCGTTGTCCTCGTGCAGCACCTCGGCGCCCATCTTCGCGAGCCGGTTGATCGCGTCGTGGACGCGCAGCTCGTTGCCGGGAATCGGCTTCGCCGAGATGATCACCGTGTCGCCGCGCCTCGACCCGGACGGCGGGATGGTCGTTGTAGGCGATCCGCGTCATTGCCGACATCGGCTCGCCCTGGCTGCCGGTGCAGAGGATCAGCTGCTCGCGGCGCGGCAGCTCCGCCAGCTCGTTCGGCCGGAGGATGGCGTCCTCGGGGACGTCCATGTAGCCGAGATTGCGCGCGATGTTTGCGTTCTTGCGCATCGAGCGGCCGACGAACGCCACCTTGCGCCCGCAGTCGACGGCCACGTCGGCCGCCTGCTGCATCCGGTGCACGTTCGAGGCGAAGGACGAGACGAGAATGCGGCCCTCCCGGCTCGGAAAGATCTGGCGAAATGCCTCCCCCACCACTCGCTCCGACTCGGTCACGCCCGGCGCGCTCCGCGTTCGTCGAGTCGCCGAGCAGGAGGTCGACGCCGCTACTGCCGACCTCGGCGAGACGGCCGACGTCTGTGCGCTGCCCGTCGACCGGTGTGTGGTCGAGCTTGTAGTCGCCGGTGTGGACGCAGCGCCCGCCCGGCGTCTCCAGCACGACCGCAGCCGCGTCGGGAATCGAGTGCGCCATCCGCACGAACTCGACGCGGAACGGGCCGAGCTCGACCGGCCCGTCGCCCGGCATCAGCTCCTGCAGCTCGGCGACGCGCAGCAGGCCGTGCTCGTCGAGCTTCGACTTCACGAGCGCGAGCGTCAGCCGCGTCGCGAGGACGAGCGGCACGCGCACCTCGCGCATCAGGTACGGAAGGGCGCCGACGTGATCCTCGTGCCCGTGCGTGAGCACGACCGCTCGCACCATCTCCTCCCGATCCCGCAGGTACCCGAAGTCGGGAAGGACGAGATCGACACCGAGATGCTCGTCTCGCGGGAAGGCGAGCCCGGCGTCGACCACGACGATCGCTCCGTCCGCCTCGTAGACGGTCATGTTCTTGCCGACCTCGCCGAGGCCCCCGAGCGGGATGATGCGGCACGCGCCCATGAGCGATGAGTCTAGGGCGCTACGCCGAAGCGTGAGCGAGGAGGCCCGACCGCTCGAGACAGGAGCGGATCTGCAGCAGCTCGCCCTCGTCCGGCTCGACCATCGGCAGCCGGTGCCCGCCGACCTCGTGGCCCGTGAGGTTGAGCGCCGCCTTGATCGGAATCGGGTTGACCTGGATCTGCAGGAGGTCGTACGACGGCCGCTGCTCCTCGTGAAGTGCGCGCGCGCCCTCGATGTCGCCTTCGCGGTGGAGGCGGATCATCTCCGCGATCTGCCGGCCCCAGAGGTGGGCCGTCACGGAGACGACTCCGACGCCGCCGAGCTCGAGGAACGCGAACGTGTTCGGATCGTCGCCGGAGTAGAGGTCGAGCCGCGTGTCCTCGACGATGAACTGCGCCTGTTCCGGATCGCCGAGCGCCTGCTTCACCGCGACGACGTTCTCGATCTCGGCGAGCCGCGCGATCGTGGCCGACTCGATGTTGACGACGACGCGGCCGGGGATGTTGTAGGCGACGACCGGCAGATGGGTCACGCCGGCGATCTCCTCGAAATGGCGGACGATCGCCCGCTGCGGCGGCTTGTTGTAGTACGGCGTGACGACGAGGATCCCGTCGACGCCGAGCTCGGTCGCCTCTCTCGTGAGGGCGGCCGAGTGAGCCGTGTCGTACGTGCCGGTGCCCGCGATCACCGTCGCACGGTCGCCGACCGCGTCCACGGCCGCGCGGAACAGGTCGAGCTTCTCGGCGTCGCTCAGCGTCGGCGACTCGCCGGTCGTCCCGCAGACGACGATCCCGTCGGAGCCGTTGTCGACGAGGAACGTCGCGAGCTCACGGAAACGCTCGAGGTCGACGGCGCCGTCGGCGCGGAACGGCGTGACCGCTGCGGTTATGACAGAGCCGAGCATCGTGGAGAAGTCTACGAGAGCTGCGCCTGTAACTCCTGCAACGCGAAGAAGACGCCCTCCGAGAAGGTCGGATACGGCTGGATGGTGTCGACGATCGTCTCCACCGGCACCTTCGCCCGGATCGCGAGCGTGAACTGGCCGAGCCACTCGGCCGCCTGCGGCCCGACGCAGACCGCGCCGACGAGGACGCCCGCCCCCGGGTCGGCGAAGACGCGCACGAAGCCGTCGCGCGCGGGCTTCTCGTACGTCGAGAGGCGCGGCAGCGAGCTCAGCTCGATGCGCGCGCTGACGAGGTCGTCGCCGTCCGTCCGGCCGACCGTCGCGACCTCGGGGTCGGTGAAGATCCCGGCCGGGATCGCGCGGTAGTCGGCCTTCGCGTAGCGGCGGGTCATGTCCGCCGCGGCGACCCGCGCCTGGTACTTGCCGACGTGCGTGAACTGCGCGACGCCCGTCACGTCGCCGATCGCCCAGACGTTCTCCGCGGCGCGGAGGCGTTCGTCGACGGTGACGCCGCGGGGCGAGATCTCCAGCCCGAGCTGCTCGAGCCCGAGCCGCTCGACGTTCGGCCGCCGTCCCGTCGCGATGAGGAGCCGCTCTGTCTGGAGGGTCGAGCCGTCGGACAGGTGGATCCGCACGCCCGACTCGACGCTTTCGATTCCGACCCCGATGCGAACGTCGATCCCCTCCTCGCGGAAGATCTCCGCCAGCAACTCTCCCGCGTCGCCGTGGACGCGTCCGAGCAGCCGCTCGCCGCGCTCGACCATCGTCACCTGAGAGCCCATGCGGGAGAAGAACTGCGCGAGCTCGGCGCCGACCGGGCCGCCGCCCATCACGACGAGGCTCTGCGGGAGCTTGTGCGTCCGCGTCGCCTCGCGGTTCGTCCAGTACTCGATCGAGTCGAGCCCGTCGATCGGCGGGATCGCCGGCCGCGACCCGGTGGCGAGGACGAGCCGGTCGTACTCGAGCTCCTGACCGTCGACCTCGCACGACTCCAGGCTCCGCGACCCGCCCCTCGCCGCGCACGAGCCGGCAGTTCCAGTCCCGGAGGTAGTGGAGCTGGCCGGAGTCGTCCCAGTCGCTCGTCATCCAGTCGCGCCACGACCAGACGCCTTCCTGGTCAGGGCGCTGGCCGTGGAGCCCGGGCGCCCTCTCGAGCGAGGACCGCGAGCTCGGTCGTCCGCAGCATCGTCTTCGTCGGCATGCAGGCGAAGTACGAGCACTCGCCGCCGACGAGCCGGCTCTCGACGAGCGTGATGTCGGACTCGTCGCCGAACCGGCGGAGGGCGCCGACGAAATGCTCGCCGGTCGACCCTCCGCCGAGAACGACGACCTTCAACTACGCGAGCCCGTTCGCCTGCAGGAACTTCTTCGCGATCTGCTTCGGCGTTTGCTTGTTGACGTAGTACGCCTTGTTCATCGCCTGCATCGCCGGCAGCGTGAGCTTCGCCGAGACGTTGTTCAGGGTCTGCTCGAGCAGAGCCCCGCTCGAGCCTGAGAGCAGGCTCGACTTGACTACCGGAGCCACATTCTGGAAGCCGAAGATGTGCTTGTCGTCCACAAGCGTCGTGTACCTCGGATCGAGCTGGAGCGGATCCGTCGAGAAGCCGTCTCCCCCGGTCGCCTTGCCCTGGTCGAGCAGCGTGTAGACGCTGACGTTTCCGAGGGGGACGAACTTGATGTTCTGGAGGTGGTAGATCGTCTTCATCCCGAGGATGCACGTGATCCGCTGGTCGCACTCCGGCAGCGCGGCGTACGAGAACGACTTGAGCTTGCTCAGGTCGCTCATCGTCTTCAGACCGTCCTTCTTGGCCGTCGACGTGAGCATCGTGAACGTATCGCTGTCGAAGAAGGGCGTCGGCTTGAGTAGCGTCGCACCGCGCTTCTGTTTCTCGAACGTCTGCGCCGCCTGGTACGTAGCGGCAGCCGACTTGGGCGCCTTGACCTTCGCGAGGTCGAGAGCGATCACGCCCGTGTATTCGGGATAGACGTTGATCTTGCCACTCTTGAACGCCGTATCGATCACCTCGGAGCTGCCGATGTTGTTCTTGTAGGTGACCTTGAAGCCCTTCACGGCGAGCGCCTGTCCGTAGAGCTGGCCGAGAATGAACTCCTCCGCGAAGTTCTTGTCCCGATGGTGATTGCCGGGTTGGATCCCGTCGACGACGACGTGGTTGCTTTCTTGCTGCTCCCACCGCAAGCAACAAGTCCGATCAGAAGCGCGACCCCGAACGAAACGGCGAACGCTGCTTTGGCAGCGCGACGCGTGTGCTTACGAACCACCTGATCCTCCTCTCGATTGTCCCCTCGCGGGGACCCTACGTCCTGGGCGCCATCCGACGCGAGGTCGCGCGCTGTGCGAGCCCGAGTGCGGCGGCCGTGAGAAGCGCAAGACCGGCGACCCAGAGGGCCGCTGCGAACACTCCGCCGAGCCCATAGGTGACCTGGCGGGCCATGATGTCGCCGAGACCCCCACCGCCGAAGATGCCGGCGATGGTCGCGGTGGCGATCACGAACACGGCGGCGATCCTGAGGCCGGCTAGGAGGAGCGGGAGACCGAGCGGAAGCTCGACGCGCGTCAAGATCTGCGTCTCTGTCAGTCCCATTCCCCGCGCCGCTTCGACGGCGTCGCGGTCGACTCCCTCGACTGCGAAGTACGTGTTCGTAAGGATCGGCGGGATCGCGAGGACGACGAGCGCGACCGTGTTGTTCCAGAAGCCGACGCCGAGGATCCCGATCCCGAGGCCGATGAGCGCCACGCTCGGCAACGAGCGCCCGACACTCGAGATGCTGAGGGCGAGGAGCAGGCCGCGATGCTTGTGGCCCAGCCAGAGTCCGAGCGGCAGAGCGATTACGAGCGCAATTGCAAGTGCCGTGAAAGCGAGCTCCGCGGTCTCGCCGGCTTTTTCGAGCAAGAGAGAGAAGTGGTTCGGCATGAAGCGGAACGCTTCAACGAACGTGTTCGCAACCATCAGCGGAGCCGGTTCCACGGCGTCACCGCTCGCTGCGCGACCGCGAGAAGCCCGTCGGCTGTGAGCGCTAGGAGGATGGCCAACCCACCTGAGGCAAGGAGCTCCGTCTTGAAGAGATCCGGCGTCTCGATGGCGTCGAAGATCGGAGCGCCAAGGCCGTACTGGATCAGGAACGCGGCGACGGTCCCGATCGAGATCGTCGCAACGGTCGCAATGCGAATCCCCGCGAGGATGGCCGGCGCTGCGAGCGGCAGCTCCACGCGCAGGAAAGTCTGAAGGCGCGTGAATCCCATCCCGCGCGCCGACTCGAGCACATCCTCGGGGACCGCGCGGAGCCCCGAGAGGATGTTCCGGTAAAGGATGAACAGGGTGTACGAGGTCAGCGCAATCTCGACCGTGGTCACCGTGAGGCCGGTCAGGGGAACGAGCAGCTGGAACAGCGCAATGCTCGGGATCGCATAGAGGAAGTCAGTGAGCCCGCCGAGCGGCGCATCGAAGACCCGCCAGAGAAAGCCGACGAGCGCGAGGAGAAACGCGATCGCGAAACCGATCCCTACGGCGATCAGCGTGAGCTCGATGTGCTGGACGAGCGCCGGCTGAAGCGTGTCTCCCCAGCGCTTGCTCATCCAGTCGGTACAGAACCAGCCGTTGTGCTTGAGGCACGCGCTCGGTTGCCCGAAGTTCGGGATGACCGGCCCGCCGCCATCGGCAAGGCGGAAACCGGTCACCGCAGGAGGTCCTCGCGCCTCACGACGCCGAGCAGCCGAGCCGTCGTCGCCGACGACGAGGAGCGCATCGCGGCGCTCCGCGATGAGGACGGCGAGCGCTTCGCGAAGGTTCGTGGCGACCGGCACTCGAGGCAAGCCGTTCTCGTTCACGGGCCTGAGCTCGAGCTCGCGGAGCGTGCGGAGCGACAGCGCCTTGAGCGCCCGGTCGCGGCCGACGAATCGCGACGAAGTCGTCCGACCGGATGCTCGAGGATCCGCTGCGGCGTGTCGTACTGCGCGAGCCGCCCGCCCTCGCGCAGGATCGCGATGCGGTCGCCGATCTTGATCGCCTCGTCGATGTCGTGCGTGACGAAGACGACGGTCTTGCGCAGCTCCTGCTGGAGCCGAGGAACTCGTCCTGAAGGCGCGCGCGGACGATCGGGTCGATCGCGCCGAACGGCTCGTCCATCAGCATCAGGGAGGGTTCGGCGGCCAGCGCGCGCGCGAGGCCGATGCGTTGCCGCTCGCCTCCAGACAGCTGCGCCGGATAGCGCTTCGCGTAGGAAGAGTCGAGGCCGACGAGATCGAGCAGCTCCGCGGACCGCTCCTTGATCCAGGCACGCGGCCGGCCGAGCAGCTTCGGCACCGTCCCGATGTTCGCCTCGATCGTCATGTGCGGGAAGAGGCCGACCTGCTGGATCACGTAGCCGATCGAGCGGCGCAGCTCGACGAGGTCGTGGTCGAGGATCGAGGTGCCGTCGATGCGGATGTCGCCGCCCGTCAGCGGGATCAACCGGTTGACGAGCTTGAGCGCCGTCGTCTTGCCGCCGCCCGAGGGCCCGACGAGAACGCAGATCTCCCCCGCGGGGACGGTGAGCGAGAGATGGTCGACCGCGGCGCCGTCGCGGCCCGGGTAGACCTTCGTCGCCTCGTCGAAGACGAGCTCGGCCGCCGCGCTCGGCATGCCACGAATCTTCTACGAAATGAGGGTCTCGAGGCCGATGGTCAGGCCCGGAGGAAGCTCGGGCAGCTTCCCGAGCGCGAGGAGCACGCCGTCGGCGAACGATTCGCGGCCTGTCGTGTCATGGCGGATCGTCAGCAACTGCCCCTCCCCCGCCGAAGATCACTTCCTGGTGGGCGACGAGGCCCGGCAGGCGGACGGAGTGGATCGCCGGGTCGCCGCCGATCAGCGCGGCCGTCGCCTTCGCGGTCCCGGAAGGCGCGTCCTTCTTCGCCTCGTTGTGCAGCTCGACGATCTCGGCGCGGGGGAAATGCGCCGCGGCATCGCGGGCGAAGCGCATCATCAGCACCGCCCCGATCGAGAAGTTCGGCGCGACGAAGAGCCGGAGCCCCTTCTCCGCGGCGAGCGCGCCGAGCTCGCCGGGCTCCCAGCCGGTCGTGCCGACGACGCAGGACACGCCCTGCTCGAGGGCGGCGCGGACGTTCGCGGGTGCGGCGTCAGGCGTCGTGAAGTCGACCGCGGCGTCGCACCCGGCCACGTCGGGCTCGTCGCCGAGCTCGATCCCGCGCACCTCGTGCCCGGCCGCCTCGAGCCGCGGCGCTAGTGCGCTCCCGACCTTCCCCTCGGCGCCGAAGAACGCGAGCTTCACGCGGCCGCCTGTCCGACGAGCGTCGTGCTGGCACGGCCGACGGCGGAGCGGAAATGCTCCTCGTCCGAGCCGACGCCCGCAGCCGCGAGCCGCTCCGGCGGCAGCAGAGCGCGGCGAGCTCCGCGAGCTCGTCGCCGTCCACCGCGTCGATCTCGGCCATCACACGCTCCAGGGTCAGAAGCTCGGTGTCGGTCACGAGCGACTTCCCGAGCCGGCTCATGCGGTTGGAAGTGGACTCGAGCGAGAGCACGATCCGGCCCTTGAGACTCTCCTTCGCGCGCTCCAGCTCGCCCTTGCGCAGCCGGCCCGCGGCGATCTCGGCGATCTGCTCGACGCAGATCTCGACGCACGGGCCGAGGTTCTCCTCGCGCGTGCCGACATAGATGCCGACGACGCCGGTGTCGGTGTACTGCGCCGCGAAGCTGTAGACCGCGTACGCCATGCCGCGCTTCTCGCGGATCTCCTGGAAGAGCCGCGACGAGGCCGAACCGCCGAGGATCGCGTCGAGCAGCGACGCCGCGAAGCGGCGGCGGTCGGAGCGCGAGATCCCGGTCGCGCCGAGACAGAGGTGGTACTGCTCCGTCTCCTTCCGCTGGAAGCGGAGGCCCGGGCCGGGCAGCCGCGCGAGCGGGCGGCGGACCCGGGTGCCGGCCCGAGCCGGCGCGCCCGCGCGGCGCTCGCTGCGCTGCAGCAGCGCGACGAGGCGGTCGTGCTCGAGGTTCCCTGCCGCCGCGACCACGACGTTCCCGGGCGCGTAGGCGGTGCGGTGGTAGCCCGAGAGCGCGCGGCGGCTGACCGAGGAGATGACCTCGGCCGTGCCGATCACCGGCCGCCCGAGCGGGTGGTCGCCGAAGACCGCCTGCGAGAAGAGGTCGTGCACGAGCTCCTGCGGCGTGTCCTCGTACATCGCGATCTCTTCGAGCACGACCTCGCGCTCCTGGTCGACCTCGGCGAAGGACGGCGCGAAGACCATGTCCGTCATCACCTCGATCGCGGTCTCGACGTGGTGGTCCGGGACGCGTGCGTAGACGACGGTGTTCTCCCTCGAGGTCGCCGCGTTCAGCTCGGCCCCCATCGCGTCGAACGTCTCCGCGATCTCCTGCGCCTCGAAGCGGCGCGTGCCCTTGAAGAGGAGGTGCTCGATGAAGTGCGAGACGCCGGCGCGGTCGGCGCGCTCGTCGCGGGAGCCGACGTCGATCCAGAAGCCGAGCGCGACGGAACGGACGCTCGCGACCCGCTCGGAGATGACGCGCTCGCCCGTGTCGAGCTCGCTCAGCACGACCTTCTGCACGGTCTCCGCTCCGGCGCCGGCTAAGCCGGCACCTCCGCTCCTTTCCGTGCTCCGTCGAGCCTACGCACGACCGGATGGTAGGCGACGTTGCGCGAACGTTACGCGCGCGCCACGAAGCCCAGGCCGGAGCCGCTGCGCTTCGCCTCGTACTGCGCCTCGTCGGCGAGGCGGAACAGCGTCTTCGGATCGCTTGCATGCTCCGGGCACGTGGCGTAGCCGAAGCTCGCGCTGAGGTCGGCGAGCCACCGTGCACCGCCGGCCGACTGCTGGTCGAGCAGCGCCCGGACGCGCTCGACGACGAACCGGGCGTCGTTCTCGGTCGCCTCCGAGAGAAGCACGGCGAACTCGTCGCCGCCGATGCGAAAGGCGTCGTCGGGCTTGCGGAGGGACTCCGCGAGAACGTTCGCGAAGGCGACGAGCGCCTCGTCGCCCGCGGCGTGGCCATGCCGGTCGTTGAGCTGCTTGAAGCCGTCGAGGTCCGTGATCACGAGGCCGAGCGGGCGGCCGTAGCGCCGCGCCCGGGCGACCTCCCCGTCGAGGCGGGTCATGAACGCGCGCCTGTTGAGGAGACGCGTGAGCGGATCGTGGTGCGCGAGGAAGCGGAGCTCGCTCAGCTGCCGGCCCGAGACGAGTGCGGCGGCGGCGGCGTTCGCGAAGATCCGCAGCGCCTGCAGCCGATCGGGCGACGGAAGAAGGCGGTCGTCGGGATTGTCGACCCAGATGATCCCGAGCAGAGCTCCTTCCCCGTCGGCGACCGGAACGATCAGCCAGTGCCGGTTCCACGCCCACGGCCCGCGCCCGTTGAGCTGCGACGGATAGACGTCGACTCCGGTCGCAAGGCGGGAGCGCGCCTCGTCGTGCGTCAAGAGGTAGCAGCCCTCGCGGAGGAAGGGATCGTCCAGGAGAGGCTCGAGCTCCGCCACGGTCACCTGCACCCGCTGTCGCAGCTCGTCGAGCCGCCAGCCCGCAGTCGCCTGCGGGACGACCGCTCCGGTCTCGAGGTCGACGAGCGCCGCACAGACGTTGCGGAAGTCGAGGGCGTCCCGGATGCCGCTGCATACCCGGCGCAGGATCTCGGTGTTGGACGGCTCCCCGGTGATGCGCGACGACAGTTCGAGCAACTCCTCGAGAGCGCGCTGGTGCCGCGCCGACTCCGCCGACTCGCGTGCAGCCTCGACGGCGAGCGCCGCGTGGTCGGCGATCGAAACGAGGATGTCGAGTTCCTCATCGGTGGGCCGCCGGCCACTCACAGGCTCGTCGACGGAGATGATCCCGAGCAAGGAGCCTCGGTGGTCGCGCATCGGGACGAACAGCGCGTCCTCGGGATCCCACGCAGCGGGGTGGCACGACCGGCCTCCTTGCGGCACATAGCTCGGCCCGAGCGAGTCCCAGTCGACCGAGCCGCTCAGCACGACATAGGCCCCCCGCCGTTCGAACTGCTCGCCGAGGAGGATCGTCCAGTCGTCGCCGGGAAGCGCATGGCCGAGCAGGGCCGAACGGGCTTTCTCGTTCCCGTAGACCGTCGTCACCTCGAAGTCGTCCCACTCGGGCCGGTAGAGGTTGACCGCGACCGTGCGGTAGCCGAGAGATTCGCCGATGGTTCGGGCGACGGCATCGAGCAGCGCGGGGAGATCCTCACGCGCCCGCAGAAGGCGGGTCACCTCGACGAGGCCCCGCAGCGGTGAGATGGTCGGAAGGCTCAAGTGTTCGGGTTCACTCCCTCATCGGCACCCGATCGGTGCCGGCATGAGGGAAGTGGTCCCGAACGAGGGAATTGAGGCGGGCGGCACGAACCGCCCGCCTCATCACGTTGCGCTACTCGTCGTCGCGGCGCGGCCCACGGGGGCCGCGGCCGCCACCACCACGGCCACCGCGGCGGTCACCGCGCGGCCGCTCCTCCTCCGGAGGCCTCGGCGGGGCGTCCTTCGCCCGCTCGATCAGCTCCTCCGGCTGGACGAGGTTGCCGTTCTCGTGCTTCGCGACGAGCTTGAGGCCGATCCGGCCACGGGCCTTGTCGACCTCCTGGACGATCACGTCGACGACGTCACCGCGGCTCATCACGTCCTCGATGTGCGCGACCCGGCCCGGGCCGACGTTCGAGACATGCAGGAGCCCGTCCGTGCCCTTCTTCAGCTCGACGAAGGCACCGAACTGCGTCGTCTTGACGACCTTGCCGGTGAAGGTGTCGCCGACCTCCGGCTCCTTCGTCAGCGACTCGATCGCGGCGACGGCCTCCTTGGCCTTCGTGCCGTCGGTCGCGTAGATGAGGATCGTGCCGTCCTCCTCGATGTCGATCTGCACCTCGTAGTCGGACTCGAGGCCACGGATCGTCTCGCCGCCCTTGCCGATGACCATGCCGATCTTCTCCTGATCGATCTTGATCGTCGTGATCCGCGGCGCGTTGTCCGAGAGCTCGGAGCGCGACTCCGGGATGACCTCGAGCATCTTGTCGAGGATGAACTCGCGCGCCCGCTTCGCCTGCTCGAGCGCGTCCCTCATGATCTGCTGGGTGACGCCCGTGATCTTGATGTCCATCTGGAGCGCCGTGATCCCGTCACGCGAGCCGGCGACCTTGAAGTCCATGTCACCGAGGTGGTCCTCCGCGCCCTGGATGTCCGTGAGGATGACGTAGTCGTCGCCCTCCTTCACGAGGCCCATCGCGATGCCGGAGACCGGCGCCTTGATCGGCACACCCGCGTCCATCAGGGACAGGGTCGAGCCGCAGACCGAGCCCATCGACGACGAGCCGTTCGACTCGAGCGTCTCGGACACGATCCGGATCGTGTAGGGGAACTCCTCCGGGGCCGGGACGACCGCCTCGAGCGCCCGCTGCGCGAGCGCACCGTGGCCGATGTCACGCCGCTTCGGGCCACGCATGAAGCCCGTCTCCCCGACCGAGTAGGGCGGGAAGTTGTAGTGGTGCATGAAGCGGCGCTCCGCCTCGAGTGAGAGGTCGTCGATGCGCTGCCCCTCCTTCGCGGTGCCGAGCGTGAGCGTGGACAGGATCTGGGTCTGGCCGCGCGTGAACAGGCCTGAGCCGTGCGCGCGCGGGTTGACGCCGACCTCGATCTCGATCGGGCGGATCTCCTCCGCTCCACGCCCGTCCGGGCGACGCTTGTCGACGGCGATCTTCTGCCGCACGAGATCCTTGTAGATCGCCTCGCACGCCTTCTTGACGTACGACTTGGTCTGCGAGTCCTTCGTCGCCGGCTGAGCCTCGCCGGTCTCGGGATCGGACGAGGCCGACCCGACCGGGAACGGCAGCTCGGTCTCCTCGAGGATCCGGTCGAAGAGCAGCTGGCGCTTCGCGGAGCGCAGGGCCTTCGAGTCCTGCTCCGCGTCGGTGAGCGCCTTCAGCTCGTCGCCGAACTGCTCGCGCACCGGGCCTTCGACGGCAACCGCCCGCTGCTTCTCGAGCAGCGAGACAAGCTGCCGATTTGACCTGCACCTGCCGCTGGATGTCGTCGTCGGTCGACTCCATCGTGATCGGCGGTGCGAGCTCGCCGAGGAGCTCGTCGACGATCGAGCTGGACTCGCGGATGCCGACCTGCTGGATCCGCTCCCAGATCGAGTGCCCGTGGTCGCGCTCGATCTCGGCGACGAGCTCGAGGTCGAGCCACTTCGGCTTGCCGGCCTGGCGGCGCAGGTCCTCCTGCGCCTCGCAGAGCTTCACGATCTCGCCGTGCGCGAGCTCGAACGCCTCGAGGATCTTCTCCTCGGGCACCTCGTTCGCACCCGCCTCGACCATCGTCAGCGCTTCCTTCGTGCCGACGACGATCAGGTCCATCTCCGCGTTCTCGCTCTCGGCGAGGGTCGGATTGACCACGAGCTGACCTTCGATCAGCCCGATGCGGACAGCGCCGACCGGCCCGAGGAACGGCAGCGGCGAGAGCATCAGCGCCGCGGACGCGCCGTTGATGCAGAGGATGTCGTGGGCCGTGACCATGTCCGCGCTGAGGACGGTGCAGATGACCTGCACCTCGTTGCGGAAGCCCTTCGGCCAGAGCGGCCGGATCGGCCGGTCGATCATCCGTGCGGTGAGGATGGCGCGCTCGGTCGGGCGCCCCTCACGCTTGAAGAAGCCGCCCGGGATCTTCCCGGCGGCGTACATCCGCTCCTCGACGTCGACGGTGAGCGGGAAGAAATCGGCACCTTCGCGCGCCTCTGCGCGCCCCTGGGCCGTGGCGAGCACCATCGTCTCGCCTCCGCGAACGACGACGGCGCCGTCCGCCTGCTTCGCGAGATGGCCGGTTTCGAAGCTGATCTCCTGTGTCCCGATCTGGACGGAGACCTGCGCCCGGCGCTCGGTCGCGATACTCATCAATTGTCCTCCACTTTGCTTTGTGGAGGGCGGGAGCTCGAGCCAACCCATTGCGGTGGATTCGCTCGAACTTCCACCCTCCGTGTCTTGCGGAGCTAGCGGCGCAGGCCGAGCTCCTTGATGAGGGCGCGGTAGCCCTCGAGGTCGTGCTTCTGCAGGTAGTTCAGGAAGCGGCGGCGCTGCCCTACGAGCTTCAGGAGCCCGCGCCGCGAGTAGTGGTCGTGCTTGTGGGTGCGCAGATGCTCGGTCAGGTCGTTGATCCGCTGCGTCAGCATCGCGATCTGCACCTGCGGCGAACCGGTGTCGGCCTCGTTGCGGCCGTGCTTCGAGATGATCTCCTGCTTGGCTTCCTTGGTCAGGGCCATGCCCTCTCCTTCCTAGTTGCCTCCCGAGGCTCCGCCCGCGGCGCCAAGGAACGTTGGCGCGAGCCGGGCCTGGGTCGCGGGTAGGGTAGCGAAAAGCGGCATGGGAAGCGCGATTCCGCCGAGAAGGCCGGCGGAGTCAGGCCGGGCGCCCGACAGCGCGCGTGCGCTCGACGTCGTCGTCGATCGCAGCGATCAGCTCCTCGAGCGAGTCGAAGCGCCGCTGCTCGCGGATCGGGCTCCACAGCTCGACGATGAGCCGGTCGCCGTAGAGGTCGCCGTCGAAGTCGAGCAGATGGGCCTCGACACGCCGCTCGACGCCGTCGAAATGCGGGTTCGTGCCGATCGAGACCGCGGCGCGCCGGCCGAGGGTCCAGCCCGCGTAGACGCCGTCGGGCGGAACGAGGAGCGCTTCCGGGACGTCGAGGTTCGCGGTCGGGAACCCGAGCTCGCGGCCGCGTCCGTCGCCGCGGACGACGATTCCCTCCACCTCCGGCGGTCGCCCGAGCAGCGTCGCGGCATGCTCGGTCTCGCCGGCGTGGACGAGCTGCCGGATCCGGCTCGAGGAGACGTTCTCGACAAGCGGCACCCGGCGCACGTCGAAGCCGAGCCGCTCGAGGAGCGCGAGGTCGCCCTCGCGCCCACGCCCGAAGTGGAACGTCTCCCCCGCGGCGACGGTCTCGGCGCCGATTCCGCGCAGCATGCGCTCGGCGAACTCTTCCGCCGGGAGCGCCGCGAGCTCAGTGTCGAAGCGGAGCGCGAGCACGTCTTCGACTCCCGCCGCCTCGAACAGCTCGAGCCGCCGCTGCAGCGTGGCGAGGAGCTCGACCTCTCCGCCGAGGACCGTGCGCGGATGCGGATCGAAGGTCACGACACCCGTTCGCAGGCCCGCGCTCCGCGCGGTTTCGATCACCCGGAGATGGCCCTTGTGGACGCCGTCGAAGGTCCCGACCGCGCACGGCTCGACGTGCTTCGGGCAGCTCGGCCGGCTGCCGAGCGACGTTCACACGCGCTCCAGTACTTCGGCCTCCGGCAGGAGCCGCTCGGCGGTGAACGCCTCCGGCGCGACGGCGTCCTCGACCGAGAAATGCCCTACCTCCGTCCGGCGCAGCGACGCGCAATGTCCGCCGAGCTCGATGGCCAGCGACCGGATGTAGGTCCCGGAGCTGACGCGGACGTCGAGCGTCACCGTCTCGCTCGTGTACGCGACTACGTCGAGCTCGTGCACCGTCGAGCGGCGTACCGGCATCTCCACCTCGACGCCGCGCCGCGCGAGCTTGTACGCGCGCTCGCCGCCGATCTTCACGGCCGACGCTGCCGGGATCGGCAGCTCGATCTCGCCGCGGAGGCGGTCGAGCCGTTCGTGCAGCTCCGCCTCGCCGGGAGCTGCATGCCGTTCGACGACCGCGCCCTCGGGATCCCCGGTCGATGTCCGAGCGGTGAGGTCGATCTCCGTGAGGTACCGCTTGTCGAGCCCGACGAGCCGCGGTGCCAGCTTGGTCGCCCGGCCCGACAGCACGAGGAGCAGCCCCGTCGCGAAGGGATCAAGCGTGCCGGCGTGGCCGGTCCGGGCTCCCGTCACTCTCCGGATCTGCGCGACGACCGCAAACGAGGACGGGCCGCTCGGCTTGTCGACGAGCGCGACGCCCGCGGGCTCAAGTCCGCGAGGTGGCACGCTGCTCGAGGAAGCCCAGCCGGATGCGCTCGACGATCTCCGCGAGCGGAGCGTCGCTCGAGAAGCCCGCCGCCTGCCGGTGTCCGCCGCCGCCGAACGACCGCGCGATGACGGAAACGTCGAGCTCGTCGATGCTCGAGCGGAGCGAGCCCTTGTAGGCCTGCGGGCTCTTGTGCAGCTGCTCCCGGATCAGCACTGCCAGCTCGGCTCCCTCCACGGCGCGCAGGTAGTCGATGATCCCCTCGGAGTACGGCTCGGCGGCGCCTGCTTCCGCGAAATCGGAACGCACGAGGTGCGAGACCACGATTCGCCCGCCTTCGAGCACCTCGGCGCGGGCAAGGGCGCGGGCGAGAAGCTTCAGCTTCGCGAACTCGACGGACTCGTAGACCTGCTGGAAGACCGCGTGGATGTCGGCTCCGGCCTCGACGAGCTCGGCAGCGAGACGGAGCGATTTCGGCGTCGTGTTCGCGTACTGGAAGCGGCCGGTGTCGGTGACGAGGGCGATGTAGAGGGGCTCCGCGAGCTCGGGCGTCAGCTCGACGCCGAGCTCGTCGAAGAGGTCCCGAAGCACCTCTCCGGTCGACGACGCGTCGGCGACGATCAGGTTGACGTCGCCGAAGCGCGTGTTGTCGTGGTGATGGTCGATGTCCAGCACGAGCGGCGCCGCCGTCAACACGGTCTCGTCGCCGATCCGATCCTCCTTCGCACAGTCGACGGCGAGGAGCACCCGCTCGGCCGCGTCCGGCGGGGGCGTTCGCGACAGGTCTTCGAGCGGCATGAACGCGTACTCCCGTGGCAGCGGCGTGTCGCCCGGGAGGTACATGACGGCGTCCTTGCCGAGCTGCCGCAAGGCGAGCGAGATCGCGAGCAGCGACCCAAGCGCGTCGCCGTCCGGATTCTCGTGGGTCACGACGAGGAAGCGGTCGTGCCGCTGGAGGGCGTCCGCAATCGCCTTCAGGTCAGTCGTCTGCGTCATCGTCGTCCGGCGCGAGCTCGTCGATCAGGCGGGTCATGCGCACGCCGCGCTCGACCGTCGGATCGTACTCGAACGTCAGTTGAGGAGTTCGCTTCATTCTCAGCTCGCGCGCGAGCCGAGCCTGGAGGACGCCGTGTGCGGCCTCGAGACCGTCCAGGCTTGCACGCCGCTTCCGGCTCGAGCCGAGCACGCTGACGAAGACCGTCGCGTGCCGCAGATCGGGGGCCGTCTCGACCGCGGTCACGGTGACGAGGCCGATCCGCGGATCCTTGAGCTCCGGGAGCGCCTCGGCGAGCACCTGCCGCACCGACTCGTTCACCCGGCGCATGCGTTCGCTCACTGCAGCACCTCGAGGACGAGCGGTCTCGGCTCCGGCTCGCCGGCGCCGATCTCGTACGCAGTCAGGAGTGCTACCTCGGCCTTCTCGGCCGCGGCCTCGTCGCGCGCGTGGATCTCGGCGAGCGGCTCGCCTGCCGCCACCTCCTCCCCGCGCTTGCGGAGGCAGACGACGCCGACCGCGTGGTCGATCGGCTGACCTGTCACCTCCCGCCCGGCACCGAGCTCCATCGCCGTGACTGCGACCTCCCTTGCCCCCAGCTCATGGACGTACCCGCTCGCCGGCGCGGCAACCTGACGCACGACAGGCGCGACGGGCAGGCGCGCTGGGTCGGGGTCTCCCCCCTGCGCGCGTACCCACCGCTCGTAGGTCGCGAGCGCCGAGCCATCTTCGAGCGCAGCCTCGGCCCTGCGCCTCCCCTCCGCCTCGTCGACGCCGAGATCCGAGAGCGCGAGAAGCTCTGCTGCCGAATCGACGACGAGCTCGCGGAAGTCCGCCGGCCCGCCGCCGCTCACGGTCTCCCACGCCTCGCGCACCTCGAGCGCGTTCCCGACCGCGCGGCCGAGCGGCTGATCCATGTCCGTCAGCACACAGACGACGTCCATCCCGGCCTGCTCGCCGAGCGCACGCATCTCCTGGGCCAGCTCGCGCGCATCCTCCACCGTCCGCATGAATGCGCCCTCGCCGACCTTGACGTCGAGGACGACGGCGCTCGCGCCGGCGGCGATCTTCTTGGACATGATGCTCGCCGCGATGAGCGAGACCTGGTCGATCGTCGCCGTCACGTCCCGCAGCGCGTAGAGCTTCTTGTCGGCCGGAACGAGATCGGCGCTCTGCCCGGCCACCGCGATCCCGATCTCGCGCGTCTGCTCGACCAGCTCGTCGGTCGTGAGCTCGACGCGGAAGCCGGGGATGGACTCGAGCTTGTCGAGCGTTCCGCCCGTGTGGCCGAGACCACGACCGCTCATCTTCCCGAACGGCACGTCGCACGCGGCGACGACCGGACCGACCGCGATCGTGACCTTGTCGCCGACGCCGCCGGTCGAGTGCTTGTCGACGACACGCCGCCCGAGCCGGGCCGCGAGATCCACGGTGTCGCCGCTCGCGACCATCGCATCGGTCAGGGCGTATGTCTCTGCCGGGCTCAGGCCGCGAAACCAGACGGCCATGAGAAACGCCGCTGCCTGGTAGTCGGGCACGTCACCGCGTACGTACGCCGCGATGAACTCGCGGACGTCATCGGCGGAGAGCTCCTTCCCGTTCCGCTTGCGCTCGATCAGGTCGACGGCGTGCACGGGGCGAGCCTAGTCCTCGGGATCGATCAGCAGCCGCTCGGCGAGTGCGACATCCCACTCCTGCCCTCGCAGCCATCGCTCCGCTTCGTCGAGCAGCCGCTCGACCTCCCGGTGCTCCCGCGCAACGCAGGCCACCGTGATGCGGGCGCGCTGCCAGACGTCGTGGTGGTCGACCTCGGCGACCGAAGCGCCCACGCGCTTCTGCAGGTGCGCCTTCGCGGAGCGGAGGTAGTGGCGCTTCTCCTTCAGCGAATGCGCTTCGGGGAAATGCAGCTCGCAGGTGAGGATCCCGACCCAGCCTGCGGACATCACCTTCTCGCGAGACGCTACGCGTTTCGCGAGATGCGAGAAGGAACTGCGCCGGCGGGAGACGCGGTCTCCCGCTCGGCTTCGTGCTGAGGGCACATTGGGGCTGGCACAGGTTCAGACGCGGTTCCGTCGCGAGCGGACAGGCTCGCGCGCGTCCGCCCGCTGGTTCGCGGCGGCATAACGCGCCGTTACGCCGCCGCCTTGGCGCCGAAGGGGTCGAACGCTTAGATCGCAGGGAGCGCCAAGGGCCGGAGGCTAAGACAGCCGCGAAGCGGCGACTTAGCCGCAGGCCGAACCGCGCTCGCGCCGGCCTCCGCCGCGCGCGAGCGCACAGGAGTGGCTCCCGTCAAGGGATCGACAAACAAGAACAGCACGGAGCGGGCCGGAGACCACGCTTTCCGGCCCGCGAGTTCCTTATCCCAGCGAGCGAGACCGCAGCGCTCTCGCGAGCTACTCCTCGAGGGATGTGCGCTCGACCTCGCGCGTCTCGAAGACCTCGAGCACGTCGCCGACCTTGACGTCGTCGAACCTCTCGAGGTGGAGGCCGCACTCGAAGCCCTCGGCGACCTCGCGCGCATCGTCCTGGAAGCGCTTGAGGGAGTCGATCGTCGTCGTGTAGATCACCGCGCCGTCCCGGATCACGCGGACGTTCGCACCACGCCGGATCACGCCGTCGGTGACCATGCAGCCGGCGATCGTGCCCACACGCGACGCGCGGAAGGTCTCGCGCACCTCGGCTTCGCCGATCGTCTCCTCCGTCCTGACGGCGGCGAGCTTGCCGACGAGCGCCTGCTCGATCTCCTCGGTGAGCTTGTAGATCACGTCGTACGTCCGGATCTCGACGCCCTCGCGCGATGCGAGCTCGCGCGCTTCGGCGTTGGGGCGGACGTTGAAGCCGACGATCAGCGCGTCGGAGGCGGACGCGAGCATGATGTCGTTCTGGGTGATCGCGCCGACGCCCTCGGCGATCACGTTCAGCCGCACCTCCGAATGCTCGAACTTCGTGAGCTCCGACACGACTGCCTCGACCGAGCCCACGACATCGCCGCGGACGATGAGGTTGAGGTCGGAGACCTCGCCCGCCTGCAGCTGCTCGTACAGACCCTCGAGCGAGACGCCGGTGTTCGGGCGCACCGCTGCGAGCTGCTCGCGACGGAGCCGCTCACCGCGCCGGTTCGCGACGTCGCGCGCCTCGCGGTCGTTCTCGACGACGCGTGCCAGCTCGCCCGCAGCGGGAGGCTTGTCGAAGCCGAGGATCTCGATCGGGTCGCCCGGCGCGGCAGCCTCCTGGCGCTCGCCCTTGTAGTTGAAGAGCGCCTTGACGCGGCCGTGTGCGTCGCCGGCGACGACAGCGTCGCCGACCTTCAACGTCCCGCGCTGCACGAGCATCGTCGCGACGGGGCCACGACCGACGTCGAGCCGCGACTCGATGATCGGCCCGGAGGCCTCGGCATTCGGGTTCGCCCTCAGTCCTTCGAGCTCGAGATCGGCGACGAGCAAGACCTTCTCGAGCAGCTCGTCGAGGTTCTCCTGCGTCTTGGCCGAGACCTCCGCGAACTGAGTCTCGCCACCCCAATCCTCGGGCTGAAGTCCTTCCTGCGCGAGCTCGCCCTTGACGCGTTCGACGTTCGAGTCGGCGAGGTCGATCTTGTTCACCGCGACCACGATCGGCACGTCGGCAGCCCGCGCGTGCGAGATCGATTCCTTCGTCTGCGGCATGACGCCGTCGTCGGCCGCTACGACGAGGACTGCGATGTCGGTCACCTTGGCGCCACGGGCGCGCATGGCCGTGAACGCCTCGTGGCCCGGCGTGTCGAGGAACGTGATCTTCCGGCCGTCGACGTCGACCTGGTACGCACCGATGTGCTGGGTGATTCCGCCGGCCTCGGTGGCGACGACGCGCGCGTTGCGGATGGCATCGAGCAGCGTCGTCTTGCCGTGATCGACGTGGCCCATGATCGTGACCACCGGAGGCCGAGCCTTGAGCGCGTCCTCGGGGTCGTCGAACGCCTCGGGCTCTTCCTCCTCGTCGGCGGCGTGCTTGATCGTGATCTCGCGGCCTACCTCCGAGGCGATTAGCTCGACCTCCTCGTCGCTCAGCGACTGGGTCGCGGTGCGCATCTGGCCGAGGCCCATGAGGATCTTGATGATGTTCGCCATCGGCGCGCCCAGCGCCTGAGAGAGGTTCTGAACGCTGATACCGGACTCGACCGAGACGGGGCCGGTGGGAGGCGGAGCCGGCGCCCGCGGCTCGCGCGGCCGACTGTCCTGGCGCGCCTGCCGCTGCTCGCGCGACGTGCGCTGCCCTCCCTGATCGATGACGACGCGCCGCCTGCGCCCACCTGCGCCGCCGCCTCCGCGCGGGCGGAGTGGACGATTCGGTCTGTTGCCTCCGTTAGCCATGGCCGCCACCAGTGTAAAGGCGCCGCAGCTCCGGCCCGATTCGCACCTGTTTTCGCAGGACGCGGGGAAACATCCCGCGCTCGGCCGCTCGTTCGAAGCAGGCCAGGCTGCGGCAGGTGTAGGCGCCGCGGCCGGGCTCTGTCCGGCCGGCCACGAGCACACCCTCGCGAGCCGCGAAACGGAGCAAATCGCGTTGCGGCGCCGTCCGGCCGCAGCCGGCGCAGCGCCGCACGGGCTCGCGCGCTACGACTCCTCCTCCGCCGGGGCCTCGACCTCGATCGGAATCCCGTCGGTCTCGTCCGCTTCGGTCGCCATCTGCGGATGGGGAAGGACTGTGTCGAGGTCGACCTCTCCCTCGGCTTCGGCAACGGCGACCGCGTCCGGCCCGTGCGTCGCAGCGACGTCGGCCGGCGCCTCCGAATCGATCGCGGGCACCTCCGGCTCGGGCAGCGACGGGCCGACGCTCTCCGCGTCAGGCTCCATCGTGTCGGCGAGCGCCTCGAGCTCGGGCTCTGCCTCTGTGACGACCGGCTCCTCGTCGTCCGAGTCGCGGAGCGCCAGCTCCTGATGCGCCGGCACGCCGCAGTACTTCGAGCCGGGCAACGCGGCGTTCGGGCAGCGCTTGCCGTTGGAGAGGATCGCGCCGCAGCGGCCGGAGTAGTCCTCCCCGCCCTCGCCGTCGCCGCCGCCGAAGGCCGCTTCGGCCTCCGCCTGCGCGAACTCGGTGTCGCTCTGGATGTCGATCTTCCAGCCGGTGAGGCGCGCGGCGAGGCGGGCGTTCATGCCTTCCTTCCCGATCGCGAGCGCAAGCTGGTCGTCGGGGACGACCACCGTCGCCTCGCGCGCCTCGTCGTCGAGATAGACCTCGCGCACGCGCGCCGGCGAGAGAGCCTTCGCGACGAACCGCGCCGGCTCCGGGTTCCACGGGATGATGTCGATCTTCTCGCCGCGCAGCTCGGAGACGACCATGCGCACGCGCGAGCCTCGCGGGCCCACGCAGGCGCCGACCGGGTCGACGCCCTGCGCGTGCGACTCCACGGCGATCTTCGACCGGTAGCCGGGCTCGCGGGCGACGCCGCGAATGTCGACGAGCCCGTCCGCGATCTCCGGCACCTCGAGCTCGAACAGCGTCTTGATCAGCTCGGGATCGCGCCGCGAGAGGATGACCTGCGGTCCCTTCGTCCCTGAGCGCACCTCCGTGATGACGGCCTTGATCCGCGACCCCTGCTCGTAGCGCTCGCCGTCGACCTGCTCCGAGCGCGGCAGCAGCGCCTCGACCTTGCCGAGATCGACGAGGACGTTGTTGCGGTCGCCGGCCTGCTGGACGATGCCGGTCACGACCTCGGTCACGCGGTCGATGTACTCGTCGTACATCATCCGCCGCTCCTCCTCGCGGATCCGCTGCAGGATGACCTGCTTTGCGGTCTGCGCCGCGATGCGGCCGAAGCCCTCCGGCGTGACGTCCTCACGCTGAACCTGCTCCGTCGGGACGTCGGACCAGTCGATGTCGAGGTCGTCGTCGGAGATCAGCGTGTGCTGGCGCTCGCCGGTCTCCTCTTCGAGCTTCTCGAGCTCCTCGAGCTTGCGCTCGCGCGCCTCGTCGAGCAGCCGCTCCTCGATGTCTGCGGGGAGCTCGACCGAGAAGACGCGGAAGTCGCCGGTGTGGTCGTCCATCTCGACCGTCGCGTGACGCGACGCGCCCGGCGTCTTCTTGTACGCCGCGAGCAGCGCATCCTCGAGGGCCGCGACGAGCGCGCCCTCGTCGATTCCCTTGTCGCGCTCGATCTCGCGGACGGCCTCGATGATCTCCTGAGTCATGTCACGCTCCCTCGTGGATGAGATTGGCCCGCACGATCTCGGCATACGGGATCTCGGTTTCGGCGCCGTCCGAGGCGGCGACTGTCACGCTTTGCTCGCCGGCGGAGAGAACCTCCCCGCGCAGCTTCCGGCCCCGTGGTGCGGACTTTCACGCGGTGTCCCTCGGCCGCCGCGAAGTGCTCCTGGCGGCGCAGCGGCCGGTCGAGCCCCGGCGAGGACACCTCGACGCCGTAGTCACGGAGGTAGTCGCGCAGGAGGTCGGTGACCCGCTTGCAGAGCGCGTGGTCGACGCCGTCGGGGTGGTCGACGTAGACGCAGAAGCGCGACGGCGCGAGCAGCTCGACCGCGAGCACGTCGACGCCCGGCAGGTCGTGCTCGACCCGCGGCGCGATCTCGCTCTGCAGCTGGCGTTCCTTCTCGAATGTCGTCGGCATGTCCCTGACTACGCAGACTCCGCGTCCCTGTCACAAAAAATGGGCCCGCAGGCCCATTTCTCCAAACGGTGAAATGTGGTCCGAGCAGTGTAGCTAACCGGCCGTCGCGGTTGCCACCCGGCCGTCGACGCGGACGATGCGGCCGGCCGCGACGAGCTCATCGACGAGTGAGTCGTCCCAGTACCAGCGCCACGAGAACCACCGCGAGAGCTCCCCCTCCGGGGCGACGACGGCGGCGCGCACGCCCGCGCAGACGAGGTCGCCGAGTGCCTGCCGCGGGTCGGCGGAAGTGCGCGGCTTCGGGCGCACCTGATCCCAGCGGGCGAGGACGCTCGTGTGCCGATGGGGCTCCTCGTAGACGATCGAGCGGGCGACGATCACGCCGCAGCGCTCGAGCGGAGAGCGGAGGCTCTTGAGCTCCTTCGAGGTGAGCGCGAGCTCGGTCTGGAGATCTTCGAGCTCGGAGGGACCTGCGTCCGCGAGGTGATCCAGCAGGCGCGCCCAACCGTCGTCCGCGTGCTCCATCCGCACGAGCTCGGCCCGGCAGATCGGGTCGAGAAGCTCCGCGATCTCGTCCGTGACGAGGAGGCTCTTGCCGCGATGGATCGCGAGGATCAGGAAGCCACGTGCGCCGAGCCGGCCGAACCACGGGAACTTCGTCGCCGGCCACTGCCCGAAGCCGGGGCTGCCGCGTGCGTACGGCTCCTCGTGACACGCCTCGAAGAGGCTCGGCAGCGCAGAGTCCGCGGTGCGCGTGAGCAGCCCGCGGTCGCGCAGGAACGCCTCGGCCTCGTCGAGCGTCTCGAGCGCGCGGTCCGGCGTCAGGCGACACCGCTGCGCTCGCCGCTCCTCGAGCTCTGCGAGCGTCATGCGTCGAGGACGATCGTCACCGGGCCGTCGTTCACGAGCTCGACCTCCATCGTGGCGCCGAACTCGCCCGTCTCGACCGGCACCCCGAGGGCGCGCAGCTCCTTGCAGAACCGCAGGTAGAGCGGCTCCGCCTGCTCCGGCGGCGCCGCGTCGGCGAAGCTCGGCCGGTTCCCCTTCGCGGTGTCCGCGATGAGCGTGAACTGTGAGACGACGAGCGCGGCGCCGCCGATGTCAGCGACCGAGCGGTCGAAGCGGCCGTCGTCGTCGGGGAAGATCCGCAGCCGCGCGACCTTGCCCGCGAGCCGGACCGCCGACGCGTCCTCGTCCCCGCGCGCGACGCCGAGCAGCACGCAGAGGCCGCGGCCGATCTCGCCCCCGGGTGTGACCCCGGCCCGCGAGACGCGTTGCACGACCGCGCGCATGCAGCGACGCTACTCGAGCTCGCGGACGCGGGCCCGGTACTGCTCCGACTCGGGCCGGAGCGAGCTCGCGAGCTTGTAGTGCCGGTTCGCCTCCGCGTCGCGCCCCTGCTTCTCGAGGGCCCGGCCGAGCGCGTAGTGCGCATAGTCGTTGACCGGCGAGAGCTCGAGCAGCGCACGGAACTCGGCCTCTGCCTCGCTCCAGCGCCGGATCCGGAAGTACGCGATCCCGAGAGCCTCGCGGATCGACGCCTTGTCCGGCTCCCGCCGCTTCGCCTTCTCGAGCGCAACCGTGGCCTGCGCGGGCATGCCCGCACGCAGATGGCGGCGGCCGCGCTGGAAGAGGCTGTACGTCGACTCGCTCATGCGATCTCGCTTCCCAGTGAAGCCGGCGAGGCAACCGCGCGGGCCGGCCGCGCGAGCGAGCGGAGCGAGAAGAGGCCGCTGAGCCGGTCCCGTCGAGTGAGGGCGCGTCGCACGTCGTCGAGCAGCGCGCGCAGCTCGCGGCGCGCCCGGACCGCGGCCACCGCCGCCTCGGCCTCCGGCGCAAAACGGGCAGCGGTAGCCGCCTCGACGAACGACGCGGGCTGAACGGCGAACACGCTCTGGACGAGCCCGCCGAGCTCCCGAAGCGTCGCGCTGTGGGGCACGTCGATCCGCTGGTCGACGAGGAACGACGCGAGCTCCGCCCGGCAGGCGGCGGCAACGCGACGGGGATCGCGCCGCAGACGCCGGCTGAACCGGAAGCCGGCTTTCGCCAGCACGATCGAGCCGCCGCCGACGGCGAGAACGAGCAAGAGAAGCAGTACCGGCATCGCGCGACCGGCACCCCCGCCCTTGGCCTTCACTGCCCGAGCGTGGGACACGGCTCGCCCATGCGGTCCGGCGAGCCCGTTCTCGCGGCTCAGCTTGCTCGCGATCGCCGATCTCCCGCCCGCTCCTGCGATCCCCCGCAAGTTCGGCGCGGCCGGCAATCCCTCCGTGGCCGAGGTACTCGATCCTGGAACCGTCGGAAACCGCGCCGACCCCGGCACCGGAGGCGTCGGGTCGACGGGCAGCCAGCCGTATCCCTTGAACCAGACCTCGACCCAGGCGTGGGCGTCGCGGTCGGTGACCACCCAGGCGTGGCGGCTCGCGCTGTATGTCCCGCCCGCGAAGCCGACTGCGACCCGCGCGGGAATGCCGAGGTAACGGAGCATCAGGGTCATCGCGCCGGCGAAGTACTGGCAATAGCCGGCTCGCGTCCGGGTGACGAAGTTGACGAGCGGCGGCGCGATCACGGGCGGGCGGTTCGAGTAGCGGAAGCGGCCGGAGGCGACGAACCAGTTCTCGAGGCTGACCACCGCGTCGTACGGCGTGCGGGCGCGGCCGGCCACCTGCTCGGCGAGGCGTGCGAGGGGCCGATACTGGTACAGGTCTGGATTCACCGCGAGCCGGCTCTGAACCCGCCCGGTGCGGTTGCGGGTTCCGAATGCGGGCATCGCCACGCCGCGCCCGACATCGAAGAAAGCGTCCCGGGCCAGCGCCGGCGGATAGTCCGGCGGCGAGCGGCGCAGCTCGCCTGCGGTAGCCCGCGGGTTGTAGCTCCACACCGTGTACTGAAAGCCGCTGGGAAGGTTCTGCTGGGGCGAGACGAAGCCACCCTCCGCCACGGCGAGCGGGGCGCCGCCGGGCGCGAAGCGGATGGGGATGCTGCCGCCGACGAAGTGCTTGTCGGCGAGCCCCTCGACCGTCACGAACTCGCGCGTCTGGTTGCGCGGGAGGTGGGCGGCCCGAGGCTCGAGCAAGTCCGCCGACCGCGGTGGGCCGATCGACCACCTGTCGCCGCTGAAATCGTCGAGGACAGCAGCACGAAGGTAGGTCGGTCTCTCGTCCGACTTGACCTCGAGGACGACCGTGGGATGTGGGGCCCAGCGCAGGCCGCGGTACTGCGCGTCCCAGACGAAGCCCACGTGGAGTGAACCGGTCGCCGCGTGAGCCAGGTTCCAGGACTGCCAGTGCACGAGCCCGTGACGCGCTGCAGTGGCCGACCCGACGGCGACCGCCCCGGCCGCCACGACCGCCGTCGCCGGCAGCGCGAGCGCGGGGATGCGGCGCGTGCCGAGGCCGGCGAGCACGACAAGAGCGGCGGCCAGGATCGCTGCTCCCATCGCGATCCCGTGCGACGGCCCGAGGAGCGTCCCTGGCCACCCGGCGCCCACGAGGATCGCAACGGCCGCAGCCACCGGCTTCCGTTCCGCTGCGAGGAGCGCGGCGACAAGCGAGAACCCGAAGACCGACGCGAGCACAAGATCGCCCATCGCCGCGTGCACGCGCGGGTCGAACGGAAGGTGCGTGCTGTAGAAGTCCGAGAAGCCGTTGTCGAATCGCGTCCCGACGGTCGCGAGGCCATCCCCGGCGTGCCAGGGAATCAGGTCGACGCCGAAGGCGATCCACGCAGCGACCGGCGTAACGACGACGACGCCGAGCAAGCGAAGCGAGCGCCGCTGCAGCACCGCCGGGACGAGTGCGAGCGCGAGCAGCACGAGCGGGCGCCAGAACGGCGCGATCGGCTGCTCGATCCGCAGCCACGCCCACGCGACGACGAGGAGCCCCGGCGCGGTGACGCCGATCGTCCGGGCCGCGCTACGCATGGGCGCTCTCCCCCGCGCCGACTCCTTCGAGCGCGACGGCGAGGTCGTCCCCCTGCCGCACGACCGCGATCGGCACTCCTGCGGCCTGCAGCCGAAGCAGCACAGGCTCAGGACGGTGAGCGCGTCCGGCGAAGCTCCCTGCCTCGACATGGACGAGCGCGACCGCGCGGCGAGTGAGCGCGCGCTCGAGCAGGCGGTTGACGAGAGCCGGCTCGATCCGTGAGGTGACGACGACGAGCTCGAGCGCCCGGGTCACCGGGCTGACGCCCGACTCGAGCAGTGCGGCGGCGGGGCGGTGCGCATCGGGCTCCACCGCGGCGAGGAGCTCGAGGGCGCGCTGCCACTCCGGGCCGTCCGAGGTGACGGTCTGCATCTCTCGGCCGGCCGTGTTCAGGGCCAACACGCAGCGGCGGCCACGCCGCAGCTGTGCCAACAGGATGCTGCCGGCGACTCGGACGGCGGAGTCGAACGACGAGTCCGGCGGCGAGCCCACCACGGCCGTCTCGTCGCCGTCGAGAAGCACTGCGACTTCATCGCGCGGCGAATCCTCGAGCTCCTTCACCATCAGCGCGCCGCGTCGCGCGGTCGAGGGCCAGTGCACACGCCGCAGCGATTCCCCCTGCTGGTAGTCGCGGACGCTGTGCAGCTCGAAGCCGACGGGACGGCGCAGCAGCAGCCGGCGTCCGTGCTCCAGGCCGGCCCCGCCGTCGAAGAAGAGGCGGTCGAGCTCGGTGAGGCGCGGGTAGACAACGAGCGCCTGCCGCTCCTCGAGCGTCAGCCCTGCCTCAGCCAGGCCGAATGGATCCGAGATCGAAAGACGGATCGGCGAGAAGGCATGGCGTCCCCTCGGCACATCGTCGAGGTGATAGGAGCCCGTGTGCCGGCCCCGCCCCCGTGGGCGAAGCTCGACGCCTTGATCCGCGAGGCGCCCGACACGCTCATGCGCCACGACGCTCGGCAACGGCACGCCGGGCTCGCGTTCGAGCACGAGCTCCACCGTGACGTCGCCGCGCTCGACCAGGTTCTCGTGTGGCCAGCGGCGAGTGACACGGGGCTGCCGCAACGTGATCCGCACCCAGACGAGAGCCAGTGGCACCACGAAGGTCAATCCGGCCGCTACCGGGTAGAGCGCGCGAGAGCCGAAGACGACGGCCGAGATCCAGCAGACGACGCCGAGCCCGAGTACCGCTCGACCCCGGGCGGTCATCGCCGCTCCTCGCCGGCGCGCGCTCCCGCCGGACGGAGCCCGGCTCCGCGCGCGCCTGACGCCGCTGGCGGCGGGATGCTGCGCTCGCGTCGCTTGTCCGTGCCACCTGCACTGTCCTGCGCGGCGCTCGCTTGCCTCCCTTGCCAGCGGCGCCCGAGGAACGGCGATGCCCTCGCAAGCGAGCGCATCAGACCGGAACCGGAGTGTGTGCGAGCGCGTCGGCTATGAGCTCGTCGGCCCCCAGCGCGGCCGAGCGAGCTTCGGGCGCAAGGATCAGCCGGTGGGAGAGCACCGGCACCGCGACGTCTTTCACGTCGTCGGGCGCCACGAACTTCCGGCCCTCGGCGAGCGCCCGGGCCTTGGCAACGCGAAGCAGCGCGATCCCGGCGCGCGGGCTAGCGCCGAGGTAGACACGCGAGTCGCCGCGTGTCTGGCGGAGGAGTGCGACGACGTAGCGGCCGAGGCTCTCCTCGACATACACGCCTCGGGCAGCCTCGGCCAACTGGAGCACGTCGGCTGCGCCGGCGACGGCCGGAAGCGAGTCGAGCGGAGGCTCACTGGCGCCAAGCCGGTTTCCGCTGGCGGCGGCTTGCGGCGACCTTCCAGCCCACGTCTGCTCGTCGAGCATCCGCGCCTCTTCGGCGAGCGGCGGATAGCCGAGCGAGAGCCGCATCGTGAACCGGTCCAGCTGCGCCTCCGGCAGCGGGTACGTCCCCTCGTACTCGATCGGGTTCTGCGTCGCCAGGACCATGAACGGCGGCTCGAGCGGGTACGTGACCCCGTCGACCGAGACCTGCCGCTCCTCCATGCACTCGAGCAGCGCCGCCTGCGTCTTCGGCGAGGCGCGGTTGACTTCGTCGACGAGCAGCAGGTTCGCGAAGACCGGGCCCGGCCGGAACTCGAACTCGTTCTGCTGCTGGTTGAAGACGTTGACGCCGGTGACGTCCGACGGCAGCAGGTCAGGCGTGAACTGAAGGCGAGAGAAGCGGCAGTCGAGCGAACGGGCGAGCGCCTTGGCGAGCATCGTCTTGCCGACGCCCGGGACGTCTTCGATGATCGCGTGCCCCTCGGCGACGAGACAGAGGACGACCAGCCGCAGCGTCTCGTCGGGCGCATGGATGACCCGGCCGAGGTTCTCGACGATCGTCGAGATCTGTCCGCCCGGAGCCGGTTCGACCGCGCGCTCAGCCATTCGCGAGCAGGGCCTCCACCTCGTCGAGGATCGCGCCGGCGATCTCGTCCTTCGGCGCCTTCGCAACTCGTTCGCTCGCCGGAGGCGGCGAGAAGCGTCACCTCGTTGTCGGAGGCGTCGAATCCGATGTCGGTCCGCGCCACGTCGTTCAAGACGAAGAGGTCGGCGCCCTTGCGGGCGAGCTTCTCCCGCGCGCGCTCGAGGCCGTCCGCACCCGTCTCGGCGGCGAAGCCGACGAGGAGCTGGCCGTCGCGGCGACGTTCGCCCAGCACCGAGAGCACGTCGGTCGTCGGCTCGAGCTCGAGCGTCCACGCCGCGGTGTCCTTCGGGCGCTTCGCCGCGAGCGCCTCCGCGGGCCGGTAGTCGGCGACCGCGGCGGCCATGACGACGACGTCGGCCTCCGCCGCGCGGGCGAGCGCCTCTCGCTCGAGATCGGCGGCCGTCGGCGTCTCGACGAGCTCGACTCCCGACGGCGCCGGCACCGCGAGGTTCGCGGCGAGCAGCGTCACCTCGGCGCCGCGCCGGCGAGCCTCGGCGGCGAGCGCGACGCCCATCCGTCCCGACGAGCGGTTGCCGACGAAGCGGACGGCGTCGAGCGGCTCGCGCGTGCCGCCGGCCGAGACGAGCACTCGCTTCCCCCGCAACGGACTGTACTCCGAGGAGGAGTCCGGCGCGGCGCGGAAGATCTCTTCCGGCTCGGCCATCCGCCCCACGCCGAGCTCTCCCTCCGCCGTCTCGCCCTCGTCGGGCCCGACGAGGACGACGCCGCGCGCGCGCAGCGCCTCGGCGTTCGCGCGGGTCGCGGGATGCGACCACATCCGCGGATTCATCGCCGGCGCGACGAGCACCGGCCCGCGATGCGCGAGCGCCGCCTCGGTCAGGACGTTGTCGGCGAGCCCGTGGGCGAGCTTGGCGAGCGTGTTCGCCGTGCACGGCGCGACGACGAGCAGGTCGGCGCGCGTCAGGTGGAGATAGACGTCGTCTCCCGGAGGACGCCGCGCGAGCGCGCGAAACGTCTCGGCGGTGACGAAGCGCTCGGCGCCGGGCGTGACCAGAGGAACGACGTCGTGGCCCTCCTTGACGAGCAGCCGGCACAGCTCGCACGCCTTGTAGGCGGCGATGCCGCCGGTCACCCCCAGGAGGACGCGGGACATGCCCGCAATGATGCCTGCCCCGGCGAAAACGCCTAACGCGCGTCAGACGGAGCTTGGCCTGTAGTCGTACTTCAGCATGCCCTCGGAGACTCTCCTCGAAGGCCATGGTCAGGTAGTTCTTCGACCGGCTCTCGACGAGGGGCGGCAGGTTGTCGCCGAAGGTGCCCTCGCCGAGCTGGTGGTGGTAGTTGTTGATCTGCCGGGCGCGCTTCGCCGCCACGATCACGAGCGCGTAGCGCGAGTCCACGTTCTCCAGCAGGTCGTCGACGCGGGGTTCGATCATCGCCGCGGCATGGTAGCTGTCGCGCCCAGGAGGCCGCGGACCAGGTCGTCAGCTCGCCGACCGCCCGCTCGAGGTCGTCGTTCTCGATCACGTGGTCGAACTCGCCGGCCTGCTCGAGCTGCTTGCCGGGCGAGCTCGATCCGCTCGCCGATCTCGCCCGCGCTCTCCGTCGCCCGCTCGCGCAGGCGCCGCTCGAGCTCGTCCACCCGCGCGGAGATGAAGATCGTGACCGCGCCCGGCACCTCGCGCTTGACGCGGAGCGCGCCCTCGGTCTCGAGCTCGAGCAGCGGCACGTGGCCGTTCGCCGCGATCCGGTCGAGCTCGGAGCGAAGCGTGCCGTAGCGGTGCCCGGAGACGAACTCGACGTGCTCGAGGAACTCGCCGCGCGCGACCCGCGCGAGGAACTCGTCGTCGGAGAGGAACCAGTACTCGCGGCCGTCCTCCTCCCCGCGCCGCCGCTCGCGCGTCGTGGCCGAGACGGTCACCTCGATCCCCGGCACGCGCTCGACGAGCTCGCGGATCAGCGTCCCCTTGCCGGCGCCCGACGGGCCCGTGACGACGAGCACCGTCGGCATCCGCCCCGCCTCCACTACCGGCTGTTGAAGAGGCCGATCAGCTCGGTGCGCTGCCGGTCGGACAGCCCGCCGACGGTCTTCGACTGGCTGATCCGGCACGTGTTGAGGAAGCGCGCCGCCTTCACGCGCCCGAACTTCGGCACCGCCATCAGGATGTCGATGACCTTCGCCGTCGAGACGTACTCGGGCGGGTTATCGAGGATCTTCTCGATCCGGACCTTGCCCTCCTTGAGGTCCTTCTTGAGCTTCGCGCGCTTGACGCGGACGTCGTTCGCTCGCTTGAGGGCGTCCATCCGCTGGTCGAGGGAACGAAGCGGAGCGTGCGCCTGCGTCTTGGTCGGACTCACGGCCGGCCGATCTTACCAATGCGCCCGCGACCTTCAAGCGGGGACTTTTCGCTCGGTTTCCGGGCTTTTTGCCAAGCCCCGTCGCGTCTTCCGGTGTGGCAACGCCGGCATCCGCGCACGCAGCCGCCAGCTCGGCGCGAACGCGTGACGGGGCGCCGGGGTCGGCGAAGAGGACGGTTCCGAGCGCGATGTCGCGCGCGCCGCAGGCCGCGAACTCGAGCGCGTCGCGGCCGGTCTCGATCCCGCCCATCCCGACGATCGGCAGGCCGGTCGCCTCGTGGCAGACGCTCACCGCGTGGAGGGCGACCGGCTTGAGCGCCGGGCCCGAGAGGCCGCCGCTGCCGCGGGCGAGCACCGGGCGGAGCTGCTTGTCGAGGGCGGTCGCGCGGAGCGTGTTGATGAGCGAGAGCCCGTCCGCGCCGGCTGCGGCGACGGCACGCGCGACCTCCGCGACGTCGGGGTGCGCGGCGGAGAGCTTCGCGTAGAGCGGCAGCTCCGTCGCCCGGCGGCAGGCGGAGACGATCTCCGCGGCCGAGTCGGCCGCCTCGTCGACGTTCGGGCAGGAGAGGTTGAGCTCGATCGCCTCGAGTGTCGCCCAGCGCGCGAGCAGGTCTCGGCGTAGTCGTCGGCGCAGAAGCCGCCGACGCTGACCCAGAGCGGGATTCCGAGCTCGCGCAGCCGCGGCAGGTGGTCGGCGAGGAAGCGCTCGCGGCCCGGGTTCGCGAGGCCGATCGCGTTGAGCATCCCGTGGGCGGTCTCCGCGATCCGCGGCGGCGCGCTCCCCTCGCGCGGCAGCGGCGTGACCGTCTTCGTCACGAACGCGTCGAGCTGCCGCGCGACCTCCGGCGCCGCGAGCGCGTCGAGGCAGCCGCTCGCGTTGAGGATCCTCACGCGACCGCCTCCACGCGCGCGCGGACGCGCGCGGCGTCGAGCACCGGCCCCTCGAGGCAGAGTCGCTTGAGCGCGCCGTCGATCTCGACGACGCAGCCGTAGCAGGCGCCGTAGCCGCACGCCATCGGCGCCTCCCACGCGAGCTGCGCAGTCGGGCAGAGCGCGGCGACCGCGTGCAGCATCGGCTCCGGGCCGCACGCCAGCACGTCGAAGCCCGGCTCGATCAGCTCGGTGACGAGCACGGGATCGATCACGACCTCGGCGCCCGGCAGGAGCGCGGCCGCCTCGGCGTGCTCCGCGCTGCGGAAGCCGAGGACGACGGGCGGCGAGCCGCCGAGCTGCTCGGCGAGGTACGGCAGCGGCGCGATTCCGATCCCGCCGCCGACGAGCAGCGGCCGCTCGACGTCGAGCCGGTAGCCGTGCCCGAGCGGCCCGAGCACGCCGATCTCGTCGCCGGCCCGAGCCGGCAGAGCGCCTCGGTTCCCGGCCCGATCGGGTCGACGAGGAAGGCGAGCTCGCCGGGCGGCGCGAGGCAGAGCGAGAACGGCCGCGGCAGCAGCCGTCCCGGAGCCTCGAGCATGAAGAACTGTCCCGGCGCGCCGGGCTCGAGCTCGCCGCGCTCGAGCCGCAGCAGCGTGTACGGCCCGACCCGCTCGGAGCCGGTGACCCTATGCCGTGCTGGGCGACGCCAAGCTCTGCATCGATCCGTTCCTGGAGGGAGACGGCCTGCTCCGCGCGCGCGGTCGCGATCGCGTGCACGGCGGCGGCCGCGCCCGACAGGGTCGTGATGCACGGCACGCGCCGCGCGAGCGCCGCCTCGCGGATCGCGTAGCCGTCCGAGCGCGCGTTGCGGCCCTCAGGCGTGTTGATCACGAGATCGCAGCGGCCGCGGCGGATGAGGTCGACGACCGTCGGCTCGCCGTCGGTCGCCTCGCTGAGCTTCCGCACCGGCTCGACCTCGATTCCCGCGGCGGCGAGCGTGGCCGCCGTCCCCTCGGTCGCGTAGAGCTCGAAGCCGAGCCCGACGAGCGTCGCGGCGATCGGCACGGCCTGCTGGTGGTCGGGCTCGCGGATGGAGATGAAGACGGAGCCGGAGCGCGGCAGCCTCCGCCCCGCGGCCCGCTCGGCCTTGTCGAGCGCGGTCGAGAGGTCGGCGGCGCTCGCCATCACCTCACCGGTCGAGCGCATCTCCGGGCCGAGCACCGGATCGCTGCCCGGGAAGCGTGCGAACGGCAGCACCGCGGCCTTGACGCTCCACTGCCGCGGCGGCCGCTCGGGCGGAAGCCCCAGCTCCGAGATCGTCGCCCCGAGCGCGAGGCGGCAGGCGGCTTTGACGAGCTCGACGCCGGTCGCCTTGCTGACGAACGGCACCGTCCGCGAGGCGCGCGGGTTCGCCTCGATCACGTACACGTCCCCGTCGCCGGTCACCGCGAGCTGGACGTTGAGGAGCCCGACCGTCCCGAGCGCGCGCCCGAGGATCCGGACGATCCGCGCGATCTCCTGGCTCTGCGCGAACGAGAGGCTCGGCGCGGGCAGGACGCACGCCGAGTCGCCCGAGTGGACGCCCGCCTCCTCGACGTGCTGCATGACCGCCGCGACGTACGTGTCGACGCCGTCGCAGAGCGCGTCGACGTCCACCTCGACCGCGTGCTCGACGAAGCGGTCGACGAGGATCGCGCTCGAACGCGGCGGCATCTCGCGCACCTCGTCGCGGCCGTGTAGCAGACGCGCATCGCGCGGCCGCCGAGGACGTACGAGGGCCGGACGAGCACCGGGTAGCCGATCCGCTCGGCGATCTCGACCGCCTCGTCGGGCGACGCGGCGATGCCCCACTCCGGCGAGCGGAGCCCGTGCGCGCGCAGCAGGCCGGCGAAGCGCTCGCGGTCCTCGGCGAGGTCGACGGCGTCGAACGGCGTGCCGAGGATCCGGTAGCCGGCGTCCTCGATCGCGCGCGCGAGCTTGAGCGGCGTCTGGCCGCCGAACTGGATCACGACGCCGTCGGGCCTCTCGCGCTCGCAGATCGCGAGCACCGACTCGGTGTCGAGCGGCTCGAAGTAGAGCCGGTCGGACGTGTCGTAGTCGGTCGAGACGGTCTCGGGGTTGCAGTTGACCATCACCGCCTCGTAGCCGAGCTCGCGGTACGTCGTGACGGCGTGGACGCAGCAGTAGTCGAACTCGATGCCCTGCCCGATCCGGTTCGGGCCGGAGCCGAGGATCGACGACGCGCGGCCGGTCGCCGGTCGGCGGGGCCTCGTCCGTCTCGCCCCAGGTCGAGTAGTAGTAGTTCGAGGCCGCCTCGACCTCGCCGGCGCACGAGTCGACGCGGCGGTACGCGGGCCGGACGCCGCAGTCGCGCCGCCGCTGCCGCACCGCGGTCTCGCGTCGTGCCGGCGGCGACGGCGATGTCGGCGTCCGAGAGCCCGAGCCGCTTCAGGCGCAGCCAGTCGCCGGCGACGAGCGACTCGACGTCGCCGATGCCCGTCGAGCGCGGCGCGGATCTGGTCGAGCTCCCGCTGGAAGAACGGGTGGACGTCCTCCGGGACCTCCGTCGAGCGCGTGCCACGGCGTCGCAGCGCCGGCGTCGAGCTCGCGCGAGCGGTACGCCTTGAGGAACGCCTCGGCGAACGTGCGGCCGATGCCCATCGTCTCGCCGACCGACTTCATCTGCGTGCCGAGCGTCCGGTCGGCGCCGGGGAACTTCTCGAAGGCGAAGCGCGGGAACTTGACGACGACGTAGTCGAGCGTCGGCTCGAAGCTCGCGGGCGTCGTCCCCGTCAGGTCGTTCGGGATCTCGTCGAGCGTGTAGCCGACGGCGAGCCGCGCGGCGACCTTCGCGATCGGGTAGCCCGTCGCCTTCGAGGCGAGCGCGGAGGAGCGCGAGACGCGCGGGTTCATCTCGATCACGCGCACGTCGCCGGTCTCGCGGCTGCGCGCGAACTGGATGTTCGAGCCGCCCGTGTCGACGCCGACCGCGCGGATGACCGCCGCGGCGGCGTCGCGCAGCTCCTGGTACGCCTCGTCCGGCAGCGTCATCTGCGGCGCGACCGTGACGGAGTCGCCCGTGTGGACGCCCATCGGGTCGAGGTTCTCGATCGAGCAGACGATGACGACGTTGTCGATCCGGTCGCGGACGACCTCGAGCTCGAACTCGTCCCAGCCGCGCACCGACTCCTCGACGAGCACCTGGCCGATCGGGGACTCGGCGAGGCCGCGCTCGACCTGCCGGTGCAGCTCCTCCTCCGTGTAGGCGAAGCCGCCGCCGTGGCCGCCGAGCGTGAAGGCGGGCCGCACGACGGCCGGCACCATCAGCCCCTCGAGCTCGTCGAGCGAGGTGACGATCGCGGAGGCCGGCACCTTGAGCCCGCACGACTCGACCGCCTCCTTGAACTTGAGCCTGTCCTCGGCGCGCTCGATCGCGTCGAGGCGCGCGCCGATCAGCTCGATCCCGAGCTCGTCGAGGACGCCGCTCGTCGCGAGCTCGCGCGCGAGGTTGAGCGCCGTCTGGCCGCCCATCGTGGGCAGGAGCGCGTCCGGCCGCTCGAGGCGCAGCACCTCGGCCACCGACTCGGCGTCGAGCGGCTCGAGGTAGGTGCGGTCGGCGAAGCCGGGGTCGGTCATGATCGTCGCCGGGTTCGAGTTGACGACGATCGTGCGGAACCCGTCCTCGCGCAGCACCTTCAGCGCCTGGCAGCCCGCGTAGTCGAACTCGGCCGCCTGGCCGATCACGATCGGCCCGGAGCCGACGATGCAGATCGACTCGATGTCGGTGCGCCGAGGCATTCGGCCACCTCCTTCACCCAGGCCTCGAGCAGCGGCCAGGCGTCGTGCGGGCCCGGCCCCGCCTCGGGATGGAACTGGAGCGAGCGTGCGCGCAGCTCGCGGCAGGTCGAGCCCCTCGACCGTGCCGTCGTAGAGCGAGACGTGCGAGACCTCGGCCGCCTCGCTCGGGCTCACGGCGAAGCCGTGGTTCTGGCTCGTGACGAGCACCCGGCCCGTCAGCCGCTCGTGCACCGGATGGTTCGCGCCGCGGTGGCCGAACGGGAGCTTGTACGTGTCGTGGCCGGTCGCACGTGCGATCAGCTGGTGGCCGAGGCAGATGCCGAGCACGTGCGTGCGACCGAGCAGCTGCCGCACCGTCTCGGTCTCGGCCGCGAGCGGCTCCGGGTCGCCGGGGCCAGGCGAGAGGAGGACGCCGTCGTAGCCCGCAAGCTCGTCCGCGTCCGTGTCGTGGGGATGGACGGTCACCGCCGCGCCGGCCTTCGCGAGCCGGCGCAGGACCGAGTTCTTGACCCCGTAGTCCACGACGCCGATCCGCACGCGGCCCTTCTCCGCGTAGACGTACGGCTCGTCCGTCGAGACGTCCTCGACGAGCGCGCGGCCGAGCATCGACGGCTGCTGCGCCGCGAGCTCGATCGCCTCCTCGACCGCGAGGTCGGACGCGACGGCGATGGCGGGCGCCGAGCCCGCGTCGCGGAGATGGAGGACGAGGCTCCGCGTGTCGATCCCCGTGAGCGCCACGATGCCGCGCTCGCGCAGCCAGTCCGTCCATTCCGGCCCGCGCGCCTCGCGCATGAGCACGGCGCGCGCGTGCGCCCGGGCCGATTCGCTCCGCTCCTCGGCGACCCCGTAGTTGCCGACCATCGGCGCGGTGAAGCAGATGAGCTGGTCCTCGAAGCTCGGATCGGTGACCGCCTCCTGGTAGCCGGACATGCCGGTCGTGAAGACGGCCTCCCCGAGCGCGTGGCCCTCGGCGCCGACCGACTCGCCGTGCCAGACCGTGCCGTCGGCGAGCGCGAGGTAGCTCATTCGAACGCCACCGCCCCGCCGGCGAGCGTCATCCGCACGGCTCCCTTCAGCGTCGAGCCGAGCAGCCAGGAGTTGCCGGAGCGCGAGCGGAACGGCTGCTCGCCGACCGTCCACTCCCGCTCGAGGTCGAGCAGGACGAGGTTCGCGCGCGCGCCCGCCGCGACCCGCGGCCGGTCGAGGCCGAAGATCCGCGCCGGACCCGCCGACATGCGCTCGAGCAGCGTCTCGAGCGGCAGCAGGCCGGGCTCGACGAGGTGCGTGTAGAGCGAGGCGAACGCGGTCTCGAGGCCGGTGACGCCGAACGGCGCCGCCTCGAACGGCACCTCCTTCTCGTGCGCGGCGTGCGGCGCATGGTCGGTCGCGATCGCCTCGATCGTCCCGTCCCGCACCGCCTCGAGCAGCGCGACCCGGTCCTGCTCGGCGCGCAGCGGCGGGTTCATCTTCACGTTCGGGTCGAGCGAGCGCACCGCGTCGTCGGTGAGGACGAGGTGGTGCGGCGTCGCCTCGCCGCTCGCCGCGACGCCGGCCTCGCGCGCGCGGCGCAGCGCGTCGACCGACTCGGCCGCCGAGAGGTGGAGGACGTGGACGCGGCCGCTCTCGTAGCCGGCGAGCGCGAGATCGCGCTCGACCGCGACCGACTCGGCGACCGACGGGTAGCCGGCGAAGCCGAGCTCGGCGGCGACGCGTCCCTCGTGGACGTGGCCGCCGTGCGAGAGCGTCGGCTCCTCGCAGTGGAGCGCGAGCGGCCGGTCGGTGATCGAGGCGTACTGGAGCGCGCGCCGCATCAGGCCGGCGGAGGCGACCGGCATGCCGTCGTCGGAGAAGGCGACCGCGCCGGTGTCGGCGAGCTCGCCCATCTCGGTCAGCTCCTCCCCGCGCTGGCCGCGCGTGATCGCGGCGAGGAAGCCGACCGGCACCTCGGCCTCGCGCGCGCGCCGCCTCGACGAGCGCGCCGAGCGTCGCCGCGGAGTCGACGACCGGATCGGTGTTCGGCATCGCGAGGATCGCGCAGTAGCCGCCGGCCGCCGCGGCCGCCGTGCCGCTCGCGACCGTCTCCTCGTCCTCGCGGCCGGGCGTGCGCAGGTGGACGTGCGGGTCGACGAAGGCCGGCGCGAGCACGAGCCCGTCCGCCTCGACGACGCGGTGCTCGTTCGCGTCGACCTGCTCCGCGACCTCGGCGATCGTGCCGCCGTCGATCCGCACCTCGAGCCGCGCGTCGATCCCCTCGGCGGGATCGAGCACGCGGGCGCCGCGGATGACGAGATCGGCGTCCGGAAGCTCCTTCTGCCAGAGCATCACGCCACCTCCGCCGCGGCGAGCGCCTGCACGCCGACCGGGCCGCCGGTGAGGACGTCGTAGAGGACGGCCATCCGCACGACGAGCCCCGAGCGGACCTGCCTCGTGATCAGCGAGTCGGGCGAGTCGGCGACGCTGCGGGTCGATCTCGACGCCGCGGTTCATCGGCCCGGGGTGCATGACCTTCTGCCCCGGCCGCAGCCGCTCGGGCGTGATGCCCCAGCGCGCCGTGTACTCGCGGAGGCTCGGGACGAAGTTCGCGCCCGCCTCCATCCGCTCGTTCTGCATCCGGAGGACGTAGACGACGTCCGCGTCGCGGATCGCCTCGATGTCCGTCGTCGCCTCCGCCGGCAGCTCGCGCGGCAGCAGCGCCGGCGGGCCGACGAGCGTCGCCCGGATCGCCGACGAGCGCGAACGCCTGCAGCAGCGAGCGCGCGACGCGCGAGTGGAGGACGTCGCCGACGATCGCGACGTGGAGCCCTTCGAGCCGGCCGAACTCCTCCCGCAGCGTGTAGAGGTCGAGCAGCGCCTGCGTCGGGTGCTGGTGCTTGCCGTCGCCGGCGTTGACGACGTGGGCGTCCGTGACCCGCGCGACGAGCTGCGGCGCCCCGATCTGCGGGTGGCGGATCACGATCACGTCGGGGTCGTAGGCGCCGAGCGTGAGCGCGGTGTCCTTGAGCGACTCGCCCTTGTCCACCGAGGAGCCGACCGACTTGACGGTGAGCGTGTCGGCCGAGAGCCGCTTCGCGGCGAGCTCGAAGGAGGACGAGGTGCGGGTCGAGGACTCGTAGAAGAGGTTGACGATCAGGTGCCCCTTGAGCGTCGGCAGCTTCTTCACGTGCCGCTCGAGCGAGTTCTCGAAGGTGCGCGCCGTGCCGAGCAGGCGCTCGACGTCGTCGCGCGTCAGGTCGCCGACCGAGAGGAGGTGCCGCTTCGGCGGGATCCCCCGGCGGCCTCAGGTCGTCGGTCACGAGGCGGATCATCTGCCCTCCTCCTCTGGGCTCGCGACGAGCAGGACGGCGTCGAGCTCGTCCACCTCGACGAGCTGCACCTGGATCCGCTCGCCGCGCGCGGTCGGCAGGTTCTTGCCGACGTAGTCGGGGCGGATCGGCAGCTCGCGGTGGCCGCGGTCGACGAGCACGGCGAGCTGGACGCGCGCGGGCCGGCCGTAGTCGAACAGCGCCTCGATCGCGGCGCGGATCGTGCGGCCGGTGTAGAGGACGTCGTCGACGAGCACGACCGTCCGCCCGTCGAGCGGGAAGTCGAGCTGCGTCGCGCGCACGAGCGGCTGCGCTGCGAGCGGCGCCTCGCCGCCGCGGACCGTGACGTCGTCGCGGTAGAAGGTGATGTCGACGGCGCCGAGCGCGGGCTCGACTCCGGCGCGCTCGGCGATCAGGCGCGCGAGCCGCCGCGCGAGCGGGACGCCGCGGGTCTGGATCCCGACGAGCGCGAGGTCGTCGAGCTCCGGGTTGCCCTCGATGATCTCGTGGGCGATTCTCGAAAGGGTCCTGCCGAGCCCGTCGGCGTCGAGGAGGAGTTCTGCCCTGTACGGGGGCGTGCGTGTTCATCCGACTCCTTTCCGGCCTCGCTGGACCGGGTTAAAGGGGTTCGTGCTCGGCGGGACTGTAGCTGCCCCGCCGGATGCCCGGACGGGGCAGCCACGCGGCTGGAGCTCGTCAGGCGGGCACCCCGTCCCATCACGCCGGTCGTCGCTCCCGACGGTCACCTGCGGCGGGATTCGAGCGAGCTCGGGCAGGTTCTCGCGCACCCAGCCCGCCGCGGCAGCGCTCGTCGACTCGAGCGGCCGCTTCCTCCGTCTCGAAGACGCTGATCGTCGCGAGGACGCCGTCCCCGGCATCGACGCGCAGTAGCCCTGGAACCCCGGCCGCTCGCGGAGCAGCGGTCGCGAACTCCTCGACCGCACGCCGAGCCACCTCGGTGGCTGTCCTCGGCGCCCTCGTACCTCCGAATGACTGTGTGCATGCCTCCTCCTCGGAAGCGGACGAGTACGAGGCGACTCTCCTCCTCGCCGGCCTCCTCGTCAAGGGCGCGGTCCGAGGAGATCGCGCCTGGCTCAGCGCACTGCCCGCGTGAGCAGCTCGAGCGCTGTCTGCTGCGCCGGGTACCGCTCGTCAGCCGCGAGGACGATCGCGACGGCGTCGACCTCGGGGACCGCGAAGACTGCCGCCGCATAGCCGGGGCCGCCTCCGCCGTGGCCCACGACGATTCCG